>CAMAQR010000014.1 GCA_945860375.1 Pseudorhodobacter antarcticus
CAAGGGCCAAAGCATCCGGGCAACCGCCAGCTCTGCGACAAGCGCGGTCGCCCGGATGCTGGCGCTCGCTTACGCGGCAATCTCGCTAACCCCAAAGTGGCAACATTTTGCGATGCCCTTTGGCTCATTTTTACTCTGCCGTTGACAACCCTCGTGTTTTCATCAGCGGGTTCCCACTGCCGCCTGACGAAGGTCTGGGCCATCTTCAGTTCCCCATACTCAAGGGTCACTTTGGTTCGAGGACGCAAGGCTGCGCGCATAGCCTCATGATTGGAGCAATCATTCATCGTTGTTACCTTTATGAAAAGCCCACCTGTTTCCTCAAGAGGATCGCCACGCTTCATGTGGGCAGACAGACTGGGTTTTGGATGTGAAAAAACCAGCGCAGGTTTCCCTAGGCTGGCTCGTTTGTTTAGGTCGCCGCAGAACAGACTTGGCTGTGGCGCGCACAGGTCTCGAAAGCGGTATGAACGTTACATAGGGCAAAAAGTGATTTTGTCAAGATTTTCGTTGGGGGTGGGAAGATGTAGCCATTCCCACTACTGGCCCTGGTCCTCGATGATCACAGCCGTACCGGATGCCACCAGCATGACCATCTTGCTTGAGCCTGACAGGTCAACATAATCCAGATCAACACCTACAACGGCATTCGTGCCAACCGAATGGGCTTCCTTTTTCAATTCATACAGGGCAGTTCGCCGCGCATCCCGCATGGTCGTTTGGACAGCTTCTGATCGGCCTCCGACGATGTCACGGACGCCCGCAAATAGGTCCTTGAAGATGTTCATGCCATAAGCAACTTCAGCCGTGACTATTTCGATGCGCTTTATGATCTTGAGGTTAGGGGCCGTTTCTGTCGTCAGCAAAACTGCCGATACAGCAGCCTCTCTGTTTTGGGTAGCTTCCTGTGTTTGCTGGAGCGCAGCTAACCTAGTTGCTTCAAGGCGCGCGCCCTCACCAGCCTTGTATTCTGCCGCTGCACAATCAAGGCAAAGGCCCTCGGAGCGGCTTAGAAAGCCAAGTTTCGCTCCGCATTCTTTGCATTCAGCCATCTCAGCTTACTCCATTTTCACATAGCAGATGTGGGCCATGCGACAGCCATCATGTCAAGTCCAGCACTCTGACAGTGGTTGAGCCGTTCTGTATGAGCATGCTAATACAAGGTGAGGAAAACACCCAAAATAGGCCCCAAAAACCGTAACAGGTGGGTTGTATTTCATCTATAGTACGGCTAGATTTGAGTTACACACCCATAAGGCACGGAATCATCATGTCAAATATCGGATACACCCGCGTCTCTACTGCAGACCAAAGCACAGAACGTCAGGACCTGGGGTTGGTTGAACGTACCTTCACCGACAAAGCTTCTGGCAAGAATATGCAGCGCCCTCAGCTACAGGCTATGCTCGATTACATCAGGGCTGGTGACACTGTGAAGGTGTACTCAATCGACAGGCTTGCCCGTAGCACCAAGGACTTGTTGGAGCTTGTAGCCATCATCACGGGCAAGGGCTGTCGTCTGGAGTTTGTGTCAGACAACCTTCAGTTTGGCGGACAGGATGATGCTAGGAATGAGTTGATGCTTACGATGCTGGGTGCCTTCGCGACATGGGAGCGTAAGACGATGCTTACCCGTCAAGCTGAGGGCATAGCTATCGTGAAACAGAAGGACGCCCAGTTGCCCAAGGAGCAACGTACCTACAGAGGCCGTAGGGCCACTATCTCTGTCGATGCCGTACAGGAGCTGGTGGCTAAGGGCCTAGGAGCATCTGAGATTGCAAGACAGCTTGGTGTGTCTAGACAGTCAGTATATCGTCTAGGGCTGTGGAATGGCCTCTGATGGCCTTCTGTAGTTACAAGCATACTAGGTAGATGAAATACACTATAGCGCTGTACGGCTCTCCTATGGCCTGTGTGGGCCTATGGTGTGGCTAGGCTAGACGTTGGGACCCTTGGAATCCTGTAGGTAGATTTCGTTTCCCTATGGTTACCCACCACATAGCCAAAAGAAAAATTTCGACGTATCGGGCCGATTTTTGGGGTGAAGGTGTACGCAATCACAACTTGTGAAAGGCATTCTCGGTACACAAAATCGTGAAATTACGGTACACAGCAGCGCTCAGAAATTCGTTAAGTATTTGACTATTATTGATTTAATTTTTTTGTCGATCCCTACCGCCGGAGCCAAATTTCCCTTAGGGGTCAGCTACTTACAAGAATCCCGCTTCGTCGGGTTTTTTTGGTTTTGAGCGGGCGTGATGGGCCGCAGTTGCCGCAAGGCAAGGCAAATTTCCTGCCCAGCCGCTTCTTGCCCGATCAGTGCCATGGCATCTGCCCTTGCGCGGCGCTTGTTCCCGGCTAAACTGGCGCAAATCGATATGACGAGGTGCCGCCCGTGTTGATGAAACCTGCAATGATCCGTTCCATGCTGGCGGCACTGGCCTTGGGCTTTGCCTTACCTGCAAGTGCTGCTCCCTGTGGCGATACCTCATCCGGGTTTGACCAGTGGAAGACCGATATGGCAACGACCGCAAAGGCGCAGGGTGTCGGCGAAAAAGGCCGCGCGGCGCTGTTGGGGGCAAGCTATTCCAAAGCCACGATCTCGGCTGACCGCAATCAGAAAAGCTTCAAATACACGCTGTCGAAGTTCATGTCGGTGCGTGGGGCTGATGTGATCGTGTCGCAGGGGCGCGCGCGCAAAGCCAAGGACGCCGATCTCTATGCTGGGCTTGAGGCACAATATGGCGTGTCAGCCGGAGTGTTGATCGCCATTCATGGTATGGAAACCGGGTTTGGCAACTTTATGGGCGACACCAATGTGGTGTCAGCCATTGCGACTTTGGCTTGGGATTGCCGCCGCAATGATTTCTTCACGCCGCACCTGATCGGGGCTTTGAAGCTGGTGGATCAGGGCGCGATTTCGGAGAAAACTGTCGGCGCCAAACATGGAGAGCTGGGCCACACGCAGTTTTTGCCGGGCAATGCCCTGCAATACGGCGTTGATGGCAATGGCGACGGGCGGGTCGATCTGACCAATCTTCCCGACGCGCTGGCAACCACAGCGAACTATCTGCGCGGCAAAGGCTGGAAACCCGGCAAGGGCTTTCAAGAAGGCGAACCGAATTTTGCCGTCATCAAAGAGTGGAACGCGGCCAAAGTCTATCAGCAGGCGATCGCGATCATGGGCGGCCAGATCGACCAATGACGACAGCGCAGCGTCGGCCCTGCCCTCTGGGTGCACAAGGGAAAATCTGCTGTCGCGATAACCGTTTTGGCACTTGCGGCGCAGATAAAACCACCCTAATACCGCCAACAGTGGCCCGTTCGTCTATCGGTTAGGACATCTGGTTTTCAACCAGGCAAGAGGGGTTCGACTCCCCTACGGGCTGCCAATTTCCAAAAATATCGCTGTATATCATGGACTTAACCGTCCGTTTTGCCCCAGCGGGAAAGACCCCGGCAATAAGTGGGTCACTTTCGTTCGCCGCGACGGTGTAAAGATCAACTTAGAGCAGATGTCCCTCAATCTGATTCAGATTGAAGGACATCTGCTGTAACGGTGCAAGGCCCCGGATTGGCAACGAATGCGTTGACGGAGCAGTCAAACGCGCCCGATCATACCCCCAAAGCGCGTTTGCGGTCTTCAGACCAGCGCGTGATCAGATGGTCCGTCATCAGCCCCATGAAGGCCACCGCAAAGCCCAAGACCAATCCCTTGCCAACATCTGTTGTTGACAGGGCGCGCTGCATTTCCTGTCCGAGGTCTTGCGTGCCGATGAAGGCTGCGATGATCACCATGAACAGCGCAAACATCACCGATTGGTTGGCGCCAACCAGCATGGTGGGCAGCGCCATCGGCAGGCGCACATGCCAAAGGGTCTGCCGCCGGGTCGCGCCGCTCATCTCGGCGGCCTCGATCAATTCGGGGGGCACGTTGCACAGTCCCTCAATCGTGTAGCGCACGATCGGAACAGCGGCAAAAACGACAACGGCCGCGACCACGGCCACATCATTGACGCCAAAAAGCATGATGACGGGGATCAGGTAAATGAAGCTTGGGAAG
The DNA here is from genome assembly GCA_945860375.1 of Pseudorhodobacter antarcticus. The sequence goes on from CAMAQR010000014.1 coordinate 4,064, forward strand.
GTTTGGGCGGTGTCGCAGATCAGTAGCATCCGTTCAGCGCGGGCCGGTTTGCGCGCTGCCCAGATGCCAAGAGGCAGACCGAATACCGCCGCGATGACGACCGAGATGCTGACCATGTAAACGGTGATCATCGCGCGGTCCCACCAGCCCGAAAGGGCGATCAGCCCGAAGTAGGCGACGCAGACGAGCGCCGAGCGCAGCCCCCCGATGGCCCAGCCCAAAGCCGCCAGAAGCGCAAGAACTGCGGTGAACGGAAGCCACAGATACGCATCGCGCATCGGGATCAGCGCCCAGGTGATCAGAAACCAGCGCAGCCAGGCCGTCACCGGCGCAATCAGCCGAATGACCTGATCCATCGCCGCATCGATCGGCCCGGCAACCGACAGCGCCTGCTTGCGCTCTACCTCATGGAGATAGGGCACGAAATGCGCCAGCACAAAACCGGCCACACAAAGCACAAGCCAGATCACCAGCAGACGGTTTCGGTGCAGCCACTGGGCGCTTGGTTCGCCATGTTCGGGCAACCTTAAAGCCCAGGCTTTGGACAGCCGGTCCAGAGTGACGGCCAGAAGCACGATGGTCACGCCGATTTCCACCGACAACCCGATCTTGAGCGATTGCAACAATTGCAACAGCTTTTGCCCCAGCCCCGGCATGCCGATGAAACTGGCCAGCACCACCATAGCCAGACATTGCATGATGACCTGATTGACCCCGATCAGAATTTCGGACCGCGCTGTCGGAATGCGCACTCGGGTCAGTAGCTGCCAGCGGGTCGAACCTGCCATCTTGCCAGCCTCGATCACCTCTTCGGGCACTTTCTTCAAACCGAGAAGCGTCATGCGGATCATCGGCGGAACTGAAAAGATGATCGTCACGATGGCCCCGGCCTTGGGACCAACGCCGATGAACACCACCACCGGGATCATGTAGGCGAAATGCGGCATGGATTGCGCTATGTTCAGAACAGGGTTCAACATCCGCTCAAACCTTGGCGATCGCCAGGCCAGCACCCCCATCCCCAACCCCAGCAGCACTGAGAAGGGTGTGGCCACCACGGTGACCGACAGCGTCTCCATCGCCCATTTCCATTGACCCATCAGGGCGATCCAGACGAATGTCCCGCCCGACAGCGCCGCCAGCCGCCAGCCCTTCAGTGCGTAGCCTGTGATGAAGGCTGTGACGGCAATGACGATCCAGGGAATGGGTCCGATGTTGGGCCAGCGGCTCTTGCCGTAAAGGAGGTTCGCTGTGACATCCAAAAGCCACTCGACCACGTCGGAAAACGCGCGCGTCAGCGTCATCAGGCCAAGGTCGTTTTGCAAGAAGTAGAAGGCGGCGTTGATCCAGTCGGCAAAGGGCAGCACCAGCCAGTCTGGCGGACGGATCAAGCCCTGCGGCAGAAGGAATTTGCCGAACGCCAGACAGAGCGCCAAGGCCAGAAGCAGCTTTGCGATGCCGGTGCCATGGCTTGACGGCGCCATCAAACCCGATCCCCCAGCAGAACATCCAGTGCCTCTTGACGCACCACGGAACCGAGGACCGCGCCCGAGGCATCAACCACCGGCAAATGGCTGCGGGGATCTGACACCAATTGGCGGGCCAGTTCGCGAATGGTGCGGTTTGCCGCTACCGGATCCCCGTCGCCGGGTGGCGACAGCGGACGCACGAGGCTGCCAATGTGCACCACCCGCGCACGGTCGATCTCGGCGGTGAAGCGGGCGACATAATCGGTGGCCGGATGCAGCACGATCTGGTCGGGCGTGTCGCATTGCTCGATCCGGCCGTCCTTCATGATGGCGATGCGGTCGGCCAGGCGCAAAGCCTCATCGAAATCGTGGGTGATGAAGATGATGGTTTTGTTCAAAAGGCCCTTCAAGCGCAGGAATTCATCCTGCATCTCGCGCCGGATCAAAGGGTCAAGCGCCGAGAAAGGCTCATCCAGAAACCAGATGTCCGGCTCGACCACCAGCGAACGCGCAATGCCGACACGTTGTTGCTGTCCGCCAGAAAGTTCGCGCGGGAAATAGTCTTCGCGGCCCTTCAGGCCCACCAATTCCAGCATTGCGCGCGCACGCGCATAGCGGGTGCTGCGATCTTGCCCGCGCATTTCCAAGGGAAAGGCCACGTTGTCCAGCACGCTGCGATGTGGCAACAGGCCAAAGCTTTGAAAGACCATCCCCATCTTGCGTCGGCGCAGGTCAATCAGCGCCGCCTCGGACAGGGTGGCAATATCCTGACCTTCAATCGTCACACTGCCCCCGGTGATCTCGATCAAACGCGAGAGGCAGCGCACCAGTGTCGACTTGCCCGAGCCGGACAGGCCCATCACCACCAGCATCTCGCCGCGCTGAACATCGAGGTCGACATCGCGCACTGCCTGCACATATCCGCTGGTCGGGGTCTGCGGGTCCGCTTTCAGCGCGGCCAGATGGCCCACCGGGTCCGGCCCGAAGATCTTGCTGACGCCGCGGCAGGAGATGACGGTTTTGCTCACAGTTGACCCTGTTCTTTCAGCGTGTTGGCCCACCCGGCAACCTGCCGGATGGGTCGAAGTTTGCGTTCTGGTAGGCTTAGCTCAGCCAAGCTTTCCAGACATCGGGATTGGCGTCCATCCATGCCTTGGCAGCATCTTCGGGCTCCATCCCGTCGATGTCCACCAGCTTGGCCATTTCGGCGATCTGGGCGTTGGTCAGGCTGACTTTGGTGATGGTCGCATAGGCTGCGGGCCATTTATCCTTCATCCCATCCCAGGCGGCGATCTTCATGTAGCCTGTCGCGGGGTTGCCGCAGTCATAGATTTTGTCCGGGAACACGCCGACCGCCGGATCCTCGTTGCAGCCCGCTTCCCACTTTGGAAACTCGACGAATTCGCCGGGCCAGACGGCTTCGGCAAAGTTCGGGGTCCAGTTGAACACCACGATCGGCGTCTTGGTCTTTTCTGCAGCCCCAAGCTCTGCCCAGATCGCGGCGGCCGAACCTGCGTTGACCACCGTGAAGTTCATCCCCAGCGAATCGACCTTTTCGGCGTCGTGCTTCAGCCAGTCCACCGGACCGCCAAGGAAGCGGCCTTTTTCACCGGTTTCCGGGGTTTTGAACAAGGCCGCACATTCGTTCAACGCTTTCCAGTCGGGCAAGCCGGGGCAAGCCTCTTTGGTCCACATCGGATACCACCAGTCTTCCCGTGTGACGGCGTTGTGCGCGCCGGCGGCGTGAATGCCACCCTTGGCAACTGCTGCGTCAAACGACGCACCGAACGCGCCTTCCCAAACCTCAAGCTCCATCGTCACATCGCCCAGACGTACGGATTCGTAAACCGCCTGGCTGTCGGTCGTCACATATTCGACGCTGTTGCCCGCCGAGGCCAGGACATCGCCGACGACATGGCTCATCACGATCTGGCTGGACCAGTTGTGAAGCGGGATGATGATCGGGTCGGAAGAGTCTTCGGCCCATGCGACGGGCGCAAACAGCGCCAACGCCGCGGCGCTGGCAAGCATCGTTCTGGCAGATTTCATGGTGAGTTCCCTGTTGTTGAGTGGCGCTTGCGCGCTGCTTTATGCGGGAGGTTCAATTCCTCCCTGCGAATCAATGCTAGGCTTCAGTTGTGAACGCGTCAGACCTGCGCTGTGAACGGACTCGCTTTAATTGTAAAAAATTGTTAACAGCAGGAAAGGAACCGGCTGAGGAACAAATGTCGCCAAGACCCGCGCATATCGTGATTGTCGAAGACGAGCCGGTGACCCGCAGCGCATTGGCCGGTTACCTCGAGTCTTTTGGCTACCGGGTTTCGGAATGCGAAAGCGCCGAGAAGGCCGAAAAGATCCTGTCTTTGGGCACGGCGGATCTGCTGATTGCCGACATCAACCTGCAAGGCAAGGACGGGCTGGAAATCACCCGCGAACAGCGGGCACGGTCCGAGATCGGCATCATCCTGCTGTCGGGCCGCACCGATGATGTCGACCGCATCGTGGGTCTGGAACTGGGTGCTGACGATTATGTCTGCAAGCCGTTCAACCGGCGCGAGTTGTTGGCACGGGTGAAGAACCTGTTGCGCCGGACCGCCGCGATGCGCGCCCTGACGCGCCGGGTGCTGCATTTCAACGGGTTCACCTTTGATATCGGGTCACGCCAAGTCACCAACGCCGCCGGAGAGCCGATCGCGCTGACCCGGGCCGAATACGAATTGCTGCGGGTGTTCGTTTTCAATCCCGGAACCGTGATGGACCGCGACCGGCTGATCGCGGCCATCACACACCGGCAGGACGGCACCAACACGCGCACCATCGACGTTCTGGTGCAGCGACTGCGGGCCAAGTTGGGCGACGACCCCAAGGCCCCGCGCATCTTCACCACATCGCATGGTGAGGGTTATGTCTTCACTGCGCAGCTTGACTAGGGCTGGCATCCAACTGGTCATGTGCTGCAACAAGTGCCGAACGGGCCTGATCCAGCGCCTCCGGCAATTCATCCAGATCGGCATCAAGGGCGTCTGACGGGCCTTGTTCGGCAAGCGTCTCGATCCGGTCAAGCAGGGTCCCCAAGGCAGGCAGGTCAAAGTTGCCCACCGCCCCTTTCAGATGGTGGGCTGCCCGCGACAGCGCCGCGTGGTCTGCAGAGCTTGCCGCAGCCTCAATGGCGGCAAGGCCCTTTGGCAGGCCGTCGAGGAAAAGCCGCGCTAGGGCCACCGCGCGGTTGGCCCCGATGTCACGAGCAAGCTCGAACAGCACATGTCTTTGCGCAAAATGCGCGCAGAGCGCAGCCTGCAAGACCTCGGGCGATAGCGGTTTGGCAAGCACAGCCGACATCCCTGCCGCAAGGTTTTCGCGAGTGTCCGCCTCTTGCACATGGGCAGAGATGCCGATGATCGGCAGCCCGGCAATCCGCGGGTCCGCACTCATTCGGATCGTTCGGGTCGCGGCGGTTCCCGAAAGGCCCGGCAGATTGACGTCCATCAGGATCACATCGAAACGGGCATCGTTCAGAGCTATAAGTGCGGCCTCTGCCGTGGCCACAACCTTTGCTGAATGGCCCATGTCTTCCAGATAGGTTTGAATGACCATCTGGTTGATATCATTGTCTTCCACCACCAGCGCTTGCAACCTGTGGGCAGCCGGCGGAACGGCTGCAACTGGGGGGTCGGCCGGCAGGTCTGCCGCATCGCCAAGAGCAAACCCTGCAACCAGGGTGAAGGTGGTCCCCACACCTGTGGCGCTTTGCACCAAGAGGCTGGCCCCCATCACATCAGCAAAGCGCTTGCAGATCGCCAGACCAAGTCCGGTGCCGCCATATTGCCGTGCCGTCTGGGCATCCTCCTGCTCGAACACCCCGAACACCCGGCCTTGCGCGGATTCGGCAATTCCCTTGCCGGTATCCTTGACGATAAAGCAGAGATCAGGGCGGGCTTCGGTCCCGACGGCCGCAACCGTCAGGCGCACTTCGCCATGCTCGGTGAACTTGACGGCATTGGAGACCAGGTTGAACAATATCTGACGCAGTTTGCCCATGTCGCCGATCACGGCGGCGGGCAGATCGGCAGGCAGGTCCAGATGCATCGCAAGCCCTTTTTCCTGGGCACTCGGCGCCATCACAACAGCAATGTCGCGCATCAGGTTGCCGGGCGAAAAGGTGACTTCGGTCAACGTGGCCGTCCCGGCTTCGATCTTGGAATAATCCAGAATGTCGTTGAGGATGGTCATCAAACCTTCGCCCGAGGCATGGGCTGCGCGCAACTGGTGCTGTTGGCGCATGGTCAACCCGTCGCGACCTAGGCTGCGCAACATGCCCAGAACCCCGTTCATCGGGGTGCGGATCTCATGACTCATCATCGCCAGGAATTCGGACTTGGCGCGGTCGGCGGCTTCGGCCCGCTTGCGCGCCTCGGCATGGGCGCTGACCTCGCCGCGCAACTGAGTGGTCTGTTCGGCGACCAGCAATTGCAACTCCAGCCGGTGGCGCTGCAATTCGGCCAGGTTTTGGTTGCGTTCGGCGGAAAGCGCGTGGTTTTCGATGCCTTGCAAGCGGAACACTTCGACCGCCGCTTCCATCTCGGCGATCTCGTCGATGCCTTGTGGCACGATGCGCTTCACCTCTTCGCCCTGCGCCAGCCGGGCCATCGTGCCCGACAGCGCTTCCAGCCGCCGGGTGATGTTGCCGCGCACATAGAACCAGACCACGGCCAATGACAGCACCAAGGCCGCGACCGACCCCCAGGCGTAAAGCTGCTGGGTGGCGCGAATGGCGGCGGTGGCCCCATCCCCGGCTTGCACCGCCCGCGTGGTGATCAGGTCCGCCAGGGATTGCGCTTCGCCGTCCAGCCGCCCCGCCGCCGTGGCAACTTCGCCTTGCGCAAGCGCGATCAGCAGGTTCAGGTCAAGGATACTTCTGGTCAGATTGAACAGGTCTTCGGCATCCGGGGGCGGCGCAGAGCTTGGCCGGATCATTTGCAACAAGGCCAAAGCGCGTTCGGCCCGGATCGGGTCTTTCACCGCCAGAATCCGGCGTTTGACGATGTCAATCCGGGCCTCTAGCTCGGACTGCAACAGTGCCATCTCTTCTCGGTTCTGAACCGTCACAATCCGGTTCAGCAAGAGCCCCACCTCGCCAATATGCGACCGCATTTCGGACATCAGGCCCTGTTGGAACAGATCGACCTCGATCAGCTTGTCGAGCGAGTAGAGGCGCGATTCAGTATCTGGGCCAGTGCTCTCCAGATCATAGAGGTTCGAAATCGCTGCGGCCGTTCCCATCTGGGCATTGGCAACCAGCGTATCGGCGATTTCCAGAAGTTCGGTGGTGGCCCCAAGACCCGCCAAGAGCCGCGCCGCTTGCGCTTCGGTCGCGATGATCCGGTTCTGGACCAGCCGGTCCAGCCGCTCGATGCTGCTGCGCACATCGGCTTCGGCTTGCGCAAGGCCTGCGGGCGCCGGGTTGCCGATGTCAGCATACCGCGCGACCCGACGGGTCAGCGCATCGACCTGAGCAAAAAGATAATCCGCCCGCTCGCGGCGCGCGGCGTCGGTGCTGACGGCGGCCAATTCGGGCGCGACCGCCACGATGCGGCTGCTTTCCTCGATAAAACCGCGCACTTCCGTGATCGCCGGGATCGCCTCGATGACGACCGTTGTCTGGTTGCGCGCCACCTTCTGCAACTCGAACCAGCCCAGAATGCCGGTTACGGCGGGCAGTCCGGCAATGACCAGAAAGGCCGTCAAAAGCATGCGGCCCAAGCTTGCACGTGAAAGGCTGGACTTGTGCTGCATATTCCGTGCACCTTACTTCTTGTCTGGGGACAAGAATACAGGAGACGCGGGCAAAGACATGCAATTTCTGCGGCACCTTTTCTTTGCCGGTCTGCTGGCGCTGGGGGCCGCAAGCGCGCGCGCCGAAACTTGGGACCTGCAGGTTCCGACGGTGCCCTTCGACGATGACAGCCCAACCGAAGCGTTGGTTTATCAGCCGCTTGACCGCGCCGCGAAGCCTTGGCGCCTTTGCGTCATTTATCCGCACCTGAAAGATGCCTATTGGCTTAGCGTCAATTACGGCATGGTCGAAGAAGCCAAGCGGCTGGGTGTGTCGTTCGATCTATATGAGGCCGGGGGCTACCCGAACCTTTCCCGCCAGATCGAGCAGGTCAAGGCCTGCGGCAAACGCCAGATGGATGCGCTTATCCTTGGGGCCGTGTCGTATGAAGGGTTGACCCCCACGGTCATCGAAATTGCCCGGCAAATGCCTGTGATCGCAGCCGTGAACGACATGGACGACGCAGGCGTCACCGCGAAATCCAGCGTCTCGTGGCGCGAAATGGGGCTGGCCGCTGGCCGCGAGATCGCAAAGCGACACCCCAAAGGCAGCGCGCCGGTCCGTCTGGCCTGGTTTCCCGGCCCCAAGGGTGCCGGCTGGGTGCAGTTTGTCGAAGCTGGGTTCCTGAAGGCCGTGGCCGAAAGTTCAGCCGAGATCGTCGCCACCCGCTTTGGGGACACCGGGATGGAGCAACAGGTGCTTTTGGTCGAAGACGTGCTCGATACGGTGCCCGACATCGACTATCTGGTCGGCAGCGGGCCGATGGCCGAAGCCGCCGTTTCGATTCTGCGCGCCCGGGGACTGACCGACAAGATCGGAATCGTGTCAACCTATGTCAGTCACGGCGTCCACCGTGGCATCAAGCGGGCGCGCATTCTGGCAGCGCCCACCGACTTTGCCGTGCTTCAAGGCCGGCTTGCGATCGAGCTTGCGGTGCGCGCCATCGAAGGCAAGCTGACAATCCGCCATGCCGGGCCAAGGATCGTCACTCTGACACTCGAGAACACCGACATGATCGGCACGGCGGAATCCCTTGCTCCTGCCTCTTTCGTGCCGGTTTTCAAGGTTGCAGACTGACAACCGGCCCTTTGTCGACGGTTTGGATCGGGCTGGCCAGACGCAGGGTCGACGGCGGCCCACGGCAGGACACCCAAAAGCAGCACACCCTTGCCGAACGAATGGCCCATGGCCCAAGGGATCGGAGGCAACAGGCCAAAAAACAGGTCACGCGGTGACAACTGCCGTTTATCCCGAGTTGCTTTCTTCTGCAGAATAAGGTGACGCCAAATCCTGACCTTGGCGATTAAGGAAAAAGGGGTTGGTCAAAGAAAACTCTTCGCGGTTTCCATCCATCTTTTGCGCGCGGGCATCGTCAGAAACGCGATGGGTTCGGGCCATGGTGACTTCGGCAACCAGCCTCGCCTCAAAGACTTTGGCGGATTTTCTGCGCCCCGGGGGTTCAGTTGGGGCGCAGCGGGTTTGTTTTCAGCCTCAGTTCTTGACGATCAGATGATCGGGGCCATAGGCAAAACCGGTGATGTTGGTGTTGCCCTTGTTGTTTTCCTTGGTGATGACCAGAATGTCATGCTCGCGGTAGCCGCCTGCGCCGGGCAGATGGTTCGGCACGGTGATCATCGGCTCCATCGAAACAACCATGCCTTCTTCCAGAACCGTATCACAATCTTCGCGCAGTTCCAGCCCCGCCTCTCGGCCATAGTAGTGGCACAGCACGCCGAACGAGTGGCCGTAGCCGAAGCTGCGGTATTGCAGCAGGTTTTCCGCCGCATACATCTCGTTCAGTTCCTTGGCGATATCGCTGCACTTGGCGCCCGGAACCAGCAATTCCTTGCCGCGATCATGCACGGCGCAGTTGATGTTCCACAGGCGCGTATGCTCGTCCGAGGCCTCTTCCGAAAACAGCGTGCGCTCCAGCGCCACATAATAGCCAGCAACCATCGGGAAGCAGTTCAGCGACAAGATATCGCCCTTTTCGATCTTGCGGCTGGTCACCGGGTTGTGGGCGCCATCGGTGTTGATTCCAGACTGGAACCAGGTCCAGGTGTCCAACAGCTCGCCATGCGGCCAGACCTTGGCAATTTCGCGCACCATGGTTGCAGTGGAATGCAGCGCCACCTCATGCTCTGGCACGCCGACGGCGATCGCCTCAACGCAAGCCGCGCCGCCGATGTCAGCGATACGGGTCATCTTGGCAATATGGGCGATTTCCTCGGCCGATTTGATCATCCGCAGACGCATGGAGGCCGCACCGATATCGACGAATTCCATGCCGGGGAATTCGGATTTCAGCAGGTTCAGCGTGTCGATGTTGATGTGGTCAAACTCGATCCCCAGCCGCTTGACGCCGCCGGTCAACCCGCGAACGGCGTGAAAATAATTGTCTTTCTGCCAATCGGTGTAGGTGACGTTCTTGCCGCCAAAGGTCCGACGCCACGGCTGGCCGCCATCGATGCCCGCGCTGATCGAGGTGGCGATGTTGTGATCGACCAGAAAGCCGTAACGGCGACCGAAATAGCAGAACATGAAGTCGGCGTAATAATTGATGCAGTGATAGCTGGTGAACAGGGCCGCATCAATCCCGGCTTGCGCCATGTGGCCACGGATCGCATCAAGGCGCCGCTGCATTTCGGCATCCGAAAAAGTTGGCACGGCCTTTTGGCCATTGTCCACGTAGTTTTGCAAACGCTCACGTTCCATTGGAATCTCCAAAGATTGGGCGGGCCCAGACTGACCCCATTGAAGTCGATCAAGCCCTTGTTGAACCGCCTTGTCAAAAGACCATTTTTCACGATAGCATCAGTTTTTCTAATGCTTTGGCCCCGATGACAAAACTTCCTCTCAATGCCCTGCGTGCCTTCGAGACGGTTGCCCGCCTGGGGTCATTCCGCGCCGCTGCCGATGCGCTGTTTGTCACGCAATCCGCCGTCAGCCACCAGATCCGCAATGTTGAGGAGTGGCTGGGCAGGCCGTTGTTTGACCGTGAGGGCAACCGAACCCGGCTTTTGCCGCATGGGGCCGATCTGGCGCGCAGTCTGGCAGGATCGCTGGCCGAGATTGAATCCGCCTGCAACCGGGCGCGCAATATCAGTCAGGCCCTTGTTATTGCAGCAATTCCCTCGGTCGCGATGTGCTGGTTGATCCCCCGCCTCAGCCGCTTTCGCACCGCACATCCGGAGATCGAAATTCGGATCGTCTACGCCATGCATGGCCGTGAGATCAACTTTCACGATGTGCATCTGGCCTTTGTCTTTGCGAAAGAGGCACCGTCCGGCTCGATGATCGAGGCGCAGTTCTATCTGGCGGGGCAAAGTGTGCCGGTGTGCAGTCCCTCACGTTTGGCCCATCTTGGCCACAGGCCTGAAACCGTGACCGATTTTCTCACCTTGGGTCTTTTGCATGATGGCGCACCGACAGGCTGGACGAACTGGCTGACAGGGGTGGACAGCGGCTTACCAGTTCACGCCACTGCCGCCTCTTTTGACGGTACGACTTTTGAGGATTTCAACCTTCTTCGTGCCGCTGCGTTGTCGGGACAGGGTGTGGCGCTCTGCCCCAAGGCCATGATCCAGCCCGATCTGGAATCTGGCGGCTTGGTCCAGATTTCCCAAAGGGTGCAGGACGACGGTTACAATTACTATCTGTTGTCCTCCACCACAGCGCCACCGCGGGTCAACCATCAAGCGCAGGTGTTTCGCGATTGGGCGATGGCAGAACGCGACGAAGCCTGACTTTTGCTGGCTTGCAGGGCCACCAACAGCGAGGGCGCCGGTTTTCCAGACATCCTTCTGCGGTCTGATGGCCAAACGCAACGTGGTATCACCCATGCCTAGAAAGGATTCATCAGGAAATCTTTGCAGTTGCAGTGCTTGTCGGGTTGAACCCGGCGAAAGACTTCGGACTGTTGCGAGCGCGGCCCGGTGTTTGGCAAAGCGGTCTGCCTCGGTCAGACGCTGTATTTGGCAAGATGATCCTGCGGCAATCGGCAGGCTGACCGCGATCGCGTTCGAGCGGCAGCAGAACCTGAAGCGACAATCTGTTCTGGAAATCGGGTGACAATCAATTCGTGCCCAGTTCGGGACATCCGCTTTTCCATTGGCTTGCGCCGGACCCGCTCCGACACCGGCCAAAACCCTTTGCGACGCACGACGGCGTTGATCTCGACCATAGGGTTCCACTTCGCATTCAGGCTCGTATGACGATGAAAAAAGCCCGCAGAAACCCGACTGCGCCATGACGGACAGACCGCGTTTCAAACTGAGCCACTATCTGGCTATATCGCCTTAAAATCAGAGACATTTTTCGAGCCGCCCTTGTCTTATTCAACATTCAACCTAGCATCTGAGAACCTAAACCAAAGGAAAGTTCCATGGAAACAGTCTCGGACGTCATCTCTCTCGCCCAATACGACCTTATCTACAACGCGTTTTCGTTCGCTCTCGCCGCAATGATGGCGGCGACGCTGTTCTTCTGGTTCGGCCGCTCGCAAGTGGCGGACAGGTACAAAACCGCAATGACAGTGACCGGGTTGGTCACATTCGTCGCGGCCTACCACTATCTGCGGATCTCGCAGAGCTGGGCAGCGGCTTACATTGTGGCAGACGGAGTCGTCGCCGTGTCGCCCGTCGGCTTCAACGATGCCTACCGCTATGTTGACTGGTTCCTAACGGTGCCACTGTTGTTGGTCGAGTTGATCCTCGTCATGGGCCTGAGCCGCCAGGAAACCTCGTCAAAGGCCATTCGCCTTGGCGTGCTGGCCGCATTGATGGTCGGATTGGGCTACCCCGGCGAGATTGCCGATGCCGCGTCTGGGCGTTGGCTGTGGGGCGCATTGTCGATGATCCCGTTCCTGTGGATCGTCTACGAGCTGTTCGTCGGTCTTAGCCGGTCGGTCGATCAGCAACCCGAAAGTGCGCGCGGGCTTGTCAAAATGGCAATTTGGGTAACCGTTTTGTCGTGGTCGTTCTACCCGGTGGTGTTCTTTGCCGGTGCGGTCGGGCTTGAAGGCACAACTGCGCTGACTGTGGTCCAAGTGGGCTACACCATCGCCGATCTGGTCGCAAAAGCTGGCTTTGGCGTCCTGATCTTCATGATCGCGATGCGCAAATCCGAAGCGGACATGGGCCAGGCAAAGACAGCCTGATCGTCGAAAAAAACCTCTCCGGTGGTGGCGTCGTCACCACCGGAACATTTTTCAAAGCCCATCAAGCCAGAGCGATCCCCAGACATGCATTTTGCCCCCATCAAACCCGACATGAAGGTACGGATGGCGAAAGTCACCGAAACTATGCTGTCTGTGGCCATCAATTCATTGGATCCACAATCACCCGTACTTCAAGCGGTGGTCCACCATCTTGGCACTCCCGGATTGCGGGTTCGCAGTCAGATCGCGCTGCACGCGGCCGATTGTCTGGGCGTCGATGCGCCCTCCGCCCTCGCCATGGCCACCTGTTGCGAGCTTTTGCACAACGCGTCATTGATTCACGACGACCTGCAGGACCGCGATCAGCTTCGCCGGGGCGCGCAAGCCGTCTGGAGCTTGTTTGGCGATGACGTTGCCCTATGTGCAGGCGATCTGTTGTTGTCAGCGGCTTATGCGGCGCTGTCCGATGTGACCGAACCAGCCGCACTCCCGCGCTTGTTCGCGCTGACACACAAGGCCGTCGCACAAACCATTCACGGGCAAGCATCCCCTGCCTTGCCACCGCACCCCGATTTTGACCGGCTTGCAGCCTATCAGGCGATGGCAACCGCGAAATCCGGGCCGCTGCTGACCCTGCCATTCGGTTTGGTCTTTAGCTACTGCAACCGACCCGATCTGGTGGAAACGTCAGCCCGCGCAGTTGGGGCATTCTCGATCGCCTATCAGATCGCCGATGATCTGGCCGACATTGAAGCCGACGCGCGCACTGCGCTTGGCGCAGCAGCAAACATCATTGGTGTGCTCGAAGCTGCAGGCGACACTGACCGCGCAACGGCGCAGGCCCGCGCAGTTTGCATGGCACGCGCCAAGCTGGCCGAGGCGTTGGCCGTGGCGGCCGACCTGCCGGGCGGGACAGCCGCGATCCTGTCTGAACTTGCCCAACGCATCACCCACAAACTGGACGGATATCAGTAATGCCACGGGATCTGCAGGCCGAGGCAGCGGCGACCGCAATTGTTGTGGGCGGCGGGTTCGGTGGGTTGGCTGCGGCGTTGCGCCTGCGCGCGCGCGGCTATCACGTCACGATCATCGACCGTTGCGTGCGGCTTGGCGGGCGGGCACAGGTGTTTGAACGTGACGGGTTTCGCCACGACGCCGGGCCCACGGTCATCACCGCTCCATTTCTGTTTGAAGAGTTGTTCGGCCTTTTTGGCAAGAAAATGTCGGATTATGTGACGCTGGTAACGCCTGACCCTTGGTATCGCTTTCATTTTTCTGATGGTGCCACGCTGGATTACGGCCCGACGCAAGAGCGGACCGAGGCCGAGATCGCTCGCTTCAACCCCGCCGATGTGGCCGGGTTTCGCAGGTTGATCGCCCATTCCAAGGCGATCTATGATGTGGCCTTTACCAAGCTGTCGGGCCGCCCCTTTCACAGCCTGTGGTTCATGATCCGGCAAATCCCCGATCTGCTGCGGCTGAAAAGCTATGAAAGCGTGTGGAAAATGGTCAGCCGCCATCTGGCCGACGACCGCCTGCGTCAGGCGTTCTCGGTGCAACCCTTGCTGGTTGGCGGCAATCCCTATGCCACCACCAGCATCTACGGGCTGATCACCTATGTCGAACAGCGCGATGGCATCTGGTTTGCGATGGGCGGCACCGGGGCGCTGGTGGATGCGCTGTCGACGTTGATGACTGAAGAAGGGATCGAGATCAGAACCGGGGAAACCGTTGATCAGATTGAACTGGACAATGGCCGTGCCTGCGGTGTGCGGCTGGCCAGCGGGCAGGTGATCCGGTCTGACATCGTGGTTACGGATGTGGACCCGGTGCATCTGTATCGCAACATGCTGCCGCAAAAGGCGGCCTCGCCACTTGCCCGGTTTCGCGCCAAACATGCGACGTCCTCGATGGGGCTCTATGTGATGTATTTCGGGGCGCGGCAGCAGTGGGCCGATGTGGCGCATCACACGATCTGGTTTGGCACCCGCCACCGCGAACTCTTGGCCGAGATTTTCAGGAACGAAAAGTTGCCCGAAGATTTCTCGCTCTATGTCCACCGCCCCACCGCAACCGACCCCAGCTTTGCGCCAGCGGGCTGCGACAGTTTCTATGTGCTGTGCCCGGTGCCGAACCTGCGCGCCGGGGTCGATTGGGCTGTGGAAGGGCCGCGCTTGCGCGACCGCATTGTGGCGGCGCTGGACCGGTCGATGCTGCCCGGGCTGAAAGACACGATCTGTTCGGAATTCGCGATGACGCCAAACGATTTCAAAGACCGCTATCTTAGTGTCGATGGTGCGGGTTTTTCGATTTCGCCGCATTTCAAACAGTCGGCATGGTTCCGGTTTCACAACCGGGGTGAAGGCATTCCGGGCCTTTACGTCGTGGGCGCAGGCGCGCATCCCGGCGCCGGACTGCCGGGCGTGGTGTCATCGGCCAAAACGCTGGACCATCTGGTGCCTGAACCGGTGGCCGTGCTGTGAAAGGTGAAAGTGATCTCACCGCGCCCCTGCCCGATGCATGGCCCACGCTCAAAAAGCACGGCAAGACGTTCGCATGGGCCGCATATCTGATGCCGCGTCGCGACGCGGACCGTCTGGCGCAGCTTTACGCGGTCTGCCGGAGGCTCGACGATCTCGCCGATCTTGATGGCAGCGCAGAGGCAAGAGGCCGACTTCTGGCTTTGCGGGCACAGCCTTGGGGGTCTGACTCTGCCGAGCCGATGGCGCGAGAATTGGCCACGATGGTTGCGGACATGGGCCTGACCCCGGCGCCCATGCAGCAGTTGCTTGATGGGCTGATCAGCGACCTTGATCACCAGATCATCGCCGATGAGTCCGGTCTGATCCGCTACGCCTATCTTGTGGCCGGAACCGTGGGGCTGATGGTCTGTGATGTGTTGGACGTGCAGGCGCCCGTTGCCCGCAAAGCCGCCGTCAATCTTGGGATAGCCATGCAACTGACCAACATCGCGCGGGATGTGCACGAAGATGCTGTCGCTGGCCGCAGGTATCTGCCTTCGACCTGGTGGGATGCAGCACCCGCCGACGTTGCAACTCCCTCGCCGGACATGCAGCGCAGCGGAGCAATCGCCGTATTGCGGTTGTTGGATCTGGCGGACGACTACTATGCCAGCGCACAGTGTGGCTTTGCTTTCCTGCCCCTGTCATCCCGTATTGGTTTGGCCGTCGCAGCCCGCGTCTATCGCGGGATAGGTTCTGAATTGCGGCGTCGTGGCGGGGCGTTTCACCAGGGTCGGGTTTACGTTCCCCGCTGGCGCAAGGCGGTTCTGACGGTTGCCGCGATTGGCAGGCTGGCCAGCCCTGCCAAGCCAGCCATTGATCTACAACTGCACCCGGTGATCCTCGATCTGTTCCCTCCAGCCTCGAAAACGGCGATCCATGGCCGTTGGTGACGCCGATGTGGCGATCCTCGGCGGTGGCTGCGCGGGCCTGAGCCTTGCTGTGCGTCTGGCAGGATCAGGCTTGCGCGTCACCGTGATTGAGCCGCGTTTGGAATACAAAGATGACCGGGTCTGGTCGTTCTTTCGCACCCGGCCTGACCCGTTTGCGGCCTGCGTGCGGGCAAGTTGGTCAAAATGGCACGTCTCAAGTGCGGGGGTGACTGCCCGGCGCACATCAGACCGACTGCGCTATGAAAGCGTGTCCTCGGGGGCGTTCTACCGGTTGGCACTGCAAATCTGTGATGCGGCCCCAAACATCGACCTGCGCCTTGGCACATCGGTGTTGGCCGACCCACGGCCGCCCGCGATGGACGGGCCGTGGCGCGTGGAAACCAGTGCGGGCCAACTGAGCAGCCGCTATGTGATCGACACCCGGCCCACCGGGCGTGCCTCCGGGTACGGCCAGTCGTTTCTGGGACAGGAAATCCGCGTCGGGTTTGATGCCTTCGACCCGGATGACGTGCCCATGATGTGTTTTGCGGCCCCGCGCCCCGATCGGGTGGATTTCCTCTATATCCTGCCCTTCGCGCGCGACGAGGCTCTGGTCGAGGTCACCACTTTTGGCGCAAAAATACCTGACATCAGCGATCACCGGCACTGGTTGAACAGCGAAATCGCGCAACTGACCCGGGGGCAATCCTTTGATGTGCTGCGGGAGGAACGTGCGTTTATCCCGATGGCCCTGCCGCAACCGGGAGCTGCGAAGCCACCCGCCCGCTTTGCCCATGCGGGCTTGCGCGGTGGGGCGGCACGACCCAGCACCGGCTATGCCTATCAGCGCATCCAAGAGAGCGCCGATCTTTGCGCCGCCCAGATCCTGCGCGGCGCGGACCGCCTTGATCTGCGCCTCGACAGCCCGGCAACCCGCTTCATGGACGGTGTATTCCTGCGGGTCTTGCAACGCCGCCCCGACCGCGGACCAGCCCTGTTCAGCGCCCTGTTCCGCAATGCGCCCGCGGACCGGCTGGAGCGGTTTCTGTCGGGATCCACGGCACCGATAGACCGGGTGTCGGTGATGGCATCCTTGCCGCCCGTGCCATTTCTGCGCGAAGTGTTTACGGGATGAACCGCACATCAAGTCTGGTGGCAGTACACCGCATTCTATTTGCGGCTATAGTGCCGATTTTGTTGGGGATTTCGCTGTTGGTGCAACCCCCGCTGATCTGGCAGATCATTGCACTTGGGCCGTTGGTGGCGCTTCTGGGCCTGCCTCATGGCGCCTTGGACCACCGCATCGCAAGTGCGCTGTGGCCACTGAGCACCAGGCGCCAGCACGCGACGTTCATCGCAGTTTATATCGGGCTCGCGGGTGCCGTTCTGGCGTTGTGGATCATCGCACCAAGCATCGCTCTTGCGGCATTCCTGATTTATTCGGCGCTGCATTTTTCGGACGACTGGCGGGCCGATCTGGGGTTGTGGCAAAGCCTGCCACTGGGGGTCTCCGTCATTGCCCTGCCCGCACTGGTTTTTCAATCCGACGTGGCGGTGCTGTTTGGTTTTCTGACATCAGAGCCGACAGCAACCTTGTTCGCAGAGTTGATGCACAAGATCGCTGTGGCCGCGCTGATCGCTTCTGCCTTGTGTCTGGCATTGAACTTGCGCCGCGCGCCTTGGGTTCTGGTGGAATTTTCTCTGTTGATTGCCGCTGCTGTTGTCACGCCCCCCCTGATTTACTTTGTGATCTACTTCTGCGGCCTGCACTCACCCCGCCATTTTCTGCTGACGGCAGACCAGTTGGGCCTGACGCCCCGACAGGGTTTGCGTGCCGCCTTGCCGATCTTTGGTGCGACTTTGGCAATTGCCGCCCTTGGCACAGTTGTCTTCGCGGCGAGCGGACCTTCGATTGAGGCGGCAACGCTGCAAATCGTCTTCATCGGTTTGGCCGCAGTTACAGTCCCGCACATGCTACTGACCACTGTGTTCAAGTCAGTGCGTCACTAGCACAGGTGAGGCATCGAGCGGGCGTCGGTCCAAAGCCGATGCCGAACCGCAGTTTCTGCCATCTTCGAACTACAACCGCGCCAAGACCGCTGCGCTTTACAACGCCAGCTGTGGGTGGCGCAGGCGGGCGAAGCGTTCAGCCGCGCCCACCCGGCGGATGACCCCCTCGCCACCGTCTCACGGATCTTGCCGCTGTTGTCTGACAGGCCAAGGGTGATACCCGACCGCGTGGCAAGTTGCACCGGTTGGACGAGGGTGTGATCGAAGAGTTGGAACACCTGCCCGGCCGCTTCATGGTGAACCGCCGCGTGCGGCCCCGGTTGGCCTGCTCAGGTTTCCTGCTTGTTTGCCGGGCGTTGCACAAAAATGCGTCTTTGGCCGGACAGCACATCCGCGCAGAACTCCCATACGACCGCCGCAACACTGGCCATGCCTTTGGAATCAGAACCCACTGCCATCGCAGAGGGGAAGGGCGGGAAGCGGACCTATGGCTGCCCTCTGCTGTCTGTCTGGCACGGGGCGGTCAGGAGGGATATCGGTCTGTGCGGCCAGTCATGGAGATTTGACCTTGTGCGACTGTCATTGTGAAACCTTGCGGTCGCCATTTCTACAGGCATTCCCCGCCGTCAATCACCAACGCATGCCCGGTCATGAAGCTGGATTGATCGGAGGCAAGATAGACGATGCTGGCGGCTATTTCCTCGACCAGTGCCCAGCGCCTCATGGGGATAGAGCCTGCCACATAGCTTTCCAAGGCAGCACGCCCGCCCATCTGTTGCTGGAAGCCGTCGTTGAAAGGGGTGTCCACAAAGCCGGGGCACAGCGCGTTGCAGCGGATATTGTCGATGGCATAATCCACCGCGATCTGGCGCGTCATGGCGACAACGGCGTGTTTGGTGGTGCAATATGCGATCATGCCGCGATCATATTGCACGCCCGAGTTTGACGCGGTGATGATGATCGACCCTTTGCGCTGGCGCTGCATATGGGGCATCGCGGCACGGGCGGCCACAAAATGCGCCCGCACGTTCAGCCGCCATGAGGCATCCATGCCCTCAGGGCCGATGTCGGTCAGCCGCCCGGCCACCTGAATGCCCGCGTGGGAATGCAGGATGTCCAACCGGCCTCGGCCTGCCACGAGGTTGATCGCAGCGGTTACGGCGGCATCGTCGCCCGCATCGAGCGCCATGGCCTCGGCCTGCCCGCCCGCGCTGCGGATCTCGGCTGCCACGAGGTCGGCCCGCGCGCCGTCCAGATCGGTGACCGTCACATGCGCGCCTTCGCGCGCCAGCGCCAGCGCCCCGGCCCGCCCGATGCCCGACCCTGCCCCGGTCAGAAACGCCACCCGTCCATCAAGCAGCATCGGCGCCCCCTTTTTTCGGCCCGCGCCGCAGGATCACCTGGGCGGCAACCAGAAGCAGCAATGAAACCACCAGCACCATTGTGCCAATGGCGTTGATCTCGGGTGTAACGCCACGACGGATCGAGGAGAAAACGTAAATCGGCAAGGTGGTTTCGGACCCGGCGACGAAGAAGGCGATGATGAAATCGTCAAAGCTGAAGGTGAAGCTCAGGAGAAACCCCGCAAGGATGCCGGGAAGGATCAGCGGCAGCGTGACTTGGCAGAAGGTGGCGAAGGGTGGGGCGTAAAGGTCGGCGGACGCCTCCATCAGGCTGCGATCCATGCCCGAAAGACGGGCGCGCAGAATGATAATGACCAGCGACATCGAAAACAGCGTGTGGGCCGCGATGAGTGAGCCGTAACCCATCGACAGTTGCGGCGCCTGTCCTTCCGGTGCCAGCAGCGCCAAGAGTGGATTGATCCAGCCGAAGAGGGTGACAAGCGCAATCAGCGTGGCGATGCCGATGACGATGCCCGGCACCATGACCGCGACATAGATCAGCACATCGGCCACCACGCGAACGCGGCCCTTCATGCCTTGGAGGGCAAGTGCGGCCATGGTGCCAAACACAGAAGCGATCAAGGCTGAGGTCAGCGCGACGATGAAGCTGGTCCACAGTGCTTCGGTCACGAAGGGGTTGGACAGCGCCTTGCCATACCATTGCACCGAAAAGCCGGTGAACTGGCTGGCGTGGCGGCCGGCATTGAAGCTGAAGATCGCGATCACCGCGATCGGCAGGTACAAAAAGAGATAAACGGCAAAGGCATAAAGGCGCATCTGGGGTTCCCTTACATCAAAGCCACGTCGTCCCGCACACCACCCATGCGGCGCATCAGCCACATGTAAAGCGACACGGTGACGAGCATGATAACCACCAGCGTGACGGCCACCGCCGCCCCGAAGGCCCAGTTGCGCGACTGCAGGAAAAGATCGACCAGCGCGTTGCCGATGAAAAACACCTTGCCACCACCCAGCATGGCGGGGATCAGAAACTCGCCCATCAGCAAGATGAACACCAGCATGCAGCCGGTGGCCACGCCGGGCAGCGACAACGGCAGCGTGACTTGCAAAAAGCTGCGCATCGGCGGTGCGCCAAGGTCGGCGGATGCCTCCAGCAGGCGTTTGTCCAGCCGTTCCAGGCTGACATAGACCGGCAGCACCATCAGCGGCAGATAGCCGTAAACGATGCCGGTCAGCACGGCGAAGGGGGTGTTTATCAGCCGCACCTGACCAAAGCCCAGCCAGTCGATGACCGCAGGCAGGCCTTGGCCGCCCAGAATGAAGATCCACGCGTAGCTGCGGATCAGGATCGAGGTCCAGAATGGCACGATGACAAGGATCAACAACAGCGTGCGCCATTTCGGACTGGCCTGCATGGCAAGGAAATAGGCCAAGGGATAGGCGATCAGCAGCGACAAAAGAGTGCCCAAGGGGGCCAGCATCAGCGTATTGAGAAACGCCGTGCTGCGCGCGGGCAGGTTGGCGTATTGCGCGAAGGTGAAGGCGGGGACGTAACCGCCCGCCGCCGCCCGCTCGCCAAAGCTGAACACCAAGACAAAACACAGCGGCAGCACCAGCATGACTGCAAACCACAGGCCCGCCGGGGCCAGTAGAAGCCAAGTGGAGAGCCGCCGCTGCATCTGCTTATGCCGACTTGAACCGAGCCATCAGCTCAGCCCGGTTCGGATCGGTCAAGGTGGCCGCCGCGCCGAACTCCAGCGCGTTCAGAAGGTCGGCCGCCGGATAGAGGATCGGATCGTTCAGGATTTCAGGCGGCAACATAGCATTCACCCGGGCATCTGCCACCGGATAGCCGTGGAACAGGGTTTCCTTGGCGTTGACCTCGGGCTTCAGAAGGAAGTTGATCAGCGCATAGGCCGCGTCGCGGTGCGGTGCGCCCTTGGGAATGGCGTAGAAGTCGGACCACAACTCGCCGCCCTCTTTGCCCAAGACATAGACGATTTCAGGCATGTCGCGGTTCAACTGCTTGCCGTCGCCGGTCCAGCAAATGGTCATCCATGCATCGCCCGACCGCATCGAGGGCTGGTAGTCCGAGCTGATGGCGAAAAGATGCGGTTTGGTGGCCAGAAGAAGTTCCTCGGCCTTGGCCAATTCCGCCGGATCAATGGAGTTGAAGGAATAGCCAAAGGCCTTCAGCGCCGCGCCGATGGTGGTCAGCTGATAGTCATGCACCATGGTGCGGCCCGAGAACGTGGTCTGCGTCAGATCAAAGAACTCTTTCCAAGTGCTGGGTGTGGTGCCGCCGGTGTGGTTGGTGTTCACCGCAAAGCCGGTTGTGCCCCAGTTCTTGGGCACGGCATAGATCTTGCCATCCACCGTGCCCGGCCCGGCAAACCGCTGGTCAAACGCGGCGGTGTCGTAATTTGGCAAAAGTGCCAGATCGAGAGGCTCGATCAGGTCCTGCTCGACATAGGTGGTGATGGTGTAGTTGGTCGGCACGAACACATCCCAGCCCGAACCGCCCGCCTGCAGTTTTGCCAGCATCTCTTCGTTGGAGCCAAAGACGTTGACCTGTATCGCCGCGCCGGATTCTGCAGTGAACGCGTCAAAGTTGGCGACGTCATGGTAGTTGGGCCAGGTGGCCAAGACCACACGGTCGCCGATGGTCTGGGCGTGGGCGGCGCGGGGCATGAGGCCCGGCATCGCGGCCCCCAGCACGGCAGAGGCCGCGCCTAGGCCCGTCACCCCAAGAAAATGCCGGCGCGTCACCGAGCCTTTTTGATAGCGCCGCAACTCTTCCATGAACTGCTGACGCGAGATGTGGTCAATCTTGTCGGTCATTGCCTAACTCCCTGTTGGTTGGTTCTGTCAGTCTTGTGGCAGGATAAGGCCCGTTTCCGGCGCCCACGAAATGAAACCCGCATCGCCCGGGGCAAAGCTGCCCGCGCTCGCCTCGGCCTGCCGGGCGACGAGCACCAGAAGGTCGCCAAGGCTGGCATGGCGAACAAGATATTCGGTGTGTTCGCCCAGAAAGATACGGTTGATGACTGTGACGGGTTCGGCACCAGTGCGGGCGCCCTTGGCAAGGTCGATCTGTTCGGGCCGGATGCTGAGTGCGGCCTTGGCACCCAGTGGCAGCGCGCCCGAAATCCGGCCTGCAAAGCGCAGGCCCGCAGCGGATTCGATCTGGCCGTGGGCCGCAGAAACGGCGGTCAGCGTGCCATCAATGAAGTTGGACTTCCCCACAAAATCAGCCACATAGCGACTAACCGGCTGGTCATAAAGCGCGTTGGGAGAGCCAGATTGCACGATGCGCCCGCCACGCATGATGCAGATGCGGTCCGACATCGACAGCGCCTCTTCCTGATCATGGGTCACAAGGACAAAGGTGATGCCAAGCTGGCGCTGCAGGGTCTGAAGTTCGATCTGCATCTCACGGCGCAGCTTGCGGTCAAGGGCTGCCAAGGGCTCATCCAGAAGCAAGACCTTCGGCTCGTTCACGATGGCGCGCGCCAGCGCCACGCGCTGTTGCTGGCCCCCCGACATTTCCCAAATCCGGCGCAGGCCAAAACCCGACAGGCGCACCATGTCCAAAGCGCGGTCCACCTTGCGGGCCACAGCGGCCCGGTCGGGGCGCGGGCGGCGCTGCAACAACCCATAGCTGATGTTCTCGGCCACCGTCATATGGGGAAACAGCGCGTAATGCTGAAACACCATATTCACCGGGCGACGGTAGGCCGGCACATCGGTGACGCGTTCGCCGTCCAGATAAACCTCGCCCGAGGTGGGGGTTTCAAACCCCGCCAGCATGCGCAGGGCTGTGGTCTTGCCGCAACCCGACGGACCAAGAAAGGACAAGAACTCACCCTTGCCAATGCCAAAGCTGAGCGCATCAGCCGCCAGCACCGAGCCATAGCGTTTGGTTGCCGCGCGAAACTCGGCGACCAGAGGCCGGTCGGCTGTTTGATCTTGAGCGCCGCTGTCGAACTGGCTTTGCATGGGGCCGCATCTATCCTATGAAACTGAGGAAAGCATAGGAGACGAGCGATTGGCTGTATATATCACAAATAGGGTATGCCGGCCGTTGTGGTGGCCGAAATGAGCAAGCAGCACTGGGGGCTTGCGGCAGAGGTGGTGGCCGCGCAGGGCAGTCCCATCCTGCCCAAGACCTTGGCAGAGTTGCTGCGGCAGGTGGCGCCCTATTCTAACACGGTGATGTTTGGCTATCGTGGCGCAGACCAGCCCATGGAGCTTTACGATGACTTCCCGCCCGGCAAACGCAAAATCTTTGTGACCGACTATCAGGCCGGGCCTTACATGCTGGATCCGTTCTTTCTGGCCGCCTCGCGGTCGGTTGCGCCCGGGCTGTACCGGTTGCGGGATCTGGCGCCAGACCGGTTCTATCAGGGCGAATACTTTCGCAGTTACTATGTGCAGACCGGTTTGGCCGAAGAAATCGCTTATTTCGTCACCCTGCCGGACCAATCGACCCTGACGCTGTCTCTGATGCGGGCGGAAAAGCCATTCTCGCAAAAAGAGTTCGCAGCCCTTGAGGCGGTGTTTCCCTTTGTGGCGGCGACTGCACGGCGGCACTGGCCGGGACTGGACCAGAAGCTCGACAAGAGTGGCAGTTCTCTGCGGCGGCAACAGCGGCAGATGACCTATGATCTGGGCAGCTTTGGCGCGGGCATTCTGACCCCGCGCGAGCGCGAAGTGGCCGAGTTCACGCTCAAGGGTCACTCCGCCGAATCCACCGGCCAAATTCTGGGAATCGCAGCAGGAACCGTGCGTATTCACCGGCGCAATATCTATTCCAAGTTGAACATCAACTCGCAGGGTGAACTCTTTTCACGTTTCCTCAGCACCCTTGTCGACCCTGCCTGAAATCCAGCACTGCGGGCAAAGCCAAGATGTTTGGGTGGCCTCGGAATCTCCGCAGTTTCGACCGAGTCGAATGAGTGTCAACAGTGGCGAAAACCTGTGGCTGGGCGCCACAAAGGGCTTGGTCTCACACATCAAGTGCAACGGTTGAACCGAAGGCTTTGATTTCTGCGGCTTAGGCCTCGGCGGGGGGAGCACAGCCAAGCGTTTTTCCGGGGCCGCCGTTCAGCCATCTGGCGCCAGCGTTGAGCCATATCTGCGCGGCATCGCCGAGGTCGGGGCCCCTGGGCATGAACCGACGCATTTTAAGCGTTGAGCGATTGATCCGGGGGGTCAATCGCCGCGACAAAAACATGGGTGTTCTTGTTCGATCAACGCTGCCAGGGCGCCTGCGGGTCACAAAACCAGATGTCGATTTTCAGCCGCCGCGCCAGTTCCAAATGGCAGGCCATCGCGGACCTCCGGTCGTGGGTCAAGCTTTCGCGGTCCTCGCTTGGCAGGCGCTCTATCTGCGGGCTGAAGGCCGCCAGCGCGGCGGCGGTGTTGCCTTCCATCTTGCGCAGAACCACAAAGCGGGTCTGGCGCTCGACCAGCGTGCCCACCGACGAGCGGTTGAAGGCACCCTTGAACAGGTCTCCCGCCTGTCATCCGATGCTCTGAGGGCCGAGGGTGTTGCACTTGAAACTTGAGCCTGAATTGTCCCGATGAAGAATCCCCGCCCTCTCATCCTAGAACCATTTGGCGAGCGCTTCAGCAGGCCTGCCCACAATGTCGCCGTCGCGGTCGATACCCGAAGCAGCCCCTGCGGCGACGCGCAGCACGGCTCTCACGGGGAAATCGGGCGGTCACGCCCATGCGGCGGTCACGCCCATGCCAGCCAAGTGACGTTGCGCCCGGTCAGACAGCCGCGGTGCCCCTCTGGCGCGGTCTATGCGGGCACATCGCCCGAAACCAGAGTGAACGGGGGCAGACCGCCCGCAGACGCTTCCGGCGGCATGTCGTCAAGCCCGACCGTCACCAGGTCCCCGAACGGGCCGCCAAGGATCAGGTCGCCCTTGGGGCGACGTTCGTTCTGCGAAGAAGCGGCTGGCCATGTGACGATTTCGGCGGCGGCGGTCACCCGCACCGGTTCTGATGCCTTCTCTCGGATCACAAATGCCAACCTATCAGCCATGCCGGGCACATTGCCCCCTCCAAATCCGTTGACCAGCATCGTCCACAACGCAAACAGCCGTTGCCTTCCCAGACAGGTCAAGTCCCGCGAAATGCTTCCTCTGCTCCTCCGTATTGATAAAAGCGGCAGCACAGTCGGAATCCTGTCACTCAGATTGCGCCATGTGGTTCCATGGCGCCCCTTCACCTTGCGCAGATGCAGGAAACGATGGCCAAAAGCCCACGTCTTGCGGGCATCGGTCAGACCCGTCAGCAGATCGGCAATCTCTTCGTTTTCGGCCCTCAGCTTCGGGCCATGGTCAGAGCAGGTCTCGCTCACCTCAAAGGCACGAAAGCAACGGCGATGCTTGCCCCACCTCGCGCCGCAGCAGTCTCGGCCATCTCTGGGCGTCGAGACGGCCCAGTTACATTTTTGCGAGGGCTTCCTGTAGAGAATCCGCCTGCATGCCCAGATCTGCATCCATCCGCTTCAAGCGCCGGTTCTCTTCTTCCATGGCCTTCATCTGGCTGATCAGGAATAAACCCACGCCGCCAAGCTTTGCCCACCACCTGTAAACGGAAGCGTTCCCTCTCATGGTTTGAAGGTAAACCATTGCCGGGCTATGGCATCTTGCCATGGTCGCGGCACAACTGGGCCACCGCTTTCCACCTGACGCAGGATCGCCAGAATCTGCACCTCTGTGCATCTGCTTGTCTTCATTCAGAATCTCCTCATGCATCTTGCCGAGAAAACTCTGCTTCCGCTGCCCCTTGTTTTCGGTGGGGATCACCCGCCCCAGCCAACATGACGCGACGGTCCATCTCTTTGTCAAGGAAACCCTGCTGACAAGGGGCCGCATCTTCCTTGATTGGGCCAAGATCACCGGCCATTTCCACCACGCCATGGCACGGCACCGGCACGACATCCCCTCCGCGATGATTTCCTTTCGGCTGCCCCGATTATCTTTTCAACGCCCCCCACGGCCAACCTGCATCAACGCCTTTGCCACCATGCCAACGATGCAAAAAGCCGCGTTGGAATGCCTGCTGGGCCGCAACCCGTGGAACGGCCGCTTCCCCCATGACCGGTTCTGCGGGCCGCAGAGCGCGCGCGTCTAACTTCCTAAAATTTACCTAAAAATTGCGTTTCATCTTGGTGAAAATATCCCACGGGGGAAGCGAAGCGCGGGGGTGTGAAACCCCCGCTGCCGGTGCAAGGCGTCACCTCTCAAGCGATGGCGTGCCGCCGCCGCACCGTTGCGGGCCGCCCCGGCAAATACAGACGCGCGTCGTTGCGGGCACGCTCTGCGATCACCCTGCCCTTCGAGATCACGACCAACCGATCCGGCCGCAGCCGCAGCGCCTCAATGGGATTGCCCGCGTCCAGCACCACCAATGACGCCACATCACCCACCCGCAGCCCGTATCCGTCAAGGTTCATGATGGCCGCATTGCCTTGTGTCACCATGTCAAAACAGCGGGCCATTTCAGCGGGATGCGTCATCTGCGCCACATGTAGCCCCATAAAGGCCACGTCCAGCATATCCGCCGTTCCCAATGAATACCAAGGGTCCAGCACGCAATCCTGTCCCCAGCCCACGGTGATGCCAAGCGCCTGCATTTCCTTCACCCGCGTCAGCCCGCGCCGTTTGGGAAAGGTGTCGTGTCGCCCCTGCAAGGTGATGTTGATCAACGGATTGGCGATCGCTGTCATGCCGCTTTCGGCAATCAGGGGCAGCAGTTTGGACACATAATAGTTGTCCATCGAATGCATCGATGTCAGATGACTGCCCGCCGCCCGTGCGCCCAGACCCAGCCGCGTCACTTCCGCCGCCAACACCTCAACATGGCGGCTCTGCGGGTCATCCGTCTCGTCGCAATGCAGATCCAGCATCAGCCCCCGGTCCGCAGCCAGCTGCGCCATATCGCGCACCGACCGCGCGCCGTCATCCATCGTGCGTTCGAAATGCGGAATGCCGCCGACCACATCGACGCCCCTATCCAGCGCCCGGATCACATTCGCCCGTCCGGTCGCAGAACGGTACAAACCGTCCTGCGGAAAAGCCACCAGTTGCAAATCCATATAGGCCGCGACCTTGGCCTTCACCTCCAACATTGCCTCTACCCCGCGCAAATGGTCAGGCGTGGTGTCGACATGCGTTCGGATCGCCAACAGCCCCATCGAGGCTGCCCAATCGCAATAGGTCACGGCGCGATTGACCATATCCTCGACAGACGCCAGATCGCGCAACTCCCCCCACAGCGCGATGCCTTCCAGCAACGTGCCTGAGCCATTCACCCTTGGCTGGCCATAAGACAGCGTCGCGTCCATGTGGAAATGCGGATCGACAAAGGGCGGGGAAACCAGATCGCCCGTGGCGTCAATCACCCGTCCCGCCTCGGCCTCCAGCTGCCCGACAGCGGCGATCTTGTCGCCACGAATGCCGATATCGGCCACCGAGCCGTCAGGCAGCGTGCCGCCTCGGATGATCAGATCGAACATCAGCGTTCCCCCTTGTTGTAAGCCACCATCAATGCCGCCGGGGTTTCCGCCCGCCGCGACATCACGATCAGCGCCAGTATTGACAGAATATACGGTGCCATCAGGAACAGCTGATAAGGCAATACCGCCCCCAATGGCGTTTGCTGCAGCCGGATTTGCAGCGCATCAAACCCGGCAAACAGCAGCGCGCCCAGAACCGCCTTGCCCGGCCGCCAGGCGCCAAACACCACAAGTGCCACACAAATCCAGCCGCGCCCATTCACCATCTCAAAGAAGAAACTGGAGAAAGCGGACAGGGTCAGAAAGCTGCCCCCCACCGCCATCAAACCCGACCCCACGATCACCGCCCCCATTCGCAGCCCCGTCACCGACAGACCTTGCGATTCCACCGCTGCCGGATTTTCGCCCGCCGCACGCAGGGCCAGCCCCAACGGCGTTCGGAACAACACCCATGCGGTCAGCAGGGCCACGCCGAAAGCGGCATAGGTCAAAGCGGTCTGCGAAAACAACGCCTCCCCAAGCAGGGGGATGTCGGAAAGCAGGGGGATTTCAATTGGTTGGAACGGCTCAATCTTGGGCGGGCTGGTGACTTCGGGCAGCATCAGGCGATAGGCGAACGAACTGGTCGACGTTGCCAGCAGCGTCACGCCCAACCCCACCACATGCTGCGAGAGGCCAAATGGCACCGTCAGAACGCTGTGCAACAGGCCAAACAGCATCCCCGCGGCCATGGCGACGCCTACGCCGCCCCACAAGGGCAGGCCCTGATAGACCGCCATCCATCCCGTGAAGGCCCCGATCACCATGATGCCCTCAATCCCGAGGTTCAAAACGCCAGCACGCTCGCAGATCAACTCGCCCATGGTGGCGAAAATCAACGGCGAGGCGATGCGCACCGCCGCCGCCCAAAAGCTGGCCGAGATCAGGATGTCCCATAGCACGCTCATCCGCGCACCACGCGATAACGGGTCAGCAAGATCGCCAGCACCATGAACAACAGTGCCACCGCCAACAGCATATCGGCGATATAAGTCGGCACCCCGGCGGCGCGGCTCATGCTGTCGGACCCCACAAAGATCCCCGCCACAAACAGCGCCGCAGGCAGCACCGCCAACGGATGCAGCAACGCCAGCATCGCCACTATGATGCCGGTGTAGCCAAAACCGGGGCTCAGATCGAGGCTCAGATGCCCCTTCAGCCCCGCCACCTCGGACCAGCCCGCCAGCGCGGCCAAGCCTCCCGACAGCAGCGCGGTTTTGATCAGCACCGCGTTCACCGGCATGCCCGCAAAGCGGGCCGCCTGCATGTTCTGGCCCACCGCCCGCATCTCAAACCCCAGCGTCGTTCGGGTCTGCATCACCCAAACCGCAACCGCTGCCACCAGTGCCAACCCAAATCCCCAATGCAGCCGCAGTCCATCCACCAACCGGGGCAAACGTGCCTCGGGCAGCAGCGCCGCCGATTTGGGCCAGCCCATGCCGGCAGGGTCCTTCATCGGGCCCTCCAGCAAGTATGACACCAGCAACAGCATGATAAAGTTCAGCAAAAGCGTGGTCACAACCTCGTCCACCCCCAGCCGGGTCTTCAGCAACACCGGCCCCATCAGGACCAAAGCCCCCGCCAGCATGGCCCCCAAAGCCGTGACAGGCAGCACCCAAGGGCTGCCCAATGCCCCTGTTCCCAGCACCACCGCCACGATTGCGCCCGCGTAAAACTGCGCCTCGGCCCCGATGTTCCACAGCTTGGCGCGAAAGGCGACGGCCACCGCAAGCCCGGTGAAGATCAGCGGTGTCGCCCGGTTCAGCGTTTCCAGCGCCGCAAATTTCGATCCCACCGCCCCGGTGATGATCAGACCCAAAGTGCCAAACGGTTCTGCCCCCGCCACCAAGGCCAACAGCGATGCCACCACCACCGTCGCCATCAAGGCAGCCGCCGGATAGCCCAACTGGCGCGCCAAACCGGGGTTCGCAATCACTTCAAGCCGCATGTTCAAACCCATGCCCGGCCATCCAAAGCCCCAATTCGGCGGGCGTCTTGCTGCCCCGCGCGAAGCCCGGCGACAGCCGCCCCTCGGATAGAACATGGATCACGTCGGACAGGCTTTGCACCTCTTCCAGATCTTCGGAAATAAGCAACACCGCCGCGCCCGCATCCCGTGCCGCGATCAGTCGGCCATGCACATAGGCAATCGCGCCCACATCCAGCCCCCGCACCGGTTGGTTGGCGATGATGAGTTGTGGCGCTGGCTCCAGCACGCGGCCCAAGATCAGCTTTTGCATGTTGCCGCCCGATAGCAGTCGAATTTGCGCGCCCGGCCCCGGACACCGCACGTCATAGGCGGCGATGATGCCGCGCGCAAATGCTTCGGCGGCCGCCCAATTCATCCAGCCGCGCCGCGAGAATTCGGGCCGGAAATAGCCCTCCAGCACTGCGTTTTCGATCAGGTTGAAATCGGCAATGGTCCCGGTCTTGTGGCGATCTTCCGGGATGCGCGCGATACCGGCGCCAATTGCCGCGCGCGGGGTCCAGCCGGCAACGGCCTGCCCCTGCACCTGCAATTGCCCGACAGCGGGCCGGATCAGACCCGAGATCAGATCGGCCAACGCCGCTTGCCCATTGCCCGACACCCCTGCAAGGCCGCTGATCTGCCCCGCCCTCAAAGCCAGAGTGACGCCTTTCAGCCCGGGAACCGCACCCTGATCCGGCGTGGAAACCTTGTCGAGCCGCAACAGCACGCCCCCTGCCACCCGCGCTTGCGCCTTTGGCAGTGCAACCGCCCCCCCCACCATCATCGCGGCCAGCGCCGTCCGGTCGGTGTCACGCGTGACAACCTCACCCACCACGGTGCCATGGCGCAGCACGACACAGCGGTCGGCAATCGCCATCACCTCATGCAGCTTGTGGCTGATGAAGATGATCGACAACCCCCGCGAGGTTGCCAGCCGAAGGGTTTCAAACAAAGCGTCGGTTTCCTGCGGCGTCAGCACCGCCGTGGGTTCATCGAGGATCAGAATGCGGGCGTCACGGTACAGCGCCTTCAGGATTTCCACCCGTTGTCGCTGCCCCACCGACAAAGTCCCAACCCGCGCGTCAGGGTTCACCGCCAGCCCGAAATCGCCCGCCAAAGTCGCCACCCGCGCCCGCGCGTTCTTGGCTCCGCGCGACCACAGGCTTTCGGTGCCCAGCCGGATGTTGTCCAAGACCGTCAGGTTGTCGCACAGTGTAAAATGCTGATGCACCATGCCCACGCCCGCAGCCAGCGCCGCGCGCGGATTGCCGGGGGCAAGGGGCAGGCCGAACACCTCAACCCCACCCTGATCGGCCACATAATGCCCGAAAAGGATGTTCATCAGCGTGGTCTTGCCCGCGCCGTTTTCGCCCAAAAGCGCCACCACCTCGCCCCTGTGCAGGGTCAAGCTGATGGCATTGTTGGCGACCAATGGCCCAAACCGCTTGGTGATGCGGTCAAGGCGAAGGACAACGTCCCCCGCCTTGGTCTTGGGGTCGGTCACGATGATTTGGGCTCGCCGTCATCCACCGCCACAGTGAAGGACCCATCCTTGATGGCGGCCTCTTGCGCGGCCACCCGTGCCATCACATCGGCCGGAACCTTGCCTTCAAACGTTCCCAAAGGCGCCAATGAACAGCCGCCCGCGTTCATCTGCGAGAACACGCCGTAATTGTCGGCGGTGAACACCCCGGCATTGATCGCCTCAATTGCCTTGTTCAAAGTCGGCTCAAAATGCCACAGCGCCGAGGCAATGACGGTGTCTGGATAATCGGCTTGGGTGTTGATCACGTTGCCAATCGCCAAGACGCCACGTTCCTTAGCCGCATCCGAAACGCCAAAGCGTTCCGCATACAAAAGGTCCGCTCCGCCGTCGATCATGGCCAGCGCAGTTTCCTTGGCTTTCGGAGGATCAAACCAAGACCCGATGAAGCTGACCTGAAACTTGATGCCCGGGTTGCTTTCGCGCGCGCCTGCCATGAAGGCATTCATCAGCCGGTTCACCTCGGGGATCGGAAAGCCGCCGACCATGCCGATGTTGCCCTTGGTCATCGCCCCGGCAATGATGCCAGACAGATAGGCCGCGTCCTGAATGTAATTGTCAAACACCGCAAGGTTCGGGTTGGCTGCGGCATCCGGCATGAACGAGGACCCCATCAGGAAGGCCACATCCGGGTATTCCGCCGCGACTTCGCGCGCCTCTTGCTCTGCTCCGAAAATCTCACCGACGATCAGTTTGACCCCCGCCTCGCAATATTCGCGCATCACGCGCGGGTAATCGGTGTTGGCGACGTTCTCGCTGTAAGTGTAGTCCACTGCGCCCGCGGCTTTGGCCGCCTCTGCGGCCGTGTGAATCCGGCTGACCCATTGCTGTTCCACGGGCACCGTGTAGATGCCCGCCATCTTGATCGGCTCTGCCGCCCACATGGGTTTCGGCAAGCCAGCGGTCAAAGCCAGGGCCCCGCCTGATAGCAACAGTCCCCGGCGCGTAACAGTCAGAAAACGGCGTTTCATCATCGTTCAACATCCCTATTGAGGTGGCGGACGGGTCTTTGTGACCCTGTTATTTGACCGGAAGGTAAAACCGATTGCCGATTCTACGCAAGCGATGCTTTACACTGGGGCATCAGGGGCTTCCTCTTGGCTCAAATATCCAAGTCGGAATTCCAGAATTCCGGCTCGGACCAAGGCCGGCCTGCCCTCTAACCACGCGAGTTCAGGACTTTACCCGCGCGTTCGTCGGATCATAGAGCGCGCCCAGATGCAGATGCGCAGGAACCCGTTCGGAGGCCACCTCCAGCTCATAACTGCCCGAGGTCATGAACGCCTCATCCACGCCCGCCCGTCGAATGAACCCATAGCCGATGGGCTTGCCGATGGTGTGGCCAAAGCCACCCGACGACAGCCAGCCCACCCGCTCACCGTCGCGATAAATCGTCTCGCGCCCCAGCAGGATCACCGCTGGATCGTCGACCGTGAACCCCGCAAGCCGCTTTTTCACCCCACCGGCCAACTGCGCCGCCACCGCTGCGCGGCCGATGAAATCAACGCCAGATTTCATCTTGCAGGCCCAAGCCAGTCCCGCCTCGACCGGGGTATGATCGGGGCCGATGTCCGCACCCCAAGCCCGATATCCTTTTTCCAACCGCAAGGTTTCAATCGCGCGGTAGCCTGCATTCACCACGCCGCCGCCCGCCATCAGCGCCTCGTAGACCGTCACGGCCACATCGGTGGGCATGTGCAATTCCCAGCCAAGTTCGCCCACATATGTCACCCGCAGCGCCAGAACCGGGCAACCTGCCACCGAAATCTGGCGCGCCGATCCGAACGGAAAGCCAGCGTTTGACAAATCATCCGGGCAGGCCCGCGCCAGAATATCGCGCGCCTTCGGCCCCATCAGTGACAGCACCGCCGATCCCGAGGTTACATCGACCAACTGACAATTCCCGGTCAGATTGCGGCTGATCCAGTCGAAATCATGGGTGGCAAAACCGGTGCCGGTGACAATGTAAAACTCATCCCACGCCGTGCGTGCCACGGTTACATCCGCCTCTATCCCACCCCGCACATTCAGCATCTGCGTGTAGGTCAGTGACCCAACCGCCCGATCTACATTCCCAGATGATATGTAACTCAAGGCCTTGGCCGCATCCGGCCCCTTCAGCGTGAATTTGGCGAACGAGGTCTGGTCGATCAGTACCGCGCTTTCCCGACAAGCAACATGCTCGCGGCGCACCTGATCCCACCAACCGGGGCGCTGATAGGAATAGCGGTCCACTGGCGCTTCGCCAACCGACAGATCGGCGAACCAATTTGGCCGCTCCCACCCCAGTTTTTCACCAAAACATGCCCCTGCCGCCTTCAGATGCGCGTAAAGCGGCGACCGCCGTGTGGGCCGCGCCGACTGCATTTCCTCGGACGGCCAAGCGATGGTGTAGTGCTTGCCGTAAGCCTCAAGCGTCCGCGTGCGGACCCAATCTGTGGATTGATGCACGCGGCCAAAACGACGGATGTCCACCGGCCACAAATCATAGGGGGCCTCACCCTTCACCGCCCATTCCGCCAAAGCCATGCCAGCGCCGCCACCGCTTGCGATGCCAAAAGCGTTAAACCCGGCCCCAACATAAAAATTCCGCAATTCCGGCGCTTCGCCCAAGATGAAATTGCCATCGGGCGTAAAGCTTTCCGGCCCGTTCAACAGCTGCTTGACACCGGCGTTCGCCAGTGCCGGCACGCGGGCAATCGCATCTTCCATGAACTGGCCGTAATGGTCGTAATCGGACGTCAACAAGTCAAAATGAAAGCCATCGGGGATGCCCTTCACCGCCCAGGGCTTCGGGTTTGGCTCGTAGCCCCCCCAGACGAGGCCACCCACGTCTTCTTTCCAATAGGTCAGCCGGTCCGGATCGCGCAAGGTGGGCAGATCAGAGGTAACCCCTTCAATCCGTTCGGTAATCATATACTGATGTTCCACCGAAACCAGTGGCACATTCACCCCGACCTGCGCTGCCAAGGCCCGCGTCCATTGGCCCGCACAGCAAATCACCTTTTCACATTCGATGGTCCCGAACGGCGTTTCCACCCCGCGGATGCGACCATCCTCAACGATCACCCGCGTGACCGGAGTATCCTCAAATATCTTCACCCCCGCCATCCGCGCGCCTTTGGCCAGCGATTGCGTGATGTCTGACGGGTTCGCCTGCCCGTCGGTCGGCAGATAGGCCGCGCCGACCAGATCGTCGATGGTCATCAAAGGCCAAAGATCCTGTGCCTCTTGCGGCGTCAGCAGGTGCATTTCCAACCCGAAACTGTGCGCCGTCGTCGCTTGCCGTTTCACCTCGGTCCAGCGTTCGGCATTGCAGGCCAACCGCAGCCCGCCATTCATTTTCCAGCCGGTTTGCAACCCGGTTTCTGCTTCTAGACGTTTGTACAAGTCAACCGAATAGCCCAGCAATTGCGTGATGTTGGCAGATGTTCTTAACTGTCCGACCAGCCCCGCCGCATGGAACGTCGTGCCGCTCGTCAGCTTCTTGCGTTCCAGCAAAACCGTGTCGGTCCAGCCCAGTTTGCCCATGTGGTAGGCGGTGGAGCAACCAATGATACCGCCGCCGATGATAACGGCGCGCGCTGTGCTGGGTAGGTCTGCCATGATGTCCTCAGGTCTGTGCAAAGGCGTCGAGAGACGCCCGATAGGTGGTTAAAGTACTGGTCGTGTAGCCCGCGTAATCGAAGTCCAGTTCGGAATGAATCTCTGACACCATACTCCACATCGCCTCGCGCAGCGCCGCCGCCGCCTTCATCGCATGGTAACGGCGCAGCAAGCCACCATCGCAGCGGCCGAAATATACCTCAAGCATACGCGTCTCTTGCTGTTGGGTCAGGCCGTTGTTGGCGGCCAATCCGCCCAGATCGAACAAGGGCGAATTGAACCCGGCATAATCCCAGTCGATCAGCCACATCCTGTCGGCATCCAACAGAAAATTGGCTGGCAAAAGGTCATTGTGACCGAAAACAAGATCAACCGGCCCCACGGCCGCTTCGAGCAAGTTTGCATCCTGCATCAGGTCAGCCAGCAAAGCCAGATGCCGGCTTTGGCCATCGCGCAAAGCGCCGGCATAATCGCGCAACACATGGAACACCCAGAAGGTCAAAGCCGGTCCGCGCAAGTGCCTTGGCATATCGCGATGGGCCCGCGCCACAAGGTCCAAGGCCTGATCCAGCACGATATCTTGTTGCAAATCCGCCACCGACATGGTGCGGCCTTCGATGAAATCAATCACCAAAGCGCCCGGCGCATGGTACAAGACCGCGGGCGAGATCCCCGCGGCGTGGGCGGCACGGCTGGCGGCCAACTCGTTGAAACGCATGATCTGATGCACCGGAATGTCGTCACCGATCCGCACAACGGCCCGGCGCACATCGTCCTGCACCAGCATATTGACGTTGGTGATACCGCCGCCCAAGGGCGTTATCTGCAAATCGCCTTGCCAAATTGGCAAGCTTTGTATCAGCGCCTCGGCTTTGTTCATCCACTCCCCCTAGCGTTTGCCGTAGTAGAGGCCCACCACATGTTCTGCTTCAGCAAAAAACAACCAGCGTGCGGCAAAGGCGCCGATCAGATGGCACAGTGCCGCGATTGCATGGGCCATGGGCCCCGAAACCAGCACCAGCAAAACCGCCGGACCCACCGTTGCCAACAGCAAAGCAAGCAGCCGCAGTTTTTGCACATGTTTGCGGCCCACCACAAAGATCATCTCGCGCAGCAGGTAGTTGCCCGCGGTGTGGGCCTGTTCAAACACGGTCACTTCGCCAATCCGATCAAGGCCCGTCGCCGTGCCAAGCGTCTGCGCACGGCGCGCAAACTGGCCATCGCCGACGTGCCAGATCGACAACAGCACCAGCGCCAACACAGCCAAAAGTACAGGTGCAAGGCCCAGAGTTGCCGAAGCCAACCCCGCCAGAATCGCGCCCCCTGTGATCGCAAAGGTCAGAAACATCACCGGGGTCAGCCAATGATGCCAGCGCGGCACCGCCTTGATCTGCGTGTAAATCATCGAGGTGGTGAACACCGTTGTCAAAGCCAGACCTGCGCCAATGATACCCACGCCGCGCGGCCAACCCAGTTGCAGCCAGTCCGACAAAGCCATAGGAGACAGCATCAACAGCGTCGCAACCGACGCCCATGCCTCACGCGACAGCCAACTGCTGCGCCATTGGCTAAAGGCCTTCAACGCCCGCTGCGGGTTGCCCAGATGGAATGCCGATGCCAAAAGACCAACAATCGCAAGACCATAGCCCAGCCCCCACAGGCCAAAGGCCACCCACCCGTACGGATGTACAACACCAAAACCCAAATAGGCCAGCAAACCGAAGCCCAAGCCGGAAAACACCGAGAAGATGATGACAGAAGGTGCCGGATGCATCAGATCTTCCCCAGAATTTTATCCAGCCAACCGGCCAAACCATTGGCCTTGATGTCGAGCAGTGGGGCCAACACACTGGCGTCTTGCCTCACATCCTTTGGTCGGGGTGGCAGATAGCGGTTTACGGGCTTGGTGCCCAGATCAGGCATCAACGCATAGCCGCCGCGCGCCGCGCTCAACTGGCTGACCTTGCTGTCAGGATCGGCGAAATCGCCAAAGTGGCGCGCCCCGGTGGGGCAACCGCGCACGCAGGCAGGTTCGCGGTCTTCTTCGGGCAGGTTTTCGTTGTAAATCCGGTCCACGCAGAGAGTGCATTTCTTCATCACCCCCGCCGCCGCATCCATTTCGCGCGCACCATAAGGGCAGGCCCAAGCGCACAAACCGCAACCAATGCAGGCATCTTCGTTCACCAGAACAATGCCATCCTCGACGCGCTTGTAACTGGCACCGGTGGGGCAAACAGTGACACAGGGCGCGTCTTCACAATGCAGGCAAGACCGAGGAAAGTTGATCGTTTGCGCAGGTTGATCAATGGGTTGCACTGCATAGCTGTGAACTCTGTTTAAGAATGTCCCGGAAGGCTCTGCGCCATAAGGGTTTTGATCCGAGAGCGGCGCCCCGTAGCCCTGATCATTCCACCCCTTGCAGGCGGTGACGCAGGCCTGACAGCCGACGCAAGTGTCCAGATCAATTGCGAGGCCCAGCTTTTTCTGGGTGTGAACCGGAAGACATGTCATGCGCGATCCTTTCCTTTTGCCACCACACGGGGGATCGGCGGCAAAACGGGTTCCGATTGCATCCGTGGTTCCACGCGCTCAATTTTCACCCGAAGGTCAAACCAGGCCGCCTGCCCTGTCACCGGATCGGAATTTGCCACCCGGCCGGGTCCCGGCTTCAATTCTGATATCAGGTGGTTGAGCAAAAAGCCTTCATTCGCCTCGCTCGCACCGTCGTCCAACGCCCAGGCACCCTTACGTTTGCCAATCGCATTCCACGTCCAGACCGTGTTTGAATTCAGCGCAGCCATATGCGCAACGGGCACGACAATTTCGCCGTTAGACGACGTTACCCGCGCGTAATCCCCAGCCTTAAACCCTTGTTCTTCCCATATTTTCGTCGGCACATAGAGGAAGTTCTTGCCCCGTATCTGCCGCAACCAAGCGTTCTGACTGCCCCACGAATGGTACATATCCATCGGGCGTTGGGTCAGAGCGTGCACGGTAAAACCATCCTCGACAAACGGCGAGTACCAGATCGGCAGCGGGTCCATCGACTGCTGCAACTGGTTGCACAGATGTACAGGCGGGCGGTATTGGCCAAGCCCTTCGGCGGCCATCTGAAACTTGCGCATCGGCTCTGACCAGATCGTGAACAAGTAAGGTTGCGGCGTCTCATACAGCGAGGTCTTGACCGCCCAATCCTGATAAGCGGCATTCCAAGGCTTGTAAAACGCGGCCTCCTCCGGCACATGCGCCTGATAAAATCCACCGTTCTCGATGTATCTCGCCAGCTGGTCAGGGTTTGCATCGCCGCGCCCTACCGCCGTGCCATCGCCGCGATACCCGATCAGAGGCCCCACTCCGGGGCGGCGGATGTGGTTGACGATGTAATCGGCATAGTCCTTGTAACGTGGTGAGCCGTCGTCCTTGACCATCGGCGCAAGCCCCAACCGCGCGCCCAGATCCAGCAGCACCGACTGAAAAGGGCGCACGTCGCGATCGGGTTCGATCACCGGCCAACGGATGCTGTCGCCCGCCGCATCCGGTTCGGAAATCGGGCGGTCGAGCAGGCTGATGCAATCGTGCCGTTCCAGATAAGTGGTGTCGGGCAGGATCAGATCGGCATAGGCCACCATTTCCGATGCATAGGCGTCGGAATAGATGATCCGGGGGATGATGTACTCGCCGCCGGGCCCCTGATCTGTCAGCATTTCCATGACCTTGCCGGAATTCATCGACGAATTCCACGCCATGTTGGCCATGTACAAAAACAGCGTATCGATGCGGTAGGGATCTCCGGCATGTGCGTTCGGGATCAGCATATGCATCAACCCATGCGCCGAAAACGGGTTCTCCCAAGTGAAGGCCTTGTCAATCCGCGCAGGGCTGCCGTCTTCCTTCAGTGCGAGGTTTTCCGGCCCGCGCACATAGCCCAAATGCGGACCAGACAGCGGCTTTCCGGGGGCAGTGACGAAATGCGGGGTCGGATGCGCCTCAACCGGTTTCGGGTAGGGCGGCTTCAGCCGATAACCGCCGGGCACCTCGACCGTGCCCAGAACGATCTGCAACAGGTGCAGCGCGCGGGCGGTCTGAAAGCCGTTGGAATGCGCCGATATCCCGCGCATGGCATGGAAAGACACTGGCCGTCCCGGCATGGTTTCGTGGAAATCACCGCGGAAATCGGTCCAGCTTTGGTTAATTTCGATCGCTTCGTCAAAGGCCACCCGCGCCAGTTCGCCGGCCAGCGCGTGAATACGCGGGGCTGGGATGCCACAGCGATCCGCCACCGCTTCGGGCGCATAATCGGGTGACAGATAACGCTCTGCCATATGCTGAAACACCGTGCGGTTGCCTTGATAAGTGGCTCCCAGATCGGGCTGCACACCCTTGCCATCCCAAGGCGCAGGCATACCGGTTCTGCGATCAATCACAAAGGGCTGGCTTTCGGCGTTCTTGGCGATCAGGCCCTTTTCGGGGCCGTCCTCTGTCACCAGCAAAGGCGCGTTGGTGAAGCGTGCCAGATAGTCCAGATCCACTTTGCCTGCCACCAAAAGGCAATGGATCAGCGACAGGATCAGCAGCCCGTCGGTGCCGGGCGTGATGCCCAACCAATCATCGGCCACGGCATTATAGCCGGTCCGAATGGGGTTAACGCCGATCACCCGCGCGCCGCGCGCCTTCAGCTTGCCCAGACCGATCTTGATCGGGTTGCTGTCGTGATCCTCGGCCACCCCGAACAGGATAAACAGCTTGGTGCGCTCCCAATCCGGTTGACCAAACTCCCAAAACGCGCCGCCAATGGTGTAAATGCCGCCCGCCGCCATGTTGACCGAGCAAAAACCGCCATGGGCGGCATAGTTCGGCGTCCCAAACGCCTGTGCCCACCAGCCGGTGAACGACTGGCTTTGGTCCCGCCCGGTGAAAAACGCCAGCTTTTCCGGCGCGGTTTCACGCAGCGGTTTCATCCAGGACACCGCCAGCGCCAGCGCCTCGTCCCACGAGATTTCCTCAAACGCCCCGGACCCACGCGGGCCAACCCGTCGCAGTGGAGCGCGCAGCCGCGAAGGCGCCGTCACCTGCATGATCCCCGAGGCCCCTTTGGCACAAAGAACGCCCTTGTTGACCGGATGATCGCGGTTGCCCTCGATGTAACTGACGCGGCCGGACTTCAGATGCACGTCGATCCCGCAGCGGCAGGCGCACATGTAGCAGGTGGTTTTGCGGATTTCGTCCGACACCGGCGGCGAAAGATCAAGCTGGGGCTGAGCGGTCATTGTGGCCTCTTGCGCCCCCGTTTCGGGGCTTTCTCTATAGTGTTGACGGAAGAATTTCGCCGAACAAGTCCGTTCGCGACACAACGTGGCAAATCACGGGAGGAAAGCGGAAATTCATCCCGAAGGGATCGAATGTTCGGCACTAGGCACCGGCCTGCAGCAGCGCCAAAGCCTGCTCTGCGATGCTGCGTTCCTCGGTCGCGGGCACGACGTAGCATGGCACTGGGCCAGCCCAAGCCAGAGCGTTCAGAATGGCATGACGCAATCCGGCGTCATTTTCCCCGATGCCGCCCGTGAAGGCAACTGCGTCAAGCCCGCCCATCGCGGCGATCATGCTGCCCGCGTGGCGCACCGTCCAATAGGTGAAATGCTGCACCGCGAAAGCGGCCTCGGGCGTGTCCGCCGCCTGCAAGGCCCGCATGTCGCTGTGGCCACCGAGCCCCAGCAAGCCGCTTTCGCGGTTCAAGATCCGCGCTGCACCCGCGATGCCATGCACCTCGGCCAGGCGCAGGACTGCGTTGCCGTCGATGCCCCCCGAACGGGTGCCCATGGTGACGCCGTCCAGTGGCGAATAGCCCATCGTTGTGGCCACTGAAGCGCCGTTCAAGATTGCGCATAGAGAAGCTCCGTTGCCCAAGTGTAATGCAAGCAGACGCCTTGGCAGGGCATTGTCGGTCATTTCCTGCACTTTTCGAACAAGTCCGGCATAGCTGATGCCGTGAAAGCCATACCGCCGCAGACCTTCGGCGCGGGCCGCGAGCGGCAAGGCATAGGTCACGGCAACTCGCGGATTTGTGGCATGGAACGCCGTGTCAAAACTGACAAACTGCGGCACATCCGGGACCAGATCAGCCAGCGCCTGAATGGCCGTCAGGTTGGCCGGATTGTGCAGTGGGGCCAGCGGGATGCAAGCTGTGATCGCGGCAATCACCGCAGGCGTGACGCGGCAGGCCTGCACCAAATCTTCACCGCCATGCACCACCCGATGCGCGGCGGCGGTCAGACGCGCCACGCCGAAGCCTTGATCCGCCAGCGCCGCCAAGGCCAAGGCCAGCGCGGCGCGATGATCCGCCACCGCACAAGGCCGGTCCAGCACACCCAAGCGCAATCGTCCTTGGCCGCCGATCTCGGTCACTGAACCGGCGACAACTTCTTCCAAATCCAGATCAAACACCGCCCATTTGATCGAAGACGACCCGGCGTTGACAACAAGCAGCATTCACAGCACCGATTTCAACAGGCCCAGCGTCGCCAGCAACGCCAGCAAGCCGATGGCAAATTTGCGGAAATCCTGCGGGTCGGTGTTCAGGAAATGCCTGCTGCCCAGCCAGTTGCCCAGAAACACCATCGGCAGCGCCAGCAGGCTGGCCCAGACTGTATCCCAACTGACCAGCCCGGCGTAGAAATACAAAGGGGCTGAATAGAGGTCCAATAGCGGGAAATAGGCAACCAAGGTGGCGCGGAACACTGCCGTCTGCATCGGCTGCGCGGCAAAGAACGCCACCACTGGCAAGCCGCCCATCCCCGGCGCATTCGCAAGGCCCGAGGCAAGCCCAGCCCAGAGGTTGCTCGGCCCCCGCACCTCGCGCCCCAAATGCCAGCCCGCCAGCAAGATCAGGCACATGCACAGCACATAGCCCGAAATAACGCCCCGCGCCGCATCCTCGGAAATGGAGGTCAGCGCCCAAAGACCCAAGGGCATTCCAACCGCGGCCCCGGCCAGTAAAAAACCCACCCGCCGCCAATCGACATGGGCCCCGACACCGCGCCACGCCTGCAACGACATCAATGCTTCGCACAGCACGACCACCGCGACGAAATTCAGCGGATTGGCAACCAGACCCGAGGCCGAAATGACCAGCGCCGAAAACCCAAACCCGGAATAGCCGCGCACGAAGGCCGACAGCAGGATTGCCACGGCCATGAAGCCAGCCGCGCCAATCCCCATGTCAAAAGGCAGGCTCACGCCACTTGCTTGCGCATGTCAACGGCGTCAATTCCCGCCACAGCCACCGGCCTTTTCATCGCATCGCGGCGGAAGGGTTCGCCCAGTTCCTGATTGATCATCGCCTCAATCAACGTGGTCTTGCCCGCCTTTTGGTCGATGATCGCCTGCCGCAACGCGGTCGTCAGCTCTTCCATCGTGTGCGCTACAACGCCTAGCAACCCGCAAGCCTTGGCAATCCCGGCATAAGACACTTGCGTGTCGAGTTCAGTGCCAACAAAGTTGTCGTCGTACCAGAGCGTCGAATTGCGCTTTTCCGCGCCCCATTGGTAATTGCGGAACACCACTTGCGTGATTGCAGGCCACTCACCCCGGCCAATCGCGGTCAATTCCGTGACCGCTATGCCAAAGGCCCCGTCGCCCGAGAAGCCTACGACCGGAACATCCGGGCAGCCTATTTTCGC
This sequence comes from Pseudorhodobacter antarcticus, assembly GCA_945860375.1. The sequence continues at coordinate 46,661 of CAMAQR010000014.1, forward strand.
ACCAACAACGGCGGGCAAGCCATAGCCACAGGGGCCGAAAAGTCCGGGGGCAAGATATTTCCGACCTTCATCGAACGTCGGATAAGCGTTGCCGATGGCACAGTTGTTGCCGATGTCGCTGGAAATGATCGCCTCACGCGGCAGGGCGGCCTGAATGGCGCGCCATGCCATCCGGGGGCTCATCCAATCGGGTTTGTCGGCCCGCGCGCGCTGATTCCACGTGGTGCCCTCGTCGTCATCCTCGTGGTCCATGCTGGACAGTGCCTGCGCCCAAGCCGATTTGGTCTGCGCGATCGAGGCTTTGCGTTCAACCCGCGCATGGTCGCCTGCGGTGATGGCCAAACGCGCCAAAACCGCCTCGGCGACTTTTTTAGCGTCGCCGACAATACCAACAGTCACCTTTTTTGTTAACCCGATCCGATCCGGGTTAATATCGACTTGGATGATTTTGGCCTGTTTGGGCCAATAGTCCAGCGCGTATCCCGGGAGTGTGGAAAACGGGTTCAACCGGGTACCCAAACACAGTACCACATCGGCCTGTGAAATCAACTCCATTGCGGCCTTCGATCCGTTGTAGCCCAAAGGCCCGGCGAACAGCGGGTGCGACCCGGGGAAGGCATCATTGTGCTGATAGCCGACGCAAACCGGCGCATCCAAACGTTCGGCCAGTGCCATCGAGGCCGGAATGGCCCCAGACAAAACCACGCCAGCACCGTTCAGGATCACCGGAAACTTCGCCGATGACAACAAATCTGCCGCCGCTGCGATCGCATCTGCACCGCCAGCGGGGCGCTCAAACTCCACAATCGCGGGCAGGTCAATGTCAATCACCTGGGTCCAGTAGTCGCGCGGCATGTTGATCTGGGCGGGTGCAGACATCCGGCGCGCATTCAGGATCACCCGGTTCAACACTTCGGCCACACGCGACGGATCGCGCACCTCTTCTTGATAGGCAACCATGTCCTTGAACAAGGCCATCTGTTCGACCTCTTGAAAGCCGCCCATGCCGATGGTCTTGTTCGCTGCCTGTGGCGTGACCAGCAGCAGAGGCGTGTGGTTCCAATAGGCGGTCTTCACTGGCGTCACAAAGTTGGTGATCCCCGGTCCGTTCTGCGCGATCATCATCGACATCTTGCCCGTAGCCCGCGTGTAGCCGTCGGCCATCATGCCGCCAGAACCTTCATGGGCGCAGTCCCAGAAGGTGATGCCAGCGCGTGGGAACAAATCGGAGATCGGCATGAAGGCCGATCCGATGATGCCGAACGCATGTTCGATTCCATGCATCTGCAGCACTTTTACAAAGGCCTCTTCGGTGGTCATCCGCATCACATCACTCCCTTGGCCCTGCGCCGTTGGCCTGTTCTACGCCCCCGCCCCCGCCCGGCTTAGGGCCAGACGCAAAACCGCCATAAGGCCAGATGCCCTAGCGCCCCAGCGCAGCAATCGCCCGCGCCACCCGGGCCACGCCTTCGGGAATGCGGTTGGGCGCGATGGAACTGTAGGCCAGTCGGTAGAAGTTTCGTCGCACCCGCGCGGGGTCAAAGAACACCCGTCCGGGTTCGATCAGCACGCCCTCAGCGCGCAGTGTCTCGGCCAGCGGCTCGGTGTCCACCGCATCGGGTGCTCGCATCCAGAAACTGCTGCCACCAAAGCCACCCTGCCCAGCCACCGTGAGGCCGTGTTCGCGGATGGCCTCGTCCATAACCTGCCGTCTGCGGCGATAGGCCGTGCGCATACGGTTGATCAGGGCGTCATAATGGCCAAGCGACAGGAAGTAGGCGACGGTGCGCTGAATATGCCCCGGCGGATGGCGCAGCATCATCAGCCGCAGTGCGCGGGCTTCGCGGATAAAGCTTGCAGGACCAACAAGATAGCCCAGCCGCATGCCCGGGAACACTGACTTGCTGAACGACCCCGCGTAAACCACGCGGCCTTCGCTGTCCAAGGACTTCAGTGCCGGGGAGACCGGCTTCAGAAACGACATTTCAAATTCATAGTCATCCTCGACGATCACGAATCCCTCGCGCGACGCCGCTTCCAACAGCGCCAGACGCCGCTCCAGCGGCATGGTGGCATTGGTCGGGCATTGATGGCTGGCGGTGGTGAAGACCACATCGACACCCTTGGGCACCGCATCGGGCGGCAGGCCGTCGGCATCAACATCAACCGCGATCACCTCGGTCCCCGAGGGTTCCAGAATACCGCGCAGACCGGAATAGCCGGGGTTTTCAACCACCGCTCGCCGGCCCGGCCCCAGCAGCGTCTGCACCGCGATCCACAGCGCGTTTTGGGCCCCAAGGGTCAGCAGCACCTCATCCTCGCGCGCCGCAATACCGCGCCGCGGCAGGATCGACCGCAGCAGATGCTCTATCAGCAGGGGGTCGTCGCGGTCATACATATCAGACGTCAGCGCCGCGAAATCCTTGCGGCCCAAGGCACGCAGGGCGCACAACCGCCAGTTCTGATGGTCAAACAACGTCGGATCAGCCTGACCGTAGATGAAGGAATAGGGGTAATTCTCCCAATCCAAGGGGCGTTGCACCGTGGCCAGACCCGAAAACCGCTGCCCAGTGAGGCGCGCGAAATCGACACCCTCGGCCCGCGCCGACAAGGCGGGCAGTTCCGGCGCGCGAGGGGCGTTTTCCGAGATGTAATAACCCGAGCGCCCCCGCGCCGTCAGATAATCGGCGCTGACAAGTTCGGCATAGGCCAGCGTCACCGTGATGCGGCTGATGCCAAGATGATCGGCGAGGCCACGCGAGGACGGCACCTTCTGCCCAGAGCGGTAGCGCCCGGACAAAACGCCCTCGGTCACCATCTGCCGGATGCGCTGTTGCAGGGTGCCACGGCCTGCGGGGGGAAGGACGAAGGCTTCGGGGGGGATGGTCATTCTGGCCTCATATCCACGCGGCAACTGGACTTATAGGGCGGCCCAAGGCCTGAATTGTCAAGCAGATCGTAACCGAGGTGATCTGCTCGCGCGGCTGTGCCGCAAGCCTTTCAAGCGCTTGCGCGCGAGTGCCTCCGGCAAGCCGGATTTCCTGGATGCCGGCCCGGATTTTCAAGGGACAAAGAAATGAAAAGCCCAGCACCAAGCGAGGTGCGGGGCAAATTTCAGATGAATACTTTGGGCTTAGCCAAACACCTTGGTCAGCGAGCGGTCAATCGCACCGGTGATCTGGTCGATGTCATCGGCGGTGGCGATCAGCGCGGGCGACAGACAGAGGGTGTTGTTCAGGCCCGGCAGGCTGCGGTTGGTCATGCCGATGATCACGCCCTGCGCGTTGCACTCGGCCACCACGGCCGCGACCTTCTTTTCATCCATCGGTTCCTTCGTGACACGGTCCGCCACCAGTTCGGCCCCGCAAAACAGGCCCTTGCCGCGCACATCCCCGATAACCTTGTGCTTTTCCATCAGGGCGTTGAGGTTATCAAGCACCCGCGCGCCCATGTTCAGGGTGTTTTGCAGCAGGTCTTCATCCTCGATGATCCGCATGTTTTCCAGCGCCGCCGCAGGCCCCGCCGTGCACCCGCCAAAGGTCGAGATGTCGCGGAAATAGGACATGGTATCGCCCGAATCCTTGAACATGTCGAACACCGCTTCGGTGGTGACGGTGCAGGAAATCGCGGCATAGCCCGAGGCCACGCCCTTGGCCATTGTCACGAAATCCGGCTTGATGCCGTAGTGCTGGTAGCCGAACCAAGTCCCGGTGCGGCCCAGTCCACAAACCACTTCATCAATGTGCAGCAAGATGTTGTATTTCTTGCATATTTCCTGAACGCGGTCCCAGTATCCGGTCGGCGGAACGATCACGCCGCCGCCGGCCGTTACCGGTTCCAGCACCAGCGCACCGATGGAGTCTGCACCTTCGCGCAGGATCACTTCCTCAATCGCATCAGCCGCGCGTTCACCGTAATTCTCGACGTCCCACTGCTTGCGATACTCAAGGCAGTGCGGCACCATCACAAAACCATCGGGATAGGGACCATATTGCGCCGCGCGCTCGGCCTGACCGGAGGTCGCCAGAGTGCCAATGGTGGTGCCGTGATAATCCCGCTCGCGGTACAGGATCTTCCACTTTTTGCCGCCGTGATGCTTGTGCGAGATCTGCCGCACCATCTTGTAAACCTTCTCATTCGCCTCGGAGCCCGAGTTCGAATAGTAGACGCGGGACAGGCCCGGCATTTTGGAGATCAGGCGTTCAGCAAACAACGCACCGGGGATCGAGCCCCCGACGCCTGCAAAATAGTTCATTTTCAACAACGTATCACGCACGGCATTGGCGATGCTCTCGCGACCGTAGCCGACGTTGACCGTCCAGACCGCCCCCGACACCGCGTCGATGTACTCGCGCCCACGCGCGTCCCAGACCCGCAGACCCTTGCCTTCGACAATGATACGCGGGTCAACATCGGGGGATTCGTAACCTTTGTGTTGACTGAGGTGGTGCCAGACATGGGCTTTGTCAGCGGCAATCACAGCGCTGATATCATTCGCGTTTGTATAGCCATCCATGGCCGGACCCCTTTTACGACAACAGTGACCAGCCTGTGTGGCCGGAAGAGAGGCATCTTCGGACATTGCCGCACTTCCTCTTATGTCCAGAGGCGCGGGGCAAATAGTACCAGATCGGCACGCTGCCCTCAACAGCAGCGGAAAATCGGCCGAAGGGCCAGCGACGACACCGCCGCCATCAGTCACGCAAACGGCTGGGGCACCCCGATTATTGCGCGCTGCGCACCAAGACGGTCAAGCCACCAACCGCAAGCTTCCGTAGCGTTTGGCGATGGCGCTGATGTTCAGCGTTTCTTGCAATTCATCTTCGTCATAGCCCAACTGGATCGACAAATCCAAGACAGCCCGGATCAGGCTCTGATTGTCAATCTGAATGGGTTCCACCAAAGCCCGATGTGCCCGGTCCACGGCCACGGACGACAAGGACGCAACCGGTCGATTCAGGATCACCGATGCCAACTCCTGCAATTTTGAATCTTCGGACTGATACAAATCCTCAAACCGGAACACCCCACGGGAGGATGGCAGGCCGGAGTAATCCAGCAAGAAGCGGTTCAATTCCAGCCAGTGATACAAACATCTTTCATAGGGCGAAAACCCGGCGTAGCTGTCGCGGAACTCGGGGTAGGCCAGATGGGGATCAGAGCCGAAAATAACGACTTTGCTGACAAAGCTGTCGCCCACATGCTGGCCATGCGACAGCAATGACGCGGCGGTGTGAAATGGATTGCGCACCAGATGCACAAATTCAAACTTCCCCGCAAAGCGGTTGTTCAGATAGGGCAACCAAGCATAAGTGGGCCAGCCCACATCAATTTAGCGGGCTCCAGTAGCAACTGCGTTTTCAACCTGTACGAATTTGCGCTGTATTTTGACATTGGCCCCGAGCACCTTGTGAAACGCGCGCGCATTGCGAAAGACCTTGCGAGGCATGTAATTGGAACCGATCGGCTCGTGTTCGACGATGCACTCTGGTGCCAAATCTTTCAGCGACTTTGCCAGATACTGTGTGGAACAACGTCCAGTAGACATCACGAAGAATGCTTTTGACATGTGTTTGCCTTTTGCACGCTCAAACTGTTGTTTCTTTTTATGAAACAATACGTTTGCGGCGAACTTTAGGCAAAGGTATTGTATTTCACACTTGAAGTCCGCCGAACGCCGCGACGGATCAAGTAGACCTTGACGCAGGGGCACAGGGCTGTCTCCAATCCCGTCAGCCGCATTTTGCCAAACAGGACCACCGATGACCAAGCACATGACACCTGCCGCAGAACTGCGTGCCAACACATCCGTGCCGTTCAATCAGGCCCATGCGATGCCAAAATCGGTCTACACCAGCCCGGAGTTTCTGGCGCAAGAGCAAAAGCACATCTTCGCGGATGACTGGTTGTCGGCGGGTCGCGCCGATGCGTTGCCGAACCCCGGCGACTATCTGACCATGGAAATCGCCGGAGAGCCGATCATCGTGCTGCGCGACCGCGACGGCGCGTTGCGCGCCATGTCGAACGTCTGTCGTCACCGCATGTCGACCCTGCTGAAAGGGCGTGGCAACACCAAATCCATTGTCTGCCCGTATCATGCCTGGACCTACAATCTGGACGGCTCCTTGCGCGGTGCACCCGCGATGACGCTGAACGAGGGGTTTTGCAAGGATCAGATCGCCCTGCCGAAAATCAGGTGTCAGGAGTGGCTGGGCTGGATCATGGTGTCGATGAACCCCGATGCGCCGGACCCTTACGAACAGTTGAAGGATGTCGAAAATCTGGTCGGCTATCTGGATATGGCGTCCTACCGCGAGACCTTCCGTGAGACATTCCGCTGGGCCACCAACTGGAAGGTTCTGGCCGAGAATTTCATGGAATCCTATCACCTGCCTGTCTGCCATGCGGGCACCATTGGCGGCACGGTGGACCTTTTGAAGATGACCTGCCCTGAAGGCAGCCCGGCCTTCAACTATCACTATATCTACAAGAACGACACCATTCCGCTGTCGTTGGCCCACCCCGAAAACACCCGGCTGACCGGGGATCAGCGCCGCATCACCTGGCTGTTGTCGGTGTATCCTGCGTTGCTGATCACGCTGACGCCCGGCTATTTCTGGTATCTGTGCCTGACCCCGGACGGCCCCGGCCATGTCAATGTGCTGTTCGGTGGTGGCATGGCAGCAGATTGGTGCGAAGACCCCAAGGCCGCCGATTATCTGACCACAATCAAGGCCTTGTTGGATGACGTGAACATCGAGGACAAGGAATGTGTTGAAAAGGTCTATGCCGGGATCAGCGCTGGCCTGTCTTCCCCCGGCCCATTGTCGCATTTGGAGCGCCCAAACTTTGAGTTCGCGCAATATATCTCCAGCCGCATCCCGTCATGAAGCTGGCACTGTGGCAAGGACCATCGCCCGAGGGTGACGAAGCTGCGGCCTTAGCGACGATAGAACGCGCGTTAACGGCGGCGGGTGCGATGGGGGCGGCCTGTCTGGTGCTGCCAGAGGTCTACCTGCCGGGCTACAATCAGCCCGACATTGCCTTGCGCGCGCTGCCTTTTGACACCGCCCACCACAGGGTGGCGCATCTCTGCCAGAACGCGGGCTGCGGGCTGGTTCTGGGCTATGCAGAACAGGACGGCGACAAGGTTTACAACGCTGCAATGGCCCTCGATGCCCGGGGTGCGATTATCGCGCAATACCGCAAGATTCAACTTTACGGTCCACGCGAACGGGCCATCTTCACCCCCGGTGCCGCCTATGTCACCTTCGATCTGGCCGGGCAAAAGGCGGCGCTGCTGATCTGCTATGATATTGAATTTGCCCCGCATGTGGCCGCTCTGGCTGCCAGCGGCGTGACGATCATTCTGGTGCCTACGGCCAATATGCTGCCCTTCACCCATGTTGCGCGCCACACCGTGCCTGCAATGGCCGCGAACCACGGCGTCACCATCGTTTACGCCAATTACTGCGGGGTTGAGGGCGATCTGACCTATGTCGGCGGCAGCCTGATCGCAGGCCCGCATGGTGAGGTGCTGGCACAAGCGGGTGACGGCCCTGCCCTGCTGATTGCCGAAATCCCCAAGATTGACCCGGCCCGCGTGACCACTCAGGGCACCGATTTTCGCGCGGTTCAGCCCCCGATCACCTGATCAGCAACCGCACCCGATTGCAGCATATCGGCCAGTGTCAGTGTTCTCATGATCAGCAGACAAGACCAGAAAACATCGGCAAAAACCTTGCGAATGCGGCAGGTTATTGCACCGGCGCCGTCTTCGCAGCGCTGATCGGCGCGGCGCGACAAGCAGGGTAGCGGCGCAATTGGCCCGTCGATCACCCGCGACAATCCAGAGATGGAAACCTCACCCGGCGGTTTGATCAGTTGATCCCCCCGCGCGCCCCCGCGTGGACAGGATGATGCCCGCGTTGCGCAGTTTTAGCACAATGTGCCCCAAAAACCGTTGTGGCGCGCCTGATCGCTTGGCGATGCCTTCGATGGTCAATGCCTCTGGCGCATTCTTTGCCCTTGCGGCCAACAGCAACAGCGCCTTCAGCGCGTATTTCGTTTTCTGCGTGACCATGCCCAAGACCCAGCCGCGACGGGGTACAGAATCAACGGCTGGATGCAGCCCGGCACGAGGGGAATGTTGCCAAGGCCGATCCTGTTTCTGCCGGCTTTTCTGCTGAAGAAAGGACGGGATCTTGGCGGCGAAGGGCAAATCCAGATCATTCCCCCACATAGACTTGGAAAAGCCCTCTGATTTCTTGCCTTTCGCCGCCAGTGGCCGTAAACACGACATAGTTGATAGATTAATTAGTATAATATGAATCCCAGAACCAGAACCTCAAAGCACCATTCCTCCCGACGCCAGACAAAGGATGCCCGGTTGACCACGCCTGCCCACCCCCCGCGCGCCATTGGGCCGATGATACTGTTCGTTGTTGTGTATCTGGCGACACTTGCGGTCATCTTTGCGCCCGAAGGCAGCCTCTCCAGCCGCGCGCCCACCGATCTTGTGACCAGCGCCCGCTAAAGCGATTGGCAGTCTGCACCGCCACGGCTAGGGTCAGGCCACACGCATCAGCCAAAGGCCCGATATGACCGCCGACACGATCCACGGCTTCACCGATCCGCGCTTTGCCGCAGTGCGCGAAGCCTTTGCCAGCACATTCACCGAGTGGCTGGAATTGGGCGGCGCGGTGGCGGTGGTGCTGGATGGCCGCCCCGTGGTCGATCTGTGGGGCGGCACCGCCAACGAAGCCGGGCAACCTTGGGCGCGTGACACTGTGGTCAATGTCTGGTCCACCACCAAGGCAGTTGCGGCGCTGGCGCTGGCGATGCTGGCCGACCGGGGGCGGTTGGACATGACCCGTCCGGTGGCGGACTATTGGCCCGCCTTTGCCGCGCGTGGCAAAGGCGCGATCACCATGGATCAGGCGCTGTCGCATCAGGCGGGGCTGGACGGTCTGGCGGGGCCGATGGCCTTGGCCGAGGCCTGTGATCCAGCGGTCTTTGCCGCAGCATTGGCTCGTATGGCCCCCCTTTGGCAACCGGGCAGCCGAATGGTCTACCACGCCTTCACCTATGGGGCGCTCGCGGCCGAACCTTTGCGTCAAATCGACGGGCGCAGCATCGGGCGCTTTATCGCCGAAGAAATCGCCAGTCCGATGAACCTGCAATTCTACCTTGGCCTGCCCGCAGACCAAGACCACCGCGCGGCAGAGATGGTGGAAGGCACAGGCGCGTCAGACTGGCTGGAGTTCCTGCGCAACAGCCCTTACCCCCATTCGGCGCTGTATCCCGCGATCCCTGCGACCGCCCCCAATACCCGCGCTTGGCGCGCCGCCGAGATTGCGGGCGCGGGCGGCCACTCCGATGCAGCGTCCCTGGCCAGGCTGTTTGGCGGGTTGGCCAACGGGTCGTCGTCGCTGATCTCGCCTTCAGGGTTGGCGGCGGCGCTGGTGCCGCGCTTTGACGGTCTGGACGCCTTGAACCAGCTGCCCGTGCGATATGCGGCTGGCTTTCGCCTGAACGACACGGCTTATGGCACCCGCGCCTCGCCCGACAGTTACGGACATTGCGGCTGGGGCGGCTCTTGCGCCTTTGCCGATCCTGCAGCGGGTCTGGGGTTTTCCTTTGTCACCCGCAACATGCTGGGGTTTGCCGATGGCATAGACCCGCGCCGCAATCGGCTGGTGAACGCGGTTTACGACGCGCTATAGCGGCGCTGTATCGGCCACAATGCGGCCATCCTCCAGCGTCACGATGCGGTCGGCCAGTTCCAGAATCCGGTTGTCATGCGTGACCATGACGGTGGTGGTGCCCCGCGCAGCACCCAGCTTTTTCAGCATTTCCACCAACACCATCCCGCTTTCACGGTCCAATGCGGCGGTCGGTTCATCGGCAAAGACCACATCCGGGTTGCCCACCAATGCCCACGCCACCGCAACCCGCTGCTTTTGTCCGCCCGAGAGGTTGCCGGGCAGATACTGCAGACTGTCCGCCAACCCCACAAGGCCCAGCACATGCCGCGCCGCGCGCTCGTGCAGCGCCGCATCCAGATTGCGCCGCGCCACGATCACATCGGGCTGCGCGTCCACGGCGGCGCTGGCAAAGCGGGCCAGTGTGGCCGAGGCATTTTGCACCGCCAAAGCGGCCTGACGGTCTGCCGCCGCAATATTGTCCAGCGCGGCTTGGGTGGTCGCCACATTGGCCTGTGCCAACAGCACCGCATTTTCCAACTGGCCCTGATTGTCCAGCCGCGCCACCACTGCGCCCTGTTCCACCCGGTCGCCAATCGTGACTGTAATCTCGGCAATCCGTGCATCGCCAGCCCCATAAGGTGGGGCCACAATCGACACATCGCCGCGCGGCAACAGCCGGGCAAGCCCGACCACATCGCTGGCCTGCATGGTCACAACCATTTCCTGCGGCAGCACGATTTCAGGCGGCAAAGCAATGGGCGCGGTCGACCCGGCACCCGGCTGCAACCCGGTCAGCGCGTAGAACTTCTGCAACGCCAGTGGTTGAAAATACATCCCCATCACCGCGCCCGTGAACATCAGCGCCGGGATCAACAGCACCAGCAAATAGCGGCGCCGGAACGTCCACCGCGCCCTACCCACCGGCGGGCTTGCACGCTGTACAACGTCCAAGGGCAGATCAGGGTCTTTTGTGGGGGACACGGGGCGGCTCCGATCATGGGATGATATCGCACCAGCGGACCATCAAGCGCTTTGCGATCTGCCAGAAGTCATATCGCAAAATTCGCACATATCCGCGTCACTCCGGCGCGGTCAAACCATGACCTTGGCTCAGGGCTTGGTCAGGGTGGTCGCCGCCCCTGCCTGCACCGCTTGCCAATCCGACACCGCGCCATCCGGCCAGATCACCCGCGCTTCGGCTGTCTTGGCCTCACCCAAGCCGAAATGCACTGGCCCCAGCATGCCACTGCCATGACCGCCGCCGATGGTCACTTCGTGGCGTTGCAGCAGACCGCCCGCACGCAATTCCACCCAAGCACCAATGGCCATCGGGTTCGGCGCGGGTTGCACCAGTTCAATTTTCGCCCAGTTCCCCGCCGGGCCCATATTGCGCCAAAGTTGCGCCGGGGCGTTGCGGTTCACCACCACCAGATCAAGCAAGCCATCGCCGTTGAAATCCGCCACCGCCGCCCCGCGAGAGACGGCCATCGAGGCCACTCCAGCCCTGTCCCCTGCTTCGACAAAGACGCCATCCGCGCCTTGCAGCAGCAGGTTGTTGGGGTCTGCCATGGCAAAATCGGGCATTTCCCAAACATTGCCCTTGGCGACGAACAGATCAGACCGCCCATCATTGTTCACATCGGCAAATTGCGCATGCCAGCCGGTTGAGGGCCGCAGATCGCCCCCGGTATACGGCCGGTGCGCCGTCACGCCCTTGGCGAAGGCGACGTCGGCGTATTTCGGCTTGGCCCCCGGTTGCGGTGTGGCCAGCGTTTGCAGCTTACTGTCGGCCATCGAGGTCAGGAAGAATTCAGGGTAGCCATCGGCGTTCATGTCGGCGCTGGCGATGCCCATGCCCCAGATGCGCAGGCGCTGCCAGCCCTCGGCCTCGGTGTAAAGGCGCGGCGGCTGGCCGGGGTCGATGTGCCACATCTGCTCTTGCCCACCTTTGTAATACTCGCGGTCGTTGGACACCCGCAGGCTGGGCTGGCCTGAATTGTTCCAATCGGTGAACAGCAAGGACAGGCTACAATGGCTCGGGCTTAGGGCGATGGGGGCGGCGTATCTGGCATTTTCAGGGCGATACAGATGGTTATCGGTGCAATTGCCCCAAGGGAAGGCCTCTTGGCTGCGGTCAACATAGGTGCCGATGGCCAGCGTCGGCCATGGCGCCCCATCCTCCCACATCGCGGAAAAGGCGGTGGACCAAGCATCGCCGCCGTCAAAGCCCCAGGCCTCATTGGCGCGTTCAAAGCGGCAATTGCCCAATCCGCGCATCAGCAGGTCTTCGCCCACCCGCAGCAGCACCAGATCGGTGACGCCGTCGCTGTCAATATCAAGGGGATAGGCCCCGGTGACGGCGGTTTGCTCCAGCCCGCTGATCTGCGCGCTAAAGGCCAAAGCCTGCGCCGTACTGTCATTGCGCAAAAAGCTGGCCGGATGAATGCCGCCCGCCAGCAGCATCTCGGGCAGCGCGTCGCCGTTGCAATCAAAGGTTGCGACGCCGCCACCAACCATATATTCCCACTCTCCCGCGAAACTGTGGGTCAGGCCCGCCGAAGCCGTCTCTTCGACAAACTGCGGTACGGTCTGAGCGGCGGCGGGGCTGGCGAGCAAGGCCAGCAGCAAGAGCCGCATCATAGCGTTGTCAACCTGTTCACATAGGCCCCGATGCAATTACCCTGCGCCAACCCGTTCTGATTGGCGCTGCGAAAGTGGATGCCGCCGAACTGCCGCGAGCTGGCAGCCTCTTGCGCGGCGGTGTGGAAATCCGGGAAATCGCGGGCGGGGATACCGTCATCGACATGGGTCGAATCTGTAAAGGCGAAATTCTGACCAAACACCGCCGTCAACACCGTCGCCGCTGCTCCCGATTGCGTCGAATGGCCCGAAGGGTATTCCGGGAACGGTGGCGTGATCAGCAGCGTCTCCCATTTGGGGTCGATCACCCGGCGAATATAGGTGATCGGGCGCAGCAGATCATGGGCGAATTTTTGCTGCCAGCAGCCGATGAACGCGTCTGCCAACCCCACCCCGAGCCGCATCAGCGCATCCGCGGCACGGGTGGCATCCAGTTGATCCCGATCAATGATATCCAGCACGATCGACACCCAGTGACCGGGCGGCGTGGGCGACAGCATCGGGTCATCAGACCAGAACCGCGCGATGCGCTTTTGTTCATCGGTCAGGGTTTTGGAGGTTTGATAAACCTCCATCGCCTCGGCGTAAAACGCCGAAGCCGGATCTTCGCTGTAGGCGGGCGGCGGTGGCACGGCACAACTGTCGCCTGCGGGCATCACAAAGGGGCGGTTGTTGCCCCAGTTTGGCAACAGCGGCATCTGCTGCTGGCGGATCAGGCTGGTGGGCACCCAATGCGCAGGGCCGTCGGTCAGGGCGTATTCATAGGGAAAGCCCATGTTTTCCACAACCGCGCCCCCATCGTCCATCGACCAGGCGATGATATGCGCGGCAATGGCGCGGCCGTGGGCAGCACTGCTTTCAGCCACATCTGCAGGTACACCGGCGCTGGCCTTGGCCAGCTGCCGCGCCATCGCCTGCATCGCGCGCTGACCCGTGGGTCCGGTATTGCCAAAGAAGAACGCCACCGCAACCGTCATCGCCGCGTTCATCATCGTCGTGGCATCATAGGCCAGCACCGGATCAACGGTTGGCGGCGGAGTCAGCGCATTCAACTGCCCCGCCAAGCTGTGCAGCTTGGCGTCCGTTGCCGCCATCACAAGGTAGGCCGTCACGCCCAGATACCCAAAGGCGCGGCTGGCCACGGGTGGTGAATAGGTGGCGGTGTGGCGCACCAATTCCAGCACCAACCGATACCAATTGGTCAGAACCGGCGCTGGACCCGCTGCGGCCATCGCAGGCGCAACAGGCAAGAAAGTTGCGACAACGGTCGCAGTCATCAATCCCAAAACCTTGCGCCTTTGCATGACTATTCCCCTACACAAAGCGGTTCCACAGGTTTTCAAGACGCTCCTGCCGGCCCGATTTCGGCTGCGGCTCCAGCCCTTCGGCCACCACACGCGCGGCTGCCTGCTCCAGATTTCCCGCCAGCATCGCCTGCGCCAGCGGAGCTTTCCAGCCTGCATAGCGGTCGGCCTTGGCTTGTTCCATCAGCCCGCTTTCCATCAACGCCGCCGCCGCTTTGAAGGCCCGCGCGCAGGTGTCCATGCCGCCGACATGGGCCAGGATCAGGTCCTCGGCATCCAGCGATTGCCGCCGCACCTTGGCGTCAAAGTTCACGCCGCCGGTGGTGAAACCACCCGCCTTGAGAATCTCATAAAACGCCACCGCTTTTTCGGCATGGTTGTTGGGGAACTGATCGGTGTCCCAACCAGATTGGTAATCGTTGCGGTTCATGTCGATCGACCCGAATATCCCCAAGGCCGCCGCCAGCGCGATTTCATGTTCAAACGAATGACCTGCCAAAATGGCGTGGCCCTGCTCGATGTTGGTCTGGACTTCCTTTTCCAGCCCGAATTCCTTGAGAAAGCCGTATACCGTCGCCACATCGTAATCATACTGATGCTTGGACGGCTCTTGCGGTTTCGGCTCGATCAGGATTGCACCCTTGAACCCGATTTTATACTTGTATTCAACGACTTGCTGCAAGAACCTCCCGGCATGGGCGCGCTCGGCCACAAGGTCGGTGTTCAGCAGCGTTTCATAGCCCTCACGTCCGCCCCAAAGCACATAGTTCTGGCCACCCAGCTTGTGCGTAGCGTCCATATTGGCCTGCACAGTGGCTGCCGCATATGCGTAAACATCCGGGTCGGGGTTAGTGGCAGCGCCCGACATCCAGCGTTTGTGGCTGAACATATTGGCCGTGCCCCACAGCAGTTTGGCCTTACGGGCCTCTTGCTTTTGGCCCAGATAATCCACCATCTCCTCAAGATTGCGCTTGGATTCCGCGAAAGTAGCGCCTTCAGGCCGCATGTCAGCATCGTGGAAGGCATAAAACGGCACGCCCAGAATATCGAACATCTCAAACGCCACATCGGCCTTAAGCCGCGCCAGCGCCATGGTATCGCCGAACCAAGGGCGGTCAAAGGTCTGGCCGCCGAACGGATCGCCTCCCGGCCACGCGAAGGAATGCCAATAGGCCACGGCAAAGCGCAGATGGTCTTCCATCCGCTTGCCCATCACCACCTCGTCGGGATTGTAGTGGCGGAAGGCGTATTCGTTGGTGCTGTCGGTGCCTTCAAACTTGATGGGCGGGATGTTCTTGAAGAAATGGGTCATGTCAGTCCTGTGATGGCAATTTGGGCGGCACGATAGCGGGCGTGACCTGCGTCAAACGCGTCTTTCAAGCTTGGATCAGGGTCGATCTGGCGAGCGATTTTCGGCAAGGTGGCGATTTCCGCCCCTGCCCCGGTGGCGGCCATAATGGCAAGGCGGGCGGCACCGAACGCGCCGCCAAAATCCCCCGCCACAGGCAAATGCACCGGGCAATCCAGCGCCGTCGCAATCGCGCGCAGCCAGTAGTGCGAACGTGACCCACCGCCCACCGCCAGCAGGTTTTCCAACCGCGTTCCGGTTGCCGCCAAGGCATCGCGGCAATCGCGGATGGCAAAGGTGACGCCTTCCAGCACCGCACGGGTGCCAGCGGCGCGGTCGGTGGCATGTTCCAGCCCGATGAAAGCCCCACGGATGGTGGCCGAGTTCAAGGGTGTGCGCTCACCGCCCAGATAGGGCAGGAAAGTGGTCTTGCCGGGGGCTTGCAGCGCGCCCAATTCGCCAGTCAGCTTGGCCGCCTCCTGCCCCACCAGCCCCGCGTACCAGTTCAACGCATCGGTGGCAGCAAGGATAACCCCCATCTGGTGCCATGTGTTGGGCAGCGCATGGCAGAACGTGTGCACCGCCGTCGCAGGGTCGGGCTGATAACCGTCATTGGCGGCAAACAGCACGCCGCTGGTGCCCAGTGACACAAACGCCTCACCCGCACGGACCACGCCGACGCCGACACCAGAGGCCGCGTTGTCGCCGCCGCCACCCGCAATCACCACACCCGCAGGCAGTCCCCAGCGCGTGGCCAAAGCAGCGCGCAACTGTCCCGACACGGCAGACCCTTCTACAAGACGTGGCATTTGATCGCGCCGCATGCCGGAGGCCTCCAGCAAATCGCCCGACCAATCGCGCGCGCCGGTGTTCAGCCACGCCGTCCCTGCCGCGTCCGACATCTCGGACACATGATCACCCGTCAGCCACAGCCGCAGATAATCCTTTGGCAACAGCACTTTGGCGACCTTGTCCCACAGGGCCGCCTCGTGCTGCTGCATCCACATCAGCTTGGGCGCGGTGAAGCCCGGAAACACGATGTTGCCGGTCAGTCGCCGGAACATCGGATCATCGTCCAACTCGCGCGCTTCGGCCGCCGCGCGGCTGTCGTTCCACAGGATGCAGGGACGCAGGACCTGATCGGCGGCGTCAAGCACCGTCGCGCCGTGCATATGGCCCGAAAGCCCGATGCCACGCACGCCAGACAGACCATGCACCGACAGCGCATCCATCACTGCTTCCGCAGCCGCAATCCAATCGGACGGCGCTTGTTCCGAATGCCCTTCATGCGGACGCTGCACGGTCAAAGCGGCGGTTGCCTCGGCCAGCACAACTTGATCTTCGTCGATCAAGATACCCTTCAGGCCCGATGTTCCCAGATCGAGACCGATGTACATCACACGGCCGACGCTGGTTTTTTGCCCATGATGATCATGCCAAGGATGTCTTCGTCGGTCACTTCATTCACGTTTACCGTGCCCACGCGCTGACCGTTTTTCATAACGACGGCGCGGTCGCACAGCTTCATCACCGAATGAATGTCATGTTCGATGAGGAAGATCCCCAGACCTTGTTTTTTCAATTCCTGAATAAGTTCGGCCACCATCTGGGTTTCTTGCGGACCGAGCGCTGCGGTCGGCTCGTCCATGATCAGGATCTTGGCGTTGAAATAGACCGCGCGGGCGATGGCGACCGACTGGCGTTGACCGCCCGAAAGCGCGGACACCGGCACGTTGAATTTGCGGAAATTCGGGTTCAGCCGCGCCATGATCTTGCGGGTTTCAGCCTCCATCGCGGAATCATCGACAAAGCCGCCCTTGCCCACAATCTCACGGCCCAAAAACAGGTTTGAGGCCGCGTCCAGATTGTCGGCTAAGGCCAGAGTTTGGTAGATCGTCTCAATGTTGTAGGCGCGGGCGTCGCGGGGGTTGTTGATATCCACCCGTTCGCCGTTGATGTAAATCTCGCCTGCGTCCGCCTTGTAGGCCCCCGACAGACATTTGATCAGCGTCGATTTTCCAGCACCGTTGTGGCCCAGCAGGCCCACGACTTCGCCGGGGTGCAGATCAATCGACACATGATCCACGGCCTTGATGCCGCCGAAGGCGATGGAAATGTCTTTCAGCTCAACGAGAGGTGTTCCAGAATTTGCCCCAATTTGTGCCATTTTCATCCCCTCACTTGGTTTTCTTGCGGTAGAGATTGTCGAGGTAGACGGCCAGAACCAGCGCCACGCCGACGACGATCTTGCGGTAAGAGCCGTCGCCAAAGCCGATCAGCACCATGCCGGTTTGCAGCGATTGCATCACCAGCGCACCGATGATGGCCCCGTAAATCGTGCCGACGCCGCCTGCCAAAGACGTGCCGCCAACGACTGCCGAGGCGATGACGTAAAGTTCGTCCAGATCCCCCAGCGCGTTGGTGGCCGAATTCAGACGCGCCGAGGCGACAACCGCCGCCAAGCCCGACAACAACCCCATCAGCGCGAAAATTTTCAGCGTCACCCAGCGGGTGTTGATGCCCGACAGTGCCGCTGCTTCGGGGTTGCCACCGATGGCAAACACATAGCGGCCAAAGCGGGTGCGGGTCATCAGGACGGTCATCGCGATGCCAACCACTGCCAAGATCAGCACTGGATAGGCAAAGCCGTGGCCAACGAATGTGTCTTCGGGCAGGTTTTGTTGCTTCAGAATGCCCTTGGGCCAAGGATAGCTGTTGACCACCAGAACCGCTTCGATCAAAGCGCCACAGCCCAAAGCCGCCAATGTCACCTCGGCCCAAAGCGGGCGCAGGGCAAAGCCGTGCTTCTTGCGCGCCGTCCGTCCTGATTTCAGCAGCCACAACACCGCCGCACAGCCCAACAAACCCACGGCCCAGCTGCCGATAGAGCCGATGGACCCCATCGGCCCGCCGCCCAGCAACGCGAAGGTCTCATCGACCGGAGAGATCGTGCGGCCAGAGGCCGACAGGAAGGCCATGCCGCGCCAGATCATCAGACCGCCGAGCGTGACGATGAACGACGGGATGCCACGATAGGCGATCAGCCAGCCGTGGAAGGCCCCGATCAGCGTGCCCGCCAAAAGGCCCACCATCACCGTGATCACCCAGGTCGCCGGATTGCCAAGCCCAAGATACTGCGGCAGAATTTCAACTTGCAGCAGGCCCATCACCATCCCGGTGACACCCACTATCGAGCCGACCGACAAATCAATATTGCGCGTGATGATGATCAGCACCATCCCCGTCGCCATGATCCCGGTCATCGAGGTTTGCACCGACAGGTTCCACAGGTTGCGCGGGGTCAGGAACACGCCTTTGTCCCAAAGTGTAGTTGGATTCAATTGGCTGAACGCATCACCGATCGTGCCAAGGCCCCCAAAGATCACGCCATAAAGCGATGCTATAAAATCAAATAGTCCCGGATAAAGGTGAAAGCTGACCCAGATCAGCAGCAGCGCGCCGACCATTCCCAGCATGCGGGTGTCAAGTTCGGTATCGCGCACAAAGCGGGCAACCGGGCCAAGTTTGGCATCATTGGTCTGCGGCGCATGTGAAGGGGCGGTCGGTGTGTTTGTCATGTCCTCGTCCATCATCAGAGGGGGGATCACGCAGCAGCATAAACAGCCGTATCCTGCCAAGGGGCGGTGCGGGCTTGATCTGCCGGGCAAACGAAATCCGGCGCGCCTTTCAGGGCGCGCCGGATCGCCAGACTAGCTTACTGACAAGCAGCAACGCCTTCCATGGCGCCCTCGCAAGCCTGCTCTTTGGTGATGTGACCTGCGTCAATCGCCAGATTCAGCGTGTCTTTGGTGATGGGCGTCGGAGCCAGCAGGATCGCGTTCATTTCAACGCCATTGGCGCCGCCGTTGAACTTCGATGCGCCTGCAATGGAGTCCAAAGCCGCCCCACCGGCCAAAGCCGAGGCAATCTCGCCAGCGGCTTTACCCAGTTGACGCGAGTCCTTCCAGACCGAAACGGTCTGGCTGCCACGTGCCACACGGTTGATGGCCGCCAAGTCGCCGTCCTGGCCACCGACCGGGATCACAAGACCCTGAGCCGACAAAGCTGCCACAACGCCGCCAGCCATGCCGTCGTTTTCAGACAGAACAGCGTCAACCGCGTTGTTGTTGGCGGTCAGGATCTGCTCCATGTTCTTTTGAGCATTCTCTGGCTTCCAACCGTCCGACGATGCTTCGCCCACGATCTTGATGGTGCCCGCAGCCACTGCCGCGCCGATCACTTCTTCCATGCCTTCACGCAGGAAGGCCGAATTCGGATCGCCGGGGTCGCCCAGGATGATGGCATAATTGCCATCCGGCTTCACCTTGGTGACTTCTTCCGCGATGATGCGGCCGACGCCCTTGTTGTCGAACGTCAGATAGAAGGTGCGCGCATCTTCGATCAGACGGTCATAGCCCACAACCGGGATACCCTCGGCAGCGGCTTTTTCGATGGCTGGGCCAATGGCGTCTTTGTCCCAAGCGTTGATGATCAGCGCGTTTGCGCCCTGAGCGATCAGCGCGTCGATGTCCGACAACTGCTTTTCAGCCGACGACTGTGCGTCTGCCGAAATGTACTCGTCGCCAGCAGCCTCGATGGCTGCCTTCATCGCCGCTTCGTCGATTTTCCAGCGCTCTTCCTGAAAGCTGGCCCACGACACGCCGATTTTCTTGCCTTCAGCCAGTGCTGCCGAAGAGAAACCCGCCGCTGCAATCACGGCGATAATAAGAGCATTACGCATAAGTATCCTCCCTATGGATTCGGCCAGCGCATGGCCGATCCGGCAGATTCGCCGGAACAGGGTCGAATCTGCCGCGAATAAATTTAGTTGTCAAAATAAAAATATTCGTGAATGCATAGGCTGCATCAGAATCTTGCGGAAAAATGCTGCTGTGCAGCAATTTATGGGCGAGATTGACTGTGCGCAAACGATTTTTTCTTCAGGATGCAAAAAAATGGCGCCAAATGGGCCGCTTGGCGAATGGGCAGAGGGGCGCAAGGGTGTCGGACCGCTGATTCCGCCGTTCTCGATCGCGCAACGACCGCTGCGCTTGCAGGTGTTCGAATGTGTGCGCGCGGCGGGATTGATCCCCCGCGTGCAGGTGGCAAAGGATCTTGGGGTCAGCCCTGCGTCCGTGACCACAATCACATCGGAACTGATTGACGCTGGTTTGATCGAAGAGGTCGCGGTGCCACGTGATGGCGATGCGGGCCGGGGTCGGCCTGCGGTGGCCTTGGGCGTGCGGGCGGGCGCTTGCCGCGTGGCCGGGATGAAGCTTTCGGATCGCGAACACACCGCCGTCATCGTTGATTTTGCAGGCAATCTGCTGGCCGATGACGTGATCAAACGGCGCCCCGGCCCAATGACATTGGAAGAGTTGCTGGACGCGGTCGAAACCCTGCTGGGCCGTGTCTGTGCCAAGGCGGGCATCGCTGTGGCCGATTTGTCTGCGGTGGGCATCGGCGTGCCGGGCTTTGTCGATGTGTCCGAAGGCATGGTGCTGTGGTCCTCGGTGCTGCTGGAACGCGGCGTGCCCCTGGCCGCAGCCGTGACCGCTCGGCTTGGCTTGCCCGTCAGCATCGACAACGACGCCAATCTGGTGGCGCTGGCCGAGTTGTGGTTTGGCGCGGGCCGCGATCTGCCCGATTTCGCCGTTGTCACCATCGAACACGGTGTTGGCATGGGCTTTGTCATGAACCACCGCATCTATCGGGGCGCGCAGCGGTTGGGGATGGAGTTGGGCCACACCAAGGTGCAGTTGGACGGTGCGCTGTGTCGCTGTGGACAACGCGGTTGCCTTGAAGCCTATGTCGCGGACTACGCGCTTGCGCGGGAGGCCACAACCGCGCTGAACTGGGGCCACAAAGAAGGCCAAAGCATCGCGGTGCTGCTGGAAAGCCTGTATGACCACGCCAAAGCGGGCAACGCCACCGCACGGTCCATCTTTCGCCGCGCTGGGCGTTATCTGGCGGTGGGACTGTCCAATGTGATCAATCTGTTCGACCCGGCGCTGATCATCTTGTCTGGCGACCGGATGCGGTATGACTACCTTTACGCCGCCGAGACTTTGGCGGAAATGGACAGTCTGGCCATCAACACCGGCCGCCCCCGACCGCCGATTGAGATTCACGCCTGGGGTGATCTGCTTTGGGCACATGGCGCGGCGGCATTGGCGCTTTCAGCGGTCAGTGACGGGTTGTTGGCACCGCCGCCCTTGGCGCCAAACCGGTGATCGCACGCGCGCCCAACCTTCGACCTGCGGCCTTGGCAAGATGGGGAAACGCAAATTACCGTCATTTGCGCGCATAAACATCCTCATATCGGATGATGTCATCTTCTCCCAGATAGCTGCCGGTTTGAACCTCTATCAACACCATTGGCAGTTTACCGGGGTTTTCCATGCGATGCACGGCGCCCAAGGGGATATAGACCGACTGGTTTTCCGTCACCAGTTGCACCTGATCGTCAATGGTCACGCGCGCGGTGCCCTGCACCACTATCCAGTGTTCGGACCGGTGATGATGGCTTTGCAAGCTGAGTGCCGCCCCCGGCTTCACCACAATTCGTTTGACCTGAAAGCGGTCAGCCAGCACAAGGCTTTCGTAAAAACCCCAAGGCCGGTGATCGGTTGGAAATTGCGTCGCCTGCTTGGCCCCCCGCGCCTTGAGCGCCGCGACGGCCTCTTTCACCCGCTGGCTGTCGGCCTTGCGCGCGATGATCACCGCGTCAGGCATGGCGACCGCCACGATGTCCGAAAGCCCGATGCCCACCAGTTCCAGCGCGGCAGATTCGGACCGCAACAGCGTGTTGGCGCAATCAATCGCGGTGGCATGATCAGACACCACATTGCCCGCTGCATCCGGGCCGGTCTCTTGCCAAACCGCCTCCCAGCCACCCAGATCAGACCACTGGCCGCGAAACGGCATCACGGCCAGATTGGTTGACCGCTCCATAATGGCATAGTCGACCGAGATATCCTCGACCGCAGCCCAAGGTGCGGCGGCAAGGCGGATAAAGCCAAGATCCGACTCGGCCGCGGCCACCGCCGCGCCAACCGCATCGAGGATCTGCGGCGCATGGTTGCGATAGGCGTCCAGAATGGCGCGGGCGGTGAACAAGAAGATGCCAGCGTTCCACAGATACCTGCCGTCGCCCAGCATCTTGGCCGCCCGCACTGCTTCAGGCTTTTCCACAAAGTGCGCAAGGGGTTGCGGTGTGGCGGCCAAAGCATCGGCACCCTCGGCCAGTTGCAAGTAACCATAACCGGTTTCGGGCCGGTCCGGCTTGATGCCAAAGCTGACCAGATCACCAGCCAAGGCCCGCGGAACCGCCGCCTGCACCGCCGTCCGAAAGGCTGCGGCATCCGGGATGACGTGGTCAGAAGGGGCCACAAGCATCAACGCATCGGCATCCTTTTGCGCCAGCCAAAGCGCCGCCGCCGCAATTGCAGGCGCGGTGTTGCGCCCGGACGGTTCGATCAGCGTGGCCTGTGCACCCGACTGAATGGCCGCCAGTTGTTCGGCCACGACAAAGCGAAACGGCTCTCCGGTGATCACAACGGGTGCTGCATACTGCGGCCCCGACAAGCGCCGAACCGAGGCCTGAAACAGGCTTTCCTCGCCCATCAACTTGGCGAACTGCTTGGGGAAGCTTTGACGCGACAGCGGCCAAAGCCGGGTGCCAGACCCACCGCACAGAATGATGGGGTTGATCTGGGCAAGCTGGGTCATGGGAGCAATCCGTTTCTGGGTTTGGCGCATGTGTCGCGCAAGCCTGTGGCAGGATTAAGGAAAAATCTCGCATTCTGCGCAAAGGGCCCGATTTGCCGCGCGCAATGTGTTGTATTTGCCCCGCCCTGTGGCCAAAGCAGTTCAATCCACCAGCATCAGCACCGCCAACCGTTCCGCCAAAGCGCTCCGGGCTCCGAGGTTGATCCGAAACTGTTTGAATTCAGCAGGTTGTGACTCAGTTCGCCAGCAACATGGAATGGAGATCACGACGGCCTGAACTGAACTTAGCCGCACTTGTCCGCAACCAGGGCCGATGAGCAAGTGGCCCGACGCAGAAGGAATGGGCGCTGATTGCGCCGATTCTGCCCGTGCCGAAGCGTGTCGGTCGGCCTCAACGACAGACTTGCAAAACGGTTCTGATGCGAGCCGGGCGGCGGCGGTCGTCCATTTCAACGCCTTCAAGGTGGTGGATGCCTTTGACCGGGGCGCTTCAATGCGCAAGATAAACGCCTTCTGGCTGGCGATCCCGGCAGCTGCCGTTGGAAAGGCGTCGGCAATCAGCGTATCACCCCGGGAGGCTGGGAGCAATGCACCGGTCGGCGTCTGCGCCTTGTCTGTCGGCGCGGGCAGCCGCAGATGCTCAGTGATACGACTTGGTTGATGGGAAACCGTCGTTCCCTGACACGGCGTCTGGCTGTGGCGGCGGTGATCTGGGCTGCGGCGCTTGGGCTTCATGCTGTGATGATTGACGTGTCATCACATGCATTAAGGAGCTGACTGGTTCGGCTGGCCCATTTTGCTTGGGTCGATTGTCACCTTGAAACGCTGAAGGCGGAGACCCAAAACAAGGTCAGTCATGTGATGGAGCTAGCCATTTCCCCGGCACACTGGTAAAGTGCCGTACGGCAAGGATTTGCGCAATGGCCCTTTGCCTTGAACCTGCGGACCAAATCCTTTCTTTGTGTATCGCTGCGCGCGGACTGAATTGCCCAAGAGAAAAGACCCTCAGACGTCACGATGCCTGCGTCACAAATCCTTCACATATTTGTAGCCTTACCGTTACAAAACCGGACTAGAGAGTCGCAGTGCCATCCTTGTTGGCCCGTTATTCACTTAGGAGCGACCCATGCAAAGCATGAAAATCACTGTGTCGGTGCTGGCCATTCTGGCCGCGTCGGCAACTGTTGCCGCTGCTCGCGATCAGGTCCAAGTGACCGGTTCGTCCACCGTTCTGCCTTATTCGACCATCGTCGCCGAAGCGTTCGGCGAGAACTTCGATTTCCCGTCGCCGGTCGTTGAAGGCGGCGGTTCGGGTGCCGGCCGCAAGAAAATGTGCGAAGGCGTGGGCGAAAACACCGTCGACATCGCCAACTCGTCCTCGCGTATCTCCAAGTCGGACATCGAACTCTGCGCCACCAATGGCGTCACCGAGATCATGGAAATCCGCATCGGCTATGATGGCATCGTGTTCGCGTCCGACGTGAACGGGCCGGAATTCGCCTTCACCCCGGCGCAGATCTATGGCGCGATCGGTGCTCAGGTTGCCAAGGACGGCGCTCTGGTTGCCAACGCCAACATGGCATGGAACGAAGTCGACGCCGCACTGCCGGCTCAGCCAATCCTGATGTTCGTTCCGGGCACCAAGCACGGCACCCGTGAAGTGTTCGACACCAAAGTGATCGTTGCGGGCTGCAAGGAAACCGGCGCGCATGACCTGTTCCTGGCCGTTGCTGAAGGCAAGGACGACAAGGAAAAGGCCGGCAACGCCGACAAAGCCTGCATGGAACTGCGCACCGACGGCAAGTCGGTCGACATCGACGGCGACTACACCGAGACCTTGGCCCGCATCGACGCTGACAAGACCGCCATCGGCGTGTTCGGTCTGTCGTTCTACCAGAACAACACCGACAAGCTGCGCGTCGCCACCATGGGCGGCGTGGTTCCTTCGGCCGAGTCGATCGCTTCGGCAGAATACCCAGTGTCGCGTCCGCTGTACTTCTACGTGAAGAAAGCCCACATCGGCGTGATCCCCGGCCTGAAAGAGTTCATCACGTTCTTCGTGTCGGACGAGATGGCTGGCCCGGACGGCCCGCTGGCCGCTTATGGCCTGGTGTCTGACCCGGCATTGGCCGAGACTCAGGCAATGGTCGAAGCCGAGACCCCGATGGGTCCGCTGGAATAAGAACCGAACGAAGGGGCGCGGCGACGCGCCCCTTTTTCTATAACCTTTCCCTTCATGCGAACAGGATGGCCGATGTCTGTTCTTTTCTTGCTTCTCGTTGTGGCGGTTCTGGCGGCGGCTGCCTTTGTGCTGTGCCGTCAGCGGGTGATGGCCTCGGTTCAGGGCAATCCCAAGACGCTGCATTCCTTGCCGGTGTATTACGGCTGGCATGGCGCGCTGATGGTGCTGTTGCCGGCGCTGGGCGTTCTTGTGCTGTGGCTGCTGATCCAGCCGATGCTGATCGAAGGACGCATCGCGGCGGATTTGCCGCCTGCCTTGGTCGCCGATGAAGCCGCAACGACGCTGGTGATGGCGGACGTGCGGCGGGTGGCGGCCGGTCTGGATGTTGCGGTCGACTCGGGCGTGATGACGGAAAAAGAGGCGGGAATGATCCGCACCGAGTTCACCAACGTGCGCGACCGGTTGGCAGGGGTCGGGGTGGCGCTGGGTTCGACTGTTTCAAAAGAGGTTCTGGCGGCGGCACAGGATTACCGGGTGATGACCGCCTGGGGTGCCATGGGGCGGACCATTCTGGTCACTTTGCTGAGTGTTGCCGGGCTCATCTATGCGGTGATGGTCACCAACAAGGACTTCCGCGCCCGCAACCGGGTCGAGCAGGTCATCCTAGGGCTGCTGATTGCCGCGTCGTCCATCGCCATTCTGACCACCGTGGGCATCGTCTATTCGATGCTGACCGAGACTTTCAATTTCTTCTCACAGTACCCGTGGCAGGACTTCTTCTTCAGCCTGACTTGGTCGCCCAATTTCCGCGGCGACTCGGATCTGGGGATCATCCCGCTGATCTGGGGCACAATGTACATTTCGCTGATCTCGATGATCGTGTCGGTGCCGATCGGGTTGTTCGCTGCAATCTATCTGGCGGAATACGCCAGCAAGAAGGTCCGGGCCTGGGTGAAGCCGCTGATCGAAGTGATCGCGGGGATCCCGACCGTGGTGTTCGGCCTGTTCGCGCTGGTCACCGTGGGCCCGATGCTTCGGGATTACTTCGCCGCCCCCCTCGGTCTGGGCGATAGCGGGTCGTCGGTGATGACTGCCGGTCTGGTGATCGGGATCATGAACATCCCCTTCATCAGTTCACTGTCCGACGACATCATCAACGCGGTGCCGCAGTCGTTGCGCGATGGCTCTCTGGGGCTCGGCGCGACCAAGTCGGAAACCATTCGGCAGGTGATCCTTCCCGCCGCCTTGCCCGGGATTGTCGGAGCCTGTCTGATGGCCGCAAGTCGCGCCATCGGCGAAACGATGATCGTGGTAATGGGGGCGGGGGCCGCTGCCAAGCTGAGCCTAAACCCGTTCGAGGCGATGACGACGATGACGGTGAAGATCGTGGGCCAGTTGACCGGCGACACCGACTTCAACTCGCCTGAAACGCTGGTGGCCTTTGCCCTTGGCATGACGCTGTTCGTGATCACCCTGGCGCTGAACATCGTGGCGCTGCTGGTTGTCCGCAAATATCGGGAGCAATACGATTGAACGACGCAACCGCAGGCGGCACGGCCGCCCCCGCATTTTCGAAACCGAAATCGTCGTTGCTGGTGCAGACCGCCCTGATGAAGCGGCGCAATTCGGCCGAGCTACGGTTCAAGGCCTACGGGATTGCCGCGATTGCGATCAGTCTTGCGACGCTGGGCATCATGTTGTGGACCATCATCGGTGACGGGGTGTCGGCGTTCTATCAGGCCAAGCTAAGTTTTCCGATGGCACTGACCGCCGAGACGCTGGACCCAGAGGGCAACCGCAACCGCGACGAGATGGGCAAGATCACCACGCTTGGCTATAACAAGGTGTTGGCGGCGGCTCTGAAGGCCGAACTTGACAGCAAAGGCATCGCCATTGACGGGCAGTCCGAAAAGGACGTGGCCGACATGATCTCGAAGGACGCTGCAGGCGATCTGCGGGCGATGGTCTTGGCCAATCCCGAAATCGTGGGGACGACGATTGACGCGACCGTGCTGGCGACGGGACGGATTGACGGCTACCTCAAGGGCCGGGTCACGATGGAAACCGCCGAGCGCGACAGCAACGTCACGCCCGAGCAGTTGCAACTGGCCGACAAGCTGCGCGACGCGGGCATCCTCGCGTCGGTGTTCAATTGGGACTTCATCACCTCGCCCGACGCATCTGACCAGCGCCCGGAGGCGGCCGGTCTGGGGGTCGCCATCATCGGGTCGGCCTACATGATGCTGATCGTGCTGATCACCTGTGTGCCGGTCGGGGTGGCCGCGTCGATCTATCTGGAAGAGTTCGCGCCGAAGAACGCCTGGACCGATGCGGTGGAGGTCAACATCTCGAACCTCGCCGCTGTGCCGTCCATCGTGTTCGGCATCCTCGGTCTGGCGATCTTCATCAACTTTGCCGGGATGCCGAACTCGTCGTCGCTGGTGGGGGCGCTGGTGCTGTCGCTGATGACGCTGCCGACAATCATCATCGCCACCCGCGCCAGCATCAAGGCGGTGCCGCCGTCGATCCGCGATGCGGCGCTGGGAATCGGCGCATCCAAGATGCAGACGGTCTTCCACCATGTGTTGCCGCTGGCGATGCCGGGGATCCTGACCGGGACCATTCTGGGTCTGGCCTCTGCGCTGGGGGAAACCGCACCGCTGCTGCTGATCGGGATGGTCGCCTTCGTGGACAACTATCCTTCGGCCCCGGTTGAGGGCTTCCTTGATCCCGCCACTGCGCTTCCGGTGCAGGTCTATGGCTGGGCACAGCGAGCCGACCCGGCCTTCATTGAGCGCTCTTCCGGGGCGATCATCATTCTGCTGATCTTCCTCGTCGCGATGAACGTGTTGGCAATCATTCTGCGCCGCCGCTTCGAACGCCGCTGGTAACCCGTCCTGGAAGGATCAAGACTTGAACGATATGCGCATTGTGGAGCGGACCGTGGATACCCAGAGCAACAAGATTTCGGCCCGCAACGTGCAGGTCTATTATGGGGCCAGCCATGCGATCAAGGATCTGAACGTCGATATCCTCGACAAGACCGTGACCGCGTTCATCGGGCCGTCGGGTTGCGGGAAATCTACGTTCCTGCGCTGCCTGAACCGGATGAACGACACGATCCCGATCTGCAGGGTCACGGGCGAGATCAAACTGGAAGGCGAGGATATCTACGACAAGCGGGTGGACCCGGTGCAGTTGCGCGCCAAGGTTGGGATGGTGTTCCAGAAGCCGAACCCGTTCCCCAAGTCGATCTATGACAATGTGTCCTATGGGCCGAAAATTCACGGACTGACGAAATCCAAGTCCGAGTTGGACAACATCGTTGAAGGTGCCTTGAAGCGGGCAGCATTGTGGAATGAAGTCAAAGACCGCCTTGATGCGCCGGGAACCAGCTTGTCTGGTGGTCAGCAACAGCGGTTGTGCATCGCACGCGCTGTCGCGACCTCGCCCGAAGTCTTGTTGATGGATGAGCCGTGCTCGGCACTGGACCCGATTGCAACGGCGCAGGTTGAGGAGTTGATTGACGAACTTCGCCGCCAGTTTGCCGTGGTAATTGTCACCCACTCGATGCAACAGGCAGCCCGTGTCAGCCAAAAGACTGCATTTTTCCACCTGGGCCACCTTGTTGAATACGGCAACACCGGCGACATCTTCACCTCGCCCACCGACCCAAGGACTGAAAGCTACATCACTGGTCGGATCGGCTGAGGGAGTAACATTCAATGGTACAGGATTCACACATCGTTTCTTCCTTTGATCACGATCTGGAAGGACTGCAAGCGATGCTCATGCGCATGGGAGGGCTGGTTGAAGCAGCCCTCACCAGAGCCGTAGAGGCATTGGAGGCAGGTGACATCTCAGTTGCCGACGAGGTCATTGCAAATGACCGTGCGGTGGACGGGCTGGATGAACAGATCAACATCGAAGCTGCCCGAATCCTTGCCACCCGCGCCCCGACAGCCTCTGACTTGCGGATGGTCCTGTCAGTCATGCGTGCGTCGACAAATCTTGAACGGGTTGGCGATTACGCGAAGAACGTCGCCAAACGGACAAAGGTGCTTTCGGGTTCAAGCGGCCATACGGCGGTTGTTGGCACCATTCGTGCCATGGCGAAAGTTGTGACCGTCATGCTTGATGAGGCGCTCAGTGCCTTGGTTCAAAGGGATGCTGTATTGGCTGCGGCTGTAAGGGCGCGTGATGTGGACGTTGACCGCATCTACAACGACGTGTTCCGCACGCTTTTGGAAGATATGACGCGTGATCCGGCGATTGGTTCGGCCATCACGCACTTGCATTTCATCGCCAAGAATATCGAGCGCGCCGGTGATCACGCCACAGGTATTGCGGAACAAGCAATCTACCTTGTTTCAGGAAGCCTGCCCACAGATGATCGCCCGAAATCAAGCGCGATGTCAGCAGGCGTGGTTTAAGCACAGAACCCATCAATTTGATTGCCCGACCGAGATTTTGTTGCTTGCCCCGATCGGCGTTATTCCGGAACCCTGACCGTCGGGGATTCACATTACGTCCCTGCGGTTGGACGGTAAGCGCTGCGTCAGCCCCATGAGTATGGTAATCCCCCCAGTTTACAACGGGTTGCAGTCGTAGAACTTATGCGGCCATTTTCAGTTTCCGGGCGAGTGTTGCCCCGCCGATGCCCCGTTTCCCGGCAATGGTCTGCGTGCAAACCATGAGAGGGATGTTCGGGCGGTCGTTGTTGTAGGTCCATAGCCACTGCGTGGCGTGGTCTTGGGCCTTCCGTTGGCCGGCAGGCGATCGCCCGCAATCGCCGTAAGGCGATGTGGTTTCGATTATGTGTTCCGGGCCGTTATCCACCCAAATGGTACCGGGCTAGCCCCGCCATTCGATGTGGAGGAGGGTTAGGAAACGGTCCGGGGGACTGTTTTTCCGACGACGAATCAAGACTCCGGATCACGCGCTCTGCGGGCAGCGAGAAGTCGACCTCGACGCCCAGCCCTTCGCGATTAAAGTCCTTTACAGTGGTTGAAGACAAACACCTGCCAGGCAACGCATCCAACACGTTCAACAACCGAAAAGCGCGGTCATCGCCGAAGCGATCAGCCATGAAGTCCACTGGCGATCATCCCTCGCCAGTGTCACTCGGACCATGTATGGATGGCTCCTGCGTGGCAAGGGGGTTGTGGTTTTCAGGCGTCTGGTCGGTTGCGGCCATGTATTCGGTGTCTGAACTGCGGTTTTACCCGCGCACCATGATGAATTCCGCGTGGATTTGGTCCCAATCAATGGCGCGCGCTGCGTTGCGCTTCGGTCCGAACGGGGTGTCCGCATCCTTTTGTCCGTCAGTTTGCCATCATCTCACTTTGCACCTTACCATCTCTTTTCGGCCCAGGATGGACCGTAGTCCTCTCTCAGCCGGGCGTGGCCCGGTAGCTTTCGCCGGTTTTGAGCAAGGCCCAGACCGTTCGCGCCATGCGCCCAGCGAGGGCAATTGCCACCAGCTTCACGGGTTTGCGCTGCAGCATCTTCCACAGCCAGTCTTCGCCCGCGGGCTTGCGGCTGCGGTGAGTGATCTGGGCGAGCGCCCCAAGATAGAGCAGCCGCCGCAGATAGCGGTTGCCCATCTTGGTTATCTTACCCAGTTTCTCCTTGCCGCCGCTGGAATGAGGTTTGGGTGTAAGACCTATCCAAGCGGCAAGGTCACGCGCTTCTTTGAAGTTCGACACATTCGGCACGCTGGCGGCGATTGCGCTGGCGGTGATCGGGCCGATACCGGGAACGGTTTGTAGGCGCCTGGCCACTGCGTCCCTTTGCGCCTCGGCCTTGATGTCAGTGGTGATAGCCTCGATTCGCTCATGCGTGTCATGGAGCTGATCGGCCAGAACCTGGATGGACTGGCGCGCCGGTGCAGGCAGGCTCGCCGCTTCGGCCAAGCTCAGAGGGCGCCCGACATTGTGAACCCCCTTGGCTGTGACGATACCGAACTCGCCCAAGTGAGCGCGAATGGCGTTGGAGAGCTGGGTCTGCTGGCGCACCAGAAAGTCCCGGGCGCGGTGGGTCATCAGGGTTGCCTGCTGATCCTCGGTCTTGACCGGCACGAACCGCATGCTCGGCCGCGTCACCGCTTCACAAATCGCTTCCGCATCAATCGCATCGGTCTTGCCGCGCTTGACATAGGGCTTGACGTAAGACGGCGGCATCAGGCGTACCTCGTGCCCTGACCTCGCCAGTTCCCGCGCCCAGTAATGCGCCCCGGCACAGGCTTCCATGCCGATCAGGCAGGGGGTGAGCCCAGCGAAGAACGCCAGCATCTGGCTGCGCCGCACCTGTCGGCGCAGGACTACCTTTCCGTCACCGCTGACGGCGTGAACCTGAAAAACACTCTTGGCAAGGTCGATGCCGATTGTGGTAATCTCTTGCATGGATGGCTCCTTGGCTTGGGCTCAATTGAAAACCCCACTATGGCGCATCGCGACGCCGGGAGCAGGAGCCATCCACACCATCAATGGCG
>CAMAQR010000015.1 GCA_945860375.1 Pseudorhodobacter antarcticus
CCATCAGCCAGACCGAACTCAACGATGTGGCGCGCCTGATGAACCAGCGCCCCAGAAAAACGCTCGGGTGGAAAACACCCGAAGAAGCCATGGCCCAGGAAATCGCGGCCTTCAGATCAAACGTTGCACTTGAAGCTTGAATCCAAGCATCAGCGATTCAAGCGCACAATCTTCAATAGATCATAACGACGACTTTGACGGAGTAAAGGACTTGTCAAGTGATGACTATAGGTTGTTTTTGGTTGAAAAATACAATATTTCAAAGAATGAAGTACTCCAGAAGTTTTCCTTTGACCGCAAATCATTTAACACCTTGGACGAAGCAATCAACGCTGCGGATGTTCGCGAAAGAAGTATGAGTGCGGTAGAAGTTGCTGCTAATGATGTAACTGTTGCTGAACGTACTTGGGTTGAGCGTGAGCTTGTGGGCAAAAAAGGTAAGGTATATAGGTGTGGTTTTTACAATGATGGAACAGTTGAAGTTTTCTTGAATTTTGGTTCAAAAACATTTGATACTAAGGAAGAAGCAGAAGCCTTTTTGAATAAATGAGTCGCTAAGATGTTGGCATCGCTTTTCTTAGCACTGTTTTTTGCTCCATTAGTTATGTGGATAATTGATGGAGCAGGATTATCTCGGTTGCGACGATGGAAGTGGACTTTGGTACTTTGGGAATTGGGAGTTGGCGTGCTATTTTTATGCGTTCTCTTCGTTAGACACGTATTCACTGCAGTTGCTGCTGGAATTCAATAATTGACCATCTCAACCGCAGTGCGCAATTTGGTGTCGTTCACATCCATGTAGCGCATTGTTGTGCTGAGGTGCGCATGACGTGCAAGTGCTTGGATAACACGTGGATTTATTGCAAGTTCAGCAAGTTCAGTCACAAATTGTCGCCTGCCGCTGTGTGAGCTTGCACCAGCAATTGCTGCACTTTTGTAAAAGACTGCGAACAAATTCACCATCGTTTGTGCCGTAAACCCAGCGCCTTTTGCACTGAAAATCAACGCTTGCCGTGGATGTTGCAGACGCACGCGGTAAGTTGCAGCATAACGCTTGAGCGCAGCAGTTAGCCGTTTGTTGACGTACACTGTGTTGCCACTGTCGCCCTTAGTCTGCGCCGCAGTCAAATAGATCGTGTCACGTACCGTGCCAGTTTCGTCAAAAACGTCGCCAATCGTAAGTGCAGCAATTTCACATGCGCGGGTTCCTGCATAAAAACTTAGTGCTACAGTAGTCGCATTTCGTACAGCATGTCGTGTGCCTTCAACAACAGCGTTCAGCCGTTTCAGTTCTGCAGTGTTTAGTACTTTAGCCTGTCGCATTTTCCACCAGCAAAATGTGTGTTCCTGTTAAGTTCACAGTACGGTCACACATTTTGACGGTCGAGCAAAAACAGAAATAATACTAAAGTATTGATTAATTTGGATATTGATGCAAAATGTTAGGTATTACTGATTGTCTAACATTTGCGTTAGTGCAGTGCCGCCACGCCATACTGCGTTGCCAGGTGCTGATGTAGATGCGCTGCCAAGTGCTGCAACACGCTCTGCTGCGCCGCGTCCAAGCCTGCGCCGCCTTGTGCCAGCTCCAAACTGCGCACACAGCCAACCGCCGCCCTAACGCTAAAGTCGCGTCCGTAGTGCGCTTGCAGCGCATACCAGTTTTTGTTCTTGCCCAAATACTTGGTGCTAAATGCTTCCGCCGTTCCTACAAGCCCTGCTTGCCGTAAGCCCGTGTATGTCTGTTCCAGTAATGTCATCCGTTTCTCCATGTTGTATTTATTCGTTGCCTGTGTCTGTGTCTGTGTCTGTGTCTGTGTCTGTGTCTGTGTCTGTGTCTGTGTCTGTGTCTGTGTCTGTGTCTGTGTGTCTGTGTTCGGTAATGATGTTTTGGTGTTTGTTTCGAGTATAACAAGGACTAGCAATGACTGCGCAATCATTGCTTTTCCCGTAAACTGCAGTTTTGGTCGTGTAACGCATTCGAGCGCCTTGAACTACGAATGCTGGTAGTGCCTATATTTTTTGTTTTGCCTGATAGTCTGCAACTAACTCTTTGTAACTGTTCAGTATGCTGCCGTGCCTTGCCGTTGCTGCCTTGCATTTTTGTTTGTGTTCATACTCATTTCTTGCCTGTTCAATGTGTGTTTCCAATGCCTTGTATGCCTTTTCAAGTTCAGCTTCACCGCCAATTTTCGGTCCTGTTAAAGCTGTAAGTATGCGCCCAATTTGTGCCTCAGTGTCAAATGTGCCAGTTGCCTTTTTTCCTTCATGTGCTCGCGTCAGTTTCAGTCCCAAATCGCCATCAGCCAAATTTCTTGTGTCTTTTGCTACGTATTTTGCCGCTTCAGCTCTATAAATTATTGGCATAATTCGGTTGCCAGCATAGTTTGCACAACTGTGATTGAAGTTGACCCACACTGCGTTAAGGACTGCACAGAAGGGGCGGGTTGCGATTGGGGATTTTGCTGCAAAGTGTATGTGCAAATTGTCGCCACTGTCACCATACTCCACAAAGCAAAACCGCTCTATGCAGTAGCCTTTCCGCGCTGCGTGTCCAAAAAATATCTGGTCAACTCTGTGCCAGTACGCAGTATAAATTGCCGCTGCTTTCTCACGTCCAACAGTCGCACCGTTGTAAAATTTAAGTGTGCCAAAAACATCTAAATCACTGTTTTTAATGTAGTTTGCCCAATCGCTCTGTGTGCGCTTTCCCCATGTGTATGTCATCTGTTCCTCTACAGTTATTTATCCTTTGCTGGCTAAGGGGGCGGGGAAATGACTGACAGAACTGACAGAACTGACTGGCGGCAGAGCAAGCGAATAAAAACCGTGCAGTTTCTGATTTTGGCCGACTACAAGTGTTTGCGGCGCTACGACTTTTGCTGCACAGCAAGGGAGTTGGCGATGAGCGCACTGGTAAAGTTGAACTTGAAAACGGTTAAGCGGGTAACGGAAGTAGACCCAGTTACAGCACGGCGTGATCGGCTTGTGGCTGGGATTGATGAACAGCTTGCAGGGTTGGCTGCTGCGGTGGCTGGCAAGACGCACACGGTGGCGGTTAAGCGGGCGATTAGGGACGCTGACGGGGTGCGTAGCGTTGTGACTGTGGCGCGGCAGGTGCGGGCTTGGCACTTTGCACAGGATGGCGGCTATTACGTGCAGTGCAGATATGGCACGCGAGTGCTGATGCTGCACGGCAAAAGCAACGCTGTATTTGTTGACAAACTGGAGCAAGTGGCTGAGGTTTTGGGTGTGTTTCGGGCTGCTGCACTGACTGGTGAGTTTGATCGCGCAGTTTTGCTGGTGATGCGAGCGCGGAGCAAGGTGGCTGAGTAGGGTGCTACACTAAAGATACGAGGATGGCGCATAAGCGTTTGAATGGGGGTCAGCATTTGCGTTGACTTTGGGCTTTGGGTCTTTAGTCTCAATTTCGAACTTAAACATGAGGGTGTTGTGATGCGCTACTGTGGAAAGGTGCTTTTTGTAGGTATTTTGTCTGTGATCGGTTTGCAGGCATTTGCTGAGGAAACAACAAATGCTATATGCAAGATTAATTTGGATGGCGTTTCAGTGATTGAAGGTGGATGTTACGTCGAGTTTGTTGATGGATACACTCAGATTTTTAGCCCAGTTACAGATGTAAATGGTGATTTCAAATATCAGCACTTTATTCGGATTGAAAACGGTGAGGCTGGTGGATTTGTCAATTATAATGGAGGCAGCGGTTGGGACCATGCACAGGTAGAACTTGGCGAATTTTTAATCGTTAATGACAATGAGCAAGGGATGGCCTGTTTTGAGGGCGATAGAGGTGAGATTTGCTTTGAGCAGCAGTAATTTTATTTTGTGTAGCGATTATTATTGAAAGTAAGGGGGAAAATAAAATGAAAAAAATGCGCAGAAGTATAATTTTTAGTTTAATTTTAGGTTCCATATATTTGATTAATGGATCAGCAGCTGCTGCAGATGAGCTTGAGCGAAAAAATATTTTTTTCTACGGAGTTTGCAATTTTGAACTTGATGGAAAGGTTATAATGGACGGTGATTGCTATTCAAAATTAGAAGTTGATATTGGCGGGCGGGATATATACTTTTATTATGACAAACCTGAAGTTGTTGGGGAAGAACTGAAGTTTGAGGATTTGGTTATCATGTATCAATTTGATGGAGGCGTGAAAGTTGCATATGAAAATGGAGACGGAATTCACTATTTGATGGGTGATTTTGGTTTTGATGGTGATTGCTACGTTGGTAAGCGTGGGAAAGCGTGCCTTGTTTACGAAGAGGCAGACTAAGGGCGACGTAAAATTATCGTGCAGTTTTGCTTTTGAAAAGTCGTTCCAGTTAGCTAACGGCTGTTGTTGAGTTTCGCAGTGCAAGGTTTACGAAAGCTTTACGCAGCGTAATGGGCAGTGAAATACTCATTGAAAACAACGCTGTACAGAGGTGCTAATTAGCCAAGCGCTAAGCTGCTTTCAGGATTGTGCAAAGGCCCGTGGTGTTCCACGGGCCTTTTGCATGTCTGGGGCGCATGAACATCTGGGGCGCAAAAAAAAGGGCCGGAAGAACCGGCCCGAGGTTGGGGAAGTTCGGGGTCAGGCGCGCCAGAAAGGTTTGGCGGCCTCACCCCGGGCGCGGGTTGCGTCGCAGCCGATGTCGCACGGTTTTGCTGGTGACATTTGGGTCAGGGATTTGCCGCTGCGGTGGCGCAAGTCCCGCGCGGTCACAGTCAAAGCCAGCGTGACCAACAGCGGGTGACGGGCAAGGGTGACGGTTTCAGACAGGGGCAAGGGCTTTCCAATTGTATTGATACAAGCCTGAAATTCTTCTATGCCCAGCGTATTGTAGCGCCGCGCAACCCGCCAGAGGACGTTTGTCATGCACACAATATGGCTGCCTTCGCTTGTCGATGATGGGGCGCCCAAGTACCTGGCGCTGACCCGGGCCTTGCGGGATGCCATCCGCGCCGGGGAGTTGGCCGAAGGCACGCAACTGCCCACCGTGCGCGATCTGGCCTATCGGCTGGCGGTCACGCCCGGCACGGTGTCGCGGGCCTATCAGATTGCGACGCAAGAGGGATTGCTGGAGGCAACCGTGGGCCGTGGCACGTTTGTGGCCGCCCGCAGCCCGCGTCTCGGCCCGACGCAATCATTGTTTGTCGAGCGCGATCCTTGGGTGGCGGTTGGGCGGGTCGATCTGCGCTCGCCGCGCTTGCCCGACGTGGGTCAGGCGCAGGCATTTGCGGCGATCCTGCGGCGGATGGCTGACAACATCAGCCCGCATTGGCTTGAATACACACGGCAATCGGATGAGGCCCCCCTGCGCGCGGCTGTGGTGGGTTGGCTGGCCGACCGTATGGTTGGACCGATTGCGGCTGAAGATATCATGCTGAACCACGGCGGGCAAAACGGCATCGCCTTAATCCTGAACTGTTGTCTGCGCGGCGATCGGCCTGTGGTTCTGACCGAGGACTTGTCTTATCCCGGCTTTCGCTATGCCGCCCGTGCCGTGCGGGCCGAGGTGGTGGGGGTGGAACTGGATCACGAAGGCCTGCGCCCCGACGCGCTGGAGGCGGCTTGCCGACGCTATGGCCCACAGGTTTTATGCGTGACGCCGGAAACCCAGAACCCGACCGCCGCGCGCATGGGGCAGCAGCGCCGTGCCGACATTGTGTCCATCGCCCGCAAATATGATCTGCACATCATCGAGGACGAATGCTATGCGCCAACACAATCGGACCTGCCAAGCTTGCGCGCGCTGGCACCGGAACGGGTGTGGTTTGTCGGCAGTCTGTCGAAATCTGTCTCGGCTGCTTTGCGCTTTGGCTATGCGGTCTGCCCGACCGGGATGGGCGAAGCTGGCCGTTTGACCGCGCAGCACAGCTTCTTTGCTTTGGCGCGTCCGGTGTCGGAGTTGTGCCTTGATCTGCTGCAATCGGGGCAGGGGGCCGAGATCAGGGCCAGCGCACGGCAAGACCTGTCAGAGCGATTGCAGATCATGGTCAACCGTCTGGGGGCGTTCGATTTATCCTGGCAACCGGGGATACCCTTTGGCTGGCTGCGTCTGCCGCAGGGGTGGCGGGCGTCCACCTTCACAAGGATGGCCGAGGATCAGGGGGTGCTGGTGCGATCCGCCGATGAATACGCCAGTTTTCATGGCCGCGCGCCGAATGCCGTGCGGCTGGCGGTGGTGGGCAACATCCCGCGCCAGCAGTATGAGGCGGGGCTGGCCGCACTGGGTCATCTGTTGCCGCGCCCGCCTTCGGATATGGCGGTTTAGGCGATTGGGGGTGAGCGTGGCAGGCCCTTGGCGGCCTGCGGTGATTGTTTCCAAGCAGATGCCAAAACGCCCCGTTTTGTGGCTTTATTGACTCTATAAGCCGCAATTTTGACAGCCTGCGGCCAAGACAGTTGACCAAATGGCCCCCACGCCAATTAAATCGCAGCAGGCAGATAAAGAAAGGCCCGCTCAATGGGACTTCAAAGCACGTTTCACGCCCCCCATGGTGGCGCTGATTTCCTGGGTTGGCGCACCTCGCGCACCGGCGCGACCGAAATCGTCTATGATGATGGCGTCGCGCGCCGCATGGTCTGGCGTGTGGCAGAAAATGGCAGCGAAGAGCGGATCGTCGAGGCGTTGCGCGTGGCTGTTTCGGCGCTGCGGGTGCTGCCGACGCTGTATGACGAGCTGAAAAAGCGCGCAATAGCGATTGAACGCATCGGGAACTGACACCCGCGCTTGCCCTTTGCGGCCGCTGCGGTTCTAGATGGGGGAGGAATTGGGCTTGCGCGGAAAACCGTGATCGGCTTAATTTGATCAAACGTCGAAGAGCAGCCAGCACATGGCATGACAGGGGGAATGATGGCGCAATCGACCCGTTCGGGCCGCATTGGCCGGTCTGAGGCGACCAACGGTCTGCTGATGATC
Organism: Pseudorhodobacter antarcticus; assembly: GCA_945860375.1. The sequence continues at coordinate 6,928 of CAMAQR010000015.1, forward strand.
AGCCCAACCGCACTCTATGCGACGCTGCTGCTGGCGGCCCCGCTGGCGATGATTTTTGCCTACAGCTTCATGACCGACGGCTATCTGACGATCATCAAGGATTTCCAGACCTGCAACTATTACGGCGAGTGCATTTCCTACAAGACCGTCGATGGTGTTCAGGTCGAAGCCTCGCGCTATCTTGGCGTCTGGTCTGACCCGCGGTCGCGCGCGCTGTTGCTGCGGTCCTTGCTGGTGGCATTGGCGGTGACGACGGTGACGGTGCTGACGGCCTATCCGGTCGCCTATTTCGTCAGCTTTCACGTCGCGCCGTCGAAAAAGTCGCTGTGGCTGTTTCTGATCACCATCCCGTTCTGGACCTCTTACCTGATCCGAATTTTTCTGTGGAAGGTGATTTTGGGCTTCAACGGCGTGGTCAATTCGACGCTGTTGTGGACCGGCATCATCACCGAGCCGTTGCAGGCGATCAACTATTCCTTGGGCGCGGTGGTGACAGCACTGGCCCATGCCTATGCGCCGTTTGCGATCCTGCCGATCTTTGTGGCGCTGGAAAAGATTGACCGGTCCTTCCTCGAAGCCGGGCGCGATCTCGGCGAAACCCCGTTCATGACCTTTGTCCGGGTGACGCTGCCTTTGTCGATGGCGGGGGTGATTTCCTCGGTGCTGATCGTGTTCATCCCGACCATTGGCGACTATGTGACACCCAGCCTTTTGGGCGGGCCAGAGGGCAAGTTGGTCGCCAACCTGATCGAGTTGAACTACAAAAAGCTGGACAATTACCCGATGGGATCGGCGCTGGCGATTTCGGCGATGATGATGGTGGTGGCGGTCAGTCTGTTGTTCCTCTTCGTCAATCGGCGTTTCTTGAAGGGGAACAAATGATGCGCGGGGGCTGGTTTCGCGTCTACACCATGGCCTATCTGGTGTTTCTCTATGCACCGATTGTGCTGTTGCCGATCTTTGCCTTCAACGATGCCACCACGGTGGCCTTTCCCTTGGCCGGGGCCACGACCAAGTGGTTCCAAAAGCTGTGGGAGGAGCCCGAACTGCACCGGGCGCTGAAGAACTCGCTGATCATCGCCGGGTCGTCGTCGATCCTTGCGACGGTTTTGGGCATCTTTGCCTCGCGCGCGTCAACCCGCTACGCCTATCCGTTCAAGGCGCCGCTGATGGGGTTGATCATGCTGCCTTTGGTGCTGCCGGAAATCATTCTGGCGGTGGCGTTGTTGGCGGTGTTGCTGGGGCTTGGCATTCCATTGTCGCTGTTCACGGTGATTTTGGGCCATGTGCTGGTGTGCACGCCGTTTTCCATCGCGATCCTGTCGGCGGCGTTTCAATCCCTGGATCAATCGATGGAGGAAGCCGCCTATGACTTGGGCGAAACCCCGCTGTCGGCGTTCCGGCTGGTGATCTTGCCGCTGGTGATGCCGGGGATCATCTCATCCTTGCTGATCACCTTTACCATCAGCCTTGACGAATTCATCATGGCCTTCTTCCTTGCGGGCAATGAGAACACCCTGCCGGTCTATATCTTTGGCCAGTTCCGCTTTCCGCAGAACGTGCCGGTCATTCTGGCCTTGGGGACGATCCTTGTGATGCTGTCCATCGCTTTGCTTGCAACTGCTGAATATTTCCGCCGCCGTGGCATCGCCAGAACCGGTGGCAAGGATACTGGAGGCTTCCTGTGACGTCTGTAAAATCCACCGTGCCCGGTCAAACCATGATCGAATTCAAGGACGTCCACAAATACTATGGGGATTACCACGCCCTGCGCGGGATCACCGCCACCATCCGCGCCGGAGAGTTCTTCTCGCTGCTGGGGCCGTCGGGCTGCGGCAAGACCACGCTTTTGCGCACGATCGCCGGGTTCGAGGGCATCTCTTCGGGCGTCGTGATGATCGACGACAAGGATATGGAGGGGGTGCCGGCCAATGTGCGGCCAACCAACATGGTGTTTCAGTCTTACGCGATCTTCCCGCATCTGACAGTGGAACAGAACGTCGGCTTCGGTCTGCGCAAGGATCCGCGTTCGGCTGCGGACAAGGCCAAGGCTGTGGCCGAGGCGCTGGAGATGGTGGGCCTGAAAGGCTATGGCGCGCGGGCGGCCCATGCGTTGTCGGGTGGACAGCGGCAGCGGGTGGCACTGGCGCGGGCGCTGATCTTGAAACCCAAGGTGCTGTTGCTGGACGAACCCTTGTCGGCGCTGGACAAGAAGATGCGCGAGCAGATGCAGGTCGAGTTGATCAAACTGCAGCGGCAGGTCGGCATCACCTTCATCCTTGTGACCCATGACCAGGAAGAAGCCTTGGTGATGTCAGACCGCATCGCAGTGATGTTTGAAGGCGAAATTGCGCAACTGGCTGACCCGGAAACCCTGTACAGGCGGCCAAACAGCCGCAAGGTTGCAAATTTCATCGGCACCATGAACTTTTTGCCGGCGCGGATCCTGTCGGAACAGGATGGCCGCGTCGAGGTGGATGCCGAAGGCTTTGGCACTCTGACCATGGACGCAAGGCAGGTGATGGGCACACCCAGCGAGGGTGGCGCGTCGGTGGGGTTCCGCCCCGAAACCCTGACCATCCTGTTTGAGGGTCAGACCGCCACCGACCGCGAAAGCTGGGCCGTGGTCGAAGAGGTCGTCTATTACGGCGACATGACCTATTATGACATCAAGCTGGATGGCACCGACAAACCGATGCGCCTGTCGATGCGCAACGTCTTTGGCCGCCCGGTTTTGGACATTGGCACCCGCGCCCGCATGGCCTGGTCGCCCGGCGCTTTGGTGCTGTTCCGGTAGCAGGCGTGATCCAGCGGAGCGCTGCGCGCGTTTGGTTTGAGCGCTGACGCGCCTGAGCGCTGCGCGCAGGCCGGACCTTCAGGGTTCCGGCATGGATATTTGAGCCAAGGTGAATTTGAGCTATCTGTCCGGCGGCAACAGGCCCAGTCCGCGCAGGTAAATGCCAATCCCGGCCTCCAGCAGGTCTTCGGGCGGGTAGGGGCTTTTGCTGCCGGGTGATCCGCGCATGAAGAGTTCCACCACCCCGTGGCTGAGGGCCCAGATATGGGCCGAAAACATCGTGGCGGGCGGACGTTTGGCCGTGGGCATGTGTTGCGACAGGTTTTCCGCCGCGCGTTCCAGCACGCCGCGCGCCTTTTGCGCCACCAAGGCCAGTTCGGGATGGGCGTTCAGGTTCAGACCGGATTCGAACATGGCCATATAATGGCCGGGATATTTGCGCGCAAAGGCGAGGTAGGCCCGCCCTGTCGCCTCGAACGCCGCAAGGGCGGTGGGCTGGCCGTTGTTGAAGGCAAACTCCATCAGCGCGGCGAAGATGTCATAACCTTGGCGGGCGACTTCGGCGATCAGATCATCACGGCCCGCGAAGTGGCGGTATACGGCGGCCGGGGTGACATCGGCGGCTTTGGCGGCCTCGGACAAAGTGAAGCCGGTCGGGCCCTGATCGGCAATCAGGATCAGGGCTGCGTCGATCAGGGCCTGGCGCAGATTGCCATGGTGGTAGCCGCGTTTCATGGCCGCAGGTTCACGCCGCCACAGATTTTGCTGTCGATCTCGCCGATGGCCGCCACATCTTTGCCGGTGTAATCGACGTGGTGCAACAGGGTCTGCATGGCAGCAATACGCGCGCGCAACTTGTCATCTGCCAAGATCACCGACCAGGGCGCGTATTTGAAATCGCTGATCTGCATGGTTTCCGCGATGGCTGTGGAATAGGCGTCCCATTTCGACAGCCCGTCGATGTCGATGGAGGACAGTTTCCATTGTTTCAGCGGGTCTTGTTCACGGTCAAGGAAGCGTTTGAGCTGTTCGGCCTGCCCGACCTCCAGCCACAGCTTGATCAAGATGATGCCCTCATCCACCATCATGCGTTCAAAATCAGGCAGTTGGCGGAAGAATTTGGCGCGTTGATCGTTGGTGCAAAAGCCGAACACATGTTCGATCATGGCGCGGTTGTACCAAGAGCGGTCAAACAACGCGATCTCCCCGGCGGCGGGCAGCCAATCGACATAGCGCTGAAAATACCACTGTGTCGCCTCTCGGTCGGAGGGTTTCGGCAAGGCCACCACGGTTGCCACGCGGGGGTTGAGGTTTTCGCGCATCACCCCAATCGCGCCACCTTTGCCAGCGGCATCACGGCCTTCAAACACCACCACGATGCGCTTGCCGGTGGCTTTCACATCGGCCTGCATGCGGACAAGTTGAATTTGCAGCGCGTCCATGTGGGTTTCGCAGTCTTTTTTCTTCAGATCTTCGCGGTAGGGGTAGTCTTTCCAAAGGATTTCACCTTTGGCCGCATTTTCAATGGCTTTGCGCACGTCTTTGGGCGCGCCCTCTTGAAAGTAGCGGCTGATGGCTCCGTCAAAAGGCAGGTTTGACATCGGGTTCTCCGGTTGGATTTGACCCATTATGGCGATTGAGGCGGGCTGCGCAATGCAGCGCGGGCAATGGCTGCGATCACGATGTCGGGGTGGCTGTAATGCGGCATTTGGCCTGCGCCGTCTATCACCGTCAAATGGGCATTGGGGTGCAGGGCAGAGAAGGGGCGCGAATGGATGTGCAGTGGCACGATGGTGTCAGCGCTGCCGTGGACGATCTCGATGGGCAGGGCCAGTCTTGCGTAAAGCGGTTCCATATCAACCAGTTGCGCGCGCAGGGCGTTGACTTGGGCCAGGTTGGCGCCCAAGGCGCTGCGGCGCAGGGTCATCGGGGCGTCAATGGCCTTGGCATAGCCGGGCGGCACAGGCGCCGGGTGGAAGATGCCTGCGATCGAGGCGTTGATATAGGCGTCCGACACGAAAGCCGTGGCCAGCGGGATCAGAACCGCAGCGCCCAATTTGGTGTTGTTCAACCGATACCAGATGTCGAGCGGCCCCGGCCATGGCAGGCTGGGCGCGGAAATCAGCACCAGTGCGCGGGGTTTCATGTCGCCGTGCAGTGCCCAAGCGAGGGCCACCGAGCCACCATAGCTTTGCCCGACCAGCAAGGGATTGCTGACCCCCAGTTGCAAGGCTGCTGCGGACAGGTGCCGTGCTTGGTCGGCCAGCGCGTCATTTGGCAAGGGATCGGAATGGCCGAGACCGGGGCGGTCAAAGGCGATGACGCGGTGGTCCTTGGTCAGGCGGTCGGCCAAGGCCAGCGTCACATCGCGGGCATTGCCGGATGCGCCGTGGATCAAGATCAGGTCTGGCCCCGCGCCTGCAATCAGCACATGGACGCGCAGACCGTTGACCATCAGGATTTGCCCGCTGGGCGGATGGGCGGCGATCAAAGCCGCCTCACGCGAGGCCGCCCGCTTCAGCACATAGACCGCGAAACCGCCCAGCAGCGCCGCGATCAGAAGCAGACTAACGGCCAATTTCGGCCAGATCATAGGGCGTTCCCTGATATATCTCGTTGATCCAATTGCCGTAAAGCAAATGCGCGTGGCTGCGCCAGCGGTTCATCGGAGGTAGCGCGGGATTGTCGCCGGGGTAGTAATTCAACGGGATGTTGATCGGGGTGCCATTGGCGACATCGCGGTCATATTCCTGTTTCAGCGTGTCGCTTTCATACTCAAAATGGTTGAAGATATAGAGCGCCCGGTGAACGGGATCTTCGATCAGACAGGGACCAACCTCATCCGAACCGAGCAAGCTGCGCAGGCCCGGGGCGGCAGCGATTTCGCTTTGTTTCATCTCGGTCCAGCGCGACACTGGAATGACGAAATCATCCGAAAATCCGCGCAGGAAGGGCGAGGTCGGGGTCAGGTTCTGGTGGTGAAAACAGCCAAAGGCCTTGTGGGGCAGCATGTGTTTCTGCACCCCGTGGAAGTGATAGATCATCGCCATCGCCCCCCAGCAGACGCCAAAGGTGGAATGCACATGGGTTTGCGTCCAGTCCATCACCCGGCGCAGCTCATCCCAATAGGTCACGTCTTCGAATGGCAGATGTTCGATCGGGGCGCCGGTGATGATGAGGCCGTCGAATTTCTCACCCGAGGCTTCCACATCCGAAAACGGGCGGTAAAATTCCTCCATATGGGCGGCGGCGGTGTTCTTGGTCAGATGTTCGCTCATGCGGATCAGCGACAGGTCGATCTGCAACGGTGTCGCGCCGATCAGGCGGGCAAACTGGTTCTCGGTCTGAATTTTCTTCGGCATCAGGTTCAAAAGCGCGATCCGCAAGGGACGGATTTCCTGTGCTTGCGCGCGCTCTGGCGACATCACCATGACGCCTTCGCCCTTCAGGACGTCAAAGGCGGGCAGGGTGCTGGGCAGAGTGATGGGCATGTCAGGCTCCTTGGCGGTCAATCGCGGTGGTGATCATGGTGTCAAAATCGGTGGGGCTGCGCACTTGCGCCACCTCTTCGGCGGTCACAGTGACGCCCCATTGCGCCATTGCGCCATAGCGCGGTTGGCGGTGATCGAGCAGACGGGCATAGCCAAAGCGCAGGAAGGCGTCCGGGTCCACTTGATCTGCGGGCAGACCTTGGGCCGTCAGATACTCGGCCCAGAGGTCCAACAGGAAGTCGGGTCGATAATACATCGGCTTGGGTGCGCGGTCAAAGCGGCGGGCAAGCTCGGCCTTGTGGGCATCGGACCCTTTGATCCAGACCAGCAGCATATTGGCGGCAAGCGCCGTCATCACCGGATCGGCAGGGTTGGCGGCATCGACCACTTCACAGATGGAACCCGAGGTGTCACAGACAAAGTGTTGATAGCCATAGATATCCTGTGCGCGGTCGATAAAGCGCGGGGCGTCCAGCATCGCCGCCACTTCGGCCTGCGCATGCTGCGCCTGACGGCGTTGGTATTCGGGAAAACCAATGCCGCCGCGCACAGGGTCGCCGGGTTTGCCCAGATAGGTCGACAGCGGGGCCAGATTGTCAAAGGTGATGTTGGACGCGATGTAGACGGAATCCGACAGCATCAATTCGCGCAGCAAGGGCACTTTCATCACCTCGCGCTTGAAGTTGTCGGCGATGTATTCGCCCATATACCGCGTGCCGATGCGGTAATCGACCGAGTAGTGAAACCAGTCACCCGCGCCGCGCAGCATGTTGGACAGATAGGTCTTGCCAAGCCCCGACATGCCAAACAGCAGCACGCGCTTTTGGGCAGCGTTCAGATAATGCTGACCGGAACTGTAGATCATCGCGCCATCCCCATGTGATGCGCCGTTGTTACAAGTTTGGCATGCTATACGAAAGCCCAAATGAAAAAGGCCCCGCAGCGGCTGCGGGGCTTCGGGTGCGAATGGCAGCGTCGGGTCACCGTTTTCCGGCACGGTGACATCGTATGTGATCGCGGATTCGTCGGTGAGGCCAACGCGCAGCGCGATTTCCGGCTTTTGACACGCCGCGCCGACATGGTGGAGCGTGTCTTTTTCGGCGCTGGTCGACATCGTTTAGCCGTCGAACAGCTTGACGTTGCCGCCGTGGTGGTCAGTGCCAATGCGCCAAGCGCGGTTGTTGCGTCTTTCATGTCTCTCTCCCCGTGAGTTGCGGTACGCGTCTCTGCCTGTCTTGGATGCAGGCCTGTGAAGCGAGTTGCGCGACTGAGAAACCCGGTGAACCAAATGCGCGCCGGTCCATTCGTGACGCAGCGTCACGGAATTGTGACAGTCTGGTTGTTGCGATTTGATCGAAGCTCTGCCCGGATATTGATCCAGATCCCCGCAAAGATCACCGCCCCGCCCAGCAGAACATAGGGATCCAGCGGCTCGGCATAGATCAAGGCACCCACCACAGCGATGACCGGCAGGCGCACGAAATCCAGCGGCACCACATAAGACGCAGGGGCCACTGACAGCGCCTGAGTCAGGCTGAGATGTGCCAGAATTCCCGCGCAACCGATCAGCACCAGCCAAGGCAGGGTGGTGCGGTCGGGCAGCGCCACCGCTCCATCATAGCCCGCCCCAATCAAGCCAAAGCCGAATTGCATCAGGGCCAGCCAGAACAGGATGGTCAGGATATTTTCGCGCCGCGTCAAGGCCTTGGTCAGGACGGATGTGGTGGCAAAAAACACCGCACTTGCCGCCGCCGCCAGAACGCCGGGGTTCAATTGCGTCAGATCGGGACGCGCAACGATCAAAATGCCGGCAAAGCCCAGACCTGCCGCCATCAACCGCGCCCGCGTCAAACGTTCGCCGAGCAGCAGCGGGGACAGCAGGATCACCCAGATCGGCGAGGTGAATTCCAGCGCGAAAACCTGCGCCAGCGGGATCAGGGTCAGGGCCCAGAACCACAGGTTTTGTCCGGTGAAATGCACCAGATTGCGCAGGGCGTGCCCGCCCAGATGCCGCCTGCCGATCTGCGCCCAGCGCCCGGCAACAGTGGTGTAAATCACGATGATCGCAAACCCCACCAGTGACCGCGCCGTCATGATTTCAAAGCTGTCATGCAGGTGGCTGACTTGCCGACCGGCAATCGCCATCGCGGTGAAAGACACAATGGCTCCGGTCATCCACAGGGCGGCGCGCAGGGGTTTGGGCTGATCTGTCACGGGATTGCCCTATAGGACTATATCATAGTGCTGGCCTGACCCGGCTGGAATGTCCAGACATTGCATGTTGTACGGACGTACCAGTGCCATTCAGCTTGCCGGGGCCACGGCGGAATGTGGTTTGGTGGTTTCCTCGGGGGCATCAACGCCGTCCAGCCGGTCGGCGCGGCGCAAATCCGGGAACATCCACGCCCAAAGTCCTGTCACCGCCAGCGTGCCAAAGCCACCAAACACCGCCGCCCCCACAGGGCCGATGAAGCGCGACACGACGCCGCTTTCAAACTCACCCAGCTCATTGGATCCCGAGATGAACAGCCCCGACACCGAAGACACCCGCCCGCGCATGTGGTCGGGTGTCACGATCTGCACCAGCGTCTGGCGGACATAGACCGAAATCATGTCCGCAGCGCCCAGCACCGCCAGGGCGGCCACTGACAGCCACATGTTTTGCGACAGGCCAAAGACAATCGTGGCCAAGCCAAACGCCGCCACCGCCCAGAACATCCGCACACCTGCCCGGCGTTTCAAAGGCCAGCGCGCCAGTGCCAAGGCCATCAGCACCGCCCCAATCGCGGGGCCTGATCGCAGGATGCCAAAGCCCTCGGGTCCGACCTTCAGGGTGTCGCTGGCAAAGGCGGGCAGCAGGGCGGTCGCCCCGCCCAAAAGCACCGCAAACAGGTCCAGAGAGATCGCGCCAAAGATGATCTTGTTCTGGAAGGTGTAGGCCAAGCCTTCGCGGATCTGTGCGATCTGGCTGCCGGGTTGACGTTCTGGCGTGGTGTTGGTGCGCAGGGTGGCGACAATGGCCATGGCCAGCACATAAAGCCCGGCGGCCACGGAGTAGGCGAGCGCAGTGGAACTGGCGCATAAAATGCCACCGATCCACGGACCCAGAATGACCGACACCTGCCAGCTGAGCGATTTGAGCGAGATGGCCTGAGGCATGTCGGCCTTGGGCACCAGCATCGGCGTCAGCGCGGTTGCGGCAGGCGACAGAAACGCGCGACTGACGCCAAAAAGGGCTGCAATCGCAAAGATATGGGTCAGGTTCGGGTTTGGCTCCAGCGCCACTGCGACCAAGCCCAGAACGCCGACGATCTTCACCGCGATGGAGGCCAGCACGATGGCGCGGCGCGAATGGCGGTCGGCCAGAGACCCGGCCCAAAGCGTCAGCACAAACATCGGCACGAATTGCGCAAGGCCGACCATGCCAACCATGAAAGCGCTTTCCTCGATCGACAGGCTTTGACGGGCGACGGTGTAAATCTGCCAGCCGATGGTGACGGCTTCGATCTGCACCGCGATGCTTTCAAAGGCCATGCCGGTCCAGTACCGCGCAAAATCGGGATGGCGGCGCAGGAAGTTGGGCTGTTTTGCACGGGTCATGGCGCGTTCTAGCCAAACCGTTTGGGCGCGACCAGAGCCTGCGCACATGCCCTGTGAAAGATAGCACCAAGATTGGGGTGTTCCTCGGCGACTGCGAGGCCTAGATGCAGGGCAACCAATGAAAGCAGATGATATGACCCGCCCCGTTGCCCCCGCCCGCCATGCCGATCACGCCATTGCCGAACAATTCCTGACCCGCTGGTCGCCGCGCGCTTTTGCCGACACGCCAATGTCACAGGCGCAGCTGATGTTGGTGCTGGAGGCTGCACGTTGGGCGCCGTCCGCCAGCAACAACCAGCCGTGGCGCTTTGTCTGGGGCCTGCGTGGAGATGCGGGCTTTGCCGCAATTGCAGACACACTGGTGCCGTTCAATCGGGCTTGGGCGGAAAAGGCAGCGGCTTTGGTCGTGGTGGCCTCGCAGGATCACACCGAGAAGGACGCAGTGCGCAGCCCGAACCGCTGGCACGCCTTTGATGCGGGCGCGGCTTGGGCGCAGATGGCGTTGCAGGCGCACTCCATGGGTCTGGCGGCCCATGCCATGGGTGGATTTGACGTGGACACCGCAACCCGTCTGCTGAACGTGCCCGAAGGTGTGGTGCTGCAAGCGGTTGTGGCACTTGGCACCAAGGGCGACATGGCGACCTTGCCCGAAGGGCTGCAGGCGCGCGAGTTTCCCTCTGCCCGCCACCCTTTGGCGCAGATCGTGCATCACGGCAGCTTTTGAAAGCAAAGGCCCGCATCGCGCGGGCCTTTTTCATTCCAATTCGATGGTGCCCGGTGGCTTGGACGTCACATCGTAGAACACCCGGTTGATGCCCTTCACCTCGTTGACGAGGCGGGTCATGGTTTCGCCAAGGAAATCATGGGTGAAAGGGTAGGTGTCGGCGGTCATACCGTCCACTGACGTCACCGCGCGCAGGGCCAGCGCATAATCATAGGTGCGCCCGTCGCCCATCACCCCCACGGTTTTCATCGGCAGAATGGCGGCGAAAGCCTGCCAGATTTCATCATAAAGCCCGTGTTTGCGGATCTGGTCGATGTAGACGGCATCGGCCTTGCGCAGAATGTCCAGCTTTTCGGGCGTGATCTCGCCCGGGCAGCGGATGGCAAGGCCCGGACCGGGGAAAGGGTGACGACCGATGAAGCTGGCGGGCAAGCCCAATTCACGGCCCAAAGCGCGGACCTCATCCTTGAACAATTCCCGCAAGGGTTCGACCAGTTTCAGGCCCATTTTCTCGGGCAGACCCCCGACATTGTGGTGCGATTTGATCGTCACCGAGGGGCCACCGCTAAAAGACACCGACTCGATCACATCGGGATACAATGTGCCTTGGGCAAGGAATTCCGCACCCTCAATCCCGTTGGCGTATTTCTGGAACACGTCGATGAACAGGCCACCGATGATCTTGCGCTTGGTTTCGGGATCGGAAACCCCGGACAGACGGCCCAGAAACAACTCCGACTCATCGGCATGGATCAGGTTCAGGTTGTAATGGTCGCGGAACATGGCGACGACCTGCTCGGCCTCGCCCAGCCGCAACAACCCGTGGTCGACGAAAACGCAGGTCAACTGCTCACCGATCGCCTCGTGGATCAGGATCGCTGTCACCGAGCTGTCGACGCCGCCCGAAAGCGCGCAGATCACCTGCTTGTCACCGACTTGGGCGCGAATGTTGGCAATCGCCTGTTCACGGTACAGCCCCATCGTCCAATCACCGGTAAAGCCCGCCAACCGCACGAAATTGCGGTAGAGCTGCGCGCCCTTCGGGGTGTGATGCACCTCGGGGTGGAATTGCACGGCATAGAACTGCCGCGCCACATCGGCGGTGATCGCAAAGGGCGCATTGGGTGACGTGCCATAGACCTCAAAGCCGGGAGCAAGGCGCGAGACGTGATCGCCGTGGCTCATCCAGACCTGTTCGCGACCGTCGGCAAACCAGCCCTCCAGCAAGGGCAGCGTGCCGGCGGTGGGGGTCACGAAAGCTCGCCCGAATTCAGCGGTGCCATGACCGCCCTCTACCTGCCCGCCAAGACAATGCATCATCACCTGCTGGCCATAGCAGATGCCCAAAATCGGCACGCCCAGATCAAACACGCCCGAAGGCGGCATGGGAGCGCCGTCCCAATAGACCGAGGCCGGGCCGCCCGACAAGATCACGGCCTGCGGCGCAAAGGCGTCCAGAAAGGCGTTGTCGACCTTGTTATAGGGGTGAATCTCGCAATAAACGTTCAACTCGCGCAGGCGGCGCGCAATCAGTTGCGTGACCTGAGAGCCGAAGTCGATGATCAGAAGGCGTTGATGCTGTGTCATGGCCTCGGGTAGCCGCATGTGAAGGGAATCGCAAGATGGGGGCGGGGGAAAATTCTGCAAGCCGGAATTTTATGAAGTGGTTCTGCCTTCACGAGGGCTATCTGCGCGCAAAGGATGGCACTCGTCGCTTTCAGGCTGGGTTCATGTCGGTTTTGGCAATTATGCGGCGCATTCGGGGGGCGCGGGCCAAGGCAATCGCGGCATAAGGGGCGAAATAGGCCGCCACTGCGGCACCGGATGGAGAATGACATGAGCGATTTGGGTGGACGTCGGGCGCGGGGCGGTGGCGGGGCAACGCGGCGGGCAGAGCGGACAGCGGTGTCCTTTGAGACCGCGAAATTCATCCAGCGCAACATTCCGAATTTTGAGATTCTGAACGAAGAGGCGCTCCAGATCATCGAATGGAACGCCGAAACCATTCTGGAAGAAATCGGCGTCAACTTTGTGGAAAACGAGGCCGCCCTGCAACGCTGGCGCGAGGCAGGGGCCGATGTGCGGGGCGAGCGTGTGCACATTCCGCGCGGATTGGCGCGCAAACTTTGCTCTACCGCTCCGAAAACCTTCATCCAGCACGCCCGCAACCCCGAGCGCAACGTCGATATCGGCGGTCGCAATCTGGTGCTGGCCCCGGTCTACGGCCCGCCCTTCGTCCGCGATGCGGCGGGCGGTCGGCGCTATGCCACCATCCATGATTTCCAGAATTTCGTGAAACTGGGCTATATGTCGAAATGGCTGCACCATTCCGGCGGCACCGTCTGCGAGCCGACCGATGTGCCGGTGAACAAGCGCCACCTCGACATGCTGCACGCCCATATGGTGCTGTCGGACAAGCCCTATATGGGCTCGGTGACAGAGCCATCGCGCGCAGCGGATTCGGTCGAGATGTCGAAAATCCTGTTTGGCGCGGATTTCGTCGATCAGAACACGGTGATGACCAGCCTTATCAACATCAACTCGCCCATGACCTTTGACGGCATCATGATGGGCGCGCTGGAAGTTTACGCGCAGGCCAATCAGGCCGCGATCATCTCGCCCTTCATCGTTGGCGGCGCGATGGCCCCGGTCACGGTGGCAGGCACGCTGACGCAAGTGCTGGCCGAAGTGCTGGCCGGCGTCGCCTATTCCCAGCTGGTGCGCCCCGGTGCGCCGGTGATCGCAGGGGCCTTCGTGACCTCGATCGACATGAACTCGGGCGCGCCGACCTTTGGCACCCCCGAGGCCGCGCATATCACCTACGGCGTCGGGCAATTGGTGCGCCGTCTGGGTCTGCCCTACCGGTCGGCAGGCTCGTTCTGCGGCTCGAAACTGCCGGACGCGCAAGCGGCTTACGAAACGGCAAACAGCCTGAACATGGGGTTGCTTGCCGGCGTCAACTTCATGCTGCACGCTTGCGGTTGGCTGGAAGGCGGGCTGGTGTCGTCTTACGAGAAATTCGTGATGGACGCGGATCAGCTGGGCACCCTGCACCATCTGGCCCAAGGCATCATGATGGACACCAACGGTCAGGCGATGGATGCCATCCGCGAAGTGGGCCCGGGCGGCCACTTCCTAGGCTGCGAGCACACGCAGGCCAATTTCAAAACCGCGTTCTGGCGCTCGGACCTGTTCGACTTCAAACCGTTTGAAACCTGGGCCGAAGAAGGCGCGCGCGACACCCAAGCGCTGGCCACCGAGCGCGTCGCCAAAATGCTGGGCGACTATCAGCAGCCCGCGCTTGATGACGGCATCCGCGAGGCGCTGGATGCTTTCGTCGCCAAACGCAAATCGGAAATGCCAGACGCCTTCATCTGATCCGACCCTGCTTTTTGCTTCATCTGTCTTGAAATATCCCACGGGGGCGTGGGGGGGTGCCCCCCCACTGCCACTGCGCGAAACGCTTGATCGCAAGTGAAAACGTGGCCAAGCGCGGCAGAATTGTTCAGACTTGTGGCGTGGCATAGGTTCGAAAAGGGAAACAATTCCCCGCAGCCGGTCCGGCGCGGGCCTTTCTCCTCTCACACGGCCACGTTGCGCGGCAGCAGACGCACTTCGGCCATCAGCGCGATCAGAACATCGACATGATGCGCCACCGAATAGGCGGCGTCTGCGGCGCGGCGCGTTTGTTCCAGCCGCTCCTCCGCCTCCAGCAGGTGTGGCAAGGTGCTGGCTGTCGACATCATGTTGGGGACCAGCCGCTTCAAATCCCGCTCGCGCCGGTAATCGCCCAGCCCAAAGCGGGCGGCGCGGATCAACAGGCGCGGGCGGCGCAATTCATTCAGAAGGGCAGGAAAATCGGTCATGGCAGCCTCCGGTTGGACAGGCTTCACCTTAACCTCACGCAACCGGGCGTTGCGCAAGGGCCATTTCGAGCGCGCGCAGGGTTGCCGCATTGTTTAAGATTTATAAACAATTATTGGAAAAGTCACAATCTTGGCTCGGCCATTAACCTTTGGGTAACAAATGCCACTCACGGTTGAAAGCGTCTTTGGCGAGACAACAACAGCCGGTGAAGCGGTGCGGAACGAGGCGATGCAATCCAACCTTTCTTCCTTGCACGGCTTGCCCGGTTGGTTGCCCGATGCGGTCCGGCTGTACCTGAGCCATACCGAGGACGGCATGTCGCTGCGGGCTTTGGCCCGGCGCGATGGCAAGCACGCCTCGACCGTCATGCGCCTTGTGCGGCGCTATGAAGGTCGGCGCGACGATCCGCTGGTCGATGAGGCCTTGGCTGCCTTGCTGCATTGCGACCCATGTGATCCTGTCGCGCCCCATCTTGCCGCCCCCCATCTTGCCGCCAGAGAGGATGATTCCGATATGACTGCAGCCATTCGCCCCCAAAGCCTGATTGCGGATGCCGCCACCATCGACCGCGAGGGCAAGCGCATCCTGCGCCGTCTGGCCGAACCGGGCGCGATTCTGGCCATTGCGCCCGATATGGAAAAGGCGGTGGTGATGCGCGCATTTCCCGATGGCCGCACCCTGCGCACCGGGGTGGTGGAGCGGGTTCTGGCGCAGGCCTTTGCGCTGAAAGACTGGATCATCTGCCGCAAACCGGGGCGGGTGGCCAGCTATGAGATCACCGCTGTGGGCCGCGCGGCCTTGCTGCGGATGCTGGCCGAGGATGATCGCAGCGGTCTGGCCGAAGCCACCACGCCTTTCGCCGATCCGCAGCGCGAATGGGACCCGCGCGCCGGTGCGGCGGATGAAGGCCCGCGCCGCATCCGCTACAATCTGGCCGAAAGCCCGGTGGCGGTGTTGGGGCGCAGGCGCGACAAGGATGGCAAGTTGTTTCTGGAGCCCGAACTGGTCAACGCCGCCGAGCGTCTGCGGGAGGATTTTGAACTGGCGCAGATGGGCCCGCGCGTGGCGCAGAACTGGGAGCGTTTTTTGACCGGCGGCGACCGTGGCAGCTTTCGCGCTGAGACAGGGCAACCCGAAGGTCCGCGCGCCGCGCGCGATCGGGTGGCACTTGCGTTGCGCGATCTGGGGCCGGGGCTCGGCGATGTGGCGCTGCGGGTCTGTTGCTTTCTCGAAGGAATCGAGACGGCGGAACAGCGGTTGGGTTGGGCGGCGCGGTCAGGCAAGATTGTGCTGCGCATCGCTTTGCAACGCCTGCACCGCCATCATGTTGAAACTTATGGAAAGTCTGGACGGATGATTGGGTGAGGCCCGGCGGCTTTCGCCGCGAAAACGCTCCAGTGGAGCGTTTTCAGGGCCGAACGCGCGGGGCCACCGCACCGCGCTGGCGTTTGCCGCAAAACGCGCGGGGCCACTGCACCGCGCCGGGGGGCGGCAAGGCGAACGCGCGGGGCCACCGCACCGCACCGGATTGTCACCCCGCGAAGGCCTTTGCGGCCAGCAAAACCGATAACAGGGCCAACCAGATTGCAGCGCCTTTGTTCAGCCACTGGCCTGATCGCGACAGCACTCCGGCCCCCAAAACCGCCCATAGCGCGGCAATCACCGGCACTTGAACGGCAAAGCTGATCAGACTGTGCAGCGCCGTCGGACCTGCCGGAATCAACACCAGACCGAACAACAGGCATTTGGGGTTCAGCAGAGTCGTCACCCCCACCTGCATGGCGGACACTGGATGCGCTGCCGCCGACAGGGCCGCCGGACGGTGCCAAAGCCCAAAGGCCAGACGCGCCACCCAAAGTGCCGCAACACCGGTCAGGACAGGGCGCAAGATCGGCAGGCGGTCCAGCACCGGCGCACCCCAGATCACCAAGGGCACCACCACGCAAAGATAGGCCAGCAACTCGACCGGCAGCAACCGCAGCCCCGCGCGAAAACCGCCCTGCGCCCCCGCCAGCGCCAACAGCGTGTTGGTTGGGCCGGGGGTGATCAGCAGCGCCAAAAGCGCAAGGTTCAGTTCAATCAGGGTCATGCGGGGGATGTAGCGCAGGTGTGGCACAAGCGAAATCTGATTATGCCGGATCATGAAATACGTTACCGCAACTTGATCCGGGGCCCCGCCTTGACGGCCATGGCCCCGGATCAAGTTGGGGCGCGACGCGGGGCAGGCGGTGCAGAATGACAAGGGCGGCGTCTTGCGCCGCCCTTGCTGGCCTTGATGCCTGAACTTACTTCAGATCGAAGCGGTCCAATTCCATCACCTTGACCCAAGCTGCGACGAAATCACGGATGAATTTCGCCTGACCATCGTGGCTGCCATAGACCTCGGCCAAGGCCCGCAGTTGCGAGTTCGACCCGAACAACAGGTCCACCCGTGTGCCCGTCCAACGCAGCGCGCCGGTGGCCCGGTCACGGCCTTCAAACGCGTCGCTGTTGGCCGAGGTTGCGGTCCAGACCGTGCCCATATCCAGCAAGTTGACGAAGAAATCAGTCGTCAAGGTGCCCGAGCGGTTGGTCAGCACCCCATGCGCCGACTGATCGGCATTCGCGCCAATAACCCGCATCCCGCCGATCAGCGCCGTCATTTCGGGCGCGGTCAGGGTTAGCAGCTGCGCCTTGTCGACCAGCAATTCTTCGGCTGACACCCTGTATTGCGCCTTCAGATGATTGCGGAAACCATCGGCCTGCGGTTCCAGAAACGCAAAGCTGTCAACGTCGGTCTGATCCTGAGTTGCATCGGTGCGGCCCGGCGTGAAGGGCACCGATACGCCCGAAGCCCGTTCCACCGCCGCCGAACCGCCCAGCACGATCAAATCAGCCATCGAGACTTGCGCTGCACCCTTGGCGTTGAACCCCGCTTGAATAGCCTCCAGCACCGCCAGCACCTTCGCCAGTTGAACCGGATTGTTCACCGCCCAATCCTTTTGTGGCGCAAGCCGGATACGGGCACCATTGGCCCCGCCGCGCTTGTCCGAACCGCGGAAGGTCGAGGCCGAGGCCCAAGCCACCGACACCAGTTCCGAGACCGTCAGGCCCGAGCCCAGAATCGCAGTCTTCAACCCAGCCACATCACCCGCATCGACCAGCGGATAATCGGCAGCCGGGACCGGGTCTTGCCAGATCAGGTCTTCGGCAGGCACTTCTGGCCCCAGATACAGCACTTTTGGCCCCATATCGCGGTGGGTCAGCTTGAACCATGCCCGCGCAAAGGCGTCGGCGAAGGCGTCTGGATCGGCCAGATAGCGCGCCGAGATCGGGCCATAGATCGGGTCCATCTTCATCGCCATATCGGCGGTGGTCATCATCGGCGGGTGCATGACTGACGGATCATGCGCGTCGACGACCATGTCTTCGGGGGCGCAATTCACCGGATGCCATTGCTGCGCACCGGCAGGGCTGCGGCCCAGCGACCAGTCGTATTTCAGCAAAACCCGCAAATAGCCCATGTCCCAAGTGGTCGGGTTGGGCTTCCAAGCGCCCTCGATCCCTGAACCGGTGGCATGAATGCCGACACCCGTGCCAAAGGCGTTCTTCCAGCCCAGACCCTGTTCTTCCAGACCGGCCCCTTCGGGTTCACGGCCCACCAAGGCCGGATCGCCTGCGCCATGCGCCTTGCCGAAGGTGTGGCCACCGGCGGTCAGCGCCACGGTTTCTTCGTCGTTCATCGCCATGCGGGCAAAGGTTTCGCGGATGTCACGGCCAGAGGCCAGCGCATCGGCCACGCCGTTCGGGCCTTCGGGGTTGACGTAGATCAGGCCCATCTGCACGGCTGCGAGTGGGTTTTCCAGCTGACGATCGCCTTCATAGCGGGCGTCGGCCAGCCAAGTATCCTCGGCCCCCCAGTAGATGTCTTCTTCCGGTTCCCAGACATCGGCGCGACCGCCGCCAAAGCCGAAGGTTTTGAACCCCATGGATTCCATTGCGGCGTTGCCCGCCAGAATCATCAGGTCAGCCCAGGACAGCGCGTTGCCGTATTTGGCTTTGATCGGCCACAGCAAGCGGCGGGCTTTGTCGAGGTTGACGTTGTCCGGCCAGGAATTCAGCGGCGCAAAGCGTTGGGTGCCGGTGCCCGCGCCGCCACGCCCGTCGCCGGTGCGGTAGGTGCCTGCGGAATGCCACGCCATGCGCACGAACAGCGGGCCGTAATGGCCCCAATCGGCAGGCCACCAGTCTTGCGAGTCGGTCATCAGGGCGTAGAGATCGGCCTTCACTGCCGCAAAATCCAACGCGGCAAAGGCCGCTGCATAGTCAAAATCCGCATCCATCGGATTGGACAGCGCCGAATGCTGGTGCAAAATCTTGAGGTTCAGCGCGTTCGGCCACCAATCGCGGTTGGAGCGTAGCGCAGACGTGGTTTGCGACCCCGCACCGTGCAAAACCGGGCATTTGCCACCGCGCGCCGTATCATTTCCGTCCATCGCTCAACTCCGCTGTTGGTGTGCCGGCCCTGTTTGGGCGGCGTTCTCTTTCACAATATAGAGCCACAGCGGATTGCGCAAAGGGAATTAGAACAATTCTAAAACGAAAAAGGGGCAGGTTTCGGCGCCCTCATTGGTGCTTTGAAACAACGATCCGCCGACGCGGGTCAGACCGGCCTTGTAAACAAGGCGCGCCAAAGCTCCGCCCACAAAAGGCGCAGCGAAGAACACCCAAAGCTGCGACAGCGCCGCACCAGCGGCAAAGACCGCGGGGGCCAAAGGACCGCGCCGGGCTCACCGAAACGCCGGTCACATGGATGCCAACCAGATGGATGGCAGCCGATGTCAGGCCAACCGCAGGGCCAGAGAAGCCAGCCGCTGAACCCGTGCCAGCGCGCCCAGAATCACCGTGCCGAACAAGAGCGTCATCACAAATTCAAACACCCGCATTTCGACACTGAGTTTGCTGTTCATCTCGCTGCGGTTTTCAAAAACCGACCTGCCCTTGGCCTTGCCCCCACCACATGGCCCCATGCACGCAGGTCAAAGCTGCGGACGTTGCCAAGGGGCTGCGGTAGGACTATCAGTTGGGGGCGAAGCCTTCAGGGGGAAAAACCGGTGCGTGATCTCAAGCTGCCAGACCAACGCCACCCCGAAAAGGCGCATAAGCCCGACAATGCGCAGCCCAAAAAGCCCGACTGGATCCGCGTGCGCGCGCCCACATCCGAAGGCTACAAGAAAACCCGCGACATCTTGCGTGACAAGAAACTGGTGACGGTCTGCGAAGAGGCGGGCTGCCCGAATGTGGGCGAATGCTGGTCTCAGGGTCACGCCACCATGATGATCATGGGTGAGATTTGCACCCGTGGCTGTTCGTTTTGCAACATCGCCACCGGCAAACCCAAGGCGCTTGATGCGTTCGAACCGGGACGGGTGGCACATGCGGTGTCGGAACTGGGCCTGAAACATGTGGTGATCACCTCTGTGGACCGCGACGATCTGGACGATGGCGGCGCGGATCATTTCGCCATGACCATCCGCGCCATCCGCCACCGATCCCCGGGCACCACGATTGAAATTCTGACGCCGGATTTCCTGAAATGCCCGCCCTCGGCCTTGGAAAAGGTGGTCGAGGCGCGTCCCGATGTGTTCAACCACAACCTTGAAACCGTCCCCGGCCTGTATCCCACCGTCCGCCCCGGCGCGCGCTATTTCCATTCTTTGCGGTTGTTGCAGAAGGTCAAGGAATTGGACCCAACGCTGTTCACCAAATCCGGCATCATGGTCGGCTTGGGCGAAGACCGCATCGGCGTTGGCCAAGTCATGGATGACATGCGGGCGGCGGATGTGGATTTCCTGACCATCGGGCAATATCTGCAACCGACGCCCAAACACCACCGGGTTGACCGTTTTGTGACGCCAGACGAGTTCAAGGCCTATGAAACCAGCGCTTATGGCAAGGGATTCTTGATGGTGTCTGCCACCCCATTGACCCGGTCCAGCTATCACGCGGGCGAGGATTTCGCGCAACTGCGCGCCGCACGGCTGGAAAAGCTGGGGCGCGGCTGACGCCGCCCCGCCTTTGGATGTGTCGACAGGATCAGAAGCGGAACCCGACGCCAATGTCGTAGATTTCAGCCCCGTTGCTCGGCAACGCCCCGGTGACCCCACCCTCGACAAAGCCGCCATTGCCGAACCGGAATTCGCCACCAATGGTGAAGATTTCCTATGTGAACCCGCTGAACCCCGGGTCGATCTGAGTGATATCGGCCAACACGGTGAAAGCATCGGTGATGTCATAGCCCGCGTGCAGCCGCGCGCTTGCAAATGACTGGCCATTGTCATTGGCGAAGTTGCTGAGTTCAAGGCCAAGCGTCAGCTTGTTTCTGTCATAAAGCATTCCGAAGATCAGCGCGGTTTGGTTCGAGGGGCCAAAGCCTGTGACCCGCTGGACGCCGCCCATGAAGGTGGTGCTGCCCATGATATAGCTGGCCGCGATCTGCACCGTATCGGCGGTGGCCTTGCCGCCCTCAAACTGGTGCGCCGATGCGCCATAAGTCAAATTCCCGGAGGTTCCGGTGAAGGCGAGGCCAAGTTCGGTGTCTTCGGAGAGCAAGGGATGAAAACTATCCCACCTGAGTTGGTTGAATTCGAGGTTCACCATGCGGTTGGTCCCCAATTCCGGCAAGGTCAGAACCGTCGACAGGGCGCGGCGCGGCGCACCGATGGTGAAATCACCAAAGCCGGTGGTCACGACCAGACCGCCCCGATAAGCGGTGCTCCCTTCGCTCTCCTTGATCTGACGGAAGTGGAGGATGGTGAGATCCGCCCCGTAACCGATGGCGCCGCTGCCAGAACTGCGCCAAGACAGCGTCACGTCGCCAGTGAAGTAGCTGTAATTGCTGAACATATATTTGGAATGTTCCAGCTCGATCTCGCCAGTCGTGCTGAACCCGTTGCCGAAGTCGAGCGCCAAGGCAGGCGATCCGACCGTTGCAAGCAGGAAAGCAAGTGTGGTCTTGCGCATGGTCAAGTTCCCTTTGATCGATTGCTTGCCGATCACAGTGGGCGCGAAAGCAGGTGGCGGCAAGGCCGCGGATTTTTGATCGGTTCCGTGGCCTGCACGACACGAAGGCCGCTGGCCGGTCAGATGTCGATATCCGATGCGGCAGTGCCGACACCCCGAGGGTCTTAGGGCACCGTCATGACCGCTGGCACCGATTTCAGATAGGCGGCCACGGCGGCACGATCCGACGCTGGCAGTTTCGCCATATTGTCCACCACATGCGCCATATGGCCGCCCACCGTGTCAAATTCGGGCGTGAACCCCGACGTCAGGTATTCGACAATCTCGGCCTCTGACCATGTCAGCTTTCCCGGTGTTATGTTGGGAATGCTGCCCTTGCCCGACGGGTCTGGCGCGCCGCCCAGCCAGCGCGAGATGTCCAGACCGCCCAGCATGTTGCGCGGCGTGTGGCATTCGCCGCAATGCGCCAAAGCTTCGGCGATGTACCTGCCCCGTTCGATTTCCGGCGATGCGGCGTCCATCACCCAATCGTCGCGCAGAAACATCAGCTTCCAGATGCCAAGCGAGCGCCGGATGTTGAAGGGAAAACCGATCTGATGCGGCAGGCTGGCGGTGGCATCGGCGGGCAGGGTGTCCATGAACGCCTTGAGGTCCACCACGTCCTGCGGCAGCATTTTGGCATAGGCGCTGTAGGGCAGGGCGGGGAAATAGTGCTGACCTGCCGGCGAGACGCCATCGGTGATCGCATGGGCGAAATCGGTCAGGCTCCAACCGCCAATGCCTTGGATCGGGTCGGTTGAAATATTGGGCGCGAGGAAGGTCCCAAACGGCGAGGCAAAGCTTTGTCCACCCGCAAGCAGCGGCGTGTCTGATGCAGCCGCCCCGGGTGCTGTGTGACACGACGCACACCCAGCGGCCCAGAACACCTGCGCACCATGGGCGGCATCGGCGCTCAGACCGTCATAAATCGCCGGATCACCGGGGCGAGGCGCCGACAGCAGAACAAAGCCCGCAAAGCCCAGCAGTGCAATTCCCGCCACCGCATATTTCAGTCGCACCATGGGACGCGCCTTCTCAGATGAGTTGTGATGAAAACGGATCGAACAAACGCAAAGAATGACCAAAGTCTACAGCACTTCAGGTTTAAGAAAAGCCACGATACTTGCGTTGACCGGAGCAAAACCGGATTAGCGCAGGCGCACGCGCCCGTTCACCGTCAACCACGCGGGCCAGCCCCAGATGTATTCCGCCGCCGCCAGTGCCAGACAAACCGCGACCACCCCAAGCACCAGCCGAACCCGCGCAGCCGGGGGCGGGTGGCGTGCCCATTTCGCCATCCGCAGCAGCCAGATCATTCGGTGAACCGGACCTTGCCAATATAAGGCAGGTTGCGGTTGCGCTGTGCAAAATCAATACCATAGCCCACGACAAATTCGTCGGGGATCTCAAATCCCGTCCAGGTGGCCTTGATGTCCACCTCACGCCGGGACGGTTTGTCGAGCAGAGCGCAGACCTCCAGGCGTGCCGGATCGCGCGACAAAAGCAGGCGTTTGACATGGCTGAGGGTGAAGCCGGTATCGACGATATCTTCCACCACCAGCACATCCTGCCCCGCGATTTCGCCGCGCAAATCCTTCAGGATGCGGACCTCGCGGCTGGAATGGGTGGAGTCGCCATAGCTGGAGGCCTCCAGAAAATCGACCTGCACCGGCAGGTCAATTTCGCGCACCAGATCGGCCACAAAGACGAAAGACCCGCGCAGCAGACCCACCACCACAAGCTTGTCGCAGCCCTGAAAATGGGTGGTGATCTCACGCGCCAGGCTTTCCACCCGCGCCGCAATGGCTTTGGCCGAGATCATCTGATCAATGACATATGGACGATGCGGCATGTGGCCCCCTTGATTTCCGGGACATTTCTACCCAGAACCATAGCTCAAGTCACGCGAAGGTTACGCATGCCGCGCCATTCTGAAACCAAACGCCTGCCCTATACGGCTGGGCAGATGTACGATCTTGTGGCCGATGTCGCCCGCTATCCCGAATTTCTGCCTTGGACCGCCGCCGCCCGCATCCGCTCGCGCGATCCGGTGGAGGGCGGCGAGGTGATGGAGGCGGATCTGGTGATCTCTTTCAAGGTGTTTCGCGAACGCTTTGGCAGCCGGGTCACTTTGCTGCCCGGCGATATGCGCATCCTGACCGAATACATCGACGGCCCCTTCAAGCATCTGAAATCGGTCTGGAGTTTCCGCGATCTGCCCGAAGGCGGTAGCGAGGTGGCGTTCGAGGTCGACTTCGAATTCAAGAATGCCATTCTGTCCAGCATCATCGGCCTCGTGTTCAATGAAGCGATGACGCGGGTGGTGCGGGCGTTTGAGGCGCGGGCGGCGCAATTGCACGCCAAATAGAGAAAAGGCGATGGCCAAGAGAGGTGCAGTCCGGTTTACGACCCTGCACCGCGCAGCCCCGCAATAGACCCGAGGCCTCATGGTTTGTGGTGCAGCCCCCCCGTACCTGCGTCCGGCGCGGCTTGGGGCTGGAATCACGAGTTTATATCATAGGCACGCTCTCCGTGCACCGACAGGTCCAGCCCGTTGACCTCGGTTTCCAGATCGACCCGCAACGGCGTCACCAAGGCGCATAGCTTGATCAAGACCCAACTGGCGACCACGGTCCAGATCCCCACCACAGCCAGCCCGCCCAGTTGCGCGGCCCAGGAACCAGCCCCCAGCGCCGCCACCATGATCGTGCCAAAAATCCCGCCCACCCCATGCACGGCGAACACATCCAGCGTGTCGTCGATCTTCAGGCGGTGTTTGACCAGCAGCACTGCCTCTTGGCACAAAATCCCTGCAACACCCCCGATCAGCAGCGCGGCCATCGGCCCGACATAACCCGACGTCGGCGTGATAGAGGCCAGACCGGCAATGGTGCCCGTGACCAAACCCACCAAAGAGGCGCGGCCAAACTTGATCCGCTCCCACAGCGCCCATGTCAGGGACGCGGCGGCGGCGGACAGATGCGTGACGGTGATCGCCATCGCGGCCTGCCCGTTGGCGGCCAAAGCCGAGCCGCCGTTGAAGCCGAACCAGCCCACCCAAAGCATGCCTGCGCCGATCATCACCATGCCAGGATTGTGCGGCGGGGTGGTGCGGTGCTTGCGGGGGCCAAGGGCAACGGCAAGCACCAAGGCGGCAAGGCCAGCGGTTTCATGCACCACGATGCCACCCGCGAAATCGCGCACCCCCATGGCGCCAAACATCCCGCCATCGGCCAGCAGTCCAGCCCCCCAGATCCAATGCGCGACGGGCGCATAGACCAGCAGCATCCACAGGGCCGAAAACAGCAACACAAAGCCAAAGCCCGCCCGTTCGGCATAGGCCCCAACGATCAGCGCGGGCGTGATGATGGCGAAGGTCATCTGATAGGTGAAAAAGGCGATTTCCGGCAGGGTTCCGGTCAGGCTTTGTGCCGTCACCCCGGCCAGAAACGCCTTTGACAGCCCACCCCACAATGGCCCCGGCGCGCCGAAGGCAATGGTATAGCCCGCCACAAGCCACAGCACGCTCATCAGCGCGGCGATGGCAAAGCAATGCATGAACACCGACAGCACGTTGCGCGCCCGCACAAGGCCGCCATAAAACAGCGCAAGGCCGGGCAGGGTCATGAACAGCACAAGGGCAGTGGCTATCAGGATAAAGGCGGTGTCGGCGGCATTCATGGCGGCTCCTGTGCGCGGGTGTCGCCCGTGAAACGGGCAAATGCGCGCCGGGAAAAGTGCCCACAGGCCCAAATGCTGCCCAAAATGCTGGCTGTTTGTGAACCGCCGCAAATTTAGGCGATTCTGGCGTAGGTTTGCGTAAATCCGGGCAGAAGTCAGATCAGCATGTGGCGCAGCAACAGCTCCAACGCGTGATCCCTTGCGGCCAGCCGTACCTTGTCGCGCCCCAACGCGCCAAACTCTATCGTTTCCACTTGCACAGGCTTGCCGCGCGCCGCGATGCCAAAGCAAACCCGGCCTTCGGGCTTGTACTCCGATCCGCCGGGGCCCGCGATGCCGGTGGTGGACACCGCCAGATCAGCGCCGCTATGGGCCAGCGCGCCTTGGGCCATCTCGGCCGCGATCTGTTCGGACACCGCGCCATGCGCCTGCAACGTGGCAGCGCTGACCCCCAGCATGTCGATCTTGGCGGCGTTGGAATAGGTCACAAAGCCGCGGTCGAACACATCCGACGCGCCCGCAATATCCGTCAGCGCTGCCGCCACCATGCCGCCGGTGCAGCTTTCGGCGCAAGCGATCCGATAGCCCCAATAGCGGGCGGCTTGCAGGATTTCGGCGGCGGTGGTCATCGGACTACCTCATCAGGATCATCGGGATATGGTAAAGCGCGGCGGCGACAAGGGTGGCCAGACCCGCAAAAACGCCCGCCCACAGATCATCGAGCATGACACCCGCCGTATCATGGCGGCGATCGGCGCGGCCCACCAGCCACGGCTTCCAGATGTCAAACAGGCGGAACAACAAGAAAGCGGCCACAGGCGCGGGCCAAGGCAGCCAGCCTTCAAACCCGCGGCTGTAAAGGGCGGCGGCGGGGAACAGCAGGGTCAGCCACTGGCCGGCCACCTCATCAATCACGAACTCGGACGGGTCATCGCCGGGGCGGTCGCGCAACTCCCGGCCTACCGCCCAAAAGCCTGCGGCGGTGACGGCGATGGTCGCCAGCACCAGCACCGGAAAGCCCAGAAAGCGGTAGATCAGCACGCCCAGAAGGATCGCCACCAGCGACCCCCACGTGCCGGGGGCCGGGCGCAACAGCCCCGCGCCGAAGAAAACCGCCAAGGACCGACTGATGGAGAAACCGGTCATGCTTGCACCAAATTGGCGGTGGCAATCGCGGCAATGCCCTCTTCGCGGCCCGTGAAGCCCAAGCGTTCCGAAGTGGTGGCCTTGACCGAGACGCGGTCCATGTCGATCTCCAGAATGGCGGCAAGGGCTGCGCGCATGGCGGGGGCGTGGGGACCGATCTTGGGGCGTTCGCAGATCAATGTCACGTCACAATTGGACAAAGCAAAGCCACGGCTGCGCGCCAATCCAATGGCGTGGCGCAGAAAGATATGGCTCGCGGCCCCCTTCCACTGCGGATCCGAGGGCGGGAAATGCTGCCCAATGTCACCCGCCGCCAGCGCGCCATAGATCGCATCGGTCAGGGCGTGCATGCCGACATCGGCGTCGGAATGGCCCAACAGCCCGCGCCCGTGCGGCACGGACACGCCACAAAGCCAGACCTGATCGCCGTCGCAAAAGGCATGCACGTCAAAGCCATTGCCCAACCTAACATCCATGACCGTTTTCCCTCAGCAGTGCCTCGACCCGCGCAAAATCATCGGGATGGGTCAGTTTCACGTTCCGCTCATCGCCCGTTACAATGGCCACATGCAGCCCCGCGGCAAGGGCGACCTCGACATCATCCGCCTCGCGCCCTGTGGCGGTTTCATGGGCGCGCAGGATGGCGTCAAACCGAAACCCCTGCGGTGTTTGTGCGCGGTAAAGGCCCGCGCGGTCGCGGCTGCCGGTGACGCGACCCTCCGCGCCGGTCCAAAGCGCGTCGGTCACGGCCAGTGCCGGGGCGGCGCCATCCGAATGGGCCAAGGCGTCCATCACCCGCGCGATCACCGCCTGCGACACCAAGGGCCGCGCGCCGTCATGGATCAGCACATGAGTCACGCCCTGATTGTCCAAGGCCCGTAAGGCGTTGCGCACCGAGGCTGCCCGCGTGGCCCCGCCCTCGACGATCTGAATGTCATCCGCCAAGCCCGTGCTCAAATGCCGATGCTCGGGGTTGATGGTCAGCATCCGCACCATGCCAGCGAAAGCATCCAAGGCATGGGCAACCACCGGCTGACCTGCAATGTTCACCCATTGCTTGGGCAAGGCGTGGACCCCCGACGCGCGCGCGCCAAGGCCTGCAGCGGTGATGATGGCGGCGAATTTCATGCTGTCCCCTTTGTCTCTGTCTAAAACAGCACGCGGGCTATGACAATCTGGCCTGCAAATGCGGCGGTGACGCCTAATATTTGTGCATTGCATGAAATTAGGGCATAAACAGAGGTGTCGATCTTGGCCTTGCCCCGATCAAGGCGCAAGGTGGCACGCAGTATCAGGACAATTCATGACCCCAAGGCTTGGAACCATCGCATTGAACCCGCCAGTGATTCTGGCACCGATGGCTGGTATCACCGATCTGCCATTCCGGCGGATGGTGGCGCAATTTGGCGCCGGTCTGGTGGTGTCTGAGATGGTGGCCTCAGAAGAGGTGATGCGCGCGCAGCCTTTGGCACGGGCCCGCGCAAGTTTGGGCATGGCGGACCTTGGCCATGCGGAACTCGGCTTTGGCGAGCAGGCGACGGCGGTGCAACTGGCGGGGCGCGATCCGCATTGGATGGCCGAAGCCGCGCGTTATGTCGAAGGGCAGGGCGCGCGGGTGATTGACATCAACATGGGCTGCCCGGCCAAACGGGTGACGGCCTCGGGCGGCAATGGCGCTTGCGGGTCGGCACTGATGAAGGAACCCGATCTGGCGCTGCGGTTGATCGAGGCGGTTGTGGGTGCGGTATCGGTGCCGGTCACTTTGAAAACCCGGCTGGGCTGGGATGACGCCAGCCTGAATGCGCCAGAAATCGCGGTGCGGGCCGAAGCGGCGGGCGTGGCGATGATCACCATTCACGGCCGCACGCGCTGCCAGTTTTACAAAGGCCGCGCCGATTGGGCCGCGATCCGGCGCGTCAAGGATGCCGTGGGCATTCCCGTCATTGCCAATGGCGATATTGTCGATGTGGCCACCGCCCGCGCGGCATTGGCGCAATCGGGGGCCGATGGTGTGATGGTCGGGCGTGGCGCGCAGGGTGCGCCGTGGCGGCTGGCGCAGATTGCGGCGGCGCTTTACGGCACGGCGGCCCCGGTGGTGCCTGTGGGGGCTGATCTGGCGCGGCTGGTCATCGGTCACTACGATCAAATGTTGGAGTTTTATGGTCCCGCTCTGGGCCTGCGGGTCGCGCGCAAACATCTGGGCTGGTATCTCGATGAGGCCGGGGCAGGGGCTGCGCGCGAACCGATTTTGACCGCAACCGATCCGGCACAAGTGCGCGACCTGCTGGAAGGCGCGTTTGTGCTGCAAAAGGTGGCTGCATGACCGACACCTCGGCCCTTTGGGCGTCGCTGCCTTTGCCCGCATTGGTGATTGCGGCGGATGGGCGGATTGCGGATGTCAATCCGGCGGCAGAAACCTTTCTGAATGCCTCGGCGCGCAGCCTGATCGGGCATCCGCTGCTGGACCGCCTGACGATTGACGCACCGATGGAGGACGCGCTGACCCGTGTGCGCGCCCACCAGTCGCCGCTGTTCATCGCAGAGGCCGACGTGACCACGGGCGAACGCGCGCCCGTGCAATGCGGCCTGCAAATTGCGCCTTTGCAAGACAGCGACGCGCTGGTGATGCTGATCACGCCCCGCGAAATCGCCGACCGGCTGGGCCGGGCGATGCATGTGACTTCGGCCGCCAAATCGGCGATCGGCATGGCGGAAATGCTGGCGCATGAAATCAAGAACCCGCTGGCCGGGATTTCTGGTGCAGCCCAACTGCTGGCGATGGGGCTTTCCCCCGAGGATTTGGAATTGACCGACCTGATCGTCGAGGAAACCCGCCGCATCGTCAAACTGCTGGAGCAGGTTGAACAGTTCGGCAATCTGCGCCCCCCGGCCCGCCGTGCGGTGAACCTGCATGACGCCCTGGACCGCGCCCGGCGCTCGGCTTTGGTTGGCTTTGGCGTGCATATGGCGATCGTGGAAGATTACGATCCGTCCTTGCCCGCGACCTATGCCGACTCAGATCAGCTGATGCAGGTGTTCCTAAACTTGTTGAAGAACGCGTCAGAAGCCGCTGGTTTCAAAGGCGGAACCATCAGGCTTCACACCTTCTATGACCAAACCTTGCGGCGCAGGCGCAAGGATGGCACCGGGTCCGCCTTGCCCCTGCAGGTGGAAATCATCGACGATGGCCCCGGCATCCCGCCCGAAATCGCCGCCGACGTGTTCGAGCCCTTCGTGTCAGGCCGCGAAAACGGCACCGGGCTGGGTTTGGCCTTGGTGTCGAAGATCATCTCGGACCACGAGGGCTGGATTTCCGTCGATAGTGTCCCCGGCCGCACCGTGTTTCGCATTTCGCTACCCCTTGCCCCGCGTGGGCTTTCCGAGGAGACCCGCTGATGGATGGCACCGTTCTAGTCGCCGATGATGACCGCACCATCCGCACCGTGTTGACGCAGGCGCTGACCCGCGCGGGCTGCAAGGTGCATGCGACATCCAGCCTGATGACGCTGATGCGCTGGGTCGAAGAGGGCAAGGGCGATCTGGTGATTTCCGATGTCATCATGCCCGACGGCAATGGCCTTGAAGCGCTGCCACAGATTGCCAAGCTGCGCCCCGGCCTGCCTGTGATCGTGATTTCAGCGCAAAACACCATCATGACCGCCATTCAGGCCGCCGAGGCCGAGGCGTTTGATTACCTGCCGAAACCCTTCGATCTGCCCGATTTGATGAAGCGATCTGCCCGGGCGCTGGACCGCAAACGGCTGGCACCAAAGCCCGCGCTGGCCCCGCGCGAGGCCATGGATGATCTGCCTTTGGTGGGCCGCACGCCTGCGATGCAGTCGCTCTACCGGCTGGTGGCGCGGGTGATGAACGCCGATCTGCCAGTGCTGATTTCGGGGGAGTCTGGTACCGGAAAGTCTTTGATTGCGCGCGCCATTCACGACTTTTCCGACCGTCGCAGCCAACCCTTCGTGGTGGCGCAGTCCGGTGATCTGGCGGGGATGGAAGGAATCTCGACCCTGCTGGCCCGCTCCAAGGGCGGCTCTTTGGTGCTGGATGAGGTGGCCGATTTTGACGACGACGCGCAGGCCCGGCTGGTGCGGATGCTGGATGTGATGGGCGATCACGCGCCGCGCATCATGGCCACCTCGCAGGCCGATCTGGCCGTGAAGATGGAGGCGGGGCGATTCCGCAAGGATCTGTTTTACCGTCTGGGTGGCATCACCTTGCAAGTGCCGCCCCTGCGCGAACGCGTCGAAGACATCCCGCTGTTGGCCGAGCATTTTCTGGCGCGCGGAGAGCGTGACATGGGAAGCCAGCGCCGCCTTTCCGCCGAAGCTATGGCCATGGTGCGGGCCTATCCTTGGCCCGGCAATGTGCGCCAGTTGGAGAATACGTTGAAACGCCTGCTGGTGACGGCGACCGAGCCTGAAATCAACAAGACCGAGCTCGAATCAGCTTTGGGCGGTGCCGCACCTGCGCATGCGCCGCGCGGCGGGGTGATTGAGGGCGAGAAACTTTCGGCCTCGGTGGCGCGACATTTAAAGCGCTATTTCGATCTGCACGGCGGCCAATTGCCCCCAAACGGTGTTTACGACCGCATTTTGCATGAAATGGAGATCCCATTGATCGAGATTGCGCTGGATGCCACTGGGGGCAATCAAGCCAAATGTGCCGATCTTCTGGGCATCAATCGCAATACCTTGCGCAAGAAGATCACCGACCTCGGTATTCGCGTGACACGCCGCCGCAAGCTGATGTAAAACCGCCACAGAGCCCCGTGTCTGTTCGGTGACGTGACAGATTGGGTACAGTATGTGGCGGGCAAGACGCAGTCGGCCCGCGCGTTTGGGGGAATGGTGGGAAGCGCTTATCGCAGCAGCACCTGGATCAGGCTGACCCGCTTGCGCCGCCAAAAGCGTGTGCAGACGGGCATGACCTTTGGTTTGGTCTTCCTTGGCCCGCTTTTGGCAGTGGCGACGTTTCTGGGGCTGGGGCCGTTTAATCTGGGCTCAAATTCGCAATACCTGCGGCTCGTGCTGCTGGCAGATCTTGTTTATGTGCTTGTGGTGGCTGCCCTTGTGATGTCGCGTGTGACGCGGATGATCATGGACCGACGCCGCAACTCTGCCGGATCGCAGTTGCATCTGCGGCTGACCGGCGTGTTCGGCATCGTGGCCTTGGTGCCAACGGTTCTGGTCGCCGTGTTCGCGGTTTTGACGGTGAATATCGGGCTTGAGGGCTGGTTTTCGGACCGGGTCAGCAATGTGGTCAGCAATTCGCTGGCAGCAGCGCAGGCCTATGAGGATGAACACCGCCGGGCCTTGACCGAAGACGCGCAATCGCTGGCTGATTATCTTGAAGCCGCCAAGGAAGCGACGGCTTTGCTGCAAGACAGTCAGTTGCGCCCGGTGCTGACCCAAGGCCAAGCGGCAGTGCAGCGGGGTCTGCGTGAGGTGTTTTTGATCGACGGCGCCGGTACGTTGAAGACCCGGGGCGAACGGTCTTATCTCTTTGATTTTGAATTACCTTCTGCCGATCAGATTGCCCAAGCCAAGACGGGCCAACTGGTGGTGATTGAAGATTGGGCCAATAATGAATTCCGTGCGCTGGTGCATCTTCCGGCCTTTGCTGACCGCTATCTTTACATCTCACGCGAGGTGGATGGCGGGATCTTGTCGCTTCTGGATGAAACCAAGGAAACCGTGCGGCTGTATCAGCAGTTGGAGTCCGAACGTGGGTCGGTGCTGTTCAACTTTGGTCTGTTGTATCTGGGCTTTGCACTGATCCTGATCCTGGCCGCTGTCTGGTTGGGCCTTTGGTTTGCCGAACGTCTGAGCCGCCCGGTGGGACGTTTGGCCTCGGCTGCGGCGCGGGTGGGTCAGGGGGATCTGGATGTGCAGGTTCAGGAAGAAGAAGGCGACGACGAGATTGCCACTTTGGGACGCGTTTTCAATCAGATGACGCACCAACTTAAAGGTCAGCGCGAAGCGTTGGAGGGCAGTCACAACCAGACCGAACAACGCCGCCGCCTGTTTGACAGCGTGCTGTCAAACGTCACCGCGGGCGTGATGGGGTTGGACGCAGAAGGCCGGGTCGATTTTGCCAACCGCGCGGCCGAACGGTTGCTGGTGATCAGCGACGGCGCCACCGACCTGGCGCTTGCGGTGGCGGTGCCAGAGTTTGCGGCGCTGTTTGACCGGTTGCGTGATGGCGCGGGAAGCGCCGTGCAGGAAGAGGTGCGGTTGACGCGCAAAGGCAAATTGGAAAGCCTGCTGGTGCGGATGTCGACGCGGCGGTCAGAAATCGGGCTTGAAGGCTATGTCGTGGCTTTTGATGATGTCACCGAACTGGTGTCGGCGCAGCGGATGGCGGCTTGGGGGGATGTGGCCCGTCGTATTGCCCATGAAATCAAGAACCCGCTGACCCCCATTCAACTGTCCGCCGAACGCATCAAGCGCAAGTTTCGAAGCCAGGTCAAAGAACCCGATGATCTGGAGCAGTACACGGATGTTATCATCCGTCAAACGAATGACTTACGCCGCATTGTTGATGAGTTTTCCAAGTTTGCGCGGATGCCGGAACCGGACCGTCGCGACAATGACCTGACGGCTTTGGTGCGTGCCGCCGTGATGTTGCAGGAAAACGGCCAGCCCAATGTGCGGTTTGTAAAGTCGCTGCCCGCCGCGCCGCTGGTTGTGGATTTGGACGCGACAATGATCGGTCAGGCTTTGACAAATCTGATCAAGAACGCCGGAGAAGCCACGGAAACCCTTATCGAAAAGGGCGCACCTGCGGGCTATGCGCCCGAAATCCACGTCTCGATGCAGGCAGATGAGGCAGAAGTTGTCATCCGCATCAGTGACAATGGCGTGGGCCTGCCGCCGGATCGCGCCCGGTTGTTTGAACCCTATGTCACCACACGCGAAAAGGGCACCGGTCTGGGCCTGCCCATTGTCAAGAAGATCATTGAAGAACATGGCGGTACGCTGTCTTTGGAAGACGCGCCCGCCTTTGATGCAACAGCCCATTTCGGGGCGATGGCGGTCATCCGCCTGCCCAGAACGCCGCGCAAGCGGGCGGGCAAACAGGCCGCAACCGGCCAGGGGGTATGATGTCGAACATTTTGATCGTTGACGACGAGAAAGACATTCGCGAATTGATCGGTGATATCTTGAAGGACGAGGGCTATGCCATTCGACTTGCGGCCAATTCTGACGATTGCATGGCCGAGATCAATGCCGATCCGCCCAGTTTGATGATCCTTGATATCTGGCTGAAAGACAGCCGGATGGACGGGATCGACATTCTGAAAACCGTCAAGCGCGACAACCCGGATATTCCGGTCGTGATCATCTCGGGCCATGGCAATATTGAAATTGCTGTCGCGGCGATCAAGCAGGGCGCTTATGACTTCATCGAGAAACCCTTCAACATCGATCAGTTGATGGTGGTGGTGTCGCGCGCGATGGAGACCAGCCGTCTGCGTCGCGAAAACGCCGATCTGCGCCGCCGCGATGTGACCAGCAGCGAGATGTTGGGCTCCAGCCCCGCCTTCAAGAACCTGCGCGCGCATCTGGACAAGGTGACGAAATCCAACGGCCGGGTGATGCTGACCGGGCCCGCCGGGTCTGGCAAAGAGATGGCGGCGCGGTTCATTCACACCAATTCCGGGCGGTCCACCGCGCCTTTCGTGTCGGTGTCTTCGGCCACGATTGAACCTGAGCGCATGGAAGAGGTGCTGTTTGGTCGTGAAACGTCAGAACGCGGCATCGAGAAAGGTCTGTTGGAACAAGCACATGGCGGCGTTGTCTACTTTGACGAGGTCGCCGATATGCCACTGGGAACCCAGTCGAAAATCCTGCGCGTGTTGACCGAACAGCAATTCGCGCGGGCGGGGGGCAGTGACAAGGTGCGCGTCGATCTGCGGGTGATATCCTCGACCAACCGCGATTTGCGCAGTGAAATAGCGGCAGGGCGGTTCCGGCAGGAGTTGTATGACCGCCTCAATGTGGTGCCGATTGCCGTGCCGTCGCTGGCCGAACGGCGCGAGGATATTCCCGAACTGACGCGGCATTTCATCGACATGTTCCACCGCAGCCAAGGCCTGCCGTTGCGCGATCTGACCTCGGAATCCGAGGCGATGCTGCAAACCATGCAATGGCCGGGCAACGTGCGACAACTGCGCAATGTGATCGAGCGGGTGCTGATCTTGGGCGATGGTGCGGGTCCGATCGAGGCGCGCGAATTGCCGGGGCATGAACCTGCCACCGACACCGGCGGCCGCATGGTGCTGGGCGGCGCAATGGCGACTCTGCCGCTGCGCGAGGCGCGCGAGGTGTTTGAACGCGAATATCTGCTGACCCAGATCAACCGCTTTGGTGGCAATATCAGCCGTACGGCGGGGTTTGTCGGGATGGAGCGTTCTGCTTTGCACCGCAAGCTGAAGTCTCTGGGCGTTGTCACCACCTCCAAATCCGGGCGCGGGGCCGAGGATGACGCGGACGACGGTTGATTGACCCGAAGCAGCGGTTCTGCGATGCAACGGTGATGTCCAGACCCCGGAGGCTGATATGAAGGTGATTATATGTGGCGCGGGGCAGGTCGGCTGGCAAATTGCACGCCATCTGTCGGGCGAGAAAAATGACGTCACCGTGGTGGACAACAACGTCGATCTCGTGCGGCGCGCCACGGAAACGCTGGATGTTCAGGGGGTTGCGGGCTTTGCAAGCTATCCTGACGTGCTGGAAAAGGCGGGTGCGCGCGACGCTGACATGATCATCGCGGCCACCTATTCGGATGAGGTGAATATGGTGACCTGTCAGGTTGCCCATTCGATCTTTTCGGTGCCGCGCAAGATTGCCCGGTTGCGCAGCCAATCCTATCTGGACGCGATTTATTCTGATCTCTACCGCCGCGATCACCTGCCGATCGACGTGGTGATCAGCCCGGAACGCGAGGTGGCCGAGGCCGCGTTGCAACGGTTGGCGGCCCCTGCGACCTTTGACACCGAAAGCTTCATGGGTGGCAAAGCACAGCTGTTGGGCATCGCCTTGACCGACGATTGCCCGGTGCTGAACACCCCGTTGCGGCAGTTGAACGAACTGTTTCCATCCCTGCGCGCCATCGTCGTGGGGGTGCGCCGCAAGGGTCGGCTGTTTGCGCCCGATGCTGGCGATCAGCTGTTTGCAGAGGACATGATCTATGTCTTCACCCATTCCGAAGACATCAACCGCGCGCTGGAGATTTTCGGGAAAAAGACCAAAAAACAAGAGCGTATCATCATCATCGGTGGCGGTAATGTGGGCCTTGCGGTGGCGATGGCGCTGGAGCGGCGCACCGACCGGGTGCGCGCCAAGATCATCGAGAAAAGCCGGGCGCGGGCGGAAAAAGCGGCGGACAGCCTGTCCCGCACCATCGTGCTGAACGGTGATGGCATGGATATGGACCTGTTGATGGAGGCGGCGATTGACCGCGCCGATGCGGTTTTGGCGGTCACGGATGATGACAAGACCAACCTGCTGGCAGCGGTGCGCGCCAAGCAGGCGGGGTGCCCGATGGCGATTGCGCTGGTCAACGACCCGACGCTGGCGCCCTTGATGGGGCCGTTGGACATTGACGCCTATATCAACCCGCGCGCGACCACAGTCAGCTCGATCCTGCGCCATATTCGCCACGGCAAGGTGCGCGCGGTGTATTCGCTGGGGGATTCAGAGGCCGAGATGATCGAGGCGCAGGTGCTGTCCACCTCGCCGCTGGCCGGGCGGTTGGTGCGCGAGGTGGAATTTCCCGAAGGCGTGCTGGTCGGTGGGGTGATGAAAGGCGATAAGGTGCTGAAACCCACAGGCGATTTGCGGCTGGAGACGGGCGATGTGATCGCGCTGTTCTCGATGTCCAAGGACGTGCGCGAGGTGGAACGCCTGCTGCAAGTCTCGATCGACTTCTTCTGACATGATGCGCCGTTTGCTCGACCTGCCGCTGATTGTGATCCTGATGGGGGTGTCGGCGCTGGCGATGCTGTTGCCTGCCTCCCATGCGATGGTTTTGCGCGATTACACGGTGGCGCGCGGGTTTCTCTACTCTGCCTTCATCGTGGCGGTGCTGGTGGCGATGATCGCCCTTGCCACCCTGAACCGCCGCAACCGCAATGCCGCGCGCGGGCATTTGTCGGCATTGGCCGGTGCCTATCTGGTGCTGCCGATCCTGTTGGCGCTGCCTTTGACGCAATTGCGGCTGGGCATCAGCTTTGGCGATGCGTGGTTTGAGATGCTGTCGGATTTCACCACCACCGGGGCTTCGGTGTTTGATCCCGCGCTGCTGCCGCCTTCTGTGCATCTGTGGCGGGCCTTTGTTGGCTGGTTGGGCGGGTTTTACATCATTCTGATGGCGGTGGCGGTGCTGGCCCCGATGAACCTTGGCGGGGTAGAGGTGGTGACGGGCCGTGCTCCGGGGCGTGGGGCGGTTGGCACCTCGCAGATCACCCGGATCGCCGAACCGTCCGAGCGGATGCTGCGCTATGCCGCGCTGATCTTTCCGGTCTATGGCGGGCTGACTGTGCTTTTGTGGCTGGCGCTGATGCTGGCGGGCGATGACAGTCTGGTGGCGCTGTGTCACGCGATGTCGACGCTTTCGACCTCTGGCATCTCACCGATGGACGGGTTGCAAGACAGTCGGTCTGGGGTGATCGGCGAAGTGTTGATCTTCGGCTTCCTGATTCTTGCCTTGTCGCGGCGATTCATGCCGGGAGCGTCGGTGGTGGCCCAAGGCATGCGACGTGTGGATGATCCCGAGTTGCGGCTGGGGCTGACGCTGGTGGCGGTGGTGCCGTTGATTTTCTTTGCCTATCATTGGGTGGGTGCCGCGCCCGCCAATAGCACACATCCTGTCACCGCTTTGTGGGGCGGGGCGTTTTTGGCGATATCCTTCCTGACCACCACCGGCTTTGACACCGGATCATCACAGATTGCGATGGATTGGGCGGGTCTGCGCTCGCCGGGTCTGGTGCTGATGGGTCTGGCAATTGTCGGTGGCGGTGTGGCCACAACCGCGGGGGGGGTCAAACTGCTGCGCGTTTACGCCTTGATCCGACATGGCGAACGCGAGGTCGAACGGCTGGTGCATCCCAATTCCGTAGGCGGCGCGGGCGTGGCGGCCCGGCAGATGCGGCGTGAGGGCGCTTATGTGGCTTGGGTCTTTTTCATGCTGTTCGCCCTGTCGATTGCGTTTTTTACCGCCTTGCTGACATTTGTTGGCCAAAGCTTTGAAACCGCGCTGGTTTTCGCCGTTGCTTGCCTGACCACCACCGGGCCTTTGGCGGGAAGTCTGCCGGATATGGTGGTGTCTTACGCCGATCTGGGTGCGGCCGAACAGGTGGTGCTGGGATTGGCGATGGTGGTCGGCCGGCTGGAAACGCTGGCCATCCTTGCGCTTTTGGCTCCAGACAGCTGGCGCGGCTGAAACCTGTGGCATGAATCGTGAATTTGGGGCTGGAATCTCTTGCTTTT
Source organism: Pseudorhodobacter antarcticus (assembly GCA_945860375.1). The sequence continues at coordinate 44,779 of CAMAQR010000015.1, forward strand.
GCACGACATATTGAATTCAGGGCGTGTCACGGGGGGCGCGTCTGCCAAGCGACTGACAACAAGGACAAGAAACCGATGGCCGCTGATAAACAAAATTTGCAAGATGCCTTTCTGAACCATGTCCGAAAATCCAAGGTTCCGGTGACGATTTTTCTGATCAACGGTGTAAAATTGCAGGGTGTGATCACTTGGTTTGACAATTTCTGCGTGTTGCTGCGCCGTGATGGCCAGTCGCAGCTTGTCTACAAACACGCGATTTCCACCATCATGCCGGGAGGGCCGGTTAACCTTTATGAAGGTGAAGACTGATCTCTGATCTTCCAGAAGACGACGAAGACGAGCTGCTGTTCGAAGACGGTGGCATAGATGCCTATGAAACGGCAGAGGCGCCCACGCGCGCCTTTGTGCTGCATCCCGATCTGAAAACCGCGCATCACCGCCGCATGGCCGAGCACCGTCTGGCCGAGGCGGTGTCTTTGGCCGCCGCGATGCCGAACCTTGCGGTTCTGGGGTCAGAGGTGGCGCGTCTGGCGCGGCTGCATCCGGGGCATCTGTTTGGCTCCGGCAAGGTGGAAGAACTGAAGACCACGCTCAAGGCGCTTGAGATTGATCTGGTGCTGGTGGACGGGTCAGTGACACCCGTGCAGCAGCGCAATCTGGAAAAGGAATGGGGCGTCAAGCTTCTGGACCGCACCGGCTTGATCCTCGAGATTTTTGCCGACAGGGCGCGCACCCGTGAAGGTGTGCTGCAGGTGGAACTGGCAGCCCTGTCCTACCAACGCACAAGATTGGTGCGGGCTTGGACCCATCTTGAACGCCAGCGCGGCGGCTTTGGGTTTGTCGGCGGTCCGGGTGAAACGCAGTTGGAATCTGACCGCCGCGCCATCGACGATCAGGTGATCCGTCTGAAGCGTCAGCTGGACCGGGTCGTGAAAACCCGCGAGCTGCACCGCGCCTCGCGGCGCAAGGTGCCGTTCCCGCTGGTGGCGTTGGTGGGTTATACCAACGCGGGAAAGTCCACCCTTTTCAACCGGATGACCGGGGCGGATGTGTTGGCCAAGGACATGCTGTTTGCCACTTTGGACCCAACGATGCGCGGCGTGGTCTTGCCGTCCGGCCGCAAGATTATTGCCTCGGACACCGTGGGCTTCATCTCGGAACTGCCGACGCAGCTGGTCGCTGCTTTCCGTGCCACGCTGGAAGAGGTGTTGGAGGCCGACCTGATCTTGCATGTGCGCGACATCAGCCACCCTGAATCTGCCGAACAGGCCGCCGACGTGGCCGATATTCTGGCGGCTTTGGGCGTTGGTGCCGGGGTTCCGATGTTTGAGGTCTGGAACAAACTCGATCTGGTCGACCCCAGCCAGCATGAGGCTTTGACGGTGCAAGCCACCAATCGCGCCGGCGTGTTCCCGGTTTCGGCGCTGACGGCTGAGGGCATCCCCGCACTGCTGGCCGCGATTTCGCTGAACTTCGATGAAGAGAAAACCGATCAGACCCTGTCTCTTGGCTTTGCCGAAGGCAAGCGCCGGGCTTGGCTGCACGGCGAGGGCGTCGTGTTGGATGAGGCGCAGAGCGAAGACGGTTGGCAAATCAACCTGCGCTGGACCGCCAGGCAGGAAAAACGGTACCTTGCCCTTTAGAACGTGTTGCGTTCGATCCGGTTTGGCCGACGGAACGCAACCGTAACCGCAACAGACACCGGCACTGCCTGTCTCGGATTTCCTACAACCTGACTCAAATTGCAGGAAATCCGCTCCAGATCTCTGAATCCAAGACAATTAATCTAAAATTCGGCTTCATCTTGGCGGAAATATCCCACGGGGTGTGGGGGGGTGCCCCCCACCTCCGCCAGATCAAGGTGCGGGCGTCAACCGCGTTACCCCCACCGCCGCCGCCCGCGCCAGTTCCGGGTCCAGTGACATCGGGATGTATTCGCCACGCCGCCACAGCTCTGACATATCGTCGTAATAGGCCGACAGCGGATGCCCGGATTGCCCGGTCGATTGGATGAACACCGAGCTGTCGGGGTCTGCGAAGTCATAAACCCCGCGATAGCCGCCGCCGTGGACGTTCAGATAAGGGTTCGCGCCGGTGCCCTTGGTGCGCCCGCGCAGCAGCGTGGTGTCGCCACCAGAGGTCGATTGGCGGATGTTGACAAAGTATCGCAGCACCGGCACCTCGCCCAACACCGCGTGGTCATGCGTTGCCTGATGCGCGTCGCCCCAGCGCCAGCTTTCCAGATTGGGGCCGTAGGTTTCGGTCAGTTCCAGCAGCGCCTGATCCAGCGCCATGCGTGACACGTCCGTGCATGTCTCCACCGCTGCCGATTGGATGACGTCGCACCAGACCGAAGCGCCGCCAACATTGCGGAACACGCGTTCGATGAACACCGGCTCTGGATGGTTGAATGTGTCCGCCAGGGCGCCGATCTCATCGCGGGCCAGTCGGTCTTGCACTGCCCGCAGCCATGCCTCGGCGATCAGGGGTTCGGGCAGATGTTCGTTCATCTCGCCGTTCCATTGCGCCAGCAAATCCAGGGCTTTTTGCCGCATGCGTTCCGCTGTGCCTTCGGGGGCGGCCTCACCGGTGAACCACAGATCGGCGCCCAGCAATGGCAGCAGGTTGCGCGCGGTGGGCGATACAGTGTCCAGCTGCGCCTCGATGAAACTGTCGCGCGTGTGCACCTCACGCGTTTTCATCAGCGCCAGCCAGCGTTGGATGCGCTGCGTGTCGCCCCATTCAAACGACACATGGCGCGGGAAGGGGCGGTCGACGGTCTTGTTGTTGGTGTTGCCCAGCAGGCCGGAGGTGGGGTTAACAAAGCGCGGGTTGTCGCTGTAGGGCAGCATGCCCTGCCAGCGGTTCGCGCCCTCCCACCCGGGCGCGGGCATGCGGCCTTGGGTGCGGTGCGACACATCGCGCGCGGGCATCGCACCGATGGTCTGCATGGCAATGCCATCTGCATCCGACAGGGTCAGGTTCTGCGAGGGGGCCACGAACAACGCACCCGCAGCGATGCCGCCGCTGATCGACCCCGCTCTCATCAACCGCATCGCCGCCGTCATCGACGTATCCGCGCCCGACAGCGCCGTCCATTCCAGCGCTGCGACATGGCCCGCAGGCGTTACCGAAGCCAGATCATAATGGCTGCCCGGCAGGATCGGCCCGCTTTGCGACCAGCGCAGGGTCAGTGTCACCGGTTCCGCATCCTTGATGGTCACGATGGTCTGGCGCGAGGTGAAGGGTTTGGGGCCGTCGGGCGTCAGATACTCTTGGGGGTTTTCAGGATTGATCCGCTCTATCACCACATCTTGATCGTCGAGATAGGACGAGGTCAGCGCCCAGCCCAGCCGTTCCGACCGCCCCACCAGAACCAAGGGCATACCGGGTATGGTGCCGCCGATCACCCCGCCAGAAGGCAGTTCCAGCCGCGCCAGATACCAGATCGACGGCGCGGTGAAACCAAGATGCGGGTCATTGGCGAGCAAACTGCCGCCGGCGGCAGAGCGGTTCGCCGTGGCTGCCCAGGCATTCGACGCCCCCGCGAAATCGCGGCTGTGAAAGGGCGACAGCGGCGTGTCGATATAGGACGCTTGCTGTCGGGCAGGCTGCGGAAACTGGCCGGGCATCAGGGCGGCATAGTCGGGCAGGGCGGCGATTCCGCTGGTCGGATCGTCGGGCAGAATGTCGGACAGACGTGCAGACGGCAGGATCAGCGACATCTGCGCGCGCAGAACCTCATCCTCCAGATGCGCCGAAAGCTGCAGGGCCATCAGCTTCAGAATGGCAAGGCTGTCGGCGGCGGACCACGCCGAGATCTCATTGGAAAAGAAGAAAAACTCTGGCGCGCCACGCCCCCGCGCGCCGATATTGACCTGACTGATCCAAGCATTCACCCCCGCCGCATAGGAGTCCAGCGCCAGATTGGTGCGCGCATCCTGCGCCGCCACCGACTGCTGCGACAGGGTGTAAAGGTCCAGCCGCCGCAGCAATTCGTCGATCTTCACCGTGCGCGCGCCGAAAATCTCGGACAGCCGCCCCTGCGCGGTGCGGCGCAGCATGGTCATCTGCCACAGCCGATCCTGAGCATGGGCAAAGCCAAGCGCATAAAAGACGTCCGACTCGGTGGCCCCAAAGATATGCGGCACATTGGCGTTGTTGCGTACTATCTCGACCGGGGCAGACAGGCCCGGCAGAGCAAAGCTTTCGTTGTAATCGGGCAGGGACCGCGACAGCACATAATAGGTCAAAAGCCCGGCCATCAAACCAAGGGCGATCAGCCCGGTCAGCGCGCGCAGCAACCAGCGAAAGGCGATAAGCATGGGGCGTGTCCTTGACGGCAGGGTCTGGTTGCCTTCCTAGTCCATCGGGAATTGCGGGGCAATGTGAAGGATTGAGCGATGGCAAAGCTGGCGTTTCTTGGCCTTGGGGTGATGGGCTATCCGATGGCGGGGCATCTGGCGGCCAAGGGTCATCAGGTCGTGGTGTACAACCGGACCGCCGCCAAGGCCGAGGCTTGGGTGGCGCAGCATGGCGGTTCACTGGCGGCCACTCCGGCCTTGGCGGCCGCAAAGGCTGATTTTGTGATCGCTTGCGTTGGCAATGACGATGATCTGCGCTCGGTCTGTCTGGGGGCGGAGGGGGCTTTTGCGGGCATGGCGAAGGGCGCGGTTTTTGTCGATCACACCACGGTTTCGGCGCTGGTGACACGCGAGTTGTCAGCGGTGGCGGCAGGGCTGGGGCTGGGGTTTGTCGACGCTCCGGTGTCGGGCGGGCAGGCGGGTGCACAAAACGCCGCGCTGTCGATCATGTGCGGCGGGGTGCAGGTCGACTATGACCGGGCAGAGCCGGTGATGGCCGCCTATGCGCGGGTGTGCAAGCGGTTGGGAGAGTCCGGTGCCGGGCAACTGGCCAAGATGATGAACCAGATCTGCATCGCGGGCCTGATGCAGGGTTTGGCCGAAGCTTTGGCCTTTGGCGAAAAGGCGGGTTTGGATGGCAATGCGGTGGTTGAGGTGATTTCTCAAGGTGCCGCCGGGTCGTGGCAGATGGCAAACCGCCACAAGACAATGCTGGAGGACCGTTTTGACTTCGGCTTCGCGGTGGATTGGATGCGCAAGGATTTGGGGATCTGTCTGGACACAGCCGACCTGATCGGCGCGCGGCTGCCGGTCACGGCTTTGGTCGATCAGTTTTACAAGGATGTTCAACTGATGGGCGGCGGGCGCGGCGACACGTCCAGTTTGATCCGGCGGTTGCGATAAAGAAAATTATGCTGGGTTCAACACCCACCCTACTTCTGCGGTAGGGTGGGTGTTGAACCCGCCATGCGTTACGGAATGATCCGCGTGTACTTCACGCCCGCCAAAGTCGCCCCGGCAATCAAGCCTTGCTGGCCAAAGATCAAACCGATCACCGGGTCCAGTTCGGTGGTTTCCTTGCCCAATGTCGCGCCCTGTTCCGGTGTGGCATAGCGCACCTCGGCCCCGCCAGCCCAACCGTTGGAGCGCCGAAACCCGGCCAAAGCCGCATCGGTCATGAAGAACAGCGCGTGTGCATATTGCTGCGCGCCAATCTGAAAGCCAATGGTGGCGCGGGCGGCAGAGTAAAAGTCCACCGTCGCGCCGTTGATCCGCAGCGCGCCACGGCCATAGCTGCCGCCGATGCCAAAGCCTGCCTCTGTCACCAAAGGCATGAACAACACGCCATAAGCCCGCTGCGCCAGATCACGGGTGCCGGGGTACTGGTTGAACAGATAGTCGCGGGTCTTGTCGACGCGGCCATCAATTATCGCCGCCCCGCTGGACCCGATGCCATTGCCAAGGGCCGAGCTTTGGCAGCCCGCCAAAACCAAAGCGGCACCGCTTGCCGTCAGAAAACCGCGCCGGGAAACCTGTGTCATGTGAACTGCCTTTTGCCTGCAGAGGCTCTGATGGCCTCACTCTCCCTATATATAGCGGTATTCGGGACCGCTGTCATGTCTTTCGCACCAAACATGGCAAGCCCCCGCCGACGCCTGCCTAGCGGCGTTGCAGCAGTCGTGCCACGCGGGGGGCGAAATAGGTCAGCACCCCGTCACAGCCTGCGCGCTTGAACGCCATCAGGCTTTCCAGCATCGCTGCGTCGCCGTCGATCCAGCCGCGTTCAGCCGCACCTTGGATCATCGCGTATTCGCCAGACACTTGATAGGCAAAGGTCGGCGCGCCAAAGGTGTCTTTCACCCGTCGACAAATGTCCAGATAGGGCATGCCGGGCTTGACCATCACCATATCAGCCCCTTCGCGCAGGTCACGTTCCACCAGACGCAGCGCCTCATCCGAGTTGGCGGGGTTCATCTGATAGGTTTTCTTGTCACCCTTCAATGCACCCGATGCCCCTACGGCATCGCGGAACGGTCCGTAGAATGCACTGGCGTATTTCGCGGCATAAGACAGGATCGCCACGTCGGCGTGGCCGCCAACCTCCAGCGCGCTGCGCATTGCGCCAATGCGGCCATCCATCATATCGGACGGCCCCAGAATATCCGCGCCGGCCTCGGCCTGCGCCAAGGCCATCCGCACCAAAGCCTCAACCGTTTCGTCGTTCAGGATGATGCCATCGCGCACCAAGCCGTCATGGCCCAACGCATTGTAGGGATCAAGCGCCACATCCGTCATCACTGCGATATCAGGCACTGCCGCCTTGATGGCGCGGATGGCGCGGTTGGTCAGGTTTTCGGGGTTCCACGCCTCTTCGCAGGTCACGGTTTTCAAAGACGGATCGGTATAGGGGAACAAACAGAGCGCCGGAATGCCCAGTTCGGCGGCCTCTTGTGCCGCCACAACCACCAGATCAAGGCTCAGCCGGTCGACGCCCGGCATCGACGCAATCGGCTCGCGCAGACCCACGCCCTCGCGCAAGAACACCGGCCAGATCAGATCGCCCGCCGTCAGAGTGTTTTCCTGCACAAGGGCGCGCAGCGCTCCGGTGCGACGGGTGCGGCGAAAACGGGTGATCGGCGTGGGGCCTGAAATCGGGCGCATCGGGCGGTTCCTTGATGGGCAAAGGGGCTTGCGGTTGTTTGCCTTGCCTGCCATGGAAAGGCGCGCGTCTCAAGCGGACAATAGCGCGCGGGTGGTCGCAATTGCGGGGGTAGGCGGTGGATTGGTATCAGATCGTCTTTGAACACATCGACATGCGGTCCTTTTCCAACCTGTGGTACTGGATCGTGCTTGCGGTGATGTGGTCCTCCAGCAGCCATTGGGTGCTGGGCGTGCCCTTCGATCTGATCTCACGCGCGCGCCGCGATGGTGGAACCGCACAACAGGATCTGGAGCTTTTGGTGCGCATCAACAGCACGCGAATGCTTTACATCGCCCGCACGTCGGGCACTTGGCTGATTGCGTTCTTGTGCTTCATTCTGTCGACTTTGCTGATGCTGGGCTTTTATTATGACATCGAATTTGCCCAAGCCGTTCTGTTCTTGCTGGTGCCGATGACCGCGCTGGCCGCGATGTCGATCCGGGTGGCCGGGATGATCGAGGCGCAAGCGCTGCAAGGCGAAGAGTTGGACCGCCGCCTGATGCGACACCGCTTTTCGGTGCAATTGCTGGGCATGGTATCGATTTTCGTGACTTCGATGTTCGGCATGTATCAAAACATGCAAATCGGCGCCTTGGGCTAGAGCGGTTCAGGTTTTCATGACAGCCATTGCATCAAAAGACAGCCAAAAAGGTTGGAAAGACAGAGATTTGCGATCTCTTTCAAACCTGAGCCGCGTGCAATGACGGCGGCGCGTATCACGCTTGGCGGTGCGCCCGAAGGCTTTGATGCCCGCCTTGTGGCCCGCGAGTTGGAACGTGGTGCGCCGGTGATCCACATCGCCCGGGATGACAAGCGGATGGAGGCGATGCGGGCGGCGCTCGCGGTGATGGCCCCGGGCGTTGTGGTGCTGGAACTGCCAGCCTGGGACTGCTTGCCCTATGACCGGGTGTCGCCCAACCCCGAGATTTTGGCGCGGCGGATGTCGACGTTGGCGGCGCTGGCATCGGGTCTTGCCGGGCCGTTTGTGCTGTTGACCACCTTGAACGCCGCCACCCAACGCCTGCCTGCGCGGGCTGTCATGCGCACCGCGTCCTTTGTGGCGCGCGTCGGCGACCGGGTGGACGAGGCGCAGTTGAAGGGTTTTCTGGCCCGGATGGGCTTTTCGCCGGTGTCGACCGTGGCCGAACCCGGCGATTTCGCCATTCGGGGTGGCATCGTTGATATCTTCCCGCCCGGCGATGGCGGCCCGGTGCGGCTGGACTTCTTCGGTGATGTTCTCGACGGCGCGCGTCGCTTTGATCCGGTGACGCAGCGCACCACCGAAAAGCTGACAGCGGTGGAATTTGCCCCGATGTCCGAGGTGATCATGGACGAGGCCGCCATCGCGCGGTTCCGGCAGAATTACCGGGTGGAATTTGGCGCAGGCGGGTCGGATGATCCCTTGTATGAGGCGGTATCGGCCGGGCGCAAACATCAGGGGATGGAGCATTGGCTGCCCTATTTCCACACCGGGCTGGAGACGATTTTTGACTATCTGCCGACAGCTGCGGTGCTGCTGGACGATCAATTCACCCCGCAGCGTTTGTCGCGGTGGGAGGGCATCGACGATCAGTATGACGCGCGACGCGAGGCGTTGACGGCCAAGGGGCGGCTGGATTCCGTCTACAAACCCAGCCCACCGGACCTTTTGTATCTGAACGATGCGGCATGGGAGGCGGCAACAGCCGATCACCGCGTTGTGCAATTGTCGCCCTTGCCGCAATCACCGGGACCGGGAATTCTGGACGCGCAAGGCCGCATCGGTCGCAGTTTCGCGCCAGAACGCCAGCAAGAAAATGTCAGCCTGTTCAGTGCCTTGTCTGCGCACATTAAAGCATTGTCTCAAGAGGGCAATGTGGTCATCGCTTCATGGTCGGATGGCGCACGAGAGCGTCTGAAGGGCCTGCTCGACGATCAAGGTCTGCATTCTGCCAAGGAAATCAAGGATTTCCGCGACGTACCTGAAGGTCGCGGTGGGCTATACCTGATGGTCTGGGCGCTGGAGGCGGGCTTCACCGCGCCGGGGCTGGCGGTGATTTCGGAACAAGACGTGCTGGGCGACCGTTTGGTGTCAAAACCCCGCCGCAAGCGCAAGGCCGACAACTTTCTGCGCGAGGTGGACACGTTGTCGGTCGGCGATCTGGTCGTGCATGTCGAACATGGCGTCGGGCGCTATCTGGGCTTGGAAACCATCACGGCCTTGGGGGCGCCGCATGCTTGCGTCGCCTTGGAATATGCTGAAAACGCCAAGCTCTATCTGCCGGTTGAGAATATCGAACTGCTTTCGCGCTATGGCCATGAAGACGGCTTGCTGGACCGTCTGGGTGGTGGTGCGTGGCAGGCCAAGAAGGCCAAACTCAAACAGCGCATTCGCGAAATTGCCGACAAGCTGATGCGCATCGCCGCCGAACGTGCCCTGCGTCATGCCCCGATTCTGGAGGCTCCGCATTCGATCTGGGAGGCCTTCGCCGCCCGCTTTCCCTATACCGAAACCGAGGATCAGCTTTCGGCGATAGCCGATGTGGTGGCCGATCTGGAGAAGGGGTCGCCGATGGACCGCCTGATCGTGGGTGACGTTGGTTTTGGCAAGACCGAGGTTGCGATGCGCGCGGCCTTTGTGGCGGCGCTGGCGGGGATGCAGGTCGCCGTGATCTGCCCGACCACCCTGTTGGCGCGTCAGCATTACCGCAGCTTTGTCGAACGTTTTCGCGGATTTCCAATCAGTATCAAACCCTTGTCGCGCTTTGTGAGCACCAAGGACGCCAACGCCACCCGTGCCGCCATGACCGATGGATCGGTCGATATCGTGATTGGCACCCATGCACTCTTGGCAAAGGGCGTGCGGTTCAAGAACCTTGGTCTGCTGGTGATCGACGAAGAACAGCATTTCGGCGTGACGCATAAGGAGCGCCTGAAAGAGATGCGCTCGGAAATCCATGTGCTGACGCTGACCGCGACGCCAATCCCGCGCACGTTGCAACTGTCGTTGACCGGGGTGCGCGACCTGTCGATCATCGCCACGCCCCCGGTGGACCGTCTGGCCATCCGCACCTATGTGTCGGAATTCGATACCATCACCGTGCGCGAGGCGCTGCTGCGCGAGCACTTCCGCGGCGGCCAAAGCTTTTATGTGGTGCCGCGGATTTCCGATCTGCCGTTTGTCGAAGATTTCCTGCGCACCCATGTCCCCGAAGTGAGCTATGTCGTGGCCCACGGGCAATTGGCTGCGGGCGATCTGGATGATCGCATGAACCAGTTTTACGACGGCAAATATGATGTTCTGGTGGCGACGTCGATCGTGGAATCGGGTCTTGATATCCCGACCGCCAACACCATGATCGTGCACCGCGCCGACATGTTCGGCCTGAGCCAGCTGTATCAGATCCGGGGCCGGGTCGGGCGCTCCAAAACCCGCGCCTATTGCTATCTGACCAGCAAACCCCGCAACCCGCTGACGCCGCAAGCGATGAAACGGCTGCGGTTGATGGGATCGCTCGACAGTCTGGGTGCGGGCTTCAACCTCGCCAGCCATGACCTTGATCTGCGCGGTGCTGGCAACCTTTTGGGCGAGGAACAGTCCGGCCACATCAAGGAAGTTGGTTACGAGCTGTATCAGGCGATGCTGGAAGAGACGATTGCCAAGATCAAATCGGGCGAATTGCAGGGCCTGTCCTCGGTCGATGACCAGTGGTCGCCACAGATCAATCTGGGCGTGCCGGTGATGATCCCCGAGAGCTATATCCCCGATCTGGACATCCGTCTGGGGCTTTACCGCAGGCTGTCCAGTCTGGCGACCAAAGTGGAACTCGAAGGTTTCGCCGCCGAGTTGATCGACCGTTTCGGCCCGATTCCCAAGGATGTGAACACCCTGATGCTGATCGTGCGCATCAAGTCGATGTGCAAACGTGCAGGCATCAGCCGTATTGACGCGGGCGTCAAAGGGGCCACGGTACAATTCCACAATGACAAATTCGCCAATCCGGCCGGGCTGGTGGAGTTCATCAAGGCCCAAGGCCCTGCGGCGCGGGTGGCGGGCAACAAGATCGTGTTGATGGGCGAGATGAAAACCGATGCCGACCGCATCAAGGGTGCCTTCGCCATCGCCCGCGATCTGGCCGAAAAGGTGGTCAAGCCGAAGGGCTGATCCGTTAAAACTTGTCTAAAATTTGTTCACCTTGGCCTAAATATCCAGCTTGAACGCCAGCCAGTGGCGTGCGCTACCGCTTGCCCGCCAACCGCACCGCGGTCCAGGCCGCCGCCATGAACACAGCCACCCCCGCCATCAAGGGCAGGGCAGTGCCGTCAAAGGCCAGACCCACAGGCACCGCAATCAGCACCGAGGCCACCGTTGCAATGGCGCTGGTGACAGAGGCTGCAAGGCCCGCAATATGGCCCACCGGCTCCATCGCCAGCGCGTTCAGATTGCCCATCGACAAGCCCATCATGGCAAAGAGCGCAATGCACCACAAGATATGCGCCGGGAAGGCCAAAGCCTCGGGCAGCGCCCCCGATACCATCAGCGCCAGCAACCCCAGAGTCAGCGCCAGCATAACGGCATAAGTCGTGGAAACCACGAACCGCATCCCCAATCGCACCACCACGGCAGCATTGAGAATGCTGCCCGAAGCCGAGGTCAGCGCGATGAAGGCGAACCACAGTGGGAAGCTGTCTGCGCGGTCAAAACGCTGTTCAAAGATGCCCTGCATCGAGGACAGGCTGGCAAACAGCGCCGCCAGCGTCAGGGTTTGGGCCACGATCGACGCAATGACGATGCGGTGCCCCAACAGTTCCCGCGTGGCCGACACCAAAGATTCCACTGCCAGCGGGCGACGCGCCGAAACCGGCAGGGTTTCGGGTTGACGCAGCGCCAGCCAAGCCATGGTGACGGCGGAAAACCCGATATAAACCAAGAAGATCGCCTGCCATTGCGCAAGTGCGATGACGCCTTGCCCCATCAGCGGCGCGACCGCCGGGACAAGGGTGAAGACCATCATCACAAAGCTCATCACCTTGGCCATCTCGCGGCCCGAGAACAGATCGCGCACCATGGCCACGGCCACCACCCGCGGGGCGGCGGCCCCGACACCCATCAGCACGCGGGCCAGCAACAAGCTGTTCAGGCTGGGAGCGAGATAGCAGGCCAAGGCCGCCAGGGAATACAGCGCCGCAGACCACAGCAACACCCGCTTGCGCCCGAAGGCATCCGACAAAGGCCCGACAAACAGCGTGCCCACCCCCATGCCAAAGACAAAGCTGGTCACAACCAGTTGCGCCCGGTTTGGATCGGCAGGTGACAGGGTGGCGGCAATTTCGGGAAGCGCGGGCAGCATGGCGTCGATGGAAATCGCCACGGTGGCAAACAAGGCTGCAATCAGGGCGATGAACTCGCCTGAGGACAAACGGGCAGTGGGGGTCATGGATCAGGCTTTCTTGCGGCGCAGATACGGGGCGGTGGGGATCAGCTCCAGAGTGGCGACAAAGCCCGAATGCAGCCGGAAGGACAAGACCCAATGCGATGGGCCGGTTGCCTCAGGCCCCGTGTCTCATCTTCTCACGCAATTCGTCGATGACCTGTCCCCACAGCTCGGGCGGCTGTGCGCCCGACAGCACAAACTGCTGCGCGATCAGAAAGGTCGGCACCGCCGTCACGCCCTTGGCGCGGGCGTCAAGGTCGCGGGCGCGCAGATCATCGGCGTCGGCGTCTGTGGTCAACAGCCGCGCGATGGCGACAGCGTCCAGTCCGGCCTCTTTGGCCAAGGTGGCGAGCACGGTCACATCACCAATATCGCGCCCCTCGCGCCAATAGGCCCGGAACAGCGCCGAAACCATTGCCGTCTGCCGTCCCTCCAGCCCCGCCCAATGAATCAAACGGTGGGCGTTCAGCGTGTTCGGGATGCGGGTCGGGATGTCTGGGTTCAGATCCACCCCCGCCGCTTTCGCGGCGTCGCGCAGGCGCTGATGGATCTGATCCAACTTCTCCGCGCCGCCAAACCGCGCCGCCAGATAGCTGCGCTTGTCGACACCTTCGGCGGCCATATCGGGGTTCAACTGAAACGGATGCCATTCGATTGCGAAGGGGTGATCGGGATGCGACTCCAGCGCGCGGTCCAGATTGGCCTTGCCGATCAGGCACCACGGGCAGACGGGGTCAGAGAAGATATCCAAGCGGATCATGGGGCCTCAGGTTCAGTCAAAGGGTGACGGGTCTGCGTGTTGTTGGCATTTCTCGGCAGGGCGTCAAGGCAGATTTGCGGTACGAAGGCTTGGTGCAGGCCAAAGCGCGGGCGACATGGCGTCATAGGTTTGGCGGCAGACGCGCCGATATTGCAACGCAGCCCCCCTTGCCTTATGGCAGGCTCATGTCCAGTGACCCAAAACGCATGATCCGCATTGCCCGCGAAAGCGGTGATCCCACGGCCACGCCGCCGCTGGATCTGGGCAGTCGCGTGCGCGAATTGCGCAAGGCCAAGGGCTGGACGCTGGAACAAGCAGCGGCTCAGGCGGGGCTGGCGCGATCGACCCTGTCAAAGATTGAAAACGGTCAGATGTCACCGACCTATGACGCGCTGAAAAAGCTGGCGCTGGGGCTGACGATCTCGGTGCCGCAACTGTTCACACCGGCGGTGCAAGCGCAGGTGTCGGGGCGCATCGTGGTCACGAAATTGGGGACAGGTCAGGCCCATGCCACCGCCACCTATGAACATGAACTGCTGTCCGGGGGCCTGACGAAAAAGCAGATGCTGCCCTACCGCGCCACCATCCGCGCCCGCGCGATGGAAGGTTTCGACGGCTGGGTGCGCCATGAGGGCGAGGAATTTCTGTATGTCCTGACCGGGGTCATCCGGCTTTACACGGAGTTTTACGAACCCGTCGATCTGCGCCGGGGCGATAGCGCCTATTATGACGCCTCGATGGGCCACAACGTGATCAGCCTGTCACAAGAGGACGCAACGCTGTTATGGGTCACATCACTGACTTGATCGATCGCAGAGACAGGCCCTAGACTGGCTTTGGGCTAAAGGTGCGGGATGTGCCGGGGGGGACGGAATGCGGCTGGCACTATTGAGCGATATCCACGCCAACCGCGAGGCGTTTGAGGCCGTTCTGGCTGATCTGGCGCAGCGCCGCATCGACCGGTTGGTGATCTTGGGCGATATCGTGGGGTATGGCCCCGACCCGGACTGGTGCCTTGAAACCGTGGAAACCATGGTTGGGCAAGGCGCCATCTGCGTGCGTGGCAACCATGACCGCGCTGTTGGTGTGCCCGATGGCACCATGAACGCCAATGCCCGCCGGGTGATCGACTGGACGGTGGACCGGCTGACGGCACGCCAAAAGCTGTTCCTCGCCGAATTGCCGTTGGTGGTCGAGCAAGACGACGTGCTGTTCGTCCATGCCAGCGCCAATGACCCAGCCGACTGGATTTATGTGACGTCTGATCAAAAGGCGATGCCCAGCTTTCGGGTGTCGAAGGCCCGGTTGATTTTTTGCGGCCATGTCCACCGCGCGCAGCTTTACAGTTGTGATCGGGGTGGGCGCGTCATGCAGTTTCCAGCCATTCCAGCACAGCCGGTGCCGCTGTTGACCTCGCGGCGCTGGCTGGCAGTGATCGGCTCGGTGGGCCAGCCGCGCGATGGCTCTGCGATGGCGGGCTATGCGATTCTAGACCGCACCACCAATGAATTGACCTTCCGCAAGGTCGGATATGATGCCGCCACCACCGCCCGCAAATCCCGCAATTGCGGGCTGCCCGAGGCTTTGGCGCAGCGGCTGATGAAAGGCATCTGAATGAGTGTGCGACCGCATCCCGGGCTTGAAATCGATGGCTTTACCCTTGGGGAAAAGCTGCATACCGGCGGCTTTGCCACCATATGGGACGTCACCCACGCGCTTTATCGCACGCCCATGGTGATGAAAATTCCAACCATTCTGGATGGTTACGACGGCCCGACCATCGTGGGCTTTGAGGTTGAGCAGATGATCATGCCGCGCCTTGAGGGCCCGCATGTGCCGCGCGTGATGGGGCAGGGCGATTTTGCGGTGATGCCCTATATCGTCACCGAACGCATTGCGGGCGACTCGCTTTACAAAACCTTTCGCAAGGCGCCGCTGCCGATAGATGCGGTGATCGAGATGGGCGCGCGCATGGCCGCCGCCGTCCATGACATTCACCGTCAGCATGTGATCCATCTGGATCTGAAGCCGGACAATTTCCTGCAACGCCCCAGCGGCGAGATGGTTTTGATCGACTATGGCCTGTCGCGGCACGACCTGTTGCCCGACCTGCTGGCAGAGGAATTCACCATCCCGATGGGAACCTTTCCCTATATTGCGCCTGAACAATTTTTGCGCCAAAGGGGCGATCTGCGGTCTGATCTTTTCGCTTTGGGCGCGCTGCTGTACGAGCTTGCCACTGGCAAAATGCCATTCGGGATTCCAGAAAAGCTGTCAGGCGTCAAAACCCGGCTTTGGCGTGACCCGATGCCGCCGCGCGGTCTGCGCCCCGAAATCCCGGAGTGGCTGCAGGAAATCATCCTGCGCGCGCTGGAGGTCGATCCGGCCAAGCGCTATCAATCGGCCGCCCAGATGATTTTCGATCTGACCCACCCGGCGCAAGTGAGGCTGACCGATCGTGCGCATAAGACCAAGCCCGACAGCCGCCTGACGGTGTTCAAACGCTGGCGTGCGATGCGCAACGTCACCGCCTTTGCAGCCCCGCCCGCAATGGCTGCCCAGATCGAGCGCGCGCCGATCCTGCTGGTGGCGGTGGACCTGTCGCCCGAGATGGAGCCGCTGTCGCAAGCCCTGCATTTGCAGGTCAAGCGCATGCTGGTGAACCGCCCCGATGCCAGGGTGGCCTGCGTCAACGTCATCAAAACCGCAAGGATCGGCATCGACCAGACCACCGACGATGCCGGCAACAATCTGCATGTGAGGCGTCTGGTGGCGTTGAAATCCTGGGCGGATGGGATCGAGTTGAACGATGACCGGCTGACCTACACCATTTTGGAAAACAGCGATCCCGCCGCGGCGATCATCGACCACGCCGAGGCCAACCGCGCCGATCACATCCTGATGGGGGCGCGCGGCCATTCCACCACGCGGCGGTTTCTGGGCTCGGTGTCGGCCAAAGTGGTGGCCGAAGCAGGCTGTTCGGTCACCGTGATCCGGTTGCGCGAACCGGTGGCAGAGGTCGACCAACCCTTAGAATTTGTCTAAAATTTGCGTTCATCTGTCTGAAAATATCCCACGGGGGAAGCCGCATTGCTTTTGGCAATGCGGCTTGGGGGTGTGAAACCCCCATCTTGCTTGTCAGTCAATCCACCCTGACACCCGGTTGGCGCCGCTCGAGATATCCCGACCGATGCCGTCCACTGTGGCGCAACCCGCCAGCAGCAAAAGCAAGATCACCGCGCGCCTCATTCCTGATACCACCAGACTTCCGGCTGGAATCCCAACCAATCGCCGTACAGGGGCAACCTGTCGGGGAAGTGCAACTGTTTGGCATGAGCCAGACGCGAGATGCCCGAATACCACATCGGCACCACATAGCGCCCCGAGATCAGGATACGGTCCAGTGCTTGGGTTGCGGCCACAAATTCGGTGCGGTCTTTCGATTGCACCATGGTGGTGATCATCGCCTCTGCCGCCGGGGAATTCATCCCCATCCAGTTGCGGGTGCCCGGTTCGGTAACGCCGGCAGCGCCCCAATACAGCATCTGCTCATTGCCCGGAGAAAGGGACAGCGACCGGATGTAATGCGTGATGTCAAAGTCATAGGCGGTGGTGCGTTCTTTGTATTGCGCAGAATCCACCGTCGTCAGCTTGGCCTCGATCCCCAGCCGCTTCAAAGCCTCGATGTAGATGTTCGCCGCCGCGATCATGTCATCGGCGCCGTTCACAAGCAAAAGTTCAAAGGCAAACGGCGCGCCGCTGGTGTCTTTCAAGACGCCATCCTGCACCGTCCAGCCGGCTTCTTCCAACAGCGCTGTCGCCGACCGCACGTTGGCGCGGTTGGCTTCTGAACCGTCCGAGACGGGCAGGGCATAGCCCTCCAAAGCGCCCGGCAGCAACGTGGCGGCAAAGGGGGCCAGCAGTTCGGCCACGCGCCCCTCGGCGGCCACACCCGCAGGCGCGCCCAGTTCCGAGTTGGAATAGTAGGACTGGATCCGCGGATTGGCGCCGCCGTTCAAGGTCCGGTTGACCAGTTCAAAATTGAACGCCTGTATCAGCGCCTCACGCACGCGCCAGTCTGCAAAGATCGGCTTGCGGGTGTTGAAGGCGAAGCCTTCGATCCCCGAAGGCCGCCCATGTGGAATTTCCGATTTGATCACATCGCCCGACAGCACCGCTGGGAAATCATAGTTCGCCGCCCATTTCGCCGGATTGCCTTCGCGGAATGTGCTGATTTCGCCGGCCTTGAACGCCTCAAACACCACGCCGCCATCGCCGAAGTATTCGTAGCGCACTTCGTCGAAATTGTGCTGACCCTTGTAAAAGGCCAGATCCGCGCCCCACCAATCGGGGTTCTTCTTGAAGCTGACGAACTTGCCCGGCTCAAATGCGCCGACCACATAGGGGCCAGAGCCAATCGGCGCTTCCAGTGTCGAGGCGGTGAAATCCTTGCCCTCCCACTGCGCCTTTTGCAAGATCGGGCGCAGGCCAAGGATCAGCGGCAATTCGCGGTCGAGTTCCGTGAAGGTGAACTTCACCGAGCGATCGCCGGTCTTTTCCGATTTGGCGATTTTCTTCCAGGCCCCGGCGTAGCGCGGGCTGCCCTCGACCCCCAGCTTTTCAAACGACCACAGCACATCTTCCGGCGTCACAGGGCTTCCGTCCGAGAATTTGGCACCTTCGCGCAGGGTGAATTCGACATAAGACCGCGCCTCGTCGGTATCGACCGATTCGGCCAAGACCCCGTAAAGACTGAAGGCTTCATCGTAAGACCGGCCCAAAAGCGTCTCGACCGTCAGCAATCCCACCCCGGCAGGGGCGGCACCTTTGACGATATAAGGGTTCAGCGAATCAAACCCGCCCGATTCGCCAAAGACGATGCGACCGCCCTTGGGGGCATCGGGGTTGGCGTGGGGCAGGGACACAAAATCGGGTGGAAGTGCGGGTTGCCCATACATAGCCATGCCATGTTGCGGCTCTGCATGGGCGTTTTGCGCCGCAAATGCCAGTACAGCTGCTGCCCCTGCGGCCCTTAGTCCGTTGAAAAGAATCTGTCTCATTCCGGCAACAATCCCTAGATGCGTGTTTTTATTGGTGCCAAGACTACGTTGGCTTTCGTGGGTTTTCAAACTTTTAACTTGGAGACTGCGTCTGAAGTGGCTATAAGATGCTTACTGCTCGATAGGTTTCTTGCCTGTATGAAACCTGCCTCAATAACTTAACGCCCGCTTTGCGCGGGCGTTTTTTTTGGCGTTGTGGACAAAGCGGGCTTTCCTTTGCAGGTGCAGCATGTAGCGTGGCGCAAACCATCGCAGGGGGCTGGCATGCTACGGGGCAAAACCGCAATCATCACCGGATCAAACTCGGGCATCGGTCTTGGGGCCGCTGAAGAACTGGCGCGCGCAGGTGCCGATGTGGTGCTCAACAGCTTTACCGACCGCCCCGAAGATCATGCTTTGGCCGCCGAAATTGCGGCGCGTCACGCCGTGCGCGCCCGCTACATCGCCGCCGATATGTCGGACGCGCAGGCCTGCCGGGCGCTGATCGAAACTGCGGGTGGCTGCGACATTCTGGTGAACAACGCAGGGATCCAATTCGTGGCCCCGGTCGATGAGTTTCCCGTGGACAAGTGGAACCTGATTTTGGCGATCAACCTGTCTTCGGCCTTTCACACCTCTGCCGCGGCCCTGCCGGGTATGCGCGCGCGCGGCTGGGGCCGGATCATCAACATCGCCTCGGCGCATGGGCTGACGGCCTCGCCCTACAAATCTGCTTATATCGCGGCGAAACATGGGGTGGTCGGGCTGTCGAAAACCGTGGCACTGGAAACAGCGGGGCAGGGCGTCACCTGCAACGCCATATGCCCTGGCTATGTGCTGACGCCTTTGGTTGAGGCGCAGATCCCCGATCAGATGAAGGTGCATAACATGGACCGCGACACTGTGATCCGCGATGTCATGCTGCTGCGCCAGCCGTCGCGGCAGTTTGCCACCACCGAGCAGATCGGCGGCACTGTCGTGTATCTGTGCAGCCCCTATGCCGATCAGGTGACGGGCACCACGATTTCGGTCGATGGCGGTTGGACGGCGCTTTAGATTTGGGATGTCGGCAAGGCGGTCTGCATCTGCTCGCGCGTTTGCGGGTAGACCAGACCGGCCGAGACGATCAGCTTGATCACCTCATCCGTCTTCATGTCCAGCACGATCACATCGCGTTCCGGCACGAAGACCAGAAAGCCAGAGGTCATCGGCGTCAGGCCAATGTAGACCGATACCATTCCGGTGTTGCGGGGCAGTTTTTGGGCAATCTCGCCCTTGATCGTGGCCGACACCATGCCGACCGCCCAATAGCCCTCACGCGGGAATTCAACCAGACAGGTGCGCTCAAACGTCTTTTCGGATGTGGCAAAGAAGGTTTCGGTGATCTGCTTCAACCCCGAATAGACCGACCGCACCAAGGGCACCCGGTCCACCATGGTTTCGGTCAGCCGCATCACCGACCGCCCCATCAACCCGCGCGCCACCCAGCCGATGCCGGCGGTGAATACCAGAAACACCAGCACACCGACCCCGCGCACCGGAAAGTTCGCCTCGGGGCCAAAGATGCGGTGCATCACCGCCTCGGGCTGCCAGAACGCCGGGATCAACGGCAGGATCCAGCCGTCGATCCAGCCGACGACTCCCCAGACCACATAGATGGTCAGGCCAATGGGCAGAACGACCACAAGTCCGGTCAGGAAGGACGCGCGAAAGCCGGCGAACAGAGATCGGCGGGGAGTGTGTTCAGACATCGCTACCTCGGACTGGGACGTGTCAACTTAGAAAGCCCGGACGCCGATCACAATGCCCAGCCTAGGCTTGCGTCACGATTTCACGGGCAATTGCAGCCCCCAGACGGGCGTTGTTCAGAATAAGGGCGATGTTCGAGGTCAGAGAGCGGCCTTTCGTCAACTCAAAGATGCGCTGCAACAGAAAAGGCGTCACGTCTTTGGCCAGAATGCCCTGCGTCTTGGCCTCGGCCAAAGCGATTTCAATCACCGGCATGATCTCGGTCAGCGGGATTTCGTCTTGCGGCGGGATCGGGTTGGCGACCAGTTGACCCCCCGGCAAGCCCAACAGGCCGCGCATCTTGTGGGCGGCTGCGATCTGCGCCGCCGTGTCCATCCGCAACGGAGCCTTCAGCCCGGATGAGCGCGACCAGAACGCCGGAAAATCATCCTGCCCATAGGCGATCACCGGCACGCCATGGGTTTCCAGCACCTCAAGCGTTTTGGGCAGGTCCAGAATGGCCTTCGCGCCAGTGGCCACCACAGTCACCGCTGTCGCCGCCAGTTCGGTCAGGTCGGCCGAGATGTCAAAGCTGGTTTCCGCCCCGCGATGCACGCCACCGATGCCGCCGGTGGCAAAAACCGCAATCCCCGCCAGCCGCGCGCAGATCATGGTCGCCGCCACCGTCGTGGCCCCCATCCGCCCCATCGCAAGGCAAGCGGCCAAGTCGGCGCGCGACAGTTTCATGATGTCATGCGCCTGACCCAAAGCGTCGAGTTCAACGTCCGTCAGCCCGATATGGATGCGCCCGCCCATGACCGCGATGGTTGCAGGAACGGCACCATTGGCGCGCACCATGGCCTCAACCTGACGCGCGGTGTCCACGTTTTGCGGAAATGGCATGCCATGGGTGATGATGGTGGATTCCAGCGCCACGATGGCGGCACCCGATGCCCGGGCGGCGGCCACTTCGGGCGAAAAGGTCAGAGGCAGGGTCATGATCCGATTTCTCCAGAAACATAGGTGGCGGCGGCGCGCAGGGCGGCGGCAAGGGCGGCGCTGCGCCCGGCCCCACCACGTTCGGCCACGATATGCGCCGCCATAAAGGTATCGCCCGCGCCGGTGACCCGCGCCACCATCACCGCAGGGGGGGCGTCCGTGATCACGCCAGCGCCGGCCGTGGCATCGGCGCAGACCTTGCCGCCATTCGTCACCAGAACCCGGGTCGCACCCTTGTCAAGCAACGCCTGCGCGGCTTCGGGAGCGGTGTCGCAGCGGGTGCGGGCAAGCAGATTGGCCTCTTCCAGATTCACATAGAGGGTTGTGCGTTTGTGCGACAGCAGCGGCAGCAGCCGTTCGGCCTTGCCGGGGCTGGCCGGGGCCACCCGCAGATCGGCACTTGCAAACAAAGGCGAGAGGGCGATCTGGCCCAGCAAGGTTTCGGTCAGATTGCCATCCAGCGCGATCAGACCCGTCCAAGGTGCTGCCTCGGTGCCAAGCCGCCCATCCGCCAGCGGCCGCAAAATCTTGTCACCCGACGCCTCCAGCGAGAACGCATCGGCAATCGCGGCGATCAACCCATTCGCGCCCTCAACCGCCATATAGCGGTCGGTGGGCAGATCGTCGGACCGGTAAGCGTGATCGGTCAGCACCCCCATACGGGCGCAGGCGGCGATCAACGCGTCGCCCTCGGGGTCACGGCCAATCGTCGTCAACACGCCGGGCCGCAACCCAAACCGCGCCAGCGTCATCGCGATGTTCATCGCCACGCCGCCGGGCAACCGCGTGATGCGCCCCGGCACATCCGACCCCAGCCGCATCGAAGTGGCCGAGCGTCCGATGATGTCCCACAGGACCGAGCCGATGCAAAGAATGTCTGGTGTCATGTCGCCTTATGGACAGGGCAGGCGGGTTTCGTCAATATCGGGCTTTTGCGGCTTGTGTTTCCGCATCCCCGCCCTTATACGCGCCACACTTCACAGGCGAAGCTTGGGCTGAACGGGGAGAAATCCCGTAAAGTCCGCCGGTTGGACCGCATGGTCTGAGACAGCTTTGCCGAGGATTGAAACCGGAAAGGATAAGACATGGCTCTTCCAGAGTTTTCCATGCGTCAGCTGCTTGAAGCAGGCGTACACTACGGCCACCAGACCGCACGCTGGAACCCGAAGATGGGTGAATTCATCTACGGTGATCGCAACGGCATCCACATTCTTGACCTGACGCAAACCGTCCCAATGCTGGACGCGGCGTTGAAAATCGTGCGCGACACGGTTGCCAAGGGCGGCCGCATCCTGTTCGTCGGCACCAAGCGTCAGGCGCAAAAGCCGATCGCTGAAGCCGCTGAAAAATGCGCTCAATATTACATGAACCACCGCTGGCTGGGCGGCACTTTGACCAACTGGCAGACCGTGTCGAAGTCGATCCAGCGTTTGAAGCAGATTGACGAAGTCTTGGGCGCAGGCGGCGAAGGCCTGACCAAGAAAGAGCGTTTGGGCATGGAGCGTGACCAGTCCAAGTTGCAGGCCTCGCTGGGCGGCATCCGTGAAATGGGTGGCGTGCCGGACCTGCTGTTCATCATTGACGTTGGCAAAGAAGATCTGGCGATTCTGGAAGCTCAGAAACTGGGCATCCCCGTTGTCGGCATCGTTGACACCAACAACTCGCCCAAGGGCGTGAACTACGTGATCCCGGGCAATGACGACGCCGCCCGCGCGATTGCGCTGTATTGCGACCTGATCGCCCGTGCAGCCCTTGACGGCATGACCGCGCAAATGGGCGCGGCTGGCATCGACTTGGGCGCGCTGGAAATGGCACCCGAAGAAGAAGCCGTCGCCGAGGCCTGATCGGCTGTCACGCGATTGATATACGGCGGGGATAAAGGTTTCAGCCTGTTTCCCGCCGCACTCATTTCTTGAATTTCAGGAGACCGAACATGACCGTCACCGCACAAATGGTGAAAGAACTGCGCGACAGCACCGCCGCAGGCATGATGGACGCGAAAAAAGCGCTCGTTGAGTGCAATGGCGATATGGAAGCTGCTGTCGATTGGCTGCGCACCAAGGGTCTGGCCAAGGCCGCCAAAAAGGCCGACCGCGTGGCCGCCGAAGGTCTGGTTGGCGTGGCCGTTTCGGGCAACCGTGGCGTTGCCATCGAGATCAACTCGGAAACCGACTTTGTTGGCAAGAACGCTGACTTCCAGTCGATGGTGCGCAAGATCACCACCGCTGCGATCGGTTGTGCCGATCTGGAAGAGCTGAAAGCCGCCGATCTGAATGGTCAGGCGGTTCAGACCGTCATCCAGGAAGCTGTGGCGACGATTGGTGAAAACATGAACCTGCGCCGGATGGCAGCGGTCGAAGGCGATCACGTCGCGTGGTATGTGCACAACTCGGCCGCCGATGGCATGGGCCGCATTGGCGTGCTGGTTGCTGTCAAAGGCACCGACAACGGCATCGCCAAGCAAATCGCCATGCATGTCGCCGCGACCAACCCGCTTGCGCTTTCGGAAGCTGACCTTGACCCGGTTGTGGTCGAGCGTGAGTTGGCCGTGCAAACCAGCAAGGCGCTGGAAGAAAACGCGGCTTCGGCCAAGCCAAAGCCCGATGCCGTCATTCAAAACAACATCATCCCGGGCCGCATGAAGCGCTTCCTGTCGGAAAACACCCTGATGGGCCAGATGTTCGTGATGAACCCAGAGATCACCGTGGCCGAGGCCGCCAAGCAGGCTGGCGTTGAAGTCACCGGTTTCGTCCGCATGGGCGTGGGTGAAGGCATCGAGAAAGAGAAAGAAGATTTCGCAGCAGAAGTGGCGAAGATGGTTCAGGCCTGATTTATAGGGCCAATACACAGGGAAGGGGGCTGGCGGCAACGTTGGCCCTTTTTCTTTTGGAACGTGCTGCGTTCGATAGGATTCAACCGACGGAATGCAACCGCAACTTAGATCGGCAGTGCCTGTCTTGGCCTGTCTTCAATCTGAATAAGATTTAATAAAATATGTTATATATCAACGGTTTGAGGTGCGAAGCTGATCTAGTGCATGAAAATACGGCGCCGCAAAAGCCGTCTGTTCGGTGTCCACCAACAAGGCCTCCCGTGCCATCAGCAACAGATCGGACATCTGTCACCAGGCCGGTCATTGGGCGTGGGGCCGGGCAAAAAGCGCCTGCACCGCCCGTTGATCCAACCCCGGACCGGCAAGCAACCCCATTGCTGTCTTTGGCGACCGAGCCGCTTGTCCTTGTCCTTGCTTTTGACATATCACGGCATTGACGCCAGTCGAGGCGGCGCGTGATAGGGTGACAAAGATGAAACAGGCAGACGTGGTGATCATTGGCGGCGCGGTGATGGGGGCGTCTTGCGCCTATTGGCTGACGCGCATGAACCCCGGCCTGCAAGTTCTTGTGGTTGAACGCGATATCAGTTTTGCGCGTTCATCGACGGCGTTGTCAGTGGCCTCAATCCGGCAGCAGTTCAGCACCGGCGTCAACGTCGCCATTTCGCGCTTTGGCATCGGTTTCATCCGTGATTTTCAGCAGAATCTGGGTGTCGATGTGGGCATCGAGTCCTTGGGGCTCAAGGAAAACGGCTATCTGTTTCTGGCCCATTCGGCGGACGGTGCCGCGATGCTGCACGCCCATGCCGAAATGCAGCGCGGCTTTGGCGCAGCAACCGAGGTCTGGACGCCTGATCAGATCAAGGCGCGCTTTCCGTGGCTGGAAGTTGGCGATTTGGCCGCAGGCAGTTTCGGCAATCGGGATGAGGGTTGGTTTGACAACATGGGCCTTCTTGCGGGCTTTCGCGCCGCAGCAAAAGCCCAAGGCGCGCGGTTTGTGACTGATGAAGTTGTTGGAATCACAGTGGACTCAGGTCGGGTCACTGGGGTGGTTTTGGGGCAGGGTGGCACCGTCGCTTGTGGCATTGCCGTCAATGCAGGCGGCACCCGCGCGGCGGTGATTGCACGGATGGCGGGTCTGGACCTGCCGGTTGAACCCCGCAAGCGCACGGTTTTCGTAATCGACGCGCCGAATGCCCGGCATCCCGATGCGCCCTTGCTGGTCGATTCCGGCTTTTACTTGCGCCCTGAACAGAGCCACTGGATCACTGCGACGGTGCCTGCAGAGGACGGCCCCTGTGCGGTGGATGATTTTGAGCCCGACCTTCACCTCTTCGAGGACGTGATCTGGGAGCAGCTTTACAACCGCGCACCTGGTTTTGACGCGGTGAAGGTCGTGCGCCATTGGGTTGGGCACTACGCCTATAACACCTTGGACCAAAACGCCATTCTTGGCCCGCATCCCGATCTGCCAACGCTGTTCTTCATGAACGGCTTTTCCGGCCACGGGCTGCAGCAATCACCCGCCGTTGGCCGTGGAGTGGCAGAACATATCCTGACCGGTGGCTGGCAAAGCCTTGACCTGTCAGACCTGTCGATTGACCGGGTGCTGTCAGGCACGGCGTTTCCAGAAGCCGCCATCGTTTGATTGCAATCGCTTTTGCGGCAGCAAGGGCGGTTCTACGTCCATTAATATTACATAATATTGATTATCGGATGAAGGATGCACCCAAACTGCCACTGCCCCGTTACCCTACACTTTGATTGAATTGGTGCACCCAGCAGGATTCGAACCTGCGACCTCTGCCTTCGGAGGGCATGTGCGCTGTGCAGTTTCTTGCTTTGTCCAGCGTTTGTTCAGGTTTTAAGCCCGTTTCAAAGCTAGTGAAAAGATTGAAACGGCCCCCGTGGGCTGAAACTCAAACGCAAAAAGCCCCCCGCATTGCTGCGAGGGGAGCCACCGGATCTTGTCCAGCGAACGATATGGGAAATCCCGCGTCGCTATGATCGTGTCGGCCACCCACAGTGTTCACGGCCATAGGTGTTCTGTGCGTCGATCTGGACCGCCTCGGGCCGCGCTTGCTTGGCGATCGAGAGAGCCAGATCCGCAGGGAATCGGACAGGGCCGGTGACGACATCGCAGAACAGACCACCACCAGACTGGACACAGCCGCTAAGGATCCCGAGTGATCCGAGCAGCAAGAGAAAGGTCGTCTTGGGTTTCAGCATCGCGTTCATTCCTTCGCGCTTCAATCTGGGTTTGCAATCTGGCCTTCACGCTCGTTTGGGTGGCCTTCTGGGCTGCGTTACGCTTCCCCCACACCAATCCCCCAAAAAACAGCACAAGGCCCACAATGGGCCATTTCAGCCACCCCCCAAGGGCAGCCAGCAGGATCTCGGTCATTTCTTTCCCCAGCCCTTGAACACCGCCAGCGCAGCCAGCGCCGAAGTGACAGCACCGGAGATCGAGCCGATGGCGGTGTAGAGGTTGAAGGGATGGGCATCGAACTGACCCGACGCGATGTCGAAGTCAGCGAGACCCTGCATCGCCAGCAGGGATGCGCCAAGGCCGGCGAGGTAAACCAGCAGTCGTCCGTTCGTCCAGTTCATGTCACTTCCCTCCAAAGAGTTTGCGGATCGGTTTCAGCGAAAGCAGCCACCCGATCAGGGACAGCAAGAAACTGCCCTTGATGGGGGTGGGTGCAGGCGCGGCGGGTGCCACGGGTTTGGGCGTGATCTTGGCGGGCGGCGCCAGATCCGGCGCTGGGGCAGGATCACTGGCCTTCACCGACAGCACGGCCGCGAGGAAGGCGTCAGGCGAGACGTGTGCCTTGTTCAGCCCGTCGCCCGCATAGTAGGAAGCCCCGCGCTGCACGGTCCAGCTTTTCCTGCCGACCGTGCGCTTGACCGGCGTGACGACAGGCAGGCTGGCCCACTCCATCGCAAGGCGGTTCGCAAACGCCTCGGCCGAGATCGTTCCGTCGAGAAAGCTATCCAGCCCCCGCCGGCGCAGCAGAGCCACGGCCATCGCGTCCTGATTGTCCTCGTTGAACAGATCCGAGGCTGTAAGGCCGGCCAAGATATACAGCGCGGGGGTGCCTGATTTCGGATCCCCGCGAAGCGTGTCCTCCATCATCTGATAAGCGCCGGCGGCTTCGCTGTTGTAGCTGGCGTCTATGCTGTCCTGCCACGCCAACACCTCCCCGATCGTCATCTTGACCAAAGGCCGCTTGGGCCAGTCGGTGCGCTTGATGCCGCCCCAGACGATGTTGTAATCGCCGCGGCTCTCAGGCTGACGGATGAACGCTAGCAATGTCTCGTTCGTCATTGGTTTCCCTCGATTTTACCAAGAAGCCGCTCGACAGCGGCCTGTGTTGCGCGGGTGTTTTCCTCGATCCGTCCAAGCTGGACGGCCTGTTCCCCGGCGGTCGTTCTGATCACCTCGACCTGTGCGTCGAGGCGAATGATGTCACGCGAGTTGCTTGAGATCTCCGACCGCATTTCAGAGAGGATCATCGCGCCGCCAACCAGTTGGGTCAGCATCACGACGATGATGCCAATCGGGATCTTGCGATCAAGGTGCCAAGGTTCTGGGTTTTCGCTCATGCCGCCACCCCGAAGATCGCATCGAGAAAGGCAGTCGCAGCGGCAGAATCCCCCCCGGCTTTGATCATCGCCAAGCCCTGCAAAAGGGCGTTGCTGTAGTAGATGTTCTGGGCGGTGGCCCATCGGATCTCGGCCTCTGCGGCATCGCTGGGCGACATGCCGGCCACGAACGCCGCAAATGTGGCAGGCCACTCACCGCGCGCTGCCGACTTGCACTCGTCCATCGGCAGGATGTTCAGTCGCAACAGGGCAAGACAGAAATCAAGGCGGGGGAGTGAGGCCGAAGCGCGGATCTCGGCCAGTGTCGGCGGGACCGGAACCGGGTCAGGCACCGCCTCGATGGTCAGGCCCTCGCCGTTGTCCCATCCGGCTTGGGCTGGCGAACACATCGAGCCATCAGGCAACTTGAACCAGCCGCCCGCCGCGACTTCGTAAAGGTGAGTTCCGTTCTGTTTCAGGATCAGCATTTTTTACCTCAAAGCAATCGCGGTCATGCGCCACGCGGCGCTCGCGGCGCCGGTTGCGACCAAGAATAAACTTGAACTGGATGC
>CAMAQR010000016.1 GCA_945860375.1 Pseudorhodobacter antarcticus
TCCTCAAATGCAAGTAGCGCAAGCTTGCTGGTGTCTGTAATCTGGGTCATGGCGTGATCTCCTCTGGCGGTGTCAGCCGCCGGTTGGGTGGTTTGGTTCACCCGGAGATTACGCCACCTTCAAATTTCCACCAACTTCGCGACACCACCAAAAAATCTGACGGAGTTAGCATTATTTTGTCCGTTCCATTTCCCAAGCTGTTTCTATCACAACGCCCAGTGACGTTGGCGGTCTGTTTAAGTCTGTTCGTAGTCATTCAAGCGTTCTTTGCTTGGAACTCTTTACCGGTGGTGAGGAAAACTAGTCGAACAGTGTCAGTCGTCACTGAGCCGGGTTTGGCTAACTGTCTTGGTCGGCTCATGTTTTTGCAAGTCTTAAAGGAACGTTCCTTTGGATGTATTCTGGGGACAGTTTTGCAGAAACTGCAATTGATGATGGAATGACTATTCCATCATCAGTGGCGCTAAGGCGTTCAATGCAAAGGGTTTTTACTTTTCACTTAGTGATGTTCAAGCAGCACTGATTATAATAAAATATAGTAGAATCAATATGTTATCGGTTGGAGGCACGATGTCACTCGGGAAACAAGCTAAGACACTCAGCAAAACACAGATCGATTCTGTCACTTTGTTCCTTCTCACTCGTCGTCACGGGCTGCGTGACCAGACGGTCTTTCTGCTCTCCGTTCGGGCAGGACTGAGGGCAAAGGAAATTGCAAATCTCCGCTGGTCGATGGTCCTCGGGTCAGACGGTGAAGTGGGGGATGCCATCCATCTGACTGATGATGCGTCGAAGGGGAGGTCAGGCCGGATCGTACCCCTGAACAAACAGCTTCGGACCAACTTGATCAAGTTGCATGAGGTGGCTCGGCAATGCCGCCATTTCGGATCCGAAACGGACTACCTTGTCACGACTGAGCGGTCTGGTCATACCTCGGCACAGGCGGTCGTGAATATGTTCAAGCGATGGTATGCCGACCTTGGGCTTCTTGGCTGTTCATCTCATTCTGGAAGGCGAACCTTCATCACAAACGCCGCCCGTAAGATCAGCACCGTTGGCGGGTCGTTGCGGGATGTACAGATGTTGGCCGGGCACTCATCGCTGGCTGTCACCCAGCGGTACATCGAGGGTGACAGCGACGCACGGCGGAAGGTTGTCGATCTGCTGTAGTGGATTTGTAATTTAAAGGGAGTGGCAGTCTGCTATGGCGGAGTAGATCCTAGCATTTTGTGCAAAGAGATAGGCACTCCAAACTCGAACCGTATCAGATTCTGAAGGTTGTCTTCGTTTCCTACGCTTTGAGCGCAGCCCTTTCCGGTCCTGCCTCGGCATCGGAAAAGGTCCTCTATTGCATCGTAGAACAAGTCGTTGGGCTCAAGAAGTCAGAAACAGTCTGGTAACCGCTGCACAATGACGGTTCGGCGGGTATCCCTGTGTTTTTCGAATCCCACGTATGCGCAGAAGCCAAAATAGTGTAAACTTTATTCAATTCTTTTTTATGCGAGCGGCTTGCTTAGGCCTTAATTTCTGCTAAGTGAATTATGTTTCTGTCAAAGGGGTTGGACTTCAATTTCATGAAAAATTTCATGGGCGTGACAGAGTTCTGCATCAGATTCGTCCTTTTTCTGAATCGGTTCATTTAACGTAGTTTGTGAAGTTATCTACCTGCCCAGTAAGCATTGTTCCTATTGACCCAACACCCAATTACGTGGTCTCAGAAAGCAAATAGGGGACGTGGTGTTGCAAGCTGTCAGTGGAACTTCATAGAGGCAAACGGCACCCATTGAAGTTAACGAGAGTAGTCATACAGAATTTCAAAATTGTTCACGATACTTGATTCTGCACAGGCGAGATTGGCTACTGTCTCTGCTCCACGCTTAACGCCAACATATCCCATTGGTGGATGGGTGGCATCCGCTCTGTCAACGCTGAAGCCTATCGAGTAAATATATGGATCTTGTTTAAATGTAGCTTCATGCCAAATACTTTGACCTGCGCCATAATTGTTAAATCCATCAAAATTGCCTTTTGCGTTTGAAAACAGCTCAATTTCGGGCGATTTTAGATCTGGCCCAAATCTGTACCTCATCACGCCATCAGAGTTTACACACAGCGATAATTGCTTGGACGAACCTTCAATCTGGCATGAGAATACACTTGCTCCATGGTCGGAACAGCTGGATGATAAATCATGAGCATATTCTGATGAATTCCCGCTTGTCGATTGCTGTTCTCCTTCGTCACAGCCATCACAATCGCTACCTTCAGCAGCAGTGCAGTTTCCAATTTGTTCAATGGAGCGTCCAAACGCAAGAAACTTTCCGCTAATAAAACCAACGTCGCCGGATGAACTTTTTAACTTATACCAGATTAAGTTCTTCTCAGTGCAAGTAGACAAAGCGGATGCATTGAAACTATTACCCTTATTCTCTGCCACGCAAATCTCTTTGCAAAAGTCTGCGTCGAAATCATTGGGCGTAAAGTATACGTTCTCATCTGAGCGATATAAGATTTCTCCCTTTTCGATTCGTGTAATTGGAGGAGCTTCTATTGATGGGTGACTTCTCATCGATACATATTCGTTGATGTTCGCTGGAGTGTATGCTTGCTCAAGTACAGGAAAGCATGTGACTGCATCCTTGACACTGATCCACGGTTGGCTGCTATCACTTGAATTGCCATTGGCCACTTCGGGGTTGGCGGATGTCTGATGCGTCTCGCTGGAATAGTTTCCATTTTCACGGGGGCTACCAAGTACGACCAGCTGTTCAAACTTCTGTGCAGGACTGGAATAGTTTGAAAATTGCTTTTCCTCGTAATTCAAATACAAGCGCCTTCCTTGCGAAAAGTTAGCGAGTCTTTCCATTGGCATCACTTGAACGCTCGGTACGTGTAGATCAGTTTTATCAGTGAAGATGTTATCCAAACTCTTAAACCTACCAAGCTTGTCAGTGTAGGAAACTGACGCAAGGTTTTCAGTGAATAGTGCGCTCTCAATCCAGCTGGGAGCGTAGAGCCAACCTTGCGTAAATTGCGAGCCAAACGCTTCGTGATCCTGGTACCGGTTTACCTTAAGTGGAAATCCAGATTTGTAAAACGAGGTTCCATCTTTAGTTATATCAACAGTTAAGTCGACGGTATCCTCCATTCCCCAGCGTGTCGAAAAGGTCAGTAGCACAGGTTTCGAAAGATCGACGTCGTCTGTAATGACTAAATCCGATGGTCCAAAAATTTCAAAGATTCCATTGTTTGTTGGGTCTTCGAAATTGTGATGAGCAACAATAGAATCTGCCACAATGCATAGGTCCGCATATCTTGGGGGAATCAGTGGCGCATCGGATTTATACAGGTGGCCATGATCATCCCCGTTTTCATTTGTCTGATCTACTTCAAAATCTGTCTTGTATATTCCGTCCGTACTCGCATCAAACATCGAAGCGAGCAAATTGGCAGACTGCTCCGGTGTGGTCGGGCTGTAACTTTTGCAAGTTGGTAAGGTCGCTGCGCCGTTTATAAGCCTGTCAACGCCGCACACGTCCAATCCACAAATACCCGTGTGTCTATAGTCACCAAAGCTCTCCATTTCGCTTTGGTAGCGCTCCCAGCCCAAGGTGTACCATGGGTGCCCTAATACGCTAAGTGGCTTGATGTCAATGAGCTTTGACTGGTTCGGGAAGGCGGCAGAACTATCAAAGCGAAATCCCGCATCGCCCCGACCAAATTTATGTCCGACAGTGGAGATGCTATACTCAACTCGGTTTATTTGCTCCTCAACGCCCAGGAGGTCTGGCATTCGAGCGATACTCTCTTGAAGGCTAACATTGAAAAAGTTACCAGACAGACTCCCGTCCATATCTGCCGCAACAATCGCCCGTATTGCCTTGAGCAGATAGAAATCAAGGTCATAAGAGTCGTATTTTGATTTTATTAGTATCGATTTGGAGAAATCTGCGTTTCTCCTTGCCAGTAGAGTTTGCCCTTCGCTCCAGAACCATACGGCTGCCAGTACTGGATTCTCGTTAAAGCTTGATCCTATGCCGTCAAGGGGTGTTTCATTAATGCCTAGAGTGACACGAATGACATCTTCATGTGTGGGTTTTATTTTTCCTGAAAGTCGGGTGGTGAAATATTTTTGAGCACCGACAGTGCCATATCGTGACTTTACAATTGATGCGAAATCAAATGCCGGGTCAAAGAATTCCGGTTTTCCAAGTAAGGCGCTTTCTAGAGAGCTTAAAGCAGCATCAATGTTTCTCTGATTTTTGAATTTCTGGGAGTTTGAATAGAATTCAATCCAGTTCTTAGGGGAGGCGATCGTATTGTCAAGATTTTGCAATTTTTCAAGTTCTTCTCTGATTGAGGCAATATCCTCATTTACACCGGAGACATCGACACCTGTCGCCGTCATCCAGTCTATTGGAGCCGAAATTATTGCGCTGCTTGCGATGATCTGTCCGGAGTTGTCTCCTGTTGCCCCAATCACTTGAAGTGACAATTCAATGCTACTCGCTGTTGCCCGGGTGTTCAGCACGATTAGGGCATCAAAATTTGCGCTTTCGATCAGTTGTTCAAAGTCCGCCCCGTTGAATTCAACTGCATTTGACCAAGATTCCTGCAGTTGGGCTTGATCGATTAGCGTTATTTTGAAATCAGAAGCTAGCATTAATGAGGATTGTAGGCTGGATGTGATTTGAACCAGTAGGTCGCTTGGAACCCCCTCGGTGCTGTCATCAGCGCTCTTGACCGCATATGTTCCGGTCGGATTCAGAGACTGCATCAGTTCCGCAGTCAAGGTTTCGATGGCTTGATTAATCTGCTCGATTCCGGCCTCAGGTGCCGAAGTGACCCTCGTT
Organism: Pseudorhodobacter antarcticus; assembly: GCA_945860375.1. Next base: position 4,854 of record CAMAQR010000016.1, read on the forward strand.
GTCGGTGAAATCACCTCTTGTGCAAGAGCTGGGATCAATGCCGAAAAGGCAAGGATTGTTGTGAGGGCTGCCGTCCGGAGGAGATGGGTTTCGAACATGTCGGCCTCAGAGTGGAACAACGGTTTGGTTGACTTGCATCAGGCAATGTTTAATCAATGCTGTCAAGGTCTCGGTCGTCATGCCGGGCAGCGATGCGAAATGGAGATCTACATTGTTGAAAACACTGCTTTGCTTAGTGGCATTTTGCTCGGTCGCTGTGGTCGGCTCTGCTTTTGGTCAGTCTCAAAATGATCATATTGTTGTCCTTGGAGAGGATAGTGACGAAGGATCTATCCAAAGGGATGATGAAGTGTACGGAAGGGTCGTTTCTGTTCTTCAAAACTCGCTTTCTGAAGCAGGATTCGTTGCGATCGACGAACAACTCCTTTCTGCCAAATTGGGTCTGGAGTTCCTTACCAACGTACGCCGGCAAGAGTTTATTGCCCCGCTGCAGGCTGCGAATACGACAGACGATCCTACGGTTCAGAGTCGTTTGGCCTTTGTATTTAGCGTTGTGCCGATAATGCAGGACATGTCCATGACACGGCAACTCAAGGTGCGTATCCGTGGAGAAATCTATGATCTGGCGACGCTTCGGATGATGCGATCTGCGGAGGTTGAGAGTGCCAAGCCCAAGATACTGCCTCAGGATGAAGCTTTATGTAACGAGGTTTGTGTGAAGGATGCTGTTGGGGATCAGGCAAGACAGCTTGCGATCATCCTCTCGACAGACCTTATCAACAAAATCAACGAGCTGAATGCCGAACAATCTACCTTCTCCGTCCTCAAGCTTTCGTTGGCCGGGTTTGACAGGATGACTGCCATACAGCTTTCGAAGTCACTGGCTGCGTCACCCGACGTCTTAGCCAGTGAAGTATTGACCGACGAAGATGGTCGACGTGTCTATTCGGTGACGACGACAAAGGATGTTGGCTACCTCGAAGAGGCCGTTGCAGGAATTCTGCTGGATGCTGGCTTTGACGGATCACGACTACAAACATCTCTTACTTCGGATGGCCTAAACGTGGATTTGGTTGATGGTGCTCCTGGCGCAGGACAGTCGGCCATCATGAAGATCGAGATCGGGGGAGAGGGGCTGTCGTCCAGTGACCTCAGGAAGCTGTCGGGACTGCTGATGGAGGCTTTTGGGGCCGATGCTGTGTCACTGGATGGATCGACCGACACTTTCAGGACCTTCTCGGTTCAGACCGACAGTTCCCTTCTAGAGCTTGAGACCAAACTGGCCGACATGATGGATGGGGCTGACTACGCAGAAGCCAGTTATGACCTTGCTCTTGGGGACAAGGCAGCACGGGTGAACATCCTTAAGGTGGCGGAACCTGAAGTCACTTTAGAGTTGATGGACCTCAAAGACAAAGACGATGCAACCAAGGTTCAGCAAAGGCTGAAAGACTTGGGTCACCTTGAGGGAAAAGTAGACGGTTCTTGGGGCAAGGGCTCGAATAAGGCTCTTGAGCAGTTCAAGGCGGCGGATGCCAACTTGCCCGACGATGCTGCTTGGGACCTCGAAACCCAAGCGGCACTCCTAGGTAACTGAGAAGATTTGGCCTGATTGAACTTGGGCATCCCGACCGGGATGCCCATTTCGGACCCGAAACAGTTTATAACTGTTTATAACTTTCCGTTACACATAACAAAACCGCCCGAAGGCGGCTAAGTTATTGTAATCATTGGAAAGTTTGGTGGAGCCAGGGAGGATCGAACTCCCGACCTCTTGAATGCCATTCAAGCGCTCTCCCATCTGAGCTATGACCCCTTACCGTGTCGTCCGACGCATGGGCTGCGTCTTGGGCGTTGTTTAGGGGAGGGCGCGTTGGGGTGCAAGTGGGAAAATGCAACCTTGTCGCGCCCGGCCCTTTGTTTTTCAAACCCATGGCCGCCCTGTCCCAAAGGGACAAAGCGAGAGTAGGTTCAATGGCTTAGACGTCTTCTTCGTCGCCAGCCACGTCGGCCAGATCGTCCAGAGACACGTTGTCATCTGCATCATCTTCGAGCAGCTCGTCGTCGATTTCGGCATCATCGGCAACGTCAGCAACCAACAGATCATCATCGGCTTCCAGATCGTCGACCAGAACGGCGTCATCGTCCTTTTCAGGCTGCACGCGCGCGATCACAGCGGCGGCCATCTTGCGGCGCGCGATTTCGATGTCGACAACTTCGCCCGTGTAGGGGCTGACGATCGGCGAGCGGTTCAGGTCGTAAAAGCGTTTCCCGGTGGTTGGGCAGATGCGCTTTACACCCCATTCGGCCTTGGGCATGGTATTCCCTTTTTTGGGCGGGCCTTTGCAGGCGGATGTTCAACAAAGCATGCGCTTGCCACACAGTCGGGCGACTGTCAAAGGCTTTTGCAATGCGTGTCGCTTTGGCGCATATGGCTATTCTGTAGCGTCCTGCCAAGAGGTCAAATGCCCGTCCTGCCCGGCCCCCCCGCAATTGAAATCACCCTGCGCCGGTCTGCCCGTGCGCGGCGATTCTCTTTGCGGGTCAGTCAGGCCGATGGACGCGTCACCCTGTCGCTGCCCGCCCGTGCCCGAGAGGCCGAAGCGATGGCTTTTGCCCATGCGCAGGAAGGCTGGATTCGGGCGGCGCTGGCGAAAATGCCGGCGTTGGATGTGGTGGGCATCGGGTCGCTGATCCCGGTGCAGGGTCGGATGTTGCAGGTGCAATCGGCGCTGGGGCGGTCGGTCCGAATGGAGGGCGATGCGTTGCTGGTGCCCGGCGATCCGGGCCGCGCCGGGGTGCGGGTGGCGGTCTTTCTGCGGGTGCTGGCGCGGGACCGGCTGGCGCAGGCGACCGACCGCTATGCGGCGGCTGTGGGGCGGCGGGTGACGCGGATCACCCTGCGGGACACGCGGTCGCGCTGGGGGTCTTGCACCGCCGATGGGTCGCTGATGTATTCGTGGCGGCTGATCATGGCACCGCCGCGTGTGCTGGAATACGTGGCGGCGCATGAGGTGGCGCATCTGATTCAGATGAACCACTCGGCGGCCTACTGGGCTGTGGTGGAACAGATTTTTCCGGGATGGCAGGCGGAACGGGCGTGGTTGAAGCGTCAGGGCGGGGCCTTGCAGGCCTATCGGTTTGATGCGGGGGATTGACCGCAGGCTGTGCCGGTGATTGGCTATGCCATGCACATTCAACCCCGCCCCCTTTCCCCGCGTCTGGCTGATCCCAACGCCTCGGCCCATGAGCGGGTTTACCGCACCCTGCGCCAGCAGGTGCTGCACGGAGAGATGGACCCCGGTCAGCCGATGACCCTGCGTGGGTTGGCCGAACAGTTCGGCGTGTCGATGACCCCGGCGCGCGAAGCTGTGCGCAGACTGGTCGCAGAGGGCGCGTTCACGATGTCCTCTTCGGGGCGGATTTCCACGCCGGAACTGACGCCGGACCGGATCGAGGAACTGGCGGCAATCCGCGCCATGCTGGAGCCTGAGATGGCATCGCGCGCGCTGCCCCGGGCGCATTTCGCGCTGATTGACAGGCTGGCCGCGATCAATGCCTTGAACCAAGAGGCGGTGATGAATCAGGACGCGGTGGGCTATGTGCGCACCAATCTGGAGTTTCACCGCACGCTGTATCTGCGCGCGCAGACCCCGGCGATGTTGGCGCTGTGCGAGACGGTCTGGCTACAGCTTGGGCCAACCATGCGCGCCTTATACCAGAAGTTGCGCAGACGCGACATGCCGCAGCATCACCGGATGATTCTGGCAGCGTTGCGGGCCGGGGATGAACCGGGGCTGCGGCTGGCCGTGCGCACCGATGTGACCCAAGGGCTGCGGCATCTGGCGAGCTGAGCGGTTTTTTTCTGCGGGCCTCACGCAACGTGCTGCAAGCGCGACGGCATGTTGACGCTGGGTGTCAGGCGGGGGGCAGAAACGGAGGCCCCAAGCGCCCGCTTTGCCCCCCCGAGGGTATTGAGCGACAGAGGAAATCAGGCGTGGATCGCGCCATCACCGCAGGCGAGGGCCGCTTCGCGCACAGCCTCGCTATAGGTGGGGTGAGCGTGGCAAGTCAGCGCCAGATCCTGTGCCGATGCGCCGAACTCCATTGCAACGCAGACCTCGTGGATCAGATCCCCCGCAGCGGGGCCAATGATATGCGCGCCCAAAATGCGGTCAGTGGCTGCATCCGCCAGCAGTTTCACAAATCCTTCGGCCTGGAAGACGGTTTTCGCCCGCGCGTTGCCCATGAATGGGAATTTTCCCACCTTGTAGGCGCGGCCCTGTTCTTTCAGTTGCTCTTCGGTTGCCCCCACGGATGCCACTTCTGGGCTGGTGTATACCACACCGGGAATGACGGAATAGTTAACGTGGCCCGCTTTGCCCGCCATGATTTCCGCCAATGCCATGCCTTCATCTTCGGCCTTATGGGCCAGCATCGGGCCGATGATCGCGTCACCGATGGCATACAAGCCCTTGATATTGGTTGCAAAATGCGCGTCTGTCTTGACCTGTCCACGCGGCAGCATTTCAACCCCCAGTGCTTCGAGCCCCAAACCGGTCAGATGGGGTTTGCGGCCGGTGGCAACCAGAACCACCTCGGCGTCAAGGGTGGCTTCAGCATCAGTTTTGCGCAGTTTGTAGGTGACTTTGGCGATGCCATTCGTGGTTTCGACACCCTGCACAGCCGCGCCCATGATGAACTTAAGACCTTGTTTGGTAAGGATTCTCTGGAAGGCCTTGGCCACTTCGGCGTCCATGCCCGGGGTGATGGCGTCCAGATATTCGATCACCGTTACCGCTGTGCCAAGGCGCGCATAGACCGACCCCATCTCCAGGCCGATCACGCCCGCGCCGATCACCACCATGGTTTTCGGGATCGACGGCAGCGTCAAGGCTCCGGTCGAGGTGACGACGATGGTTTCATCGATGGTGACGCCGGGCAGCGAGGACGGCTCGGAACCCGTTGCAATCACGATGTTTTTCGCCTCATGCACCTCATCACCGACTTGCACTTTGCCGGGCGCGGAAAGGGTTGCCCAGCCCTTCAGCCATGTGACCTTGTTCTTTTTGAACAGAAACTCGATGCCTTTGGTGTTGCCCGAAACCACCTCCGCCTTATAGGCCTGCATCTTCAGCCAATCGACGGTGGGCGCGCCGCCCATCAGACCCATTTTCTCAAAGTTTTCATGGACTTCGTGCAGCGAGTGGGTGGCGTGCAGCAGCGCTTTGGACGGGATGCAGCCGACGTTCAGGCAAGTGCCGCCAAGGGTGTCGCGGCCTTCGACCACGGCCACTTTCAGCCCCAATTGAGCCGCGCGGATGGCGCAGACATAGCCGCCGGGGCCTGCGCCGATGATGATTGCGTCAAAGCTTGCCATGGGTCGTTTCCTTTGGATTTCAGCGTCAGGTTTGCGTCGGGTTTGCGTCTGTTTTGCGTCCCGACGCGGCGTCGGTGGCGTTAACGTCAAATTAGGGAGGCTGTGATCATGATCAGGGTGGCGACAAAGCCCACAGCCCAGATCACCGACCGCCACGGGGTCAGGCCAAGGGCATAGGCCGGAACATAAAGGATGCGGGCGATGAGGTAGGCATAGGCAGCATATTGGGTGACGAGGGTCGATTGTTGGCCAAGCGTGACCACAACCACGGCGAGGGTGAACAGGATCAGCCCCTCAAAATGGTTGTTCATCGCGCGTTGCAGCCGTGCGGTGGTTTTGGACAACTGGCGTTTGGGCGGACCGTCGCGCGGCCCTGTGGTGAAATCCGTGCCGATTTCGCGGTTGGCGGGGGTGGCGAACAACGACAGTTGCACCACTTGCAACAGGCCAGCCAAGGCAAGGACGGTCAATTCTGGGGTCATCACGGCACCTGTTGCGGGTTGGTTTGGGCAGCGGCCTGCTTGGCCAGTTTGCGTTCCAGTTGTTTGCGGATGTCCCACCTTTTGCGATTCGCGGGGGTCAGGTGGGTTTCACGCTGCATGTCCAGCCAGGCCTGCGCACCGGCCATCAGCCCGGCCATGACCGGATCGGCGGCGTAGGCGGCAAGGCGGGCTTGCAGGGCGGGCAGATGGGTCTGGATGTTGGTGTCGGTGGTGGTGGTGCGTTCGGCCTGCGACCACAGTTTCGATCCCAGCATATGGTTGGAATGCGTGTAGCCCATCCCGTCGCCACGGACGTTTTTCAGCATGAACACATCTTCGGAGCGGACGAAATAGTGGTGAATATCGGCGTTGGCCCAAGTGAACCGGTCTTCCTTGATGCCGGAATAGGTTTCCTTGGTGGGGTGCAAGATGCCTTTGCAGGGCACTTTCTTGCCTTCGCTGTTGGTCACGCGCGGTTCGGGTTTGACCGGGTCTTTCGGCATATGGCCCGCGATTTTGCGGAACTGATCGGGGCGAAACATGGATTTGTGGAAGGCGACCTGTTCGGCAATGTTGTCATGGGTTTGGGTTTGCTCGGCAATCAGACTGCCGCCGTCCCAGATCTTGCGCCCACCGCTGGCCATGTACCGCCAAGCCAGTGCGATGCAGTCCGAGTGGCCCGCCACCGCGATCAGGTCATCGACCATGCCGCTGCCGATGGACACATTGAGGAATTCATCGGCATCGACATGCAGCGCCCATTCGACATCGGCCATCGCCGGGTGGTCCTGCACATGGCGCAGGCCCGCGGTTTGCGGCGGCATGCCGGGGGGGACTTCGTTGCGGATATGGATCAGGGGTTCCAGTTCCGCCAGCCGGTCTGCGATCAGATCGGTGCCGTCCTGACAGTTGTTGGTGACCATGAAGATGCGGTCAAAGCCGATGGCGCGGTGATAGGCGACCCACTCCGGCACAAAGACGCCCTCGTTGCGCATGCAGACGATGATGGCGCGTTTGGTGCGGGGGGGCGTGGGGGTCATGCGGGTCACTTCGGGTTCGGGGGCAGGGTGCGCGATCAAGGCGCACCCTAAGACTTTCGGTTTTACAGGTCCATCAGCAAGCGGCGCGGGTCTTCCAACGCTTCTTTGACGCGCACCAGGAAGGTCACGGCACCTTTGCCATCGACCACGCGGTGATCGTAGGACAGGGCCAGATACATCATCGGGCGGATGACGATTTGGCCAGCGACCACCACCGGGCGGTCCTGAATCTTGTGCATCCCCAGAATGCCCGACTGTGGCGGGTTCAGGATCGGTGAGGACATCAGCGAGCCGTAAACGCCGCCGTTGGAGATGGTGAAGGAACCGCCCTGCATTTCGGCCATCGACAGCTTGCCGTCGCGGGCGCGGATGCCCAGTTCGGCGATCTTTTTCTCAATCGCGGCAAAGCCCATCTGGTCGGCATCGCGCAGCACCGGAACCACCAGACCCGAGGGGGTGCCGACGGCCACGCCCATGTGGACATAGTTCTTGTAGACCACATCCTGCCCGTCAATCTCGGCGTTCACTTCCGGGATTTCTTTCAGCGCGTGGGTGCAGGCCTTGACGAAAAACGACATGAAGCCCAGCTTGGTGCCGTGCTTTTTCTCGAAAATGTCTTTGTATTCATTACGCAAAGACATGATGCCGGACATGTCCACCTCGTTGTAGGTGGTCAACATCGCAGCAGTATTTTGCGCGTCCTTCAGGCGGCGCGCAATGGTGGCGCGCAGGCGGGTCATCTTGACGCGCTCTTCGCGGGCGGCGTCATCGGCCGGGACTGGCGCGCGTGGAATGGCGGCGACGGCGGGGGCGGCGGTGATCGGGGCGGCGGAAGCGGCGCGCGCCACGTCTTCCTTCATCACGCGGCCATCGCGGCCCGTGCCCTGAACTTGGGCTTCCGAAAGACCGGCCTCGGCCATGGCTTTCTTGGCAGATGGGGCGTTTTCAACGTCCGGGCGGGGCTTGACCACTTCGGGACCAGCGGAAGGGGCTGCGGCTTGGGCCGCAACCGAGGCCTTGGCCACCGAGGGGGCAGGTGCGGCGCCGACAGCACCTTCGGTCACGATCGCAAGGCGCGCGTTGGCGGCAACAGTGCTGCCTTCGGGGGCCAGAATTTCGGCCAGCACGCCAGAAACCGGGCTGGGCACTTCGACCGAAACCTTGTCGGTTTCCAGCTCACACAGCATCTCGTCTTGCTTGACCACATCGCCCGGCTTTTTGAACCAGGTCGACACGGTGGCCTCTGACACGCTTTCGCCCAAAGCGGGCACCATCACATCCGTCATCTTCATCTCCTGTTGCGCGTCGGCGCGTTGATTGGGTCAGCCGAGCGCTTCGTTGACCAGAGTTTGCTGTTCGTATTTGTGGCGCGAGGCCAAACCTGTGGCGGGCGAGGCCGAAGCGGCGCGTCCGGCATAGCGGGGACGCGTTGTCTTGGCGCCAATCTTGGTCAGGATGGTTTCCAGATCCGGTTCAAGATGGGACCAGGCGCCCATGTTCTTGGGCTCTTCCTGACACCAGATCACCTCGGCCGTTGGAAAACGCGACAACTCGGCGGTCAACGATTGCGTTGGCACCGGGTACAATTGTTCGACGCGCAGCAGATACACATCGTCGAGGCCGCGTGCATCGCGTTCGGCCAGAAGGTCGTAATAAACCTTCCCAGAGCACAGCACGACCCGTTTGATCTGGTCATCCGATTTCAGTTTGGTGGCCGAATGGCCCTTTTGCGCGTCATCCCACAGGCAGCGGTGGAAATAGCTGCCGGTGGTGAAATCGGTCGCATCCGACACCGCCATCGGGTGACGCAGCAGCGATTTCGGCGTCATCAGGATCAGCGGTTTGCGGTAATCGCGGTGCAGCTGACGGCGCAGGATGTGGAAATAGTTGGAGGGCGTGGTGCAATTGGCAACGATCCAGTTGTCATGCGCCGACATTTGCAAAAACCGCTCCAACCGCGCGGAAGAGTGTTCCGGCCCCTGACCTTCGAAACCATGCGGCAGCAGGCAGACCAGACCCGACATCCGCAGCCATTTCGATTCGCCCGAGTTGATGAACTGATCGAACATGATCTGCGCGCCATTGGCGAAATCGCCGAACTGCGCCTCCCACATGGTCAGGGTGTTCGGTTCAGACAGCGAGTAGCCGTATTCAAAGCCCAGCACCGCGTATTCAGACAGCATGGAATCGATGACTTCGTAACGGGCTTGCCCGGCGCGAATGTGGTTCAGCGGGTGGTAGCGTTCCTCGGTGGTCTGATCGACAAAGGCCGAATGGCGCTGGCTGAACGTGCCGCGGGAGCAGTCCTGACCGGACAGACGCACCGGAAAGCCTTCGGTCTGCAAGCTGCCAAAGGCCAAAGCCTCGGCGGTTGCCCAATCGAAACCTTTGCCGGATTCGAACATTTTTGCCTTGGTTTCCAGCTGACGGGCGACGGTTTTGTGCAAATCGAACCCTTCGGGGGCGCGGGTCAGGGCGATGCCCACTTCGGCCATCGTTTCGGGTTTGATCCAGGTTTCGCCGCGCTGGTAGTTGTTCAGGTCCTTCGTCGTCATGGTCTTCCAACGCCCATCCAGCCAGTCGGCCTTGTTGGGTTTGTATTCCTTGCCGACGTCGAATTCGGCGTTCAGCGTTGCCTGAAACGCCGCCTTCATATCCTCAATCTCGCCTTCGGGGATCAGGCCATCGGCGACCAGACGTTCGGTGTAAAGTTGCAACGTGGTCTTTTGGCGGCGGATGGTGGTGTACATCGCCGGGTTGGTGAACATCGGCTCGTCGCCTTCGTTGTGACCAAAGCGGCGGTAGCAGAAGATGTCCAGCACAACGTCCTTGTGGAAGGTCTGGCGGTATTCGGTGGCCACTTTGGCGGCGTGAACCACGGCCTCGGGGTCGTCACCGTTGACGTGGAAGATCGGCGCTTCGACCATCAGGGCGATGTCGGTGGGATAGGGGGATGAGCGGCTGAACGACGGGGCGGTGGTGAAACCGATCTGGTTGTTCACCACGATATGGATGGTGCCGCCGGTGCGGTGGCCTTTCAGCCCCGACAGGCCAAAGCATTCAGCCACAACGCCTTGGCCCGCAAAGGCCGCGTCGCCGTGCAGCAGGATCGGCAGAACCTGCGTGCGGTCGGTGTCGTTCAACTGATCCTGCTTGGCGCGCACCTTGCCCAGAACGACGGGGTTCACGGCCTCAAGATGGCTTGGGTTTGCGGTCAGCGACAGGTGAACGGTGTTGCCGTCAAAGGTGCGATCCGAAGACGCGCCAAGGTGATACTTCACGTCGCCCGAACCGTCGATGTCTTCGGGCTTGAAGCTGCCGCCTTGGAATTCATTGAAAATCGCGCGGTAGGGTTTTTGCATCACGTTGACCAGAACGTTCAGCCGGCCCCGGTGCGGCATGCCGATGACGATGTCTTTCACCCCCATCGCGCCGCCGCGCTTGATGATTGCCTCCATCGCCGGGATCAGGCTTTCGCCACCGTCCAGACCGAACCGCTTGGTGCCCACATATTTGACATGCAGGAATTTCTCATAGCCCTCGGCTTCGACCAGCTTGTTCAGGATCGCCTTGCGGCCTTCGCGGGTGAAGGCGATTTCCTTGCCGTAACCTTCGATGCGTTCCTTGAGCCAGGCGGCCTGCTCGGGATCAGAGATGTGCATGTATTGCAGCGCAAAGGTGCCGCAATAGGTGCGTTTCACGATCTCGATGATCTGGCGCATCGAGGCCATTTCCAGACCCAGCACCTTGTCGATGAAAATTGGACGGTCCATGTCGGCATCGGCAAAGCCGTAAGAGGCAGGGTCGAGTTCCGGGTGGTTGCCGGTGGGGGTCATGCGCAGGGGATCGAGATCGGCGGCAAGGTGGCCCCGGATGCGGTAAGCGCGGATGATCATGATGGCGCGGATGCTATCCAGCACGGCGCGCTGCACCTGCGCATCGGTCAGGGAAACGCCCTTTTCCGTAGCCTTTTCAATGATCTTCTTGCCCGCGCCTTTCGGTTCCGGCACGCTGGGCCATTCGCCCGTCAGCGCGCCCATGATGTCGCTGGACACGGTGGGCGGCCAGTCGGCGCGGCCCCAGGACGGGCCAGCGGCCTGCCGTTTGGAGTCCATCTCGGCCTCGCCAAGGCTGCGGAAAAAGTCGGCCCATTGCGCATCGACCGATGCGGGGTCGGCGGCGTAATTGGCGGCCAACTGGTCGATGTAATCGGCATTCGCGCCTTGCAGGAAGCTGGAGGCGTGGAATTGGTTGTTGGGGGATTGTTCGGTCATTTGGATGCCTCCCTATTGTCTTGCCAGATGGCGCGGGGCGGCGGGGTTGCCCCCATCGCCTCAGTTCAGAAATGTAAACAAGCTGGCGTTGGCTTCGGCGTGGGTCAGTGACAGCACCACCCCTGCGACCAAAACCGCCAGCAGCAGGGTGAAGGACAGGATCGCCCAGTCCTCCCGATCATCTTGGGGTGCGGCGTGGTGGGTTTGCACCCACCCTACCACGACCTTCATTTGCCGATCGCCATCATCACGGCCTCGCCCAGCGTCGCCGGGCTGTCGGCCACGATGATACCGGCGCGTTTCATCGCCTCGATCTTCGATTCCGCGTCGCCCTTGCCACCGGCGACGATGGCACCGGCGTGGCCCATTCGGCGGCCAGCGGGGGCTGTGCGGCCCGCGATGAAGCCTGCGGTGGGTTTCCAGCGGCCCATTTTCCGCTCATCCGCAAGGAATTGTGCTGCGTCTTCTTCGGCAGCGCCGCCGATTTCACCGATCATGATGATCGAATGGGTTTCGGGATCGGCCAGGAACATCTCAAGAATATCAATGTGTTCGCTGCCCTTGATCGGATCGCCGCCGATGCCGACGGCGGTGGATTGGCCAAGGCCAAGGTCGGAGGTCTGCTTGACGGCCTCATAGGTCAGGGTGCCCGAGCGGCTGACGACGCCGACCGAACCGCGACGGTGGATATGGCCCGGCATGATGCCGATTTTGCAGGCGTCGGGGGTGATGACACCGGGGCAGTTCGGCCCGATCAGGCGGGATTTCGATCCTTCGAGCGCGCGTTTGACCTTCATCATGTCCAGCACCGGGATGCCTTCGGTGATGCAGACGATCAGTTCCATCTCGGCGTCGATGGCCTCCAGAATGGAGTCCGCAGCGAAGGGCGGCGGCACGTAGATCACAGTGGCATTGGCGCCAGTGACGGCGCGGGCCTCGTGAACGGAATTGAACACCGGCAGGTTCAGGTGCAACGAACCGCCCTTGCCGGGGGTGACGCCGCCGACCATCTTGGTGCCATAGGCGATGGCTTGTTCAGAGTGGAAGGTGCCTTGGCTGCCGGTGAAACCCTGACAGATCAGTTTGGTGTGTTCGTTGACAAGTACGGCCATGATACGTCTCCGTAGGATGGGGTTCACCCCACCAAGTGTTTCGGACGAAAGGCGGAAATTCCGCCCTACGGGTTATTCTTCAAAGGCAAAGCGCACGCCGCTGTCGGTTTCCGACCCGCAGATGGGGTCATTGCCACCCGAGGTGATGGTCGCCATGACGCCGGTTTCGAAATCAAGCCGGGTGCAGCCCGCTTCGTCCTTGGAATATTCAAAGGGCGCACCCTCTGGTCCGCCAAGGCTGGCGGCAAGGATTTCTGACGCGGTGGCGCTGTCGACACTCAGGCTTTCGACTTGGCAAAAGCTGCCGTCAGCGGCCATGTAGACCACGGTATCTTCGCCCACACCGGGGTAGAAATACACAAGGCCATCTTCGCCTGCGTCGTTGCGGGTCCAGAACAGCGCGGTCAGCATGGATTCGGTCAGATCGACCTGCCCGCCACCCGACATGCAGGCCATATAGCCCTCAACCAACTGGTTGCGCGGATCGGTATCCTGCGCGAAGGCGGGGCTGGACAGCAGGGCCAGAAGGGCGGCGGTGCGGATCATCCCTTCACCGCCTTGACGATCTTCTGTGCCGCGTCCGACAGATTGTCGGCGGCGATCACGTTCAGGCCGGAGTTGCGGATGATGTCCTTGCCCAGATCAACGTTGGTGCCTTCCAGACGGACCACCAGCGGCACTTTCAGGCCGACTTCTTTCACCGCCGCCAGCACGCCCTCGGCGATCACATCACAGCGCATGATGCCGCCGAAGATGTTGACCAGAATGCCTTTGACCTGCGGATCGGAGGTGATGATCTTGAACGCCTCGGTCACCTTTTCCTTGGTGGCACCGCCGCCGACATCGAGGAAGTTCGCAGGTTCGGCGCCGTAGAGTTTGATGATGTCCATCGTGGCCATTGCCAGACCGGCACCGTTGACCATGCAGCCGATTTCACCATCGAGCGCGATGTAGTTCAGATCGAATTTCGAGGCGGCCAGTTCCTTGGGGTCTTCCTCGGTTTCATCGCGCAGGGCGGCAATATCGGGGTGGCGGTAGATGGCATTGCTGTCAAAGCTCATCTTCGCGTCAAGCAGTTTCAAGTTGCCATCAGTCATCACCACAAGCGGGTTGATCTCCAGCATCTCCATGTCTTTTTCAACGAACATCCGGTACAAGTTTTTCACGATGCCAACGCATTGCTTGACCTGATTGCCTTCCAGCCCCAGCGCGAAAGCCGCGCGGCGGCCGTGGAAATCCGACAGGCCAGTGGCCGGATCGACATCAAAGGACACGATCTTTTCCGGAGTGTCGTGGGCCACGTCTTCGATCGACATGCCGCCTTCGGTGGACACCACGAAAGAGATGCGCGAGGTCTGACGGTCGATCAGGATGGCAAGATACAACTCGCGGGCAATCTCGCTGCCGTCTTCGATGTAGATGCGGTTGACCTGCTTGCCAGCCGGGCCGGTCTGCACGGTGACAAGGGTGCGACCCAGCATCTGGCGCGCGAATTCTGCGGCTTCACCGACCGAACGCGCAAGGCGGACGCCGCCCTTTTCGCCGGCTTCGGGTTCCTTGAAATGGCCTTTGCCACGGCCACCAGCGTGGATCTGCGCCTTGACCACCCACAGCGGGCCATCAAGCTCGCCTGCTGCCGTCTTGGCTTCTTCGGCCTTGGTCACAGCGCGACCATCGGACACCGGAATGCCATAGCTGCGCAGCAGGGCCTTGGCCTGATATTCATGGATGTTCATCTGTCTGTCCCATCAGCTTGGATTTGAGGCGTGATGACACAGAAACAGGCGTTCGCAAAACGGGAACTGTGCGCAACTTTCGCAAAAGCGACATTTGTGATCACAAGAAAATTTGCTGTGATCACAAAGTCAGAGCCAGCGCGCACAGCCGTGCTTGAAGCCACCGGATGCGACCGCTAACATAGGGAAAAGGGGGGCCTGAATGCAAGAACCAACATGGGCGGTTGTGGCCACGGTGGATGAACCCAGCCCCCTGATCATCAGCTTTGCCGCGCATTATCTGGCCTTGGGGGCGGATGTGCATCTGTTTCTCGACCGCCCAAACCCGGTGGCCGAAGCCGCCTTGACGGGCCTGCCGCGCCTGCATCTGACCGTCTGCGATGCGGGCTATTGGGCGCAGGTGGGCTGGCGGCCCCTGCTGCATGTGGGGCGGCAAAGCCACAATGCGAACGCGGTTTACGCGGCGACCAAGGCGGATTTTCTGCTGCACTGCGATTGCGATGAGTTTTTGCGGGGTGGCGCGGGCCTGCGGGCGGAACTGGCAGCTTTGCCCCCGGACGCGGCCTATCTGCGCCTTCACATGGCCGAGCGGGTGCAGCTGGCGGCGGTGCCCGAGCGCGGCATCTTTGACGGGATGTTCCGGTTGCCGGTTGCGATGTTCGATCTGATCGGCGACGGGATTTACGGCAACGACGCGCGGTTTTTGAAGGACGGGCTGACCGGGCACCGGGCCGGCAAGGCGGTGGTGCGGACGGGTCTGGGACTGCGGATCGGATTGCATGCGCCTGATGGAAAGCGGCCGCACGTGGATTCCGCGCCGGGGCGTTTGCTGCATTTCGACGGGCTGACGCGGTTGCATTACACCTTGAAACTGCTGCGGCGGGCGGCGGAACCTGTGACGGCCGCCAAGTCCCGGCATGGCAGGCCAAGGCTGGCGCAGATCGGTGCTGTGCAAACTGCGGGGCTGAATGTGGACCGGCTGAAAACCCTGACGCAGGCCCAGCTTCGGCTGTTGGATGGCATGGGGTATCTGGACAGGCGCGGCTTTGATCCGGGCGGGGCATTGGCGCGGTTCGGGCTGTCTGTCGATCTGTCGGCAGTTGGATTTGACGCCGAATTGCGCGCCCGTGATGCCGCCTTCATCGCAGCTTGCGGGCTTTAGCGCGGCTCTGCCACGATCAGAACCTGCCCGCGCGGCAGCCGCGTCTGGCGCAGATCGGCAGCAAAACCTGAGGCTGTTGTCAGATGCAGGACATCCTCGGCCAGCATGTGATAGGGCGCACGGGTGTCATGTGTCACGACGCCGTCGGGCTGCTTGACCGGGAGCAGGCTGGCCTTGGCATCGGGGGCCAGAAACACCGTGAACAGCAGTTTTTGCAGGGCGGGAAAGCGCGCGCGCGTCTGGATCAACGCCCGGCGCAGGTGGTTGGCGGGCAGATGGGTGAAGACCGCAAAGGCAATCGCATGGGTGATGTGGCCCGCGATGCCGGGGAAGTTGAAATCGGTATCCGCGATCAGCCGATCTGGCGAGAGACGGGTTTTATCGGCGATTTCCGTCTCGTACCCGCGACGCAGCAAGGCGCCCGACAGATCGGTGGCCCAATAATGACCGGGGTTCAGATAGGGCACGACCTTGCAGCCCAACCGCAATGAGCCTGCACCAATGTCCAGCAGGTGGTGGTCCGGGGTCAGGCCCGCTTCCAACAACAGCGCCATTTGAATGCGCCCGGTTTCCTCCCACCGCCCGCCAACAATGTCGCGGTGACGGCCCTTTGCAAGGGCCTCGGTGTAGAAATCGGGGGCGTGATAGGGGGAGATGTGCTGGGCCATGGCGTCTTTCTTGGCAGGCGCCGGGGGGCTTCACGCCCCCCGGACCCCCCGTGGGATATTTTCAGACAGATGAAAAATTTGAGACAAGGTTTAGGCAGTTGCCTGCTGGACGAGGGCGAGGCACAGGTCCGTTGCCCGCGCCATATCTTGCACCGAGACCCATTCCAGTGGGCCGTGGATGTTTTGCATGCCGGTGAACAGATTTGGGCAGGGCAGGCCAAGTTCGGTCAGGCGCGAGCCGTCGGTGCCGCCGCGGATCGGGGCGGAGACGGGGTCTATGCCAATGCTGCGGGCGGCGGTTTGGGCGAGGGTGACGGGGGTCATGTCCTTTTCCAGCCCATAGCGCATGTTGCGATATTGCTTGGTGAGGGTGCAGGTGATTTCGGCTCGCGGCTCGGTGGCCGCAATGGCGGTGCAGACGGCTTGCAGGATGGCGGATTTTTGCGCCAGCCCGTCCAGTTCGAAATCGCGCAGGATGAAGTGCAGGGTCATCTCGGAGGAGCCGCCGGTCATGTCGGTGGCGTGGATGAAGCCGCAGCGGCCGTCGGTCAGTTCGGGCAGCATGCTGTGTTGGGGCAAAGCGGCGATGATCTTGGCGGCGAGGTGGATGGCGTTGACCATCTTGCCCTTTGCGGTGCCGGGGTGGATCGAGACGCCCTTGATCTGGACAATCGCGCCGTCAGCCGAGAAGGATTCGTATTCGATTTCGCCCACCGCACCGCCGTCGAACGTGTAGGCGAAATCGGCGGCCAGATCGGCGGGCAGGCGCGCGTTCACACCACGGCCGATTTCCTCATCGGGCGTGAAGGCGATGCGGAGGGTGGGATGTGGGATCTGGGGGTTGGCCAGCAGGTGGCGGGCGGCGGTCATCAGGATGGCGACGCCGGCCTTGTCATCAGCACCGAGCAGGGTGGTGCCCGAGGCGGTGACGATGTCATGGCCCTGCTTGGTCGCAAGGTAGGGGAAGTCGGTGGGCGACAGGATCAGCGCTTGGTTGTCGGGATAGGTGATGTCGCCGCCGTTGTAGCCGTGGATCACGCGGGGTTTGACGCCTGTCGCGTTGAATTGCGGGGCGGTGTCGATATGGGCCAGCAGGGCGATGGTGGGGCCGGGGGCGGTGCCGGGGAGGGTGGCGATGACGGTGCCGTAATCGGTGAGGTGGACGTTTGAGGCACCGATTTCGATCAGTTCGGATGTGAGCAGGTTCAGCAGGGTGAACTGGATCTCGGTGGAGGGCGAGGAGGGGGAGGCGGCGTCGGACTGGCTGTCCAAGCTTGCATAGCGGATCAGGCGGGTTTCAAGTTCGGTGTCGAAATGGGTCATTGCGGGCCTCCGGGGGTTGGCGGGAGTTGGAGGCGAGGATGGGGGGAGAGTCAAGGTTTGGGGGCTGGTCCCGCGTTGGGACTTTTTGAAAGTTGTTTTATTACAAGGGGTTGAGATGATCGATTTAAGGCTTTGTTAAGGATTTGGCTGGGTAAATCGTGAAGCCTGTTCAAAAAAAGCGGAGATCAGTTGCACTGCGCCGATCTGTGATCGCACCTGTGCGAGCAAACAGAGGCTTGTCACGTGGCAAGCCTTGCATTGACTGACTCGTCGGACCTTGATGATAAAATGCGCGCCACTTTCGGGGCGCGCATTTTCAACAGATCGCGTCGTGTCGGGTCGCTTACGCCAGCGACGGATCAATCGCCTTGCAGGCGGCGACAAGGCCCTTCACGGCATCCACCGATTTGTCGAACATTGCCTGTTCGTCCGCGGTCATCTGGATGTCGACGACACGCTCAATCCCGCCCGCGCCGATCACGGTGGGGACGCCGACATACATGCCGTTCAAGCCAAGCGCGCCATCGACGTAGGCGGCGCAGGGCAGCAGGCGCTTTTGGTCTTTGAGGAAGGCTTCGGCCATCTCGATCGCCGATTGTGCGGGCGCATAAAACGCCGAGCCGGTTTTCAGCAGGCCGACGATTTCGGCACCGCCGTCACGGGTGCGCTGGATGATGCCGTCCAGCTTTTCCTGCGTGGTCCAGCCCATGGCGACCAGATCGGGCAAAGGGATGCCGCCAACGGTGGAGTAGCGCGCCAAGGGCACCATGGTGTCGCCGTGGCCACCCAGCACAAAGGCGGTGACGTCGCGCATCGACACGCCAAACTCGACCGACAGGAAGTGGCGGAAGCGGGCGGAATCCAAGACCCCTGCCATGCCGACAACCATGTGGTGCGGCAGGCCCGAGAATTCGCGCAGCGCCCAGACCATGGCATCCAGCGGGTTGGTGATGCAGATCACAAAGGCATTCGGCGCGTGGGCTTTCAGGCCTTCGCCAACCGATTTCATCACTTTCAGGTTGATGCCGAGCAGGTCATCGCGGCTCATCCCCGGTTTGCGCGGCACACCTGCGGTGACGATGCAAACGTCAGCGCCGGCGATGTCGGCATAGGAATTTGCGCCCTTCAGGTCGGCGTCAAAGCCAGCCGAGGGGCCGGACTGCGCGATGTCGAGCGCCTTGCCCTGCGGGGTGCCTTCGGCGATGTCAAACAAGATGATGTCGCCAAGTTCTTTGATGGCGGCAAGATGGGCGAGCGTGCCACCAATCTGACCAGCGCCGATCAGCGCGATTTTTGGGCGTGCCATGTGGGCCTCCGAAGGGTTCATTAGAATTGTATACAACGGTATGCTAAACCCGTCCGCCCCTGAAATCAAGCCTGCCGCGCTGCGGCATGGTAAGGCTCTGGCCCGCCTATACTGTTTGCGCTAAAGGGTCGCAGGGCAGATTTGCGGACGAATGCGGCGCGCCGGGATCGGCAACGCGGCGATCATGGGTGATTCCGTGGGCAGGGGGAAGAGCCATGATGGACGGATTCGCGTTTTGGGCGCTGGCGGGGCTGGCGGCGGTGCTGGTTGGCATGGGCAAGGGCGGTTTGCCGGTGGTGGCCATGCTGCCGGTGCCGGTGATGGCGCTGGTGATGTCACCCGTTGCGGCGGCGGGGCTGTTGCTGCCGGTCTATGTGGTGTCGGATATGTTCGGGCTTTACGCCTATCGCCATGCCTTTGACCGCCGGGTGCTGGCGATCATCATTCCGGGCATGACGATTGGGGTGGTGCTGGGCTATTTCACCGCCTCGGTGGTATCCGAAGATTGGGTGACGGTGCTGATTGGCGTCATCGGTCTGGTGTTTGCGCTGAACCTGCTGTTGCGGGCGAAAGCGGTGGTGAAGCCGCGCCGGGCCGGGGTGGCACCCGGGATCTTCTGGGGGGCGATGACGGGGTTCACCAGTTTCGTCAGCCATTCGGGCGGGCCGCCCTATTCGGTTTACACCCTGCCCTTGGGCATGACGAAGGCGGTGTTCGCCGGAACCTCGACCATCGCCTTTGCTTGTGTGAACGCGATCAAGCTGATCCCTTATTACATGCTGGGGCAGATCAATCTGGCGTCGCTGGAAAAGGTGATCGTGCTGATGCCGGTGGCGGCGGTTTCGGTGCTCGTGGGGGTGCGGCTGGTGAAATGGCTGCCCGAGAAGCTGTTCTTCCAACTGGTGACATGGGCGTTGCTGGCGGTGTCGGTCAAGTTGATCTGGGACGGCGGGCGGGCTTTGCTGGGGGGCTAGGCCGGAGCGCCCTTGGCGGGCAAGGGTTCGGTCAGGGCTTCAAAATGCGCTCCCGAAGCGACAAGGCACATCAGGCCGTCGGGCGGGGAGGCGGTAATGGTCCAGGTGCCGGTTTCAGGATTGGTGAAAATCTCCATCACTTGGGCGGTGCCGACAAGGCCCATCCCCATCCGCGCCTCGCCGTATTTCTGTTGCAACAGCGGCAAGACCTGATCGCGCGGTGCGCATTGCGGGGCGGCGTGGGCGGCGTGGGTGGCAAGGATCAGCCCGGCAAAGCCAAGCGACAGCGCGAACAGCATCTTTTCCATGGGGCGGCCTTTCGGTTGTGATGTCCCAAGGCTGCGCCGGGAAAGCGGAGAAATCCTTAATGGCGCGCGCCGGTTTTTCTGCGCTGCGGCAATTTCAGGCTTGTCGAAAGTGCCAGGATGGTGCCTTTTTGCCGCAAGATTGTTGCTTGGAGAGAATCATGTCTGCACGCCCTTACCGATCTGTCCTTTACATTCCCGGATCGAGGGATCGTGCTTTGGACAAGGCGCGCGGGCTGGCAGCGGATGCGATTATCTTTGATCTGGAGGATGCGGTGGCCCCCGATGAAAAGCCCGCCGCGCGCGCGCTGTTGGCGCAGGTGCTGACGGATTGGGATTTCGGCAATCGGGCGCGGATCGTGCGCATCAACGCTTTGGACTCCGCTTGGGGCCATGATGATGCGATGGCGATGGACGAGGCGATTGCGAAGGGGGCGAAAATCGACGCGGTGCTGATCCCCAAAGTCAACTGCGCCACCGATGTGGAGGCTGTGGCCGCTTTGGTGCCGGGGGCCGATCTTTGGGCGATGATGGAAACCAGCCTTGGCATGCTGAACGCGGCAGAAATCGCGGCGCATCCCCGATTGCGCGGTATGGTGATGGGCACCAATGATCTGGCCAAGGAATTGGGCGGTCGGCATCGCGCGGATCGTCTGGCGCTGCAAGCGGGGCTTGGCCTGTGCCTGCTGGCGGCGCGGGCATATGGGCGGGTGATCGTGGACGGCGTTTACAATGCGTTCAAGGACGCGGACGGTTTGCGCGCGGAATGTGAGCAGGGCCGCGATATGGGGTTTGACGGCAAGACCCTGATCCACCCGGCGCAGTTGGAGATTGCCAACGAAGCCTTCGCACCGTCAGAGGCGGAGCTGGTTTTGGCGCAGCGGCAGATTGAGGCCTTTGCGGCGGCCAAGGCGGCAGGGCAGGGCGTGGCCGTTGTGGATGGAAAGATTGTTGAAAACCTGCATATCGTGACGGCAGAGGCAACGCTGGCCAAAGCCCGCGCGATTGCCGCCTTGGCAGGATAGGATAACACGATGATCTGGTTGATTTTGGGGCTGCTGTTGTGGTCGGGCGCGCATCTGTTCAAGCGGCTTGCGCCGGATGCGCGCGCGGGGATGGGCGATGCTGGCAAGGCCGTGGTGGCGTCGGTGCTGGCGATCGTGTTGATGGTCGTGGGCTATCGCAGTTGGGACTCGACCTTCTTCTGGGGGCGGCATCCTGCCTTGGTGGGCATCAACAACCTGTTGATGGTGTTGGCGTTTTACCTTTACGCGGCCAGCGGGGCGAAGTCCTGGCTCACCACAAAGCTGCGCCATCCGCAGTTGACGGCCGTCAAGGTCTGGGCCTTGGCGCATTTGCTGGTGAACGGCGATGTGGCGTCGTTTGTGCTGTTTGGCGGGCTGATGATGTGGGCGGTGCTTGAGGTGATCTTGATCAACCGCAACACGGCCCCTTGGGTTCCGGCCACAACCGTGCGCCCGGGTGCAGAGGTCAAGGCGGTGGTGGCGACGGTCGTGGTGATGGGTCTTGCGTCAGCGATCCACATCTGGCTTGGCTACACTCCGTTCGGGTAAGCGCATGAAACTTTACAGGTTTTTGTCGGACGACGACACATCGGCCTTTTGCCACAAGGTGTCTTTGGCGCTGTCAAAGGGGTGGGCGCTGCAAGGCGGGCCGACCTATGCCTTTGATGCCGCGCGGGGCGTGATGCGTTGCGGGCAGGCGGTGGTGAAAGAGGTGCCGGGGGACTACGATCCGGGCATGAAACTGGGCGAGCAGTGACGCGGATGGTGCGTGCTTGCACGCACCTTTCGGAAAGGGCGGATATGAAGACGAATGCAGGGCGGTTCTTTGAGGATTATCGCTTGGGTGAGGTGATCACCCATGCGGTGCCGCGCACGGTTTCGGGGGGGGAGCGGGCGCTGTATCACGCGCTTTACCCCGCGCGCGCTGCCCTGCATTCGTCGGACATCTTCGCGCAGGGCTGCGGGTTGCCAGCCAGTCCGCTGGATGATCTGATCGCCTTCCATGTGGTCTTTGGCAAGACCGTGCCGGATGTGTCTTTGAACGCCGTGGCCAATCTGGGCTATGCCGAGGGGCGTTGGCTGCAACCGGTGTGGCCGGGCGACACCCTGCGGTCGCAAAGCACGGTGATCGGGTTGAAAGAGAACTCCAACGGTCAATCGGGCGTGGTCTATGTCCGCACGGTTGGCCTGAACCAGCACGACGCGGCGGTGCTGGAATATGTCCGCTGGGTGATGGTGAAAAAGCGCGATTTCGCTGCCGAGGTTGGCCCGGCGGTGGTGCCCGACTTGGCGAAAGCGGTCGATGCGGGCGCTTTGGTGATCCCGCAGGGGCTTGATTTCACGCGCTACGACTTCGCATTGGCTGGCGAACCGCACCGGATGCGCGACTACGCGGTGGGCGAGGTGATCGACCACGTCGACGGCGTGACCATCGAAGAGGCCGAGCATATGCTGGCCACGCGGTTGTGGCAGAACACCGCCAAAGTGCATTTCGATGCCACCAACCGGGCCGATGGGCGGCGGCTGATCTATGGCGGGCATGTGATTTCTCTGGCCCGCGCGCTGTCCTTCAACGGGCTGGCCAATGCGCAGATGATGGTGGCGCTGAACGGTGGGGCGCATGCCAATCCGTGCTTTGCCGGTGACACGGTGCGGGCGTGGTCACAAGTGTTGGACATGGCCGAAACCGGCGCGCCGGGGGTGGGGGCCATCCGGCTGCGCACGGTGGCGACCAAGGGCAAGCCGGGCGATTTGCGCGGCGCGGATGGGAAATATTTGACCGAAGTTCTGCTCGATCTGGATTATTGGGCATTGATGCCGCTGTAGGGGCCGTGCCACCTTGTGCCAAACCACAGGAGTTTCCATGCGCGGCCTTGCCCTGATCTCTCTGCTTGCGTTGACCCAACCCGTCAGCGCCTTCACCATGCCCGAGGATGAGGCGCAGGCGCAGTTTATCCGGTCCAACATCCTTGCGACGTTTTACCATGAGATGGGGCACGGTCTGATTGATGTGCTGGAGCTTTCGGTGCTGGGACGCGAAGAAGATGCGGCGGATTCGCTTTCGGCGGTGCTGATCCACAATCTGTGGCAAGAAGAGGCTGCGGCGCAGATGGTTTATGACACCGCCAGTGCCTTTCTGGTCTATGATGCCGAGGCGCAGCTGGGCGGCAACGAGCCTGCCTATTGGGACGAGCACAGCCTTGACATGCAGCGCTATTACAATCTGGTCTGCCTGTATTACGGCGCCGATCCTGACGCCCGCGAGGCTGATGCGATCGAATTGGGGCTGCCCGAAGACCGCGCCATGCGCTGCCCCGAAGAGTTTGAACTGGCGGATGCGTCTTGGGCGACCACTCTGGATGCTTTGACGCCGGGCAAGGGCGCCAAAGGGCTGCGGCTGGTGAAGACCGATCCCAAGAACCCGCTGGCCGAGATGCTGGCCGAAGAGATCACCGCGCTGAACACGGCCTACGGGTTGCCGGTGTGGATTGATGTGGCAGTGGCCGATTGCGGCGAGGCAAACGCGTTTTACGACCCGAATGCCAAGACCATCACCATTTGCACCGAATACGCCGAAGACCTTGACCGGCTGTGGCTGGCCAATCAACTTGACTGATTTTGTGATCACACGGATTTTTTGTGTGATCACAAATGCGAAAAACTGCGTCTGATAGCGGCAACAACGCGCCTCTGCGTCAGTGTTGCGCGTGACAGATGCGATTTAGGCGCTATGACCTAAAGGAACAAAGCTGCCCGCACGCAGGGCCCGCGACCAAAACGACGAAGGGAACCGATATGGCCGAGATAAAGCGGGTGGAACGCCCCCTGTCGCCACATTTGCAGATTTACCGCCCGCAGCTGACCTCTGTCACCTCGATCCTGACCCGGATCACCGGCAACGGGTTGATTGTCGGCACGGTCTTGGCGGTGTGGTGGCTGCTGGCAGCGGCAACGTCGCCCGCATATTTCGCGGTGGCCGATGCGGTGGCGACAAGCTGGTTTGGCGATCTGGTCTTCACCGGATCGGCTTGGGCGCTGTGGTATCACTACTTGGCCGGGCTGCGGCACCTGTATTTCGATGCGGGCAAGGGGCTGGACATTCCAACCGCTGAAAAGCTGGGCTGGGGCGTTGTCATCGGGTCGGTTGTGCTGACCATCATCACCATTCTTGTCGTCTGAGGGGGCAATCATGCGCTACCTAACCGCCCGCAAACGCGCCGAAGGCCGGGGCCCCGGCCATTCTGGCACCGAGCATCATTGGCACATGACCGTCAGCGCTGTCGCGCTGGCCTTCATGATGCCGACGTGGATTTACATCTTCGGGTCGGCGCTGGGCCAAAGCCATGCGGCGGTGCTGGCCACCTTTGCCCGGCCCTTCCCGGCGATCCTGACCGCGATGGTTCTGGTGGTGGGGATGCGCCACTTTGCCAAGGGCGCGCAAACGCTGTTTGAAGATTATGCGCGCGGCACCACCCGCAAGTTGCTGATCATCGCCGCTTATTCGATTTCCTCTGTGATTGTGGCGACGGGGCTTTTTGCCCTTGTCCGCATCGCGCTGTAAGGTCCCGACCATGAACGCTTATCCGTATGAAGTGCATGACTATGACGTGGTGGTTGTGGGGGCTGGCGGTGCCGGTTTGCGCGCCACTTTGGGGATGGCCGAACAGGGTTTGCGCACCGCTTGCGTGACCAAGGTGTTCCCGACGCGCTCTCACACCGTCGCGGCCCAAGGTGGCATTGCCGCGTCTTTGGGCAATATGGGGCCGGACTCGTGGCAATGGCACATGTATGACACCGTCAAAGGGTCGGACTGGCTGGGCGATACGGATGCGATGGAATACCTTGCGCGCGAAGCCCCGAAGGCGGTGTATGAGCTGGAGCATTACGGCGTGCCGTTTTCGCGCACCGAAGAGGGCAAGATTTACCAGCGCCCCTTTGGCGGCCACACCACCGAATTCGGCGAAGGCCCACCCGTGCAACGCACCTGCGCCGCCGCTGACCGCACCGGCCATGCGATCTTGCACACTTTGTATGGGCAATCGTTGAAGAACAACGCCGAGTTCTACATCGAATATTTCGCGCTTGATCTGATCATGACGGACGGGCGTTGCACCGGGGTTGTGGCCTGGAAGCTGGACGATGGGTCGCTGCACGTTTTCAACGCCAAGATGGTGGTGCTGGCGACGGGCGGTTATGGGCGCGCTTACTTCTCGGCAACTTCTGCCCACACCTGCACCGGTGATGGTGGCGGCATGGTGGCGCGGGCCGGCCTGCCGTTGCAGGATATGGAATTTGTGCAATTCCACCCGACGGGGATTTATGGCTCGGGCTGTCTGATCACCGAAGGCGCGCGCGGCGAAGGCGGTTATCTGACCAACTCCGAAGGCGAGCGGTTCATGGAGCGCTATGCGCCGCATTACAAAGACCTCGCGCCCCGCGATTACGTCAGCCGCTGCATGACCATCGAAATTCGTGAAGGCCGTGGCGTGGGCCCGAACAAGGACCACATCCACCTGAACCTGAGCCATCTGCCCAAGGCGACGCTGGATTTGCGGCTGCCCGGCATTTCGGAATCGGCCAAGATTTTCGCGGGCGTCGATCTGCAAAAAGAGCCGATCCCGGTGCTGCCGACCGTGCATTACAACATGGGCGGCATTCCAACCAACTATTGGGGTGAGGTGTTGAACCCCACCGCCACCAACCCCGATGCCACCGTGCCGGGCCTGATGGCCGTGGGCGAGGCGGGCTGTGCGTCGGTGCATGGCGCCAACCGTCTGGGCTCGAACAGCTTGATCGACCTTGTGGTGTTTGGCCGCGCGGCGGCGATCCGGGCGGGCCAGATTGTGGACCCGAAGGCCCGTCTGGGCGATCTGAACAAGGCCGAGGTGGACCGCGCGATTGATCGCTTTGACGTCACGCGCCACGCGAATGGCTCTATCCCCACCGCCGCATTGCGGTTGGAGATGCAGAAAACCATGCAGTCCGACGCGGCAGTGTTCCGCACGGATAAGACGCTGGCCGAGGGCGTGGTGAAGATGACGGCGATTGCCGGCAAGATGGGCGATGTGAAGGTGACGGACCGGTCGATGGTCTGGAATTCCGATCTGATGGAAACGCTGGAACTGCAAAACCTGATGCCGAACGCGCTGGCCACGATTTACGGGGCGCATGCCCGCACCGAAAGCCGCGGGGCCCATGCGCATGAAGATCATCCGACGCGCAATGATGCCGAGTGGCGCAAGCACACTTTGGCCCATGTCGATGGCAACAAGGTGACGCTGGGATACCGGGCTGTGCATACCGCGCCTTTGACCGCCGAAGCCGATGGCGGGATTTCGTTGCAGAAGATCGCTCCGGCAGAGCGGAAGTTCTGATTTCAGACAGGAGGGGCCGTGACCGACGCTTGGGATGAACGCCGTCTGATCGACCGCACGAAGGAATTTCGTGCGGTGCTGGATGGTCAAATCCAAAAGCAGCGGCAGCGGTTTGTGCGGATGGCGGCGGGGATTGCGCCGCGTCTGTGCCCCCTGTGCGATTACTACGGCATGTTTGCCCCCTTTGGTGCGCCACCCCGGTTCGATGCGCGCTGTCCATCTTGCAGTTCGCTGGAACGGCATCGGCTGATCTGGCTGTTGCTGACGCGGCAGGGGGTGTTCGGCGCGGACCACCGCTTGCTGCATTTTGCGGCCGAAGGTGTGCTGCGCAAGCATCTGCGCGGTATGGTCGGGCGCTATGAAACGGCGGACATTCGCGCTGATCTGAAGCCCGACCATGTGGCGAATATTGAGTCGTTGGATATGCCCGACGGCAGTTTTGACCGCATCCTGTGCAACCATGTGCTGGAACATGTCGATGACGCCAAGGCTTTGGCCGAGATGTTCCGGGTGCTGGTTCCGGGCGGTGTGGCGCTGTTGACCACGCCGATCGTCGAAGGCTGGGCGCAGAGTTATGAAAACCTGGCCATTGACGGGGCCGGGCCACGCACCCTGCATTTTGGGCAGGACGATCATGTGCGGTTTTATGGCCGCGATCTGCGCGACCGCATCCGCGCGGCAGGCTTTGTCCTGACAGAATTCACGGCCACCGAACCCGATGTCCACCGCTATGGGCTGATGCGCGGGGAGACGGTGTTTATCGCAACGAAACCAGAGGCAGGAACCGCATGACATACCGCATTCTTTTGGCCGCTGTGCTGTTGGTCGCCGCCTGCGATCCGCAGGAACTGGCCGACAAGGCCCTGCGGCAAACCGCAGAATCCGTGGTGCAGCCGGTGCTCGCGCGTGAAATGCCGGGCGCTGTGGCCGATGTGGCCACCCGCTGCATTCTGGACGCGGCTGACCCCGGCGAGATCAACATTCTGGCCCGCGATGTGGGGGTCGAGGCTGGCACCCAGACCATCCAGAACATCCGCAACATCGCCACCCGTCCCGCCGTTGCCGCCTGTTTTGCCGCCGGTGGCGTGCCGTCGTTGCGGGTGTGACGATGCGGGTGATCCTTGGCCTTTGCGCCACGCTGCCCCTGCTATCCTGCGGCCCGATTCCGTTGGCGCAGGCCGAGCGTGAATGCCTGTCGCAGGCCCGTCTGGCCGAGCAACCGCGCGGATCGGTGGGTGTGGGCGTCGGGTCGGATGGCGTGGCTCGGGTGGTGGGTGATATTACCATCAGCTCTGATTACCTGACGGGCCGCGATCCGAGCCAAGTCTACGACAATTGCGTGGTGCGCCGCTCTGGCGTGATGCCCTCGCGCCCCTTCTCCAGTATTCCCGCCAGCCGCTAGCTGGACGCAACGAAAAGGTCTGACCATGGTTCAGTTTACCCTGCCGAAGAATTCGAAAATCCGCACCGGCAAAACCTGGCCGCGCCCGGCGGGCAGCAATGTGCGCAAGTTCCAGATTTACCGCTGGACGCCCGATGATGGTGAAAACCCGCGTGTGGACACCTATTTCGTCGATATGGACAGCTGCGGCCCGATGGTTCTGGACGCGCTGATCAAGATCAAGACCGACATCGACCCGACGCTGACCTTCCGCCGGTCCTGCCGCGAGGGGATCTGCGGGTCTTGCGCGATGAACATCGGCGGCATTAACACTTTGGCCTGTATTTACGGGTTGGATGAGGTGAAGGGCGATGTCAAAATCTATCCGCTGCCGCATCTGCCGGTGGTCAAGGATCTGGTGCCGGATCTGACGCATTTCTACGCCCAGCACGCCAGCATCATGCCGTGGCTGGAGACGAAAACCAACCGTCCGGCCAAGGAATGGCGGCAGTCGATTGAAGACCGTGCGAAACTGGACGGCATGTATGAATGCGTCATGTGCGCCTGCTGTTCGACGTCTTGCCCGTCCTACTGGTGGAACGGCGACAAATATCTGGGGCCAGCTGCCCTGCTGCACGCCAACCGCTGGATCGTGGACAGCCGCGATGAGGCGACCGGCGAACGGCTGGACGCGTTGGAAGACCCGTTCAAGCTGTACCGCTGCCACACCATCATGAACTGCACCAAAACCTGCCCCAAGGGGCTGAACCCGGCCAAGGCGATTGCCGAGATCAAGAAGATGATGGTCGATCGGGTGGTGTAAGGGATTGGGGCGCGGGGGAAACCCTGCGCCCTAGGCCAGTGCCCGCAGCGACTCTTGGGTGGCAAGCGGCAGGTTGTCGAAATCGGCAGTCAGGGCGTGCAGTTGATCGACCAGCGCCATCAGTTCGGCGCGCTGGCTTTCGGTGAAATCGGTGCCGGATTTGGTCATGCTGGCGATGGTGCGCGCGGTATTGGCCCCCAGCGTGTAAGTCCAGCCGTTGACCAGCCCAAACTCTGCCGCCGCCGCGACCACGCCTTCGGGGTCTTTGTCGGTCAGTTCGGACCACATCACCACGCCCGTGTGCGCCAACCCCCAATGCACAACCGGATCGGACATCATGAATCCGCGTTCGCTGTAACGGTCGATCCAAGCCTGCGGATAGGTGCGGTACATCAGCGAGGGCCGGTTGTACCGAATATGCAGAGCAAACAGATAGCCGGTGTCACAAAGCGCCGCAATTTTGCCAAGCAATTGCAAAATCACCTGATCTGCGCGCATATGTTCTGACATTCATCACCTCTGGGATGCTAGCAGTTGCATAAGACACCTTAACCGGGCAATTGTTATCCGACCGAAACTATGACGCGTCGCAGCAATCAGCAACTGTTTTGATCAGATGAATCCGCTTAACGTGATGAAAGACCAGTTCCATCTGATTGCGCCTGCAGGCTTCTATGTCGCCTTGCGGGTCGGCTTCACTTTTCCCGAGGAAGAGGTGAACGCCTTGCCCGAGCCTTGGGTTGAATTTTACACAACCCAAGGTTTGGTGGTGCAGGATCCGGCGATGCGTTGGGTCTATGGGCACACCGGGGCGTCGCGGTTTTCGGATTTGGATGTGCCCGATCCACATCAGGTGCGCGCCCATGCGGCGGTGTTCGGGCTGACGCATGGTGCGGTGGTGTCGGTGTTGAACCCGTCAGATCGCGGGCGGCGCAGCTATGGGCTGTTCTTCCGCGATGATCGCGATTTTGAGGCGATAGAGTTGGAACAGTTGCAGCGCCTTGTGAAGCGGGCGCATTCCGGTCCGGTGGATGAGCCGACATTGACCGCCGCCGAGATTGAGGCGCTGAAACTGCAATCTCAGGGCTTGCGGTTGAAGCAGATCGCCGCACAGTTGGGGATTTCGGAAAGCGCTGTCAAAGCGCGTCTGAACAACGTCAAGCGCAAGCTGGGGGCCAAGACCCAATCGCAGGCGGCGTCGATGGCAGCGGCACGGCGCATTTTGTGAGGCGCGCGTGCCAGTCTTACTGCTGATCCTTGTGCTGTCGGTGTTCGCCTTTGCTTGGCTGGCGCGTCGGGGATCTACGTTGACCAAGGCTTGCCGGTGGCGACTGGACCGGGCGTTGGGGCCTGACAGCTATCGCTGTGTGGCCTGCGGGGCGCAGGTGGAAAGTCTGGGCAAGGTGCCGAACCGCTGTTTGCGCGGCTGAAGCGTGTTGCGTTCGATCGGGTTTCACCGATGGAACGCAACCGGGCCACGCACCGGCAGTGCCTGTCTTGGATTTCCTTCGATCTGAATCAGATTGAAGGAAATCCGCTCTGGCTTCGGCGCCCTTGCGAAAATCGGGGGGCTGTCTGCCCCCAATTCCGTCAAGGATGCCTGTTCACGAAGCAAGTCAGCAGTATCGTTCCACCGTGCTGGCCTGATCGTGGCCATAGCGGTCGCCGTAGGCCCAGCCAACCGGCAGCAGGTGCGCGATGGCGGCGCGCAGATCGGGTGTCATGGTCAGAGTGTCGGCAGCGGCCCAATCGGCCAGATGTGCGGCGCTGCGTGTGCCGGGAATGGGGATCAGATGCGGGCCTTGGTCCAGCACCCAAGCCATCGCCAGTGCCGGCGCTGAATGCCCGAAATCGGCCGCCAGCGCGCGAAAGGCGGTCAGTTTGATCAGGTTCAGACCCCAGTCAGGTTGATGGAACCGCGGGATTTGCAGGCGGAAGTCATCAGCGGTCAGGGTGGCCGGATCAATCGGCATGCGCCCGAACGCCCCGCGCGCCAAGGGCGAGAACGGCACAAAGGCAGTGCCCAATGCGGCGCAGGTCTGGATCAAGCCCAGTTCCGGCTGGCGCGACCACAGCGAATATTCGTTCTGCACCGCGCGGCAGGGATGCACCGCGTGGGCGCGGCGCAGGGTGCCGGGCGCGATTTCCGACAGCCCGTAGCCGCCGATCAGACCGTCGTCGATCATCGCCTTCAAAGAGTGCACAACCTCTTCGATGGGGCGGGCCTCTTCGCGGCGGTGAATGTAGAATAAATCCACATGGTCCGTGCCGAGCCGCTTTAATGAGGCGTGAAGTTCGGCGCGCAAATGACTGGCAGAATTGTCGAAACGGCGATCAGGTCCGTCGACGATACTGGCCTTGGTTGCGATCTGGATGTTTGGTTTGTGCAAAGCAATCCATTCGCCCATCACTGTTTCTGACACGCCCATACCGTAGATATTGGCGGTGTCCAGAAAGGTGATGCCGTGATCCAGTGCCGCATCCAGACAGCGGAAGCTTTCTTCCTTGGTGGTCGGCCCGAAGATGCCGCCAAAGCTCATGCAGCCCAGACCGATGGCGGACACCATCGGCCCGCCTGCGCCCAATTGCCGTTGTTTCATCGCCGTCTCCTGTTTTGGGCGGATGAATAGACGCCCGCGAATCGGTTAGGTCAAGCGCAGAACGGGTTGACGGCGGCGCAGGTGTCGGGGAACCTCTTGCAAAGGGAGACGCCTATGAAACCCAACAAGCCGCACCATTTGCCCCCGACCGATGCCGCCACCCGGCAAGCCCTAGCCCCGGTCATCTGCTATCCGGTCGAAACCCTGCCCGCGCCCGATCTTGCGCCCTATCACGCCGCGCGTGCGGGGTGGAGCCGGGTGCAGGAAGTGTTGGTGCCCGCGCGTGAGGCGCGCTGTTTTGCCGTGCCCGCCGGGCATTTCTTTCGCATCAGCAGCGTCGATGGCCCACAGGTGGGCGATCTGAATCTGTGGAATGCGGATGATCTGACCGAGCGGTTTTTCTCGGGCAAAACCCGCGCTTTGCATGGCACGCATCTGAGTGCGGGCGATCGGATGTGGTCCAACCTGCCCTATCTGCGGGTGTTGGCGACGATCACCGAGGACACGCTGGACTGGTACGGTTTTGACGCGTTCGGCGGGTCCGTGCATGACGTGATCGGCACCCGCTGCGATCCTTACACCCACAATCTGCTCAGCCATGGCGGGCAGTATCACCACTGCTGCCATTCCAACCTGACGCGGGCTTTGGCCGCGCATACGGGCCTGCCTTTGGCGGTGGCCGAAATGCATGTGCATGATGTGCTGAACGTGTTCATGTGCACCGGCTTCACCCGCGACACCGGGCAGTATTTCATGAAGGCCAGCCCGGTGCGACCCGGCGATTTCCTTGAATTCTTTGCCGAAACCGATCTTTTGGGGGCGCTTTCGGCCTGTCCGGGCGGCGATTGTTCGACCGTGCATTCGTCGGATGTGGCGGTGTGCCATCCGCTGTTGGTGGAGGTGTTCAAGCCCGCCGCGCCGCCGGTTGGATGGCTGCGCGCGGAAATCAGTGGATATGACCGGAGCCACGGGGTTTGGTCATAAAGACCCGAGCGCTTGCCAGTCTTGCATCGTTTGCCATCCCAAGTGGATGAAAAGCGATCCATTTCAGGCGAAGGCCGCCTCCAGCGCCACTTCGACCATCGCGCCAAAGCTGGTTTCACGTTGGTCGGCGGGCAAAGCCTCATGTGTCAGGATGTGGTCGGAAATCGTCAGCACCGCCAGCGCGCGGCGGCCATGGCGGGCGGCCAACATGTAAAGCTCTGCCGCCTCCATCTCGATGCAAAGGGTGCCATGGCGTTGCAACTGGTCCGACAGGTCTTGGCGTTCGTCGTAAAAGGTGTCGGACGAATAAATCCCGCCCACATGCACCGGCACGCCGATTTTCAGCGCGGCGGTATGGGCCGCCGCCAACAGTCCGAAATCGGCGCAGGGGGCGAAGTTCATCTCGCGGAAGATGCTGCGCGACGGGCTGCCGTTGGTGCTGGCGGTTTGGGCCAGAACCACGTCGCGGACCTTGACATGGGGCTGCAGCGCGCCCGCAGAACCGATGCGAATCAGGGTTTGCGCGCCGTAATCCTTCATCAATTCATTGGCATAGATTGACAGCGACGGCATGCCCATGCCGCTTCCGTGGATGGTGACCGGATTGCCGCGCCAAGTGCCGGTATAGCCCAGCATGCCGCGCACCTCGTTCACCAGCACCGGATTTTCGAGGAACTTCTGCGCGGCCCAGCGGGCGCGGTAAGGGTCGCCCGGCAGCAGCACGGTTGGCGCGATGTCGCCGGGTTTGGCCCCGATGTGAAATGTCATGGCGGTCTCCTTTCGGTTCAGGCTATGGCAAGTGAGGCCATTGCGAAAGCCCCGCGCGGCGCGGCCTAAAGAGCCTGCTGAAAAGCGGTTTTGTTCAGGCAGAACTCGGCGTCGGCCGGGCGCGACAGTTCGCCCCGTTTCAGCACCAGACGACAAGCGTTGCGGTCTTTGCACTGACCACAGGTGTACAACAGATCAACATAAGAGTCGTGGTCGGCCTTGATCTGATCCTGAGACAGCCCGAAAATCTCGGCCATGGCGGCGACGCGGTCGGGCACATCATGGGGCATGCGCACAAAGGCCTCGACTTGATCGCGGCCCATGCCCAGATCGGCCAGATCGCGGTCGGTCAGCGAAGCCACTTCCTTCAGGTCGCGCCAGCGCTGAACCAGAGTTTTGATGCTGTCGAACATGGCTGTCTCCAAGGATTGTTTGGGAACAGCTTGCGCAAGCGGCGGGGTGCGGGCCTTGATCTGGCGCAAACGGCAGGAAATGGTCAGGCGGCGCGCGGGGATTGCTCCACCAGTCCGACGATGTCCAGCATGATGCGGTTCAGCTCAAAATCCTTGGGTGTGTAGACGGCGGCGACGCCCATGGCGCGCAAGGTGGCTGCGTCATCTTCGGGGATGATGCCGCCCACGACCAAGGGCGTGTCGGTCAGCCCCGCTGCGCGCATGCGGTACAGGGTTTCGGTGATCAGCGGAATGTGGCTGCCCGACAGAATCGACAGACCGATCACATGGGCCTGTTGTTCCACAGCGGCGGCGACGATTTCGGCGGGGGTCAGGCGGATGCCTTCGTAATGGATGTCCATGCCGCAATCGCGGGCGCGGGCGGCGATTTGCTCGGCACCATTGGAGTGACCATCAAGCCCCGGTTTTCCCACCAGAAATTTCAACGGGCGGCCCAGTTTGGCCGACAGCGCCTGCACCGCCTCGCGGATCGGTTCCAGGCCCTCGGTGCGGTTCGATGGGTTGCGTGACACACCGGTGGGGGCGCGGTATTCGCCAAAAGCAGAGCGGACCATCTGGCCCCATTCGCCAGTGGTGACGCCTGCCTTGGCGCAAGCGACCGACGCCGCCATGATATTGGTGCCGTCTTGCGCATGGCGGCGCAGGGTGGTCAGGGCGGCCTCAACCGCCGCTGCGTCGCGGCTGGTGCGCCAGGCGGTCAGCCGTTCGATCTGATCGCGTTCGGCATCGGCATCGGCCACCATGATCGACCCGTCGCCGGCGGTCAGCGGGCTTGGCGCGGCCTCGGTCCAGCGGTTCACACCAACAACGGTGGTTTCTTTCGACTCGATTTTCGCAATTCGCTCGGCATTCGCCTCTACCAGACGGCCTTTCATATAATCAATCGCGGCCACCGCCCCGCCCATCGCGTCAATCTGCGCCAGTTCCGCCCGCGCGCCGTCTTTCAGCGCCGTTACCTTGCGGTCAATCGCAGGGTTGCCGTCGAAGAGGTCGTCGTATTCCAGAAGGTCCGTCTCATAGGCCAGAATCTGCTGCATCCGCAGCGACCATTGCTGATCCCAAGGGCGCGGCAGGCCCAAAGCCTCGTTCCAGGCGGGCAGTTGCACGGCGCGGGCACGGGCGTTTTTCGACAGGGTGACAGCCAGCATTTCGATCAGGATGCGGTAGACGTTGTTTTCCGGCTGCTGTTCGGTCAGGCCCAAAGAGTTCACCTGCACGCCGTAGCGAAAGCGGCGGTATTTGGCGTCGGTGATGCCGTAACGGTGTTTGCAAATCTCGTCCCACAGATCGACGAAGGCGCGCATCTTGCAGAGTTCCGTGACGAACCGGATGCCCGCGTTGACAAAAAACGATATTCTGCCGACCATATTGGGGAAATCAGCGGTGGAAACTTTCCCTTTCAGATCATCCAGCACGGCGCAGGCGGTGGCGAGTGCAAAGGCCAGTTCCTGTTCCGGCGTCGCCCCAGCCTCTTGCAGATGATAGCTGCAGACGTTCATCGGGTTCCATTTGGGCAGGTGCTTTTGCGTGTAGGCCGCCACATCGGTGATCATCCGCAGGCTGGCTTTGGGCGGGGCGATGTAGGTGCCACGCGACAGGTATTCCTTGATGATGTCGTTCTGCACAGTGCCTTGCAAGGCCGCCACATCGGCGCCCTGTTCTTCAGCCACAGCGATATAGAGCGCCAACAGCCAAGGGGCGGTGGCGTTGATGGTCATCGAGGTGTTCATCTGATCCAGCGGGAGGTCCTTGAACAGCGCCCGCATGTCGCCCAGATGGTTCACCGGGACGCCAACCTTGCCAACTTCGCCGCGCGACAGTTCGTGGTCGCTGTCGTAACCCGTTTGCGTTGGCAGATCGAAGGCCACGGACAGGCCGGTCTGGCCCCGCGCCAGGTTGCCTTTGTAAAGCGCGTTGGACGCCGCGGCGGTGGAATGGCCCGCATAGGTGCGGAACAGCCAAGGGGTATCCTTTTGCGCTTGCATCATCGGGCCTCGCGATTCAATTCAGCAACATTATTTCGTCAGCGCACAGATAGGCGACATTTTAAACCGATGTCAATCGCTGCGCTGCGGCAATTTCGGCGCGAAGGTGGCAGGGGTTGTCATTGAAGGAGTGTTGGGTCTTGGGGCATGGTGCGGCATGCCAATCCGGTCCGGCAGAGCGCGTGATGGGTTTTTCTGCGAAAAACCCCGGGGGGCTGTCTGCCCCCCTCACCCCCCGAGGATATTTTCAGACAGATGAATGGCGGCGTTTGAAATGCTGCCATCGGCGTGCCAGAGTTGCGCATGACCCAGACTGTGGCGGTTCCCTATTGGCTTTTGGTGTTGATCCTTGCCTTCGCGGCGATCACATTCGCCTCGCATTTCCTGTTTCCCTCTGTGCGCTGGTTCTTTCGCAAGCGCATGGAACGGGCGGTGGCGCGGCTGAATGCCCGGCTGGACCGCCCGATCGAATTGTTCAAGCTGGCGCGGCGGCAAGACATGATCGTGCGGCTGGCCTATGATCCGGCGGTGCTGGAAGCGGTGGCCGAACATGCGGCAGAAACCGGCGTTCCGGGGTCTGTGGCATTTGAAGAGGCCCGGGGTTATGCGCGCGAAATCGTGCCGGGGTTTTCAGCAACACTGTATTTTGGCGTCGCGATCCGGCTGGCGCGCGGGCTGAGCCGGGCATTGTACCGGGTGCGTATTGGCAAGCTGGATGCGGCACTGCGGCAGATTGATCCGCGCGCGACGGTGGTTTTCGTGATGAACCACCGCTCCAACATGGATTATGTGCTGATCACCTGGTTGGTCGCGAACCGGGCGTCCATTTCCTATGCAGTGGGGGAATGGGCGCGGGTCTGGCCGTTGTCGCGGTTGATCCGGGCGATGGGGGCCTATTTCATCCGGCGGGGCAGCCGGAATCCGTTGTACCGGCGCGTGCTGGCCCGTTATGTGCAGATGGTCACGGCCGAGGGCACAACGCAGGCGATTTTCCCTGAGGGCGGTTTGTCACTGGACGGCCGGGTTGGCTTGGCCCGGATGGGGCTCCTCAGCTACATCGTGGCAGGGTACCAGCCGGGCGGCCGAGATGTGGTGTTTGTGCCCGTCGGTCTGGCCTATGACCGGGTGCTGGAGGACCGCATCCTGACCGATGCGGCGGCGGCAGGCAGCCGGCGGTTTCGCGGCAAGCCCTTGGCAATCATTGCCTTTGTCGGGCGTGTGATCTGGCGCAAGTTGCGCGGGACTTTTGCCGGGTTTGGGACGGCAGCGGCGGGGTTCGGCGCGCCAGTGTCCTTGCGCGCCTTCATGACCGATCATCCTGACACCCCCACCGAGACGCTGGGCGCATATCTGATGGCCGAGATTGAGCGGGTGGTGCCGGTGCTGCCCGTGCCTTTGGTGGCGGCGGCTTTGGCCGAAGGTCCGGCAGATCGTCAGGCGTTGGGCCAGATTGCGGACCGTTTGTTGGGCGAGTTGGCGGCGGCGGGGGCGGTGCTGAAACTGGCACCTGACGGGTTGCAGGCGACGCTGGCCGAGGGGCTGGCCCCGCTTTTGGCCCGGGGGGTCTTGGGTGAGGATTTGCGGCCCACGGCAACCGGGGCAGCCCTTCTGGCGTTTTACGCAAGCTCGGTGCAACAAAGGCTCGGGCTCAATAAAGCGGACATTGCCGCAACGCAGCAGACATAAAATTACAAAATATCTGTCACAGCTATTGCAAAGTTGCGCAAATCTCTCATATCAATCGCCAAGGCCGCTTTGATTCTGCGGCGCGGCATGATGGATGGAGGCTTCGATGGCTTTGGACACAGCTTTGGCGATCACCCCCTACAAGGCTCCGGTGAAGGACCTATATGAGATTGGCGAAATGCCGCCCTTGGGCCATGTGCCCGCACAGATGTACGCTTGGGCGATCCGGCGCGAGCGCCATGGTGAAGCGGATACGGCGATGCAGGTCGAGGTTATGGATACATGGCAGATCGACAGCCATGAAGTGCTGGTGCTGGTGATGGCGGCGGGGGTCAATTACAACGGCGTCTGGGCGGCTTTGGGCGTGCCGATCTCGCCGTTTGACGGGCACAAGCAGCCGATCCATGTGGCGGGCAGTGATGCTTCCGGGATCATCTGGGCGGTGGGGGATAAGGTCAAACGCTGGAAAGTCGGGGATGAGGTGGTGATCCACTGCAATCAGGACGACGGCGATGACGAGGAATGCAACGGCGGCGATCCGATGTTTTCACCCAGCCAGCGCATCTGGGGCTATGAGACGCCAGACGGGTCCTTTGCGCAGTTCACAAGGGTGCAGGCGCAGCAGCTGATGCCCCGCCCGCGCCATCTGACCTGGGAGGAATCTGCCTGCTACACGCTGACGCTGGCCACTGCCTACCGCATGCTGTTCGGCCATCCGCCGCACGATCTGCAACCGGGTCAGAATGTGCTGGTCTGGGGGGCGTCGGGCGGTTTGGGGTCGTTTGCCATCCAGCTGATCAACACGGCGGGGGCGAATGCGATCGGGGTGATATCGGAAGAGGACAAGCGCGCATTCGTGATGGGGCTGGGGGCGAAGGGCGTCATCAACCGCAAGGAATTCAAATGTTGGGGCCAGATGCCGACGGTCAATACGCCCGAATACAATGACTGGCTGAAAGAAGCGCGCAAGTTCGGCAAGGCGATCTGGGACATCACGGGCAAAGGTGTGAACGTCGACATGGTGTTCGAACATCCGGGCGAGGCGACCTTCCCAGTGTCGTCGCTGGTGTGCAAAAAAGGCGGTATGGTGGTGATCTGCGCCGGGACCAGCGGGTTCAACTGCACCTTTGACGTGCGATATATGTGGATGCACCAGAAGCGTTTGCAGGGCAGTCACTTTGCGCATCTGAAGCAGGCAGCGGCGGCGAATAAGCTGATGGTGGAACGCCGGATTGATCCCTCGATGTCCGAGGTGTTTCCATGGGCGGAAATTCCGCAGGCGCATATGCTGATGCGCAACAACAAGCACAAGCCGGGCAATATGGCCGTGCTGGTGCAGGCCCCCCGCACTGGTCTGCGCACCTTCGAGGACACGCTGGACGCCAGTCTGAATCGCTGATCCAGCGGTGCGGCTGCGCCGCATGGCCTTTGCCTCGCCTGCGCGCTATGCGCTTTGGCTCAGGAGGGGGGCGCTGCCCCCGCCTTTGGCTCCCCCGGGATATTGGGACCAATGTGAATTTGCAGGATTCACATTGGCTCAACTATCCTCGGGGGTGAGCGGAGCGAGGGGGCAGACAGCCCCCCTGTTTGTTCCAAGCGCTGGGGATGCAATTGGGATGCGTCAGCGCCGTTTGGAGGGGCTCGATGCCCCGCAAAACGGCACCCCCGATCTGGTTGCGCACTGGCTCTTGCCGGACCCATCGCATAAGGTCTTGCCATGACCGATCTTGCCCCCGTCAAGCTGACTTTCTCCGATGATCAGGCCGAGGCCTATGACCGCGTTTCGGCGGAACTGTTTGCCATGGGCATCGATCTTGACCATGGTGGCATCGGGCCACGGCCTGAAGGCAAATCATCGGTCTTGGCGGTGATTGGCAAGGCCGGGTCGGGCAAGACCATGCTTTTGGCCAGCCTTTACAAAGCGATGGCGGCGGCGGGTGTTGATCTGGTTTCGGGCGATTATGAGCCGAAAAAGCGTAAGGACCGTCGCAGTCTGGCGATCTTGGCTCCGACCAACAAGGCCGCTTCGGTCTTGCGGATGCGCGGGGTTCCGGCCACCACCATTCACCGCATTCTCTACACCCCCGTCTACGACCCGCAGTACGAGAAAATCGCGGAATGGTTGACGGGGCAGGGGCCGCGTCCGGCGGTGGAAGGTCTGACCGAACTGGCGTTGGACCGCGCCCATGCGTTTTACCAGCAAGTGGCGTCGATTCCCGGAGCACTTGCGGCGGCGGGTTTGCGCGGCAGTGATTTCATCAAGGGCTGGAAGCGGCGCGAAGAGCCGCTCGATGTGGGCTTTGTCGACGAATCCTCGATGCTGGATGAGCGCCAGTTCGACGACCTGCGTGAGATTTTTCCGACGCTCGTGTTGTTTGGCGATCCCGCACAGTTGGCCCCGGTGGGCCTGTCGGGTGAGATGGTGTTTGACCGTCTGGGGGAGGGGCGGCGCTTGGTGTTGTCGCGCATTCACCGGCAGGCGCAGGACAATCCGATCCTTGATCTGGCGCATGCTTTGGGGGACCCGAACCTTGGGTTTGAGGAGTTTGAGCGGATGGTCGAGGCCGCCTCCAAAAAAGACGACCGCGTCGTCTGGGCCGAGCGTGTCGATGCCGATCTGATGGCGCGCAGCCCGGTTCTGGTCTGGCGCAATGCCACCCGCATCCGGCTGATCACGGCGTTTCGCGCGGCGCAGGGTGCGCCCGCCGACAGGCTTTTGCCCGGCGAGCCATTGATCTGTGACGGCATTGAATTGCCTCTCAAGCACCGCAAGAAGCGCATTGATCTGGAGGCGCGGGGCCTGATCAAGGGCGCGCAGGTGATCTATTTGGGGCGCGGCAGCCGTGAGGGTTTTGCCAAGCTGCATGTGGTGGGGGCCGAGGACCCGCAGGTGTCCGCCGCCTCGATCATCAAGATTGAGCGCCCCGATGAAGAAGAACCGCTGATCGCCACGGCCGCCACCATGGGTGCTGCGTTTCTGCATGGGGCTGCGGTCACGATCCACAAAGCCCAGGGCAGCCAATGGGATACGGTGCAGGTCTTTGCGCCTGATCTTTATGCGGCAGCCCAGGCGGGGCGGTCCGAGGCCGGGGTGCCGCTGTGGAAGCGCCTCGCCTATGTCGCGATCACCCGGGCGCAAAACCGGTTGATGTGGGTGGTGCGCAACCGTTTGGCCTTGCCCAAGCAGGCGCTGACGGTGGATGATTTGCGGGGGCCGGCTGCGCCCTTGACCCTGACGGCGCAGCAAGATGAGGCCTAGAGTGTGTTGCGTTCAAACTGATTCAGATTGACCGAAATCCAAGACAGGCACTGCCGGTGTCTGTTGCGTTCCGTAGGCTGAACCCGATCGAAGGCAACACGCTCCAGGCTTTCTCTTTGTCAGCCCATCGGTTAGCCTGTGCGAAACCATGCGAGGCCCCGATGATCTGCGTCTTTGTCCAATTCCGCTGTACCCCCGGCAAGACCTATGCCGTGGCCACCGCGATCTATGACCGTGAGGTGGTCAGCGAGTTGTATTCGACTTCCGGCGAATATGACCTGATCGCGAAGATCTACATCCCGGATGGCGAGGATGTGGGGCACTATCTGTCCGAGCGTCTGTTCGATATTCCGGGCATCGTGCGAACGCTGACCACGATGACCTTCAAGGCGTTTTAAACGACCTGCGCCTGACCCGCGCCGGGTTGCGTCAAGGGCTGCGATGTCGATCCTGCCCATGGCCATCATGGCTGCAACGGCAGGTTCAACCTTTGCGCTGAATTCAGCGCAGAATCGGCGGGCCGTCTTGGGTGGCGGCTTGCACAAAGGCCAGAATTTTTGCCGCATCTTTCACGCCCGGTGTGATTTCGACACCCGAGGAGACGTCGACTTGGCGCGCGTTGGTCAACCGGATCGCCTCTGCCACATTGGCTGGCGTCAGGCCCCCGGCCAGCATCCAAGGGCGCAGCCAGCGGCGTTGGGCGACCAGACGCCAGTCGAAGGACAGGCCATTGCCACCCGGCAGATCGGCGTTTTTCGACGGTTTGGCATCGATCAGAATTTGATCGGCCACCAGCGAATAGTCAAACACCGCCGCCAGATCGCCCTCATCGGCGACACCCACGGCTTTCATCACCGGCAGGCCGTAGCGGGCGCGTATTTCGGCGACACGCTCGGGCGTTTCGTGGCCATGAAGTTGCAGCATGTCCAAGGGCATCGCCTCGGTCAGCGCGTCCAGTTGCGCGTTGTCGGCATCGACCACCAGCGCCACTTTGGCCAGACCAACCGGGGCGGCGAGTGCCAGTTCGCGCGCCTGCGGCAGGGTCAGATGGCGGGGCGATTTGGGAAAAAACACAAAGCCCGCATAAGCGGCACCGCTGCGCGCCACGGCGGCCACATCGTCAAGGGTGCGCAGGCCACAGATTTTCACGCGGATGTCGGGCATTCAGCGGGCTTTCGGCTTGTCCAGAAGGGCCAGAACATCATCGCGCGGCACCGAGGTTGCGTCTTTCATGGTCGCCAATTCGCGTTCCAGCCGCGAGACTTCGCGGGTCTTGGTGCTGGCCACAGCGCGGATTTTGTGTTCGCGGAACCATTCCCAGACAAAGCCGATCAGCAGCCCTGCCACGATGCTGGCGAAAATGATCAGGAACAGCGGCAGTTCGATCTGCCAGTTCAGGCCCAGAAACGCCGCCATGTCATCGGGCAGTGCGCGCACCAGGACCGTAGGACGGTTGGCCAAGGCCACGGTCAGCAGGCAAATGCCCAACAGACCCAAAAACACATAGCGCAGGGAACGGATCATGATGCCGCCTTATACGGGGGTACTGCCCCTATATTGGGGCAGAAGCGGCGCTGTGCAAGCGGTGCTTACTTTGCGTTCAGCCGATCACGCAGAAGCTTGCCGGTTTTGAAGAACGGCACCTTCTTGTCATCCACCGCCACAGCCTCACCCGTCCTTGGGTTGCGGCCGACGCGGGCATCGCGCGACTTGACTGAGAACGCACCAAAGCCACGCAGTTCGACCCGGTCGCCTTTGGCCAGCGCGTCAATGATTTCTTCAAAGACCGTATTCACAATACGTTCCACATGGCGCTGTGTCAGATGCGGATTTTCATCCGCAATCTTCTGGATCAGTTCAGATCGGATCATCCGCGATATCCCCCCTGTGGTGCCCCGTCCCGGTTCCCGGGTTCTGCTGCCGCCACGCTGTTGTCCATTGGACTATAGGCATAATTTATCACGGCACAAACAAAAACGCAGGCTAACCCCGCCAAAGCAAAGGGCCCCGCAGTGATGCGGGGCCCAAAGTGTTGCCGCTGACGGCTGGATCAGTTCTTGTCGGCCTTCAAAGCCGCGCCAAGGATGTCGCCCAGAGATGCGCCCGAATCGGACGAACCATACTGCTCTACGGCTTCTTTCTCTTCGGCGATCTCACGCGCTTTGATCGACAGGCCCATGCGGCGGGTCTTGGGATCAATGTTGGTGACGCGCACGTCGATCTTGTCGCCAACCGAGAAACGCTCGGGACGCTGATCGGCACGTTCGCGCGACAGGTCCGAGCGGCGAATGAACGACTTGGCGCCGTTGTATTCGACTTCAACGCCGCCTTCTTCGATGGCGGTCACGACGACGGTGATGATACCGCCGCGCTTGATGCCATCAACGGCGTCGGTGAAGGTGTCTTCGCCCAAGGCTTTGACCGAAAGCGAAATACGTTCTTTCTCGACATCCACTTCGGTGACAGCCGCGGTAACGGTGTCGCCCTTGCGGTAGTTCTGAATGGCGTCTTCGCCGCGCTGGTCCCACGACAGGTCGGACAGGTGAACCATGCCGTCGATGTCGTTGTCGAGGCCAACGAACAGACCGAATTCGGTGATGTTCTTGACTTCGCCTTCGATGTTGGTGCCGATCGGATGGGTTTCGGCAAAGACTTCCCACGGGTTGCGCTGGGTCTGCTTGAGGCCCAGGGAAACGCGGCGCTTGGCGCTGTCGATTTCCAGCACCATGACTTCGACTTCCTGAGAGGTCGAGACGATCTTGCCGGGATGGACGTTCTTCTTGGTCCAGGACATTTCGGACACGTGAACCAGACCTTCGACGCCCGCTTCCAGCTCCACGAAGGCGCCGTAGTCGGTGATGTTGGTGACGCGGCCCTTGTGCACGGTGCCAAGCGCATAGGCTTTCTCAACGGCATCCCACGGATCGGATTGCAGTTGCTTCATGCCCAACGAAATACGGTGGGTTTCCTTGTTGATCTTGATGACCTGCACCTTGATCGTCTCGCCGATGGCGAGGATTTCCGACGGGTGGTTGACGCGACGCCAAGCCATGTCGGTGACGTGCAACAGGCCGTCCACGCCGCCCAAGTCAACGAACGCACCGTATTCAGTGATGTTCTTGACGACGCCGTCGATGGTTTGGCCTTCGGTCAGGTTGCCGATGACTTCGGCACGCTGCTCGGCACGCGATTCTTCAAGGATCGCACGGCGCGAGACAACGATGTTGCCACGACGACGGTCCATTTTCAGGATCTGGAACGGCTGCTTCATGCCCATCAACGGGCCAGCATCACGCACCGGACGGACGTCAACCTGCGAACCCGGCAGGAACGCAACAGCGCCGCCCAGATCAACAGTGAAGCCACCTTTGACACGGCCAAAGATCGCGCCATCGACGCGCGTTTCGGTCGCATAGGCCTTTTCAAGACGATCCCACGCTTCTTCGCGGCGGGCTTTCTCGCGCGAGATCTGGGCTTCGCCGCGCGAGTTTTCAACGCGGTCCAGATACACTTCAACAGTGTCGCCGACGTTGATATTCGGCAACTCGCCGGGGTTCGCAAATTCTTTAAGGTCGATGCGGCCTTCCATCTTGTAGCCGACATCGATGATGGCCTGGCCCGCTTCGATCGCGATGACCTTGCCTTTGACAACCGTTCCCTCTTCGGGGGTGTCAATTTCGAAGCTTTCCTTCAACAGGGCTTCGAAGTCTTCCATAGTGTTTTTAGCGCACATGTAGTTTGGTCCTTTTCTCGTCATTTTCACTGGCCACGCGGTTGGCTCCGCCGGTCTTGCATAATGAACAAAGGGCCGTGGCATGCGCCCGACCCGTCCGATGTGCTGGATAGGCGGAATGGGCCCGGATGGCAAGGGTCTGCGCGTCGGTTAAAACTGATCCGCCGCCTTCTGCATCGCCTTGAAAAACTGGGCCACATGGGCGCCATCCACCAGTCCGTGGTGGACTTGCAGCGCCACCGCCATGGTCCAGCGCCCGGTGACTTCGGGGGTGTAGCGGCCCCA
The DNA here is from genome assembly GCA_945860375.1 of Pseudorhodobacter antarcticus. Next base: position 48,993 of record CAMAQR010000016.1, read on the forward strand.
GCAGACACGGGGAACAGAATCGTCACGATCAAACACCGGATTGTCAAAAGCGGTGAAATCAAGCCACGGCTGGCAGGACAAGAAAGCCACGCCATCGTCGCCATCGACCCCGGGTTTCAAATCGCCTCCGGCCTGCGTATCGGCGATCACCTTGCGGGCGGAGGTGGCGAAATCGGTGAAATCGGGGTGCCAGTCCAGATAGGTGAAGCCAAGCCGCCCATCGGCGAATTGCAGCGTTGGCGACAGCATCATGCGGTCGTGAAAAACCACGGTATTGCCCCTGATGCGGCAGGCCATTTCAGGCACCGCATGCAGCGCCTCGCCGATGGCATGCGCACAGGCGAGATAGCCGGAAAAGCCTTCGTCATCGGCGCGGCGCGACAGGATGCGGGTCACGTCCACCCGCGCCGTCACCGCATATTGCGGTTTCTGAAACCGGCGGAACAGCGCCAATGTTTCGCGCCGGGGCCAGTCTGACAGGGTGATTTCAGTCGCGGTCATCGACGGGCAGGGCCTTTTCCACAGCGGCAATGGCCATCGCCACAACGGAGTCGATGCCCATGTCAGAGGTATCAAGGATCACTGCATCCGGGGCCGCGCGCAAGGGCGCATCGGCGCGGCCCATGTCGCGGGCATCACGTTCCATGACCTCGGCCAGCACCTGTGCTGCATCGCCGCCGACCTCGAGCCAGCGGCGGTGGGCGCGCACCGGGGCGCTGGCGGTGACGTAAAGCTTCACCTCGGCCTGCGGACAGATCACGGTGCCAATGTCGCGCCCGTCCAGAACGGCACCGCCCGGCGCGCGGGCAAAGCGGCGTTGGAAATCAACCAAGGCCGCACGAACTTCTGGGATCACTGCCACCCGGCTGGCGGCTTGACCCGCCGCCATGCTGCGCAGATCGTCTCGCGCCAGATCGGCGGCGGTCAGTGTCTGCGCCGCCTGCACCGGGTCGCCGCCCACCGCCCCCACCGCACGGTACAAAAGCCCGGTGTCCAGATGTGAAAAGCCAAACCGCAGCGCCACTGCCCGGCTGATCGTGCCTTTTCCCGCCGCAGCAGGTCCGTCGATGGCGACTGTGAAGATCATGCGCATTCCCCGTGCACGAAAGTTTTACAGACGCAGCCGCGCTGTCAATCCGACTTTGGGCCTATCACCGCGCTGCGTTTGCCGTGATTTGACCGGAAAATCAAAGAACGGCCAGTTCAACTCACCCCGCCGGACGTCTTTCGAGCGCGAAGACCGCCGTCGGCATCACGGGTTCAGCTGTCCAGACGGCGCGGTTCTTCATCCTCTTCCGGCGGATAGGCATAGGCGTTTGACAAGATCATGCCGCCCACGTCCAGCGCCTCGGACACTGGGTCTTCTTCCTCAAAGGTGAATTCATAGGCGTCAAACGGAAAGGCTGCGGCGTCGACCAGACCTTCGACCGACAGCAGGGAAATATCCTCGGCGGCCAGTTCTTCGACCAGCATCTGCAGCGCCTCGGACGCCGATTCTGCCTTGATCACCACCAGTTGGTAATGGCCGGCATATTCATCTTCATCCTCATCTGCCCATTCGGGATCAAAGGCGTCGATGCAGCAGGCGTAAACGCCCGACAGGGTGCCATCGGTTTCATCGGGTTCAAAGGCATGGGCTTCGGAGACGCAAATCTCGCCCGATTCCTTGGCCGCAGCGACCATCTCGTCCATGTCCACTTCGAAGGGCACGACGTCTTCGTCGAAATCCTCGGCGTCGCCTGCAAACAGCACGCGATCAAGGCGCAGGCCGTTGGCCTGTACGGAATTGGACAGCACCGCCAGCGCCTCGGACAGGTTGTCGGCCTCCAGCACGAAAAACCGCGCCTCGCCGCCGTAGTCCATTTCGTCCTGCATTTCGGCGGCGCCGTTGGGGTCGAAGGCTTCGACAGCGGCGTAAAAAATTCCCATGGTCAGCCCTTTCCGTGGCATTGGTTCGGGCCGCAAAGGCCCTGTTGCGTGCCTCTATACTGCGCCAATGTGACAAGCGCCACCAGCTAGGCCCGGCGGCGCGACAAGACCCAAAGCGCGCAAGCGGCGGCTGTGACCTGCCGCGCAGGGTATTGCCACGCGGCACAGCTGATTGCCACGATGACGGGGGCCAGCCATTTCAGGAAGGACATCGCCCCAGCGTCTTAGTCGTGGGTCAAAGTCGCGCCCAAGCCCGTCATCAACCCCTCAAAGATCGGGAAAGAGGTGACGATGGGCGAGGCGTCATCAACCGATACCGGGTGCTGCGCGGCCATACCCAGCACAAGAAACGACATTGCGATGCGGTGGTCGATGTGGGTCTTGCAGGTGGCCCCGCCGGGCACGCCGCCCGCGCCCATGCCGTGGACGATCAGCGTATCCTCGTCTTCCTCAATACGGACGCCGCAGGCCTCCAGCCCGCGGGCCATGGCGTCGATGCGGTCGGATTCCTTGACGCGCAATTCCTTGACGCCCCGCATCACGGTTTTGCCGCTGGCACAAGCGGCGACGACCGACAGGATCGGGTATTCGTCAATCATGCTGGGCGCGCGTTCCGGGGGCACCTCAATGCCCTGCATGTTGTCGCTGAACCGCACGCGCAGATCGGCGACAGGTTCGCCGCCTTCGGTGCGCGGATTTTGGAACGCAATGTCCGCGCCCATTTCCACAAGGGTCAGGTACAACCCGTTGCGGGTCAGGTTCTGGCTGACACCGGGGACCAGAATATCCGACCCCTCAACGATCAGCGCCGCACAGACCGGGAAGGCCGCCGAGGACGGATCGCGTGGCACCGCCACGGTTTGCGGGCGCAATTCGGGTTGGCCTTGCAGGATGATCACGTTGCCTTCCGGGGTTTTCTCGACCGTCAACTGCGCACCAAAGCCCAGCAGCATCCGCTCGGAATGATCCCGCGTCGGTTCGCGTTCCATCACCACGGTTTCGCCGCGCACGTTCAGACCAGCCAGCAAAATGGCGGATTTCACCTGCGCCGAGGCGACGGGCAGGGTGTAGCGCACCGGCGCCGGGTCTGCCGCACCGACAACGGTCATCGGCAGGCGGCCGCCTTTGCGACCGTAAGCTTGGGTGCCAAACAACGACAGAGGATCGGTCACGCGGCCCATCGGGCGTTTGCGCAAGGACGCGTCGCCGGTGAAGGTCACGGTCATCGGCGTGGTGGCCATGGTGCCCATGATCAGCCGCACGCCGGTGCCCGAGTTGCCGCAGTCGATCACATCGGCGGGTTCGCGAAAGCCACCGACGCCGACGCCGTTCACCGACCAATCGCCGGGGCCGTGTTGGGTGACGGTCGCGCCAAAGGCCTGCATGGCGCGGGCGGTGTCCAGCACATCCTGACCTTCCAGCAAGCCCGTGATCTGCGTCTCACCCACGGCCATTGCGCCGAAGATCAAGGCGCGGTGGCTGATCGACTTGTCGCCGGGAACCGCAGCAGTGCCTTTGAGGGGACCGGATTTATGGGCGGTCATCGGTTGGGCGGTGCCATGGGCGGACATTCGGATCTCCTGCGATTTTTCAAGACTGATAGCGCAAGCGAATGCGGCGGTAAACGGGCGACCTGAACAGGGGAGCGATCGGGCGGGCCATCGAGGCCCCCCCGATCGCGCGGCCACCGCACCTTGGCTGGTGGCAGTGTGGGGCGCGGGCGACCAAGGGAAACGATTCGCGCCCGATGTTGGGGTTACTTTGGCACCAGCACCATATTGACCACATGGATGACGCCGTTCGACTGGTTCACATCGCCAATCGTCACCTTTGACGCATTGCCGGATTCGTCCACCAGATACAGGTTGTGGCCCTTCATTGTGGCCGACAGGCTGTCACCCGACAGGGTTTTCATGTGGAAATAGCCATCGGGCGAGGCTTTGATCCTTTTGGCGATATCCGCCGCCGAAAACTTGCCCGCCACCACATGCGCGGTCAGAACCTTGATCAACAGGTCCTTGTTTTCCGGCTTGAGCAATGTGTCCACGGTGCCTGCTAGGCAGGGCGTCAAAGCCGGAGTTCACAGGCGCAAACACGGTGAACGGGCCCGCACCTTGCAGCGCGTCCACCAGACCTGCAGCTGTGACGGCAGCGACCAGAGTGGTGTGGTCTTTCGAGTTCACGGCGTTTTCGACGATGTTTTTCGTCTCAAACATCGCGGCACCGCCAACGTCGGGGTTGGTGGCCAAGGCTGGACCAGCGACAAGGGCGAAGGCAAGGATCAGGGCGGAGGATTTCATCGGGTTTCCTTTGGCATGCGGTGGGCCAGTCCCAACCGTCTGATCAGGAAACGGACGCAAAGGGGCCGAAGTTTCAGATCGCGGATCACGGCTGCGTGATTGCCGTTTTTGCGCCTGCAGCGCCAAATCGTCCGTGACAAAAGCCCAAAGCGCCTGACAGTTTGATGCAGATCAGTTTGATGCAGGTCAGATCGCGGATTGGAAACAATGTCTTAAAACCACTGGCCAGGCTCCATCAGGCCAAGGTCCATCAACTGCTGGCTGTGCCACTCGAACGGGATCGAATTGTGCCAGCGGAAATCGCGGATGTCGAACATCGACCCTGCGTTGGTGCGCAAGGCCTTGGCTGTGCGGAAGGACACAATCGCCGTGGTGATGTTGTGGTGCCATGGGCAGGCGTAGGTGTTGTATTCCTCGTCGTTCAGGGTGAAATCGGTGCGCAACTCCAGCCCCGGTTTGGTGCGAAAGAGGGCAATCCGGTCGATCTTGCGGCGGGGCACCGGGATATGCTCTTCAAACCGCCAGCGCAGGCCACCAAAGAAATCCAGCTGGCGTTCTTTGGGATAGTTGTGGTTGGCGGTATCGGGACGCCCCAAGGCATAATAGCCCGATTTGTCCAGATGAGCGCGCTCCAGCGACACGGCGTTGGGGTACAGGTTCAGATCATCTGCATAAAGATCAACAACATAGGACAGCAGGGCGTCGCGGCGTTCTTCGGTCTGGAAGGCCAGCATTTCACGGATGTTGCGTGTCTCACAGAACGGATGGAACAGGTACTCGCCGTTGTAGCAATAATAAAGCCAGATGCCGGGGGCGGCGGCGATGACGGCGTTGACCGCCTTGATCAGCGCGTCTTCGGCATGCACGTCCAAAGTAACGCAGTGAACTTTCGCCTCCAACTCGGCAGGCACCTTGATCTCAACAGGGGCCAACAGCACCACATGCACAAAGCCTGCCGCGATGTGATGGCGCAGGGTGGTGTCCACTTCGACCGGGTCTTCGGCAAAGACCAAAGCCAACGGACCCTTGGCCAGTGCTGCTTTGCCATCGGACAGAAATTGATCAAGTGACGCGTACTTCATGCTCTGCCCAGTGTCGCCCCATCGGGGATTTTGTCGCAGAATCGGTTAAGCGATTGTTTATTGCAAGGCAACAGTGTCGGGCCGGTGTGGCTTTGGGTCGGAATTTTCAATCCATTTGGCGACGGCGCGGCTAGGGTGGCGAAAACGGGGGGGACCTATGGATCATTTGGGCGGATGTTTGTGCGGCGCGGTGCGCTATGCGGCGACGGGACCGCTGCGCGAGGTGGTGTTTTGCCATTGCAGCCAATGTCGCAAGCAAACCGGGCTTTATTATGCCGTAACTTCGATGCCGGTTGCGGCGTTGACGCTTCATCCAACCGACTCGCTGCTGTGGTATGCCGCTTCGGACTTTGCACAGCGCGGATTTTGCAAAACCTGTGGGTCTGCGCTGTTCTGGCAGCGCAATGGCGCGGAAGAGATCTTCGTTTTGGCCGGGTCATTCGATGATCCAACGGCTTTGACCCCCGGTTCTCACATCTGCACCGAGGGCCGCGCCGGGTTTTACGCGATTGCGGACGGCTTGCCCCAACACGCCCATGACGCACCGGGCCTGTCCATAGCGCAGGCGTAACGTTGCAGCCTTGCCCGCTTTGCCTTATGGGCAGGGCTTCACGGATGGGTGCAGCATGACCGAGGCCAAAAAGCTTTTCATCAAGACCTACGGCTGTCAGATGAACGTCTATGACAGCGAGCGGATGGCCGAGGCCATGGGCGCGGATGGCTATGTGCTGACCGACACGGCGGAAAGCGCCGATATGGTGCTGCTGAACACCTGCCACATCCGAGAAAAAGCGGGGGAAAAGCTGTATTCCGATCTGGGGCGCTTGCGGAAGTTGAAAACCGCCAATCCCGATCTGAAGATCGGCGTGGCGGGCTGTGTGGCGCAGGCTGAGGGTGCCGAGATCATGCGGCGGATGCCGATTGTTGATCTGGTCGTCGGCCCGCAATCCTATCACCGCCTGCCGGAGATGGCGCGGGCCAAAGGGCCGCAAATCAACACCGATTTCCCGGCCGAGGACAAGTTTGACCTGCTGCCGGAACGCAAAGTCACGCGTGGCCCGGCGGCGTTTCTGACGGTGCAGGAAGGGTGCGACAAGTTTTGCGCCTTTTGCGTGGTGCCTTACACGCGCGGCTCTGAAGTGTCGCGCCCCGTGCAGCGGATCATGGCAGAGGCGCGGGGACTGGTCGAAAAGGGCGTGCGCGACATCACGTTGCTGGGCCAGAATGTGAACGCCTATCATGGCGACGGTTACACTTTGTCGCGGCTGATCCGCGAGTTGGCGGGGATCGAAGGGCTGGCGCGTATCCGCTATACCACCAGCCATCCCAATGACATGGATGACGATCTGATCGCAGCCCATGGCGATTTGCCGCAACTGATGCCCTATCTGCACCTGCCGGTGCAATCGGGGTCGGATCGCATTTTGAAGGCGATGAACCGCAAGCATACGGCGGCACATTACCTGCGCCTGATCGACCGAATCCGCGCGGTGCGGCCCGACATTCTGCTGTCTTCAGATTTCATTGTGGGTTTTCCGGGTGAAACCGACCGCGACCATCAAGAGACGATGGACCTGATCCAAGTGGTGGGCTTTGGCATGGCGTATTCGTTCAAGTATTCGGCCCGCCCCGGCACGCCTGCGGCAGAAAAGCCGGAAATCGAATCGGAGGTGGCGGATGCGCGGTTGCAGGCGTTGCAAGCCTTGATCACCCAGCAACAGCGCGCAGCCCAAAACGCCATGGTTGGGCGTGAGGTGGGGGTGCTGTACGAAAAGCCCGGACGGTTGGCGGGACAGATGATTGGCAAGTCCGATCACTTGCACGCGGTGTTTGTGAAAGACCCGTTTGGGAAGGTGGGCGAGTTGGTCCGGGTGAGAATCTTAGCTTCGTCCGCCAACTCTTTGGAAGGCGCTAGGATTTCGGAGCAGCTCTGAAACGGGCACGGTTTCCTGTGGTGCAACAGTACAGGGCGGCCCTGTCGAATTTGCGAAAAGCACGCAACAATTAGTCATTGAATAGCCACAAACCCATAGATTTTGCTTTACATCAAGGGGCCATGGCGGCAAACCTGCCTTCAAGTATTTGTGTATTCCAATGATTTGAGAAGGGAGCTGCGGCCGTGGAACGTCTTTCCAAAGCAGTCAAAATAGCAATCGGGGGGGCGGCGCTGTCTGTCAGTCTTCTTTGTGCCGGGGTGGCCACCGCGCATCCCAGCAAAACGCCGCACGAGCCGCATCAAAGCGTGCCTGGCCCAGAGATTGCGGGCAAGATTGACTGGGGTGTTTGGATCGACGATGACGGCTGCATGCACTGGTGGGCCGATGGTGGCGCAGAAGGTTACATGCTTGACCGCGTCAATCCGCAAACCGGCAAGCCGGTCTGTCTGAAGCGCAACACCTGTCTGGTGGAAAACACCGATCAGCTGTTTGCAACTGACAGCCATCGCCTGACCGCCCATGGTCTGCGCCGTCTCGAAGATTTCTTCCGCAACTCCGGGGCCTTCGGTTACGCCGTTTACGGCCACACCGACAGCCGCGCGTCGGATGAATACAACATCCGCTTGTCGCAGCGCCGGGCCAAGGCTGTGGCCGATGTCGGTCGCGCCATGGGTGCGGTTGTGGAACGTGAAATCGGCTATGGCGAACGGAGCCCGATCGCCTCGAACGGGTCGGCTGCAGGCATGCAGAAAAACCGGCGCGTCGAAGTCGTTTGCTACAGGTGGTAACGGATATGACAAAGTTTTCCTTTATTGTGATGGGTTTCGCGTCTGTGCTGCTTTCGGGCTGCGTGGAAGGTGTGACCCCCTACGTCCAAAGCCCCGACACGGTTATTGCCGGGCCTTATGATCGCGGTCGCGACAAGACTGGCATCTCGGACGCCAAGGCCGCGATTGCCTATGACCCGGATGGCTGTCAGGGCTGGATTCTGGATGACGGGGTCGAAGGCTATTCGGGCCGCCGCTATGACCCGGTGTCTGGCCTGCCAGTGTGCAACAATCTGTATCCGCCCGGAACGGTTCTGGGGAATTACCAGACAGGGGATGCCGGGATTCGCGATTATGTCCCCTTCAACGGCAACCGTCGCGGCAACTGATCCTAAACTTATGGCATGAGGAAAGGGCTGTGGTGTGAACCACAGCCCTTTTCTTTGGCACCTGGCCGCTTAGTTAAGAGGTTGTCGTGAAATTGACACGTCGCGGCCCGAGGTTGGACTTGCCAGAGGCCGGTGTTGGCCCCACACTACATATAGACGTTCCTGAACCGTAAGGAGATACCTTTGGGCATCAGCGCGCTGACCCCCCCGACCCGTCCCAATGATATTGTTGAGACGATGCTGGAATTCCCCGACAACAGGCTGCTGATCAGCCTGTGCGGCGAATTCGACCGCAATCTGGCGCAGGTGGAAAAACACATGGGCGTGCATGTGCTGCGACGGGGCAATCGGCTGGCGGTGATTGGCGACAAGGGCGCGCGCGAACAGGCCGCCGCCGTGCTGCGCGCTTTGTACGCGCGGCTGGAGGCGGGGCGGGTGCTGGAAGCGGGCGATATCGACGGCGCCATCCGCTTGGGGCGTCCGATGCCCGACGTGATGCGCGTTGAGGGCGCCGATCAGATTGAGATGTTCACCCCCGGCGGGTTTGAACTGCGCACCCGCAAAAAGTCGATCGAGCCGCGGACGGAGGCACAGAAAGCCTATGTTGCCAATCTGTTTGGCAACGAATTGGGTTTTGGCATCGGCCCCGCGGGCACCGGCAAAACCTATCTTGCGGTGGCGGTCGGCGTCACGATGTTGATCTCTGGCGCGGTCGAAAAGATCATCCTGTCGCGCCCGGCTGTCGAGGCGGGGGAGCGTTTGGGCTTTCTGCCCGGCGATATGAAGGAAAAGATCGACCCCTATATGCAGCCATTGTACGATGCGCTGAACGATTTTCTGCCCGCAAAGCAGGTGCAAAAACTGCTGGAAGAAAAGCGGATCGAGATTGCGCCGCTGGCCTTCATGCGCGGGCGGACATTGTCGAATGCTTTTGTGGTGCTGGATGAGGCGCAAAATTCGACCACCATGCAGATGAAGATGTTCCTGACGCGGTTGGGGGCGGGATCGCGCATGGTGATCACCGGGGATCGCACGCAGGTCGACCTGCCGCGCGGCACACCGAGCGGTTTGCAGGACGCGGAGCGGATTCTGGCCGGGGTCAAAGGGGTGTCGTTCAATTACTTCACCTCGAAGGACGTGGTGCGGCATCCTTTGGTGGCGCGGGTGATCGAGGCCTATGAGCGCGATGAGGCAAAGGGCAGTTGATCCAACGGCGCGCGTGCCGCGCAGGTTTTCTTGAGCGCTGACGCGCGGGTGGGGGGCTTTGCCCCCCCGCTGCGCTCCCCCCAGGATATTTGTCGACAGATGAAAGCTTGAGGGGAGGGTCTGGCTGCGCTATGGAGCGCGGATGGAACCTTTGGTAGATGTTGTCATTGAAGATGACCGATGGGCGGCCTTTGGGCTGGAGCCTGTGGCAGTCGCTGCAGTGAGCGCGGCTTTGGCCGAGGTTGGTTTGCCGGAAGCCGGGATCACGCTGTGCCTGATGGGCTGCGATGATACGCGGATTGCCGCGCTCAACGCTGGGTTTCGCGGCAAGGTCAAGGCGACCAATGTGCTGAGCTGGCCGTCCGAGGAGCGCGGGGCGGGTGCGGGCTCTGTGCCCGATTTGCCGGAACCGGGTGAGGCGGATGATCCTTATGCCTTGGGCGATGTTGCGCTGGCTTATGAGACCTGTGCGGCTGAGGCGCTGGCGGCGGGCAAGCCTTTCGCGGACCATGTCACGCATCTGGTGGTGCATGGGCTGTTACATTTGCTGGGTTATGATCACATTCGCGCCGAAGACGGTGATCTGATGGAGGCTGTAGAGGCGCGCATACTTGCGCGGCTTGGCCTTTGTGACCCATATTCGGTGTAGGCCCGAGGTGCGGGCGGTTGTTGGACAAAGGGCAGATGGGCAGTAGCAGTGACGGGTCTGAGGACGGGGGCGAGGCCGAGGCGTCGCCAAGGGGATTTTTCGGACGACTTTTGAACGCCTTTTCGGCGTCAGACAGTGTCGAAGAGGTTGGCGATGCGCCGGGCTTGGTGCCGCCGGGCGGGGCTGCCTTGCCGGGACTTGGCAACCTGCGCCGTTTGCGCGTTGACGATGTGGCCATTCCCAAGGTTGAGATCGCCGCCGTGCCTTTGGACATTGGCAAGGATGATCTGGTCGAGGCGTTTCGGCAGCACGGGTTCAGCCGATTGCCGGTTTACAAGGGCACTCTGGACCATCCGCAGGGTCTGGTGCTGTTGAAGGATTTGGCCTTGCAGCACGGGTTTGGCGCGGCGGGGCGGTTTTCGTTGAAGCGTCTTTTGCGCCCGGTGTTGTTTGCACCGCCATCGATGCCAGCGGCCACGCTGTTGCAAAAGATGCAGCGTGACCGGGTGCATATGGCCTTGGTCATTGACGAATACGGTGGCGTGGACGGGCTTGTGACCATCGAGGACCTGATCGAAACCGTAATCGGTGAGATCGAGGACGAGCATGACGAGGCCGAGGGCGCGTTGTGGAAAGAGGAGAAGCCCGGTGTGTTCGTGGCGCAATCCACCGTGCCTTTGGACGAGTTTGAGACAGCGATCGGCATTGCCTTGCGGTCGGGTGAGGATGATGAGGACATTGATACTTTGGGCGGCTTGGTGTTCTTGCGCACGGGCCGGGTGCCGGCACGGGGCGAGATCGTGCCGCACGAATCCGGGGTGGAGTTTGAGGTGATCGACGCCGATGCCCGCCGGATCAAGCGCTTGCGGGTGCGGTTGCCGGGCGTCGGCATGGCCGGGCGTGCCGTGCCCGTTGCGGATATGTAGGATGCTTGGCTGGCCGGGGCTGCGGGCGCTGGCTCCGGGCCTTGGGCTGGGGCTGTTGGCTGCGGCGGGCCAGGCCCCTTTGGGTGCGTGGTGGCTGGCGCTGCCTGCGCTGGCCGGTGTGGTGCATCTGGTGGCGCAGGCTGGGCGCAGCGCGGCGGTTTGGATCGCTTTGATGGCCGGGGCGGGCTATTTCGGCGCGGCGCTGTCCTGGATCATCGAGCCGTTCAGGGTCGATGCCGCCAAAGACGGCTGGATGGCGCCCTTTGCGGTGGTGTTTCTGGCCTTTGGGATGGCGCTGTTCTGGGCGGGGGCAGCCGCGATTTCTGCACGCTTTCCGCATCGGACGATGGGGTTCGCGCTTTGCCTGACGGCCGCGGAGTTGCTGCGTGGCTATGTGTTGACCGGGTTTCCCTGGGCTTTGATCGGGCATGTCTGGATCGATACGCCCGTGGCGCAGCTGGCGGCGGTTATCGGGCCTTCGGGGCTGACCCTGTTGCTGCTGCTGATGGCGGCGTGGTTGGCGTCGCGGCAGTGGCTGGGCATTGTGGGCGCCCTGACGATTCTTGTCGCGGCTTGGGGTTATGGGCTTTGGGTGTTGGGGCAGCCGTCGCCTGCAGCGCCGGGGGTCACGCTGCGGCTGGTGCAGCCCAATGCGGCGCAGGCGACGAAATGGGATCCGGGCGAGGCGCGCAAGTTTTTTGACCGGCTGTTGGCCTACACGGCGGTGAAACCTGCGCCGGATCTGGTGATCTGGCCAGAAACGGCGTTGCCCTATTTGCTGGAGCGGCACCCGGAGCTGCAGGGCATGATTGCGACTGCCGGGGGCGGTGCGCCGGTGGTGGTGGGGCGACAGCGCACGGATGATGTGCAGGGCTGGAACAGCCTGTCGGTGATTGCGCCCGACGGGCAGATTGTGGCCAGTTACGACAAACACCATCTGGTGCCCTTTGGCGAATACATGCCGCTGGGCGATCTGGTCTATGACTGGTTCGGCATCTCGGCGCTGGCGGCGCAGATGGGCAATGGCTATTCGGCGGGGCCGGGGCCGCAGGTGTTGAACCTTGGACGCTTGGGCCGGGTGCTGCCGCTGATCTGCTATGAGGCGGTGTTTCCGCAGGACCTGCGTGGCACCGAACGGGCGGACTGGATTTTGCAGATCACCAATGACGCCTGGTTTGGCACCCTGACCGGACCGTTCCAGCATCTGGCGCAGGCGCGGCTGCGGGCGATTGAACAGGGGCTGCCTTTGGTGCGGGTGGCCAACACCGGCGTCACCGGCGTTTATGATGCGCGCGGCCGGCAGGTGGCGGCGCTGCCCTTTGGCGTGGCGGCCTATCTGGACACCGCGTTGCCGGGGCCCTTGCCGATGACGCCCTATGCGCGTTGGGGGGAATGGCCGGTTTTGGTGTTGCTGACCGGACTCGCTTTGGCGTTGTTTCTAAGGCGAAAACAGTCCGTCGCTTGACCTTGCGGCCCGGTTGGGGCTAGTCAGGCGGATCAAACCGGCACAACGGCTTCCTGGCGTGGCGGATTACCATAACGGAGCGCTTCCCCATGAGCAGACAGAACTACATTTTCACTTCGGAATCTGTTTCCGAGGGCCACCCGGACAAGCTGTGCGACCGCGTGTCGGACGCCATTCTGGACGCTTTTCTGACCGAAGAACCCAACGCCCGCGTCGCTTGCGAAACCTTTGCGACCACGGGTCGTGTGGTGGTTGGCGGCGAGGTTGGCTTGTCGGACAAGAAAGCCCTGAAGGCGATGAACGACCGGGTCGAGGACATCGTGCGCGGTTGCGTGCGTGACATCGGCTACGAGCAGGATGAGTTCCATTGGAACACCCTGAAAGTGCAGAATTATCTGCACAAGCAATCCGCCCATATCGCGCAGGGCGTGGACAAGGACGGTGCGGGCGATCAGGGCATCATGTTCGGTTATGCCTGCCGCGAAACCCCGGAGCTGATGCCGGCACCCATTCAATACAGCCACGCCATTCTGCGCCGTCTGGCCGAAGTGCGCAAATCGGGGGCGGAACCGACGCTGCGCCCGGATGCCAAATCGCAACTGTCGCTGCGCTATGTGGACGGGGTGCCCGTGGAGGTGACCTCGATCGTGCTGTCGCACCAGCATGCGCTGGAAAGCCAGACCTCGGCGGATGTGCGCGCGATTGTGGAGCCTTACATCCGTGAAGTGCTGCCCTCGGGCTGGATCACCGAGGCCACCGAATGGTGGGTCAACCCGACTGGCACCTTCGTCATCGGTGGGCCGGATGGCGACGCGGGTCTGACCGGGCGCAAGATCATCGTGGACACTTACGGTGGGGCGGCCCCGCATGGCGGTGGCGCTTTCAGTGGCAAGGATCCGACCAAGGTGGACCGCTCAGCCGCCTATGCGGCCCGCTATCTGGCCAAGAACGTTGTGGCCTCTGGTCTGGCCGATCGTTGCACCTTGCAGGTGTCTTACGCGATTGGCGTGGCCAAGCCGCTGTCGATCTATGTCGACACCCATGGCACCGGCAAGGTGGAAGCCGAGCAGATCGAAAAGGCTGTGGCCGCCTGCATGGACCTGACGCCGCGCGGCATCCGGGAGCATCTGCAACTGAACCGTCCGATCTATGCGCGCACCAGCGCTTACGGCCATTTTGGTCGGGCGCCCGAGGCGGATGGCGGTTTTTCATGGGAGAAGATCGACCTGATCGACGCGCTGAAGGCAGCAGTCTGACCAGAAGGCGGGCGCGGTCTTGCCCCCCATCGAGGGGGCCAAGCCCGCGGCTGCCGCGAAATGTGGCGCGGGGTCGCTTGACCCTGCGGTGCCAGACGACTAGAGGCCCCGGATGAACTTCGGGGCCTTTTGCTATGTATGATCCAATCGAGCGGCGCAATTTTTACGGGCGCATTCACGGCAAGACCCTGCGCAGCAGCCAGAAGACCTATTTGGCCGAGGATCTGGAGGCGTTGAGCCTGCCCGGGGTGGCCCGCGAGGACAACCCCGAACGCAGCCCGATCGATCTGTCGCGGTTTGCGGGTCAGCCGCTGTGGCTGGAGATCGGCTTTGGCGGCGGCGAGCATCTGGTGCATATGGCTGCGAGCTACCCGCAGATCGGCATCATCGGTTGTGAGCCATTCGTCAACGGCATCGCCATGCTCTTGGGCAAAATCCGCGCAGCGGGCGTGACCAACCTTGCGATCCATCCCGGCGATGTGCGCGAACTGTTTGACGTGCTGCCCGCCGGCTACCTTGCCAAAGCCTTTCTGAACTATCCCGATCCCTGGCCCAAAGCCCGCCACCACCGCCGTCGATTTGTGACCGAGGGTTATCTGACGGCACTGGCGCGGGTCATGCAGCCGGGAGCCGAATTGCGCGTGGCGACGGATATTGCGGATTATGTACGTCAGACTTTGGAAGAGGTGCCGCAGGCTGGATTTGATCTGGTTTATGAAGGCTCGGTGCCTTGGCACGACTGGCTATCGACGCGTTATGAGCAAAAGGCGCTGCGCGAGGGGCGGCCTCCGCATTATCTGACCTACCGGCGAATCGCTGGCTGACAGGCTGGATGCGCTCCGCGCGCGGAGTATTTGGAAAACAGCAGTTTTCGGGGGTATCCTTCCGGCTGTGCTTGCCGAAGCCAACAAGTGGCATTCGGGCGCTGGCGGCGATATTCGATCAGCACAAAGCAAGCAGGGATGTCAGGCGGGATTTGCAATGGGTTTCAGGCGGATCACCACATCCACGCGCGAAATCTCCATGCCATCTGGGGCATCTGGCAGGCCGGTAATGAGCAAATCCTCGGCGGGTGCGTCAGTCAGGTCGTGGCTGTTTTGCCAGTAGAAATGCGGGTGATCATCCGTGCGGGTGTCAAAATAACTGCGCGATCCGGCGACGACCACCTCATTCAGCAGACCTGCTTCGCAAAAGGCGCGCAGCGTGTTGTAGACGGTGGCCAAGCTTACCTTTTCGCCCGACTGTCCGGCAGCGGCGTAAAGCCCCTCCGCCGTCACATGGCGGTCGAGCCCGTCGCCCACAAGCAGCCCGGCCAAAGCCATGCGTTGCCGCGTGGGCCGAAGGCCGCCCCGCGACAGCCAAACCGTGCTGCGTTCTGTGGTCGTGATCTGCATGGGCGTTCCCGTATGGCGTCTTCCCTTATAGCGGTGCTGGCCCCGGCTTATCAAACGAAAACCCACCAGGGGGATCGCCTGCGCCGCCGTGCACTTGCTTCCCCTTCCCGCCGGGTGCTACACGGAGAAAAGGCACAGCCTCGGGGGATCTGACGGGCATGAGCGGTTTTCCAACTTCATTCGGCAAAGACGATCTGTTGAAATGCGCGCGGGGCGAGTTGTTTGGCCCCGGCAACGCGCAATTGCCGATGCCGCCAATGCTGATGATGGACAGGATCACCGAAATCTCGAGCGATGGCGGTTTGCATGGCAAGGGCCATGTGGTGGCCGAATTTGATATCACGCCCGACCTGTGGTTCTTTGGCTGCCATTTTCCGGGCAATCCGATCATGCCGGGCTGCCTTGGTCTGGATGGGCTTTGGCAGTTGACCGGCTTCAACCTTGGCTGGCGCGGCTGGCAGGGGCGGGGCTATGCGCTGGGCGTTGGTGAGGTCAAGCTGACCGGCATGGTGCGCCCGGAACGCAAGATGCTGCGCTATTTCGTAGATTTCACCAAGGCCATCGAAACCCGCCGCCTGACCATGGGCGTGGCCGATGGCCGGGTTGAGGCGGATGGCGAAGTGATTTACCTCGTCAAGGATATGAAGGTCGCGCTGTCGGCGTCGTGACTGTGTTGTGGGGCAATGCACGCAAATGGTGGGGGTGGATAACTCTGCGCCGTCATAGAAGTGAGCTACGGGCATTGCAGACCGCCCGTTTGATGCCACCATTGGCGATCTTTCCGATATTGCTGACAATCGGCGGGTGGTACTTCCTGCTGGTCGGTGTTCCTGGCCTGCCCCTGTTTCTTCTGCAACACGTGCTGTATGGTCTGGACCCAATCATCGGGAGTGTCGTTTTTGCGTTCAACTCTGTTCTAGCAATTGTAGCATTATGCTTTATCTTGCCTTGGTTCTTTCGCTGGTACTTCATAGCTGCAAGCCTAATGGCCGGCCGAAGCGGCATGGCTGACCGCAAAGAAGGCGAACTCATTTCTGCCATCCGCCACGCCGAAGCAACAACCGGCACCATCTGACCCAACTTGCTTGCCCCCCAACCCTTGCTGGCCTAAACAGGGACCAACAGTTGAAGGAGGCTCCCATGCGTCGCGTTGTCATCACCGGTCTTGGTATCATTTCGTCCATTGGCAACAATGTGACCGAGGTTGAGGCGTCTTTGCGGGCGGGGAAATCCGGCATCGTGTTTGCGCCCGAATATGCCGAACATGGATTCCGCTCTCAGGTCCACGGCATGCCGCAGATCGTGCTGGAAGATCACATCGACAAACGCGATCTGCGCTTCATGGGACCCGGTGCCGCCTATAACTTTCTGGCGATGAAGCAGGCGATTGCGGATGCCGGACTGACCGAGGCCGAAGTGTCGAATCCGCGTGCGGGTCTGATCATGGGGTCAGGCGGGCCGTCGACGAGCAACTTCTTTGAGGCGCACCGCTTGGTGATCGAAAAGGGCGCTCCTAAGAAGATGGGGCCGTTCATGGTGACGCGCTGCATGTCGTCCACCAATTCGGCCTGTCTGGCCACGCCGTTCAAGATCAAGGGCGTGAACTATTCGATCACTTCGGCCTGTTCCACCTCGGCGCATTGCATCGGCAATGGCACCGAGTTGATCCAGATGGGCAAGCAGGACATTGTCTTTGCCGGGGGCGGTGAAGAGTTGGACTGGACTTTGTCCTGCCTGTTCGACGCCATGGGCGCGATGTCGTCCAAATACAACGACGCACCAACCACGGCCAGCCGCGCCTATGACGCGACCCGCGACGGCTTTGTCATTGCGGGCGGCGGCGGCGTGGTGGTGCTTGAGGAATTGAACCATGCGCTGGCGCGTGGGGCCAAGATTTACGCCGAAGTCACGGGATATGGGGCCACCTCGGACGGGTATGACATGGTCGCGCCGTCAGGTGAGGGTGGTGAACGGTCGATGCGTCTGGCGATCTCGACCCTGCCCGAGGGGCGGCATGTGGATTACATCAACTCGCATGGCACCTCCACCGTGGTGGGCGATGTGACCGAGATGGAGGCGATCCGCCGCGTCTTTGGCAAGGGATCGACACCGCCCGTTGCCTCGACCAAATCGCTGACCGGGCACAGCCTTGGCGCGACAGGGGTGCATGAGGCGATCTATAGCCTGTTGATGATGCAGGGCAATTTCATTGCCGCATCGGCCAACGTCACCACTTTGGACCCTGCATTGGACCCGGCGGAAATCGTCACCACCCTGCGCGAGAATGTGCAGCTGGATACGGTTCTGTCGAACTCCTTCGGCTTTGGCGGCACCAATGCCACCTTGGTGATGAGCAAATATCTGTCTTAAGGAGCGCCACATGGCCGATCTGATGAAGGGCAAGCGCGGGCTTGTCATGGGTGTGGCCAATGAGCGGTCCATCGCATGGGGCATCGCGCGCGCCTTGGCCGCTGAGGGCGCGGAACTGGCGTTTTCCTATCAGGGCGACGCGTTTGGCAAGCGGCTGGCCCCCTTGGCCGCGACCGTGGGCAGCGATGTCATGGTTGATGTCGATGTCACCAATGACGCCAGCCTTGACGCCTGCTTTGCCACGCTGAAAGACACCTGGGGCACGATGGATTTCCTGATCCACGCCATCGCGTTTTCCGACAAGACCGAGTTGACGGGGCGGTTTACCGCCACCAGCCGCGAGAATTTCTCCAACACCATGGCGATTTCCTGCTTTTCCTTCATCGACGTCAGCCGCCGCGCGGCCGAGTTGATGCCGAACGGTGGCAGCCTGATCACCCTGACCTATGGCGGTTCCAACCGGGTGACGCCGAATTACAACGTCATGGGCGTGGCCAAGGCGGCGCTGGAATCCGCCACGCGCTATCTGGCCAATGACCTTGGCCCGCAGCAAATCCGCGTCAACGCCATCAGCCCCGGCCCGATGAAAACCTTGGCCGGTGCGGCCATCGGCGGCGCGCGGGCGACCTTTCGCCACACCGAAGCCAACGCCCCGATGCGCGCCAACGCAACGCTGGAGGCGATTGGCGGCACCGCCGTTTGGCTCTGTTCCGACTATGGCAACTGCACCAGCGGTGATGTTGTCCATGTCGATTGCGGTTATCACGTGCTGGGCATGCCGCAAGCCGACAATCTGTAACCTGTCAGGGGTGGCCTTGTGATCGAACTTCTCGCCGCCCTCGCCCTGCTGGCCGCTGCCCTTTACACCCTGCGCGGCGGCATGATCGGGCCGGGGCGGGGGTTGCGGGTGGTGGGGTTTGACACCAACGCCATCGGCTTGGGCGTTCTGGCCGTGGGCTTTGCGGTGTGGTTCTTCGGCTGGCAGTTTGGCGCGGCGCTGATCATCACCGTGGTGCTGCATGAGTTCGGCCATGTGGTGGCATTTCGGATTTGCGGGCATAGCGATGCAAGGTTCCGGCTGATCCCGTTGTTGGGTGGCATGGCGATTTCCAACAAGCTGCCAGCCAGCCATGAGGATGATCTGTTCATCAGCCTGATGGGCCCAGCGATTTGTCTGGCCCCGATGGTTCTGGCCTTCGCGCTGTCCGATCTGGTGGTGGAACAGGCGTGGGGGCTGGCGAATTTTCTGTATATTCTGGGGCTTGTGATGGGCAGCCTGAATTTCTTCAACCTGCTGCCATTCTGGCCGCTGGATGGCGGCAAGATCACCCGCGTTTTGACCTTCACCTATTTTCCAAAAGCGACGCGCGTGGTGTCCATCGCGATGTCGGCCACGGCGGCGGCGCTTTGCGTGCTGTCGGGGTCGTTCATCCTGCTGATCTTCGTGTTGATGGGCTGGCAGGGGCTGATGCAGTCGGAACAACTGATCGCGAAACAGCGACCGATGTCGAAAACCCGCGGGCTGTGGGGGACGGCGGCGTATCTGTCGACGCTGCTGGCTTTTGGTGTCGGCGGCCTGCCCCTGTTGTCCGGGATTCTTTAGGCGCGGCTGACTGGAGCGGGCGGCGGGAATCGAACCCGCGTCTTTAGCTTGGAAGGCTAAGGTCTTACCATCGCGGCCTTCTTCACCATTTCCGTTTCACTTCAATGGCTTGAGAGCCTTATCGCCGACAAGTCGGCTTAGCTACACATCGTGATCTCTCACCAAAATCTGTACCAGAACTGTCGATGTGTGAACAGATGTGTGATTGCTTTTTTCTGCTTTTCTCCACATCGGGGGTGTTGCTCTGACCATCATGGGCCGTAAACTGTCATCGTGTTGCTTTAGGAGACGCCTAGGTAAGAGAAAAAGAAACCCTGGGTGCAAATGGTTTCGTCGTCGCTTGCTTGTGAAGATGGATCAACATGCCCGAACCCCACTTCGAATGTCCCTCAGGATCGATCTTGCCATTCTGAACGCAGTCTACCACCCAGATCGCCAGTATCAGACCGTCACAGCGGCCTGAATGAATTGTTCAAGACGAACGCCGTAACTTCAAAACCGGACAGAGGGCACGCAATAACTGACCGGATGTCAAGAAACTGGCAGCGCCTCACTGAGACGTCACTATGACGTCGAGAAAATTAACCTCGATATTTCCCACGCAAGGTATGTTGGCAAGTGCACAGTAAGTACCAGCGGTCGGGTCTGCATAAAATGTCAGTTTTGCAGCGTCTGTTACCATAAAGCTTATATTGACATTTAAGTTTGCCAAATCGGCTACTGTTAAGTCTAGAGATGCGGGCATCAGTTGGCTAACCTGAATGTGTGATCCATTCACACTTGACGTTGCAAGCGTTGAAGGCACCGGCCCCCGTATCAACGAGTACGTGTTTGTCTTCCCAGATAGCGATACAGATGCGGTGTATGTTCCAGCCGCCCCGAAGTAGGGATAAGAGTATTGTGTTAGGGACGGCGCTGGATTTGCTCCGCAGGTAATACTATTATCGGAAGCCGCAGCAGTAAGAAACCCGTTGCTCTGCCCATTGGTCCAGCACGAAGTCCCACTGGTACCATCATAGCCGTATTGAGCAGTGTCAAACGTAAATGTTGTTCTAAATTGTACTGAGTTTTCAATGACTAACATAACATGAGTGTAAACTTTCTGCCCTAACTCCGCCAACGAAGCTCCGGACAAACTGCCAGTAAGCCCAGCCGATAAGTTCAAACGCGTCGGTGTTGTCGAGTTAAGTAAAAAGTCGCAATTGCCGGTATTGGCAATCGATGGCGCTGAAGTGCACAATGCAAACTGATATACGTCAAGTGCGACAGTATCTGGCGTCAAGGTGCACTGATTTGACCCCGTGCTGTCATAAAGCGTCGTCAACGTGGTTGCAGATGTGCAACTAGGCGTGGCTGCTTGACCAACTCCCGCAAGAAATGAGTAGACGGTAATAGAAAAAAGCACGCAGGATGAAATATTGACCAATTTTTTGCGCAATAGCCGATCCATATTTTTCACCCTGATTGTTATCATTAGAAAGTGCTAAAGGTCACAGAACCAGAAGCTGTCGCTGTTGTTGATTTCTTGATTCTATTCTCGCGCTGAACAGGCTTGTAAAGCACGTTGCGGATAGGCTCCAAGGCAAATCTCATGACACCATCGCGCGGGCTCCTTACGTCAGGCTTTTGACCAAACGTATAGCTATAGGAGATAGACGCCGAAACATCAGCTGCTTGTCCCTGAACTTTGTTTTGCGCTAAGCGAAGCGTAAGGTTTGGCCTGATCTCTGCTGACACCCCAAATTCGTCACTGGAGGTACGGTAATCTGCCCCGTCATACCATTGCGACGAAAGAAAGTAGATATCGGAGCCATAGAAGTAGGGAAGTTCGTATGTCAGTTTGATGTCCTGTCCATCCATTGCTTCCTCGTTAGCGCCCTCATAAATGCGCTCGCCTGTCAGACCTTTGTAATAGTTGGCCCTTAACTGAAAAAGCGATGTTAACACTTCGCCGCCTATGCTCGCTCTGCGATGGTTTGAGTCAAGCTCAAGGTCATAGAAGGCGTTCACTCCGAGGATAACCGTGTCACCATCATTTATGTGACGTGCGCCGAGGCCGATGTTAAACGTGGTGCGGCTGTCGTAGTTCACCATTGATGCCTGATTGAACACAAACCAGTTTTGGGTTTCCTGCAAGCCGTAGACCGCCATGCCATCTAAGTACATTTCGCCTTCATCTTGTCCAATCGACAGCGAAAGATATTTGAGGTGCTCCCCCAACAAACTGTCAGAGAAGGCGTGGATCTGGCTGTTTGCCGTACTGATCGCAATTCTTGTCAACTCATCTTGCGCCGCTTGGACTGGCTCGTCGGAGGAAGCAATTCTCGACGCCAAGCTAAGCTTCTGATTAGAAAAATCAAACTGCTGTGCAGAAGCGGAAAATGTTGCATTGCACATTAAGAGAGCAAGAATTGATCGCTTCATTAGGTGTTCTATCCCTGCCACATCATGAAGCATCGTGCGCTTCAATAGGCTTAAGGTCAATCGATCTTTATTGGTAACCGTCGGGCCTTTGGGGCTAAGGGCCTTTTTGTACAATTCCTGCGGCGACCCATGCGTCAAACTGTGCCAAAACGGCCTCTGCAAAGGCGGAATCGTTGATATGGGCGTCGGTAATCCCCCCTGAAAGTAAGGGGCTGCATAAGTAGAATTTTCTCGGCAAGATGCATGAGGAGATTCTGAATGAAGACAAGCAGATACACAGAGCCGCAGATCCTCGCCCGGACGGAAGTGACGCGATTGCAGCACCTACGCGATGCGGAAACTGAAACGTTTGATCTCGCCATTTGTCTGGGGGTAATTTTGGTGGATCAGGTTTCGCTTTGTCTCAAGAGCCGAACTGTGTGCGTTACCCATCCGCGACTGACATCTTAACACAGCCCAGCGTTATGGTTATTATCTAATCTACATATAGCGTTAGTGGAATTTTTATACGCAATATATTGATGCTTCCGTACGATCTCCCTGTGTAACAGAAGAAGGGAACCGATGGCTTGGCCCTATCCTTGGTTGTTTGTGTAGGTGATCAGATCAGGGGTAAGCGGCGGCCCCAACCCATTGGATTGATGTGTTCCTGACGCGTTGCGAGCCTGCGAGAAGGTCTGCGCGAGCAGATGGAGGTTGGGCATGGCGGATGGTGGCGACGGATTTATGGGGCGGTGCGAGGTTGTCGAGCCGCGGCGGCGGGGCAAGCGGCGGTGGCCAGCTGAGGTCAAGGCGCGGATCGTCGCCGAAAGCCTTCAGCCGGGTGCGCGGGTCTGCGATGTGGCGGCGCGCTATGACATCCTGCCCCATCATCTGTCAGATTGGCGTCGCCATGCCCGGCAGGGTCGGCTGGCTCTGCCGGGTGACCTGATGGACGCGCTGAACACATCCCCAAACTCGGCGGTGACGGAACCCGCATTTGTGCCGCTGTCGATTTTGCCCGAGTCTCTGGATCAGCCCGTGCCTTCGACCGCCGTTGCCGCACAGGGTAGCTTCGGGGTGATGACGGTCGAGGTCGGACCCGATCTGCGCGTGCGCATTCCCGGTGATGTTGCGGTGGAACGTGCAGCGGCGCTGGTGCGTGCATTGCGTGGCGCGACATGATTGTCGCGGGTCA
>CAMAQR010000017.1 GCA_945860375.1 Pseudorhodobacter antarcticus
GTGATGGTGGCCATGTGCGATACCTGTGCAAGTCGATTGCAATCTGGAAGCACCGCTGTGCAATCCGTGTGCAGGGTCTCGCAAAATCATGCCCATAGCAAGAAAAATATCATGTAAAATCATTGCAAAACAATGCACTAGTCATGTATGGATATGGCTAAATATCCCCGCCGGAGGCACCTGGCAGCGGCCCAGACGCTCCGCGGGGGATATTTATCCCAATGTGAAAGCGCAGATCGTCCGGCAGAAAGCGAAAGCGGCGGGTTGTGGTTATCCTGCCGGCCAGCCCTGCCTTTTCCCTAGCCATCGCGGGGATTATTGACTAAACTTTGCTGCAGATCGGGACAACCCGGCGATCGGCAGAGCAGACGGCAATACAGGCGGTTACCCCATGACAGAGATGGTCTATGGCTCCATGCCCACACGCGTGGCAGAGGCGGTGCTTCCCCGCTGGTGGCGGACAATCGACAAATGGTCGCTGACGGCGGTCATGGTGCTGTTTGCGCTGGGCCTCTTGCTGGGGCTGGCGGCTTCGGTGCCGCTGGCCGAGCGCAACGGGCTGGACCCGTTCCATTATGTGCAGCGCCAAGTGTTCTTTGGTGGGCTGGCGATGGTGGCGATGATCGGCGTGTCGATGATGACGCCGGATATGGTGCGGCGTTTGGGGGTGCTTGGCTTTGCGGTGTCGTTCGTGGCGCTGGCTTTGCTGCCGGTTTTTGGCACCGATTTCGGCAAAGGCGCGGTGCGCTGGTTCAGCTTCGGCTTTGCTTCGGTGCAGCCGTCAGAGTTTCTGAAGCCGGGTTTCATGATCGTGGTGGCATGGTTGATGGCCGCCAGTCAGGACATCAACGGCCCGCCCGGCAAGTTCATCTCTTTTGCGCTGGCACTGACCATCGTGATGTTTCTGGCGCTGCAGCCCGACTTTGGGCAGGCGATGCTGGTGCTGTTTGGCTGGGGCGTGATCTATTTCGTGGCCGGTGCGCCAATGATCCTGATTGCCACAGTGCTTGGGTTGGTCGGGGTGGGCGGCTTTATGGCCTATCATTCGTCGGAACACTTTGCGCGTCGGATTGACGGGTTTCTGGCGTCAGACGTCGATCCGCGCAGCCAGTTGGGCTATGCCACCAATGCCATTCAAGAGGGCGGTTTCTTTGGCGTCGGCATTGGCGAAGGGCAAGTCAAATGGACGCTGCCCGATGCCCACACCGACTTTATCATCGCCGTGGCGGCCGAGGAATATGGGCTGGTTCTGGTGCTGATAATCATCGCACTTTACGCCACAGTGGTGGTCCGCAGCCTGTTCCGCCTGACGCGCGAACGTGATCCCTTCACGCGGCTTGCGGGCACGGGGTTGGCCTGCATCTTTGGCGTGCAAGCGATGATCAACATGGGGGTGGCGGTGCGCTTGTTGCCCGCCAAAGGGATGACGTTGCCCTTCGTGTCTTATGGCGGGTCGTCGGTGATTGCGGCGGGCGTCACGGTCGGGATGCTGCTGGCGCTGACGCGGGCGCGTCCGCAGGGGCAGATGTCGGATGTTTTCCGGCGGGGGCGTTGATGCCACTGCTGTTGATCGCGGCGGGCGGCACCGGCGGGCACATGTTCCCGGCGCAGGCCTTGGCCGAAGAGATGATTGCGCGCGGCTGGCGGGTGAAGCTGTCCACCGATGACCGTGGCGCGCGGTATGCCGGGGGATTTCCGGCGCAGGTGCAGATTGTAAAGCTGGCCTCGGCAACCTTTGCGCGCGGCGGGATCGTGGCCAAACTGGCGGTGCCCCTGCGCATTGCGGGCGGGGTGCTGGCCGCGCTGTGGTCGATGATGCGCGATCGTCCCGATGTGGTGGTGGGCTTTGGCGGCTATCCGTCGATTCCGGCGTTGACGGCGGCTTTTGTGTTGCGCTGTCCCCGGATGATTCATGAGCAGAACGGCGTCTTGGGCCGGGTCAACGCGCTGTTCGCGCGGCGGGTGGACCTTGTGGCCTGTGGCACTTGGCCCACGGCTTTGCCTGCGGGTGTGCAGGGCGAACACACAGGCAACCCGGCGCGCGCGGCGGTGTTGGAGCGGTCGGGCGCGGGCTACATCGCACCCGGCGATTACCCGATGGACCTGTTGGTGATCGGCGGCTCACAAGGCGCGCGGATCTTGTCCGATGTGGTACCTGCGGCTGTGGCAGCATTGCCAAAGGCGCTGCGCAGCCGTTTGCGTGTGGCCCAACAGGCGCGGGCCGAAGATGTGGCGCGCGTGGTGCAGGCCTATGAAGCGGCTGGCATTATTTCCGAAGTGGCCCCCTTTTTCGCCGACATTCCGCGCCGTTTGTCGGAATGCCAACTGGTGATCAGCCGGGCGGGGGCCTCGTCCGTTGCCGATATCTCGGTCATTGGTCGCCCGGCCATCCTGATCCCCTTTGCAGCGGCAACCGGCGACCATCAGACCGCCAATGCGCGGGGGCTGGTGGACAGTGCTGCAGCCATCCTGATCCCGGAACATGCGCTTGACGCGGCCACGCTTGCGGTGCAAATGGCGGCGGTTCTGGGCCAGCCCGCCACCGCAGGGCAAATGGCGCGCAACGCTTTGGCCCAAAGCCGCCCTGATGCCACGACCCGGCTTGCAGCATTGGTTGAGTCTTTGACCCGTAAGGATAAGTGATGAACGCGACGAAACTGCCCCTCGAACTTGGCCCCATCCACTTTGTGGGCATCGGCGGGATTGGCATGTCGGGCATTGCCGAAGTGCTGATGACGCAAGGCTTTGCGGTGCAGGGATCGGATGCCAAGGCCAGCAAGATCACCGACCGTTTGGTGTCTTTGGGCGCGCGGTTTTTTGAAGGGCAGGAGGCCGCGAACATCGGCGAGGCGGCGGTGGTGGTGATTTCCTCGGCCATCAAGAAGGGCAATCCCGAACTGGAAGAGGCGCGACGGCGCAAGCTGCCCGTCGTGCGGCGGGCCGAAATGCTGGCCGAGTTGATGCGGTTGCGCAGCAACATCGCCATCGCAGGCACCCATGGCAAGACCACGACCACGACCATGGTGGCCACCTTGCTTGATAAGGGCGGCTTTGATCCAACCGTGATCAACGGCGGCGTGATCCATGCCTATGGCTCCAACGCGCGCGCGGGTGTTGGCGAATGGATGGTGGTTGAGGCGGACGAGTCCGATGGTTCCTTCAACCGGCTGCCCGCCACCATCGCCATTGTCACCAATATTGATCCCGAACATATGGAGCATTGGGGCACCTTCGATGCCCTGCGCAAAGGCTTCCTCGATTTCGTGTCCAACATCCCGTTTTACGGGTTGGCCGTGTGCTGCACCGATCATCCCGAGGTACAGGCGCTGGTGGGCCGCGTCACCGACCGCCGCATCGTGACTTTTGGGTTTAACACCCAAGCCGATGTGCGCGCCATCAACCTGACCTACGAAAATGGCGTCGCGCATTTCGACATTGCCTTGCAGGGCGAAGGCGATGGGTCGGTGATCGAAGGCTGCACCCTGCCGATGCCGGGCGATCACAACGTCTCGAACGCGTTGTCCGCCGTGGCCGTTGCCCTTCATCTGGGCATGAAGCGCGATGAAATCCGTGAGGCGTTGGCGGGCTTTGCCGGGGTGAACCGCCGCTTTACCAAGGTGGCCGAAGTGAACGGCGTCACCATCATCGACGATTACGGCCACCACCCGGTCGAAATCGCCGCCGTGCTGCGCGCCGCGCGCCAATCCACCAAAGGCCGCATCATCGCCGTCCACCAACCGCACCGCTACACCCGCCTGCACAGCCTGTTTGAGGATTTCTGCACCTGTTTCAACGAGGCGGATGTGGTGGCGATTGCCGAGGTTTATGCCGCAGGCGAAGACCCGATTCCCGGAGCAAGCCGCGATGATCTGGTCGCAGGCCTGATCGCCCACGGCCACCGCCATGCGCGCGCCATCACCGATGAGGCCGACCTGGCGCGGCTGGTGCGCGAACAGGCGCAGCCGGGCGACATGGTGGTCTGTCTGGGTGCGGGCACGATTTCGGGCTGGGCCAATGGCCTGCCCGCTCGGTTGCAGGCGTGAAAGCGCATTGCCTTCCTGAAGCCGCGCGTGCAGCTCACACTCAGCGCCACGAGCGCGCGCGATGAGCGGGCAATGGCGAGGACGCCAACATCGACTCCGTCTCAGCGCCACGAGCGCGCGCGATGAGCCCGCCTTTGATCCTTGGCGCGCTGTGGGTGATTGCCGCGGCACTGACCGCGATGTTGCCGATGCGCCGCCAGATGATCCCCGGCATCGGGTTGCTGATCGCGGCCCCTGTGCTGCTGATCTGGATCAGCATGGCCCATGGCTGGCTGTGGGTGGCCCTCGGAACCTTCGCCTTCGCGTCCATGTTCCGCCGCCCCCTGCTGCACTTTGCCCGCCGCGCCATGGGTCTGCCCAGTGACATCCCACCCGAGTTGCGCAAATGAACATGTCCTTGGTTGCCGCCCTGATCTGGCTGATCGCCGCCAATGTGATCGGCATGCTGCCCAGCCGCGACCACCATTGGCGCAACGCCTATCTGCTGATCGCGGTGGCGGTTCCGATCCTGGTCTGGCTGGCCTTTGCCAAGGGCGCGCTTTGGGCGCTGGCGTTTTTGCTGGCGGCGGGATCAGTGCTGCGCTGGCCGGTGATTTATCTGTGGCGGTGGATCAAGCGGCGGATCATATAAGCCAGCAATCTCGACACGCTTGCCAGTCTGGTCCACATTTTCTATCACCACTCCATGATACATCTTCCAACCCCCCGCGGCACCCTGACCCCAAATCGCGCTTTGGCTGACCTGACCTGGCTGCGGGTGGGCGGCTCTGCGGACTGGCTGTTCCAGCCTGCGGATGAGGCCGATCTGGCGGCGTTTCTGGCGGCGTTGGATCCGACTGTCGCGGTCTTCCCAATGGGCGTGGGCAGCAACCTGATCGTGCGCGATGGCGGGCTGCGCGCCGTGGTGATCCGGCTGGGGCGGGGCTTCAACAGCATCACGGTTGAGGGCGACACCATCACCGCAGGCGCTGCGGCGCTGGATGCCCATGTGGCGCGCCGCGCGGCAGAGGCGGGGCTGGACCTGACCTTTCTGCGCACCATTCCAGGCAGCATCGGCGGCGCAGTGCGGATGAACGCAGGCTGCTATGGGTCTTATGTGGCCGACCATCTGGTCAGCGTCCGCTGTGTCACGCGGGCAGGCGAGGTTGTCGAAATTCCCGCCGCCGATCTGCAACTGACTTACCGTCAAAGCACCTTGCCCGAGGGTTGGGTGATCATCGCCGCGACGTTCCGCGCCACGCCCGGCGACCCGGCGCAGCTTGAGGCGCGGATGGTGGATCAGATCGCCAAGCGCGACGCAAGCCAGCCGACCAAGGACCGCTCTGCCGGGTCTACGTTCCGCAATCCGGTCGGGCATTCCAGCACGGGCCTTGCCGATGACAGCCACGAATTGAAGGCGTGGAAGGTCATCGACGAGGCTGGAATGCGCGGGGCCACCAAGGGCGGGGCGCAAATGTCGCCGATGCATTCGAACTTCCTGATCAACACAGGCGGGGCAAGTGCCGCCGATCTGGAAGATTTGGGGGAGGAAGTGCGAAAAAGGGTTTTCCAACAGAGAGGTATCACGCTAGAGTGGGAAATTATGCGTGTCGGAGAACGGCGCACATAAAATAACAAAATCACGGGCCGAAAAAGGTCTGGATGAGGCAGTAAATGGCGGGCGGTTCGAGCAGAGCAGCCTCCACAGTAGCGGTGTTGATGGGCGGACTTTCCTCTGAACGGGAAGTTTCCCTGTCGTCCGGGCGTGCATGCGCCGCAGCGTTGCGGGAGGCGGGATATGATGTGTCAGAGGTCGATTGCGGCCTTGACCTTTACGCGCGCTTGTCCGCCCTGAAGCCTGATGTCTGTTTCAACGCTTTGCATGGTCGCTGGGGCGAAGACGGCTGTGTGCAAGGGATTCTCGAGTGGATGGGGCTGCCTTACACCCATTCCGGGGTTCTGGCTTCGGCATTGGCGATGGACAAGGTCAAGACCAAAGAGGTTTACACCGCCGCCGGCCTGCCGATTGTGCAATCGGTGCTGGCGCATCGCGATGCGGTCAGCGCCGCCCATGTTCTGCCACCGCCCTATGTGGTGAAGCCCTACAACGAAGGCTCGTCCGTCGGGGTCTACATCGTGCACCCTGGCAGCAACGCACCCCGTTTGGCCGACACCATGCCCGAAGTGGTGATGGTGGAAACCTATGCGCCGGGGCGTGAGATGACCGTGACGGTGATGGGGGATCGCGCGTTATGCGTGACCGATATCATCACCGATGGCTGGTATGACTTTGATGCCAAATACAAAGCTGGTGGGTCTCGGCATGAGGTGCCAGCGGTGGTGCCGCAAGAGATTGCCGATGCCTGCATGGATTACGCTTTGCGCGCGCATGTCGCTTTGGGCTGCCGGGGCGTCAGCCGCACTGATTTCCGTTGGGACGAGGCGCGCGGTTTGGCAGGGTTGATCTTGCTGGAAACCAACACGCAACCGGGGATGACCCCGACATCCCTGGCCCCCGAACAAGCGGCCTATTGCGGGATTTCCTTCCCTGCCATGGTGCGCTGGATGGTGGAGGACGCGTCATGCAATCGCTAGGCCGTAACACCCCGCCCCGCCATACCCCGCCCCATCACGCCCCGCCCCATCACGCCCCACCCCGCCGCGATCCGTCCCCCAGCCGTTGGGCATACCGGATGCAGCGGCTGTGGCTGACACCTTTGTTCCGCGTTCTGGTGCGCTTTGGCCTGCCGGTTCTGGTGTTTGGTGCCGTGTCGGCGCTGGTGTTTTATGACGACGCGCGCCGTGCCGCTTTGGTGCAAAGCGTGGCTGATCTGCGCGAAAAGTTTGAACAGCGCCCGGAATTTCGCGTCAGCTATGTGTCGATTGACGGAGCGTCGCCCGATCTGGCCGACGCGGTGCGGGCGAAACTGGGGCTGCGGTTGCCGCAATCGTCGTTCGATCTGGATATGGACGCGCTGCGGCTGAAGGCCGAAGAGATGGATGCGGTGCAGGCTGCGCAGTTGCGCGTGCGCTCGGGTGGCATCTTGCAGGTGGTGCTGACCGAACGCGAACCCGCATTGGTGTGGCGTAATGACGGTCACCTTGTGTTGTTGGATGCCACTGGACACCGCGTCGCAGGCCTTGCCGAGCGTGGCGACCGCGCCGATTTGCCACTGGTCGCAGGGGATGGGGCCGATGGGGCCACGCCCGAGGCTTTGGCCATTCTGGATGCCGCAAACCCGATTGCAGCCCGTCTGCGCGGGCTGGTGCGGATGGGCGACCGGCGTTGGGATCTGGTGTTGGACCGCGATCAACGCATTCAACTGCCGGCCGAAAACCCGGTGGCCGCACTTGAACGGCTGCTGGCGCTGGATCAGGCCGAAGTCCTGCTGGCCCGCGATATCTTGACGATTGACCTAAGACAGGAACAGCGCCCCGTGTTGCGGCTTGCCCCCTTTGCGTTGAGCGAAGTGCGGCGGGCGCAGGGGTTGACCACGACAACGGGGAACGACCTATGACCGATCTGTACCAATCCCAGCGTGCCATGCGGAACATGCGTCGTGCCGCCATGCAGCGCGGTGTGGTGGCCATTCTGGATGTCGGCACCTCAAAAATCGCCTGCCTAGTGCTGCGCTTTGACGGGGCCGAGGCCGACCGCGACAGCGATGGTGTGGGTCCGATGGCCGGGCAGTCGAATTTCCGAGTGATCGGGGCTGCGACCACACGGTCGCGCGGCGTGCGCTTTGGCGAAATTTCCGTGATGAACGAGACGGAACGCGCCATTCGGACTGCCGTACAGGCCGCGCAAAAGATGGCAAACGTGCGGGTCGATCATGTGATCGCCTGTTTCAGCGGTGCCGAACCGCGCAGCTATGGCTTGGCAGGCGAATGGGAACTGCAAGACTCGGTGGTGACGGAACAGGACGTCGCCCGCGTGCTGGCCGCCTGCGATGCCCCCGACCTGGGCGAGGGCCGCGAAGTGTTGCACGCACAGCCGGTCAATTTTGCTTTGGATCATCGCAGTGGTTTGGGCGATCCGCGCGGCCAGATCGGCAACCGTCTGGCCTGTGACATGCATATGCTGTCGGTCGATGGATCGGTTGTGCAGAACCTTCTCTATTGCATCAAGCGCTGCGATCTGGAGTTGGCGGGGATTGCATCTTCGGCTTATGTGTCCGGGATTTCCAGCCTTGTCGAGGATGAGCAGGAACTCGGGGCGGCCTGCATTGACATGGGCGGCGGTGCAACTGGCATTTCCATCTTCATGAAAAAGCACATGATTTTTGCCGATGCCGTGCGGATGGGCGGCGATCATGTGACGTCAGATATCTCCAAGGGTCTGCAAGTGCCGCTGGTGGTGGCAGAACGCATCAAGACCAAGCACGGCGGCGTGCATGCCACCGGCATGGATGACCGCGAGATGATTGAAATGGGTGGCGATAGTGGCGATTGGGAAAAAGACCGTCGTCAGATCAGCCGCACCGAGTTGATCGGCATCATGCGACCAAGGGTTGAAGAGGTGCTGGAAGAGGTGCGTGCCCGTCTGGACAGTGCCGGATTTGACAGCCTGCCCAGCCAGCAGATTGTGCTGACCGGCGGCGCAAGCCAGATCCCGGGGCTGGACGGACTGGCCAGCCGCATCTTGGGTCAGCGCGTCCGCATGGGCCGTCCGTTGCGCGTGCAAGGCCTGCCGCAAGCCGCCACCGGCCCCGCGTTTTCCAGCGCCGTGGGCCTGTGTCTGTTCGCGGCGCATCCGCAAGATGAATGGTGGGATTTCGACATTCCGACTGAACGTTACCCGGCGCGCTCGATCAAAAGAGCCATGCGCTGGTTCAAAGACAACTGGTGAACCGCTACATCCTGCGTCCGCGGCGAAATACTGCTTAAATGCGCCACGGTTCCCCCATATTTTGCGGGCTATGTGACTTTTTTGCGTGACCTTGGCCGTATCTGTGGATAGAATCGGGGATAATTCGGCAGACGAACACTTTGGGACGGGTGTTTCGCAAGATCGAGACGGCAACCGGCGGCGCGCAACCGCCTACAATAAACAGGCGGACTGAATATGGCATTGAACCTGATCATGACCTCGCAGCGCGAAGAGCTGAAGCCGCGCATCACGGTATTCGGCGTCGGTGGTGCGGGGGGCAATGCGGTCAATAACATGATCGACAAGAACCTTGAGGGGGTCGAGTTCGTCGTCGCCAACACCGACGCGCAGGCTTTGCAGCAAAGCAAGGCGGTGTCGAAAATTCAGATGGGCCTGAAAGTCACTGAAGGTCTGGGGGCGGGCGCGCGCCCGACCGTTGGAGCTGCGGCTGCCGAAGAAACCATCGAAGAGATCGTTGATCATCTGGCCGGCGCGCATATGTGCTTCATCACCGCTGGCATGGGCGGCGGCACGGGTACAGGGGCTGCCCCGATCATCGCGCAAGCCGCGCGCGAATTGGGCGTGCTGACCGTGGGCGTCGTCACCAAGCCGTTCCAGTTTGAGGGCAACAAGCGGATGAAGCAGGCCGAAGACGGCATCGCGGCGCTGCAAAAGGTTGTCGACACGCTGATCATCATTCCGAACCAGAACCTGTTCCGTCTGGCGAACGAACGCACCACCTTTACCGAAGCTTTCGCGATGGCCGATGACGTGCTGTATCAAGGTGTCAAAGGCGTGACCGACCTGATGGTGCGTCCCGGCCTGATCAACCTCGATTTCGCCGACGTCCGCGCCGTGATGGACGAAATGGGCAAGGCGATGATGGGCACTGGCGAAGCCACCGGCGAAAACCGCGCCGTTGAGGCCGCCGAAAAAGCCATTGCCAACCCGTTGCTGGACGAAATTTCACTGCACGGTGCCAAGGGTGTGCTGATCAACATCACCGGCGGCTATGACCTGACGCTGTTCGAGCTGGACGAGGCCGCCAACATCATCCGCGAAAAGGTTGATCCTGACGCGAATATCATCGTGGGTTCGACGCTTGATACCTCGATGGAAGGCACTTTGCGCGTGTCCGTGGTGGCAACCGGCATTGATGTCAGCATGAATCGCGCCGAGCCGGCGATCACCCGCCGGTCGATGGCGGCCCCGCTGGCACCGACACCCGAGCAGAAGCTGTCGGTGTCGCCGGTCGCCACGCCCGTGCAGATGCAGCAACCTGCGCCCGCGCCGGACCTGTTCCACGACGCACAGCAGTATCAGCCGCAAAGCCGCGAGCCAGAGCAGATGCTGGATGACGATTTGCCGCCGCCGGTTTACCGCGCGCCGCAGATGCAGCCGCGTGCCACCGCTCCGGTTGCTTCGGCGCATGACATTGACGCGGCGGCTTTTGTGGCACCGCGCCCACGGTCAGCCGGCACACCCTCGCCCGAGGCCCTGGCCCGACTGCAGGCCGCTGTCAGCAAGGCACCGACACAACCCGGCCGCGCTTTGCCGCAGGCGCAGCCGCAACGCGCGCCCGTTTCGGCCCCCAAAGCCGCAGAGCCGCGTCCGCGCTTTGGCATTGGCAGCCTGATCAACCGGATGGCTGGTGGTCATGCCGAACCCGCGCAAGAGCGTCCGCAGGCAGGCCGTCAACAGCCGCCTGTCACCGCTTATGACGACGAGCAAGAACTGTCCGCCGATCAGGAACGCATCGAGATTCCGGCTTTCCTGCGTCGTCAGGCAAACTGAATCGGTTGCAACCAGCCAGAGAACGCCCGGCAATGCCGGGATTTTTCATTTGTATTCAATGGGTTGCGTGGGCGTATTTCTGTTACACTCCGTTACAAAGAGTGAGTTGAGAATTTGTTAAGACAGTCTTACCACCATCTCAGCGGACCCCTCTGTCTGCTTGTCTTGTACGGAGAGTTCGTTGCAACAATCGCTGAAAAACGCTGCTGTCTTTGAGGGTCTGGGCCTGCACTCTGGTGCGCCCGTCACCATGACTGTGCGCCCAGCTCTTGCCGATCACGGGATCTGGTTTCTGCGTGTTGATGTGACCGGCACCGATGCGCGGGTTCCCGCCCGTTGGGACGCAGTTGTGCCGTCAAAGCTGTGCACCTTGGTGGCCAATGCTGCTGGCACATCCGTTTCCACGATTGAGCATGTGATGGCCGCATTGGCTGGCTGTGCCATTCAAAACGCGGTTATTGAAATTGACGGGCCGGAAGTGCCGATCCTTGACGGTTCGGCCGCGCCTTTTGTCGATGGCTTTCTGTCGGCAGGCATTGTCGAACTGGACGTGCCCGTGCGCGCCATCCGTGTGCTTCGGGCGGTTGAAGTGCGCGAAGGCAATGCGGTGGCACGGCTGGAGCCGTCCGACATGCTGGAAATCGATTTCCGCATCGACTTTGCCGAGGCTGCAATCGGACAGCAGTCTAAAAAGCTGAACATGGCCAACGGGGCCTTTGTGCGCGAATTGTCCGACAGCCGCACCTTCTGCCGCAATTCGGATGTGATCGCCATGCGCGCCCGTGGCCTTGCTTTGGGTGGCACGTTGGAAAATGCTGTGGTGTTTGAGGGCGATCAGGTTTTGTCGCCGGGCGGTTTGCGCCATTCGGATGAACCCGTGCGCCACAAGATGTTGGATGCTTTGGGCGACCTCGCCTTGGCGGGTGCACCGATCCTTGGCCGCTACACCGGAGTGCGCGCCGGACACGCCCTGACCAACCGTCTTTTGCGCAAGCTTTTTGCCACGCCTAGCGCGTGGATGGAGCAGAATTGCGAAGGTCTTGCCGGCGGAAAGCTGCCCGGAGTGGGCGTGCATCGTGGCGATCTTCCCGCACGGGCCTGAAACCTTGCTTCCAAGGGTGAAAGCCGTTTTGCGCCCCGGAATTTTCTGTGCTACGAGAGGCCAAAGGCGGCGAACAAAGCCCCCGTTTGGGGCGTCGGCGCGGCATATGGGGTAGGCGGCAGATGGCAGGCGGACAGACAGGCAAAACGCTGCGGGCGGGCAAAGCCCTATGCTTGGTCCTCGTTCTGGCCACTTTGGCGGCTTGCGGGGGCAAAGAAGACACCAGCGCCTCGCTTGAAAACTACACCGCCGAGGAAATCTACAAGCGTGGCGAAGTGATTCTGGAAGCCAAAGGCAAACCAGAAGATGCGCTGGCTTATTTTCAGGAAGTAGAACGCCTGTACCCCTATTCCGAATGGGCCAAGCGCGCGTTGATCATGCAGGCCTTTTCGCTGCATCAGTCCAAGGAATACGAAGAGGCGCGCGCCGCCGCACAACGTTTCCTTGATTTCTATCCCGGTGACGAAGATGCGGCCTATGCCAGCTATTTGTTGGCGCTGTCCTATTACGATCAGATCGACGAAGTCGGTCGCGATCAGGGTCTGACTTTTCAGGCGTTGCAGGCCCTGCGCGTCGTGATTGAGACCTATCCTGACACCGAATATGGCAAGTCGGCGATCCTGAAATTCGATCTGGCCTTCGACCATCTGGCGGCCAAGGAAATGGAAATCGGGCGCTATTACTTGAAGCGTGGCAATTACACCGCCGCCATCAACCGCTTCCGTGTTGTGGTACAGGATTTCCAGACCACCACCCACACCGCCGAGGCGCTGCACCGTTTGGTCGAATCCTATCTGGCACTGGGCCTGACCGACGAGGCGCAGACCGCAGGTGCGATTCTTGGCTTCAACTATCAGTCCAGCCCGTTCTATGAAGACAGCTTCAAGCTGCTCAAGGATCGGGGCCTCGAACCGAAGGCCAAGGGCAACAGTTGGCTGGCCAAGGCATATCGGCAAATGATCAAGGGCGAGTGGCTGTGATCTTTTGGGCTTTTGGGCTGGGTCATGCTTCGCAGTCTTGATATTCGCGATGTGCTGATCATCGACCGTCTGACACTGGAATTCAGATCTGGGCTGAACGTGTTGACGGGCGAGACGGGGGCGGGGAAATCCATTCTGTTGGACGCTTTGGGATTTGTGCTGGGCTGGCGCGGTCGTGCTGAACTGGTGCGCGCCGGGGCGACGCAGGGCGAAGTGGTGGCGGAATTTGATTTGCCGCCGGGTCACGCCGCGCGCGGTGTGTTGCAAGAGGCGGGGTTTGAGGCCGGGGATGAGCTGATCCTGCGCCGGGTGAACTCTGCCGATGGCCGCAAGCAGGCTTGGGTCAATGATCGCCGGGTGTCGGGTGAGGTGTTGCGCGATCTGTCCGACACTTTGGTGGAACTGCACGGCCAGCATGACGATCGTGGCCTTTTGAACCCGCGCGGGCATCGGGCCTTGTTGGACCAATTCGCCAGTGTCGATCTGTCGGGCGTGCGCAGCGCGTGGCGGGCGCGGGCGCAATCGCGCGACGCGCTGGCGCAGGCCCGCGCTGTGCTGGACCGCGCGCAGGTTGAAGAAGATTTTTTGCGCCATGCCGTGGCCGAGTTGGACAAGCTGAACCCCTTGCCCGGCGAAGAGGCGACCTTGGACGCCCGCCGTCGCGCCATGCAAGGCGCCGAACGCATCCGCGCTGACATCCTGCGCGCGAACACGGCCTTGTCCGCGACTGGTGCCGAGGGTCCGTTGCGCGACGCCCTGCGCTGGCTGGAAGGTGCATCTGACCGCGCCGATGGCCGTCTGGACGCCGCCATGGCGGCCTTGGGCCGGGCGCTGATCGAACTTGGCGACGCGCAATCCGGGGTCGAGGACTGCCTGCGTCAGCTGGACTTCAACCCAAGTGAGTTGGAGGCGCTGGAGGAGCGGCTGTTTGCGATCCGTGCTCTGGCCCGCAAGCATAACGTTCAGCCCGATGATCTGGGCGGTTTTGCCGATCAGTTGCGGGCCCGTCTGGCCGCGATTGACGGTGGTGCGGCGGGCATTGCCAAGCTGGAGCGTTCAGTGGCCGAGGCAGAGTTGGCCTATGTGCGGGAATCTGGGGCGCTGACCACGCAGCGCAGCGCCTCTGCCACCCGTCTGGATGCGGCGATGGCGGCGGAACTTGCGCCGCTGAAGATGGAACGCGCGGTGTTCACCACCGAACTGTCGCGGGCGGAACCGGGGATGGACGGCGTCGATGCGGTGCAATTCACCGTGGCCACCAACCCCGGCGCACCGTCTGGGGCGCTGAACAAGATCGCCTCGGGCGGTGAGTTGTCACGGTTCCTGCTGGCGCTGAAGGTGTGCCTGACAGGCGATACCCCCGGCCTGACCCTGATCTTCGACGAGATTGACCGCGGCGTTGGCGGTGCAACTGCCGATGCCGTTGGCCGTCGGTTGCAGGCTTTGGCGGCTGGGGCTCAGGTGCTGGTTGTCACCCACAGCCCGCAAGTGGCGGCGCGCGGCGGCCATCACTGGCGCGTGGAAAAGCGGGTGCAAGATGGGCAGACCCTGTCCACGGTGACGGCCCTGTCCGCGCCCGAACGGGTGGAGGAAATCGCGCGGATGCTGGCAGGCGATAGCGTGACAGAGGCGGCAAGGGAAGCCGCGCGGGCATTGCTGGGCTAAGGCGTTCAGAGGGGCAGCGCCGTAAAGGTCAGGCTGACCGCCAGATCGTTCACCAAGACCGCCACCAACATTGCAGCCAGACGCGGCAACTCTGCCCCCGTTTCATCCACCGCGCCCATCACCACAAATCGCTGTCGTACAAGCGTACAGCCTTGCCCCAACGGCAGCACCGAGCCCTTGCCTGTCACCAACCGCGCCCTTGCGCAAAGCCCGGCGGCATCGGCGGCAAAGGCGTTGCGGGTGGCTGCATGTCCCTCGGCCCAAGCACCAGACAGGGTCAGCACACTGCCTTGCGGCGCGATCAAGGCCACCAGACCTTCAACATCCTGGGTGCCAAAACAGGCGGAAAAGCTGCGGGCGAAATCGACGCTCATTTCTGCGGCACCAGTTTGCCGGGGTTCATCAGGTTGTGCGGGTCCAGCGCCCATTTGATCTGCCCCATCACGTTCCAAGCCGGGCCATGTTCCGCCCCCATCAAAGACAACTTGCCGGTGCCCACGCCGTGCTCGCCCGTGATCGTCCCCCCCAAGGCCAAAGCGCGTTCGGCCATGCGGGTCGCAAGGCGCTGCGCCACAGCGTGTTCGGTCGGATCATCGGGCATGATCAACAGGATAGCGTGAAAGTTGCCGTCTCCGACATGACCCAATATCGGCCCCGGAATCGGCGACGCGGCAATGTCGGCTTGTGTTTGCTCAATGGCCCGGGCCAACGCAGAAATCGGCACGCAAACGTCAGTGACAATCGCCATCGCCCCCGGACGCGTCGCCAAAATCGCCGGATAGGCAGAATGACGCATCCGCCAAAGCCGAGTGCGATCCTCTTGCGCGCGCGCCCACTCAAAGCCCCGGCTGCCAAATTCCCGCGCAATCGCGCCAAAGCGTTCGGCCTGTTCGGCCACCCCGGCCGGGGAGCCGTGAAATTCGACCAGCAACTGCGGCGCAATCGGCATTGTGGTGCCGGAATAGGCATTGCAGGCGGCCACGGTCGCCTCGTCCAGAAACTCGATCCGTGCCATCGGAATGCCGGTCTGGATGGTGGCAATCACGCAGTTGACCGCATCGCCAATGGTCGGAAAAGCGCAGGTCGCCGATGACACCGCTTCGGGTTGACCGTGCAGCCGCAGGGTCAGTTCGGTCATCAGGCCCAGCGTGCCCTCTGATCCGACCATAAGCGCTGTCAGATCGTAGCCAGCAGAAGATTTTGGTGCGGACGACCCGGTGCGGATCACGCGCCCCCCGGCCAAAACCACCTCCAGCCCCAAAACATTATCGCGCATGGTGCCATAGCGCACCGCCGTGGTGCCACTGGCGCGCGTGGCCGCCATGCCGCCAAGAGTGGCGTTTGCGCCGGGATCAACCGGGAAAAACAGGCCGGTGTCGCGCAGTTCCTCATTCAACCGCTCACGCGTAATGCCGGGCTGAATGACGGCCAGCATGTCCTGAGGGTAGACCGCCAACACCTTGTTCATCAGCCGAAAATCGACGGTGACGCCACCTTGTACCGCCAAAGCGTGCCCCTCCAGCGAAGTGCCAGCGCCCCAGCCGATGATCGGGACGGCGTGGCGCGCGCAAATGGTGGCGATGCGGGCCACTTCGGCGCTGTCTTGGGGGAAAGCAACGGCATCAGGCGCGCGGGCGTGGATATGGGTTTCGCTTTGGCTGTGTTGGGCCAGGATCGGCGCGGCCGTGGACAACCGCTCGCCAAGCAGATCGTGCAGATCGGTCAGTGCTTTGGATAATGCCATGACGTCTTGGTAAGGCAGGATGGGTGGCTTGCCAACCACCTCGCAGAGGTTTCAAGCACGGGCGGCCTGCGCCATAAATCCTGCCAGATCGCCATAGCCGGTAAAGCGCCGCTCATAAGCAAGCCCAAGGCGGCGGGCACATTCCTCGGCCTTCGCGTCCAGTGTCGGATTGTCGGTTTGCGCCTGATAGACCAGTTTGGTGTAATTGCCAAAGTACATGTCGCGCAGCTGCGGGTGACGGTCCAGACCCATGGGTTTCCACACAAAAGCATCGAACTGACGCACCAGAAAATCGGTAAGATAAAAGGCGGTGAACTCTTCCGGGTGGGCTGCGAAGGCGTCATTACCTTCAAAAAACGAATAGCAATGGGGGCCTGCGATCATCTGAACGCCAAGTTCCTTGCACTTTTCGAACAAAAGCCCCCCGGTGCCACAATCGGCATAAAGGATGAAGATCGACCCGTAAGTGTGTTTATGATCCTCCACCGCCTGCGCCACGGCTGCGGTGATTTTGTCAGGCCACAGATGGAGATTTGCGGGCAGGCATTGCAGGTCCATGTGGTCCCACCCGTTGAGACGCTTCAACGCCATCACCTCATGCGCCAAGGCACCGCAGGCGATCAGAAGAATGCGCCCCTGTTGCGCGGGCGGCAGGCCGGCTTCGGTCAGCGTGGTGTCATCGGGGATCAGCGCCACGCCAAGCCCCGCACCAGCAGCGCCAGAATGGGGGCGGCGATGGCGAGCCAGATCATGGGCATGCCGGCCATGAAGACCAAGGCGATGCTGGCCCCTGCGGCGGCAATGACGGTGGCGATCAATCCTAGGAACAACGGCAGTGGCATGGTGCGCCTTTCGTGTCAGTTGACACCTAAGATGGTGTGAAAAAGGCCCCGGAACAAGTCCGGGGCCATTTCACTGCGACGGTTTGGTTCAAGCGTTCAGATGGTTGTGCTTGCGAGCCACGAACTGCTTGGCGGTTTCGACGGCCACCGCGGCGTCACGGCAATAGGCATCCGCACCGATGGCCTTGCTGAATTCTTCGTTCAACGGAGCGCCGCCGACCAGAACGATGTAATCGTCGCGCATGCCCTTTTCCTTCATCGTGTCGATCACGACTTTCATATAGGGCATTGTGGTGGTCAGCAGGGCGGACATGCCAAGGATATCGGGCTTTTCCGACTCCAATGCCTCAAGGTATTTCTCAACCGAGTTGTTGATGCCCAGATCCTTTACTTCGAACCCAGCGCCTTCCATCATCATGCCGACAAGGTTCTTGCCGATGTCATGGATGTCGCCCTTGACGGTGCCGATCACCATTTTGCCCATGCGCGGGGCTCCGGTGGCAACCAAAAGCGGCTTGAGGATGAACATGCCGCCCTTCATCGCATTGGCGGCCAGCAACACTTCGGGCACGAAAAGGATGCCGTCGCGGAAGTCAGCGCCCACGATGGTCATGCCCGCGACCAAGGCTTTGGTCAGCGCGTCGTAAGGGGTCCAACCGCGGGCGATCAAGATATTGACGGCCTCTTCGATCT
This sequence comes from Pseudorhodobacter antarcticus, assembly GCA_945860375.1. Next base: position 17,713 of record CAMAQR010000017.1, read on the forward strand.
CTTCCTTCAGACCGTCGTAAAGGTCGTCGTGCATTTGCAGCACCAGCTCGTCGTCAGACAGTTCGGACAGGATGATTTCGTCGTCGGCCATGTTGGGCGCTCCTTGGGCAATTGTGCTTGCATGGGCCTAAAGGCCGCAGGGCACTTTTCGAATTGCGACATGCGCCGGATTAAAGCCGACTTCAAGAGCCGCGAACAGGAGAAAATGATTTTGCTCGTTCTTGAAATGTTCAGGTTACAGGCGATGGATCATGAAAATTCTACCGTCCTGCCGGGCATGTGGGCGCGTTGTCGGGCGGCACCAGAAAACGCAGCGGGCCGGATCAGCCCCGCCGGCCGCGCCGTTCGCGTTTGGGATCGCCCGACGTGTCGCCGGTGCCGTCTGAGGCCGAGGAAAAGGCGCCCAGTTTGCCACTGATGGTGTCCAACGATGGCGAGGGGCCTTTGGGAGTGTTTTCCAAAGCGCGGCGCATCGATTTCAGATGTTCCGGCATGGTGCCGCAGCAACCGCCGATGATCCGCGCCCCGGCATCGCGGGCCAGCAGCGCGTATTCGGCCATCAATTCGGGCGTGCCGTCATAGTGGATGTGGCCGTCGTGATACTTCGGGATGCCCGCATTGCCCTTGGCGATCAGCGGGCGCGACCCGCCCATGGCCGCAAAGCCCAGCAAGGTGCGCATCAGATCCGAAGCGCCAACGCCGCAATTGGCTCCAAAAGCGATCGGCGGATTGGCCAGCTTTTCCACCATTTCGACCATGGCAGAAGAGGTGACGCCCATCATCGTGCGTCCGGCGGTGTCGAAACTCATGGTGCCGCACCACGGCATGCCTGCCAAAGCGGCAGCTTCGGCGGCAGCTTTGTATTCATCGGGGGAAGACATGGTTTCCACCCAAAGCACATCCGCGCCGCCCTCTTTCAGGCCCTCGGCCTGTTCGTGGAACATTTCCACGGCGGCAGAATGGGTCAGCGTGCCCATCGGCACAAAGATATCCCCGGTCGGCCCGACCGAACCCGCCACAATGACGGTGCGGCCAGAGGCGTCCGCGATCTCACGGCCCAGACTGGCACCGATGCGGTTCAATTCGCGGACACGGCCTTGAGCGTCGTGCAGTTTGAGCCGGCTGGCGTTGCCGCCAAAGGTGTTGGTCAGGAAGATATCCGATCCCGCGTTGACAGCATTGCGATAAAGGGTGCGGATGTTGTCGGGCTGATCGACGTTCCAGAATTCTGGCGGCTCACCCGAGGACAGGCCCATGTTGAACAGGTTGGTGCCGGTGGCACCGTCGGCCATCAGCCAATCACGGCTGGCAAGCAGTTTTGAAAGCGCGTCCATGGTATCCTCGGGTCGAACAATATCAGCCCCGTCTGTGCCATGGGTCTGGGGCAGAGGCAAATTCATAATCTGCATGATCCTGTTCGATTGGCGGCAGGTGCAGGATTGCGCGGGCACTGCTTGCGGCGGCCAACGGCAGGCAGGCGCGGTTCGGGGCGGCCAGATACAGCCGTCGCCAGCGCGGCGCGAAGGCCGATTTGAACTGCACAAGCCCTGCACCATCTGCCCCGGCCATCGCGTGCAACAGTTTTGTGTGGCAATGCCCGGCTGCGTTGAACGCGGCCTCTGGCACGGCGGCAAGCGACAGTCGCGCAATCCTTTCGCGGGCGGCATCGTCAATCGCGGCCAGCACAAGGCTTTGCAGGGTGCCATTTGGCAGGCCCGCGCGGTGGCGCATCACGTCCAGCGCCCATTCCTGAGGCGATTGGTGAAAGCTGGCGAATGCCAAGGGCTGGTCTGCCTGCCATGCAACGTAAACCCTTTGGCTTGACAGGTGATCCCGACTGGATTGCCCCATGGAAAATCCCCGCTGACCGCCCTGTGCTGTGGCCCATTCGGCGGCGATGCGGTCAAGCTGTGGCCATGGCAGCACAGCGGGTTGCGTCACAGTGACGCCCGCCGCCACGGCCCGGCGCGGTTTTCCGGCGCAAGCCCGCGCGCGAAGCCGCGCCAATGCCGTAATCGTGCGGGCAAAGCCAGGCCTCACGCGCGATCAAAACCGCGACAAAGCCCGCAACCCGGGCCCGGACCGCCAGTCGCGCGTTGCATTTGTAAAGAACCGGAAGCCGGGTTTCGGCATGTGCTGCCTTGGCCAAATCGCCCACAGTTGCGCCATCACTGGGGCCAAACAGCGCCACCATGAATTGCCCGGTGCGCCCCACCAGCCTTTCACCCGCGCCCACGGTTTGAATGGACAATGTGCCTTGGGCCACCAACCCCAGTTCCGCCCCCGCGATGGCTGGGGTCAACCGCGTCAGCGCGGCAACAGCCGGGCGGGTTTTTTGCGAGCCCTTGATCGCCACTGCCGCAGCCAAAAGCGCGGGCAACGCGTGGTAGGTCAGCCGCCATGCCAGAATCGCCGCCAAAATCGGGGCAGGGTCTGCCTCTGGCAGCAGGGCCAGCAATGTCACCTCAAACGCGCCCAAACCGCCGGGAGTGCCGCTGACCAGACCCGCACCCAAGGCCAGCAGAAATGCTGGCAGCAGGGCGGTGAAGGGCAGCGGCAGCGGCCAGGGTGTCAACAGCGCAGAGCGCAATCAGGCGACCAAGGGCGAACCCTTTGGGCCAGCGAAAACCCCAGCGCTTCGCGATCAGTGCGGTCAGCCTCAACGCAAGTGCCGCCGCCAGAACCATGCCGGTCGCAGCCTTGTAGGGGGCGGCTGGCAACAGCACCACCGCAGTCACCACCGCCCAACCCGCCAGAAACGACAGCGCCACCGCTGCCGTCAACTGGGTTGCCTGCAACAGGCTTTGCCCCGGCAACATCCGCCAGCGCAGCATAGCCCCGGTGATCACGCCCAAACCCAAGGTTTGGCTGACCGCAATGGCACAGATCCCGGCGCGACGGGTCATGGCTTAGGGCAGCCAGGTGCACCACCGCATCATGATGGCCAACGGCCCAAAAGCTGATCCTGGTCAGCACCACAGCCGCCAGCCAGTGGCCAAGCGCAACGCCCGAGACAGCTTGCATGACTGCGCCCAGATCAACCTCGGCCAACCGCACCGACAACAGCAGGCAAAGAGCGCCAGCAATCCCAGCGACAACACCGCCCGCACCGTCTACCGCAGCCATGGGCCATGCTGCGCGACTGCTGCCCTACCGCGCCTTGATCAGTTGCGATGTAAAGCAGTCGTGCTGTGCCCCGTTGCTTTGGGGGCAAGCTATGGTGGCAAACTGGCCAAGCCGTTAACAACAGGTGTTTTAATGAATTTCAACGACGCCCAAACAAAAGGGGCCGCACCGAAACCGGCACGGCCCCCAATGACGCCCTGAAAGGGGCCTTAAAGCTCGGACATCAGTTGCGCTTTGGCAACCGGCAGCATCGCGGCCATCTTGGCGCGAATGTCATCGGCGCTGGCATGCCCTGCCAGATCGGCTGCAACCTTGCGCACGACATCTTCAATGCCGGCCTCTTCAAAGTCAGCCGTCACCACCGACATCGCATATTCTGTTGCTGCCTCGTCGGTTTTGCCCAGCAAATCTGCGGCCCAAAGACCGACCAGCTTGTTGCGGCGCGCCTCGGCGCGGAACTGCATGTCGGCGTCAAGAGCGAATTTCGATTCAAAGGCGTTTTCGCGGTCGTCAAAAGTGGTCATGGCTGGCCCTCTCGGTCATGGAACGTTGCCATCCATATGCCCATCCCCGGGCCGCGCTTCAAGACAAATCCGGCAAATCGGCTGCGGCAATGCGTTGTAGCGGCTTGGCTTTGGGCTGTCGGTGATCGCGATCTGCCATTTTTGCCGTCCGAGTGAAACCGAGGCCAGCCTTGCCCGCGCCCGCGCCTTGCCGTATAGCCGCTGGAACAGGGCAGGGGTGGCGATTGCCGCCCCCTATCCCTATGGGCATCGGAGCATTCATGGCGCGCAGGAAGAAGGTTTACGAGGGCAAGGCAAAGATCCTTTACGAAGGGCCAGAGCCGGGAACCTTGATCCAGTATTTCAAAGACGATTCTGCGCCGACTGCCACCGAAGCCACCCCAGCGGCGGTCGAAGGCAAGGGCGTGCTGAACAACCGTTTGTCTGAATTCTTCATGGCCGGGCTGAACGCCGTCGGCGTGCCCACGCATTTTATCCGCCGGGTGAATATGCGCGAACAGATGGTGCGTATGGCAGAGATCATTCCGCTTGAAGTCGTGGTGCGCAACTTTGCCGCAGGTGAGATTTCGACCCGTCTGGGCATCCCCGAAGGCACGCCGTTGCCGCGCCCGATTGTGGAATACTACCTGAAGGATGACCGGCTGAACCTGCCGATGGTCGCTGAAGAGCATATCGTCGCCTTTGGCTGGGCCACACAGCAGGATCTGGACGACATCATCGCGCTGGCCCTGCGGGTGAATGACTTTCTGTCGGGCGTGATGATGGGCGTGGGCATTCGTCTGGCCGATTTCCGCATTGAGGTCGGCCGTGTCTGGGAGGGCGACTATATGCGCCTGATCGTGGCGGACGAGATCAGCCCCGACACGTGCCGGCTGTGGGATTTGCGCGGGTTGGTGGACAAGGGCGATGGCCAGCCGGTGCCAGAACCGGGACCTTTGCCCGACGTCTATGCAGAACTTGCGCGGCGGTTGGGGGTTATGCCTTCGAATGTGACGCATACGACCAAGCCGACACTCATCAACTGACCTCTTGCCGCGCAAGGCATTGGGCTTTAACGGGCGGGCATTCGCCAAACCACGGAGAGTTTCATGAAAGCGCGCGTCACGGTCATGCTGAAATCAGGCGTTCTGGATGTGCAGGGCGAAGCGGTGCGACACGCGCTGGGCACTTTGGGCTTTGCCGGGGTGAACGGTGTGCGTCAGGGCAAGGTGATCGAGTTGGATCTGGCCGAGACGGATCATGCTGCGGCAGAAGTGGCCGTGAAGGCGATGTGCGAAAAGCTGCTGTCGAACACCGTGATCGAAAGCTACCGCGTCGAGATTTTGTAAGACCTTTGGCCTGCGTTGATTTGGGTTTGGCGGTGACCGCTTGACCCTTAGCTGCAAGCCGGGCTTGATGGCCGCAAAGGGAGAACCCGATGCGCGCCGCCATCATCCGTGAGTATAACGCCGACCTTAGCATCGAATCCGTGCCCGATCCTGTATGCGAAGCCGATGGCGTCGTGCTGCGCGTGCTGGCCTGCGGCATATGTCGGTCTGACTGGCATGGTTGGGTTGGCGAACATCCACGCGTCCTACCGGGCGCGATCCCCGGGCATGAATATTGTGGCGAAGTGGTTGCGGCGGGGCCAATGGCGAAATGGCGCTTGGGCGACCGGGTGATTGCTCCGTTTATCCTGTCCTGTGGCGCTTGCCCTGAATGCCAGTCCGGCCAGACCACAATTTGCAAGAACCAGCGCGTGCCGGGGTTTGGCGAACCGGGGGCCTATGCGGAATATGTCAGCGCGCCGCATGCGCACAATCTGGCGCGGCTGCCCGAAAGCCTGACCCCGGCGCTGGCGGCTGGGCTGGGGTGTCGGGTGACAACCGCTTGGCATGCGTTGACGGGGCGGGCGGCGTTGCAGGCGGGGGAATGGCTGGCGGTACATGGCACCGGCGGCATTGGCCTTTCGGTGCTGCTGATCGGGCGGGCTTTGGGTGCGCGGGTGATTGTGGTCGATGTGGTGCCCGAACGGCTGGCGCACGCGCTGTCGTTGGGCGCAGAAGCGGCGATTGACGCGCGCGGCAACGATGCAGCGGCGCAGATTGTGGAACTGACCCAAGGCGGCGCGCATGTGTCAGTTGAGGCGCTGGGGATTGCGGCCACCACCAACGGCTCGATCGAATGTCTGCGTCCCTTGGGGCGGCATGTGCAAGTGGGCCTGCCCGTGGGCCACACCGCTCGCATGGAGATCAACATGAACGCGGTCTATATGAAGCAATTGGCGCTTTATGGCACCCGCGGCATGCCCAGCTGGCGCTATCCTTCGCTGTTGTCGATGATTGAGACGGGGCGCATTGACGTGGCCCCCATCGTGGCGCGGCAGGTGGCGCTTTCGGCTGCCAGCGCCGAGTTGCGCGCCTTCAACGCCCCGATGCCACCCGGTGTGGCGGTGATTACGGACTTCGGCGGGTAAGCTGTTGCGCTTGGCATTCAGGCCGGGGTTTGCGAAAACCCCGCACCCCTGTCCTGCAAGGGGTGGCCTCGCCTTCAGGTTTGCGCTATGCGGCCCCATCCCAGACCAACCGGAGTGCGCCCATGAAAGCCGCCGTCGTCACCTTTCCCGGATCAAACTGCGACCGTGATCTTGCCGTGGCGTTTGAACGCGCCGGGTTTGACGTGACCCGCGTCTGGCACAAGGACAACGATCTGCCTGCGGGCACGGATGTTGTCGGCGTGCCGGGCGGCTTTTCCTTTGGCGATTATCTGCGCTGCGGCGCGATTGCCGCGCAGTCGCCGATCGCCACCGCCATTCGCAGCCATGCGGCCCGTGGCGGCTATGTTTTGGGCATCTGCAACGGTTTTCAAGTGCTGACCGAGATGCAATTGCTGCCGGGCGCGTTGATGCGCAACGCGGGTTTGAAATTCCTGTGCAAGTCGGTGACGCTGAACGTGGCCAGCGCCGACAGTGCCTTCACCTCTGCCTATGCCAAGGGTCAGCAGATCAACGTGCCGATTGCCCATCACGATGGAAATTACACCATTGACGGCAGTGGTTTGGTCCGTCTGCGCGGCGAGGATCGTATCGCCTTCACCTATGCCGCCAATCCGAACGGCGCGATGTTCGACATTGCCGGGGTGCTGTCGCAAAACCGCCGCGTGCTGGGGATGATGCCGCACCCGGAACGCGTGGTCGATGCCAGCCACGGTGGCACCGATGGTGCCGCGCTGTTTGCCAGCCTGATGGGCGGTATGGCGCTGGCCTGAACCGCTGCGGCTTGAGGCGCGGCGGGGCAGGGCCTAAGCTTGAACCATGCAGGACAGCAACAGACCGCAAATGACAGATGCTGCGCCGGGGTCGTCTTGGCGGGTGCGTCTGGTCGTTGTGCTGCTGATACTGGTCGCAGTTGGCGTGGTCCTGATCACCAACCGCTGGCTGTCCGAACGCTTTACCGAAACCACCCGCAACCGGGCCGAACTGCGGCTGGCGCTGTATTCGGGTAACATGCTGTCCGAACTGCAACGCACGTCTGTCGTGCCTTTGCTGCTGTCCGATGACCCTGCGATTCGGGATGCGCTTTTGAAGGGCAATTTCGCAGGCACCACCCTGCGTCTGATACAGGTGCAAGAGGAAATCGGCATCGCGTCGATCATCCTGCTGGACAAGGACGGGCGCACGGTTGGGGCCACCAACCGCAATCTGCTCGGCTCCAACCACCGCGCCCAACCCTATTTCGTCGACGCTCAGCGGTCCAAGGACACGGTGTTTACCGCCGGCCAACGCGATGGCGGCGGCTATGACTTTACCTATTCCCGCGTGGTCGAGGCCGAGGGGAGGGCGCTGGGCGTCATCGTCGTCGGCGTCGATATGATGAAGCACGAACGCGCCTGGGCCAGCTTGCAGGATGCGGTTCTGGTCACAGACAGCGAAGGCACAGTCATTCTGGCGACAGAACCGTCCTGGCGAGGCAAACCATTGGACGAGGCTTTGGCCAGCCCCGAGACCAGATCTGCCTTTGATCTGGCCATCAAGGGTGCGGCGGACTGGGCGCAGAACCCGCCTGACGCCTATCTTTCGGGCGAGGCAGTGCTGCGCACCGATGCGCGCGTGCCGTTTCAGGGCTGGCGGATGCTGACTTTCACCGCGTTTGATTCGGTGCGCGAACGGGTCAACGGCGTGATTGCCTTGGAAATCATGGGGTTTGCCATTTTGGCGGCCCTGACGTTCTATATGCTGTCGCGCCGGGCTTGGTCGCAGTCGATGTCATTTCAACGCGAATCTGCGGAACTGCGCTTGCTGAACGCGCGGCTGTCGCGCGAGATTGCTGAACGCGAAAAGGTGCAGAAGACGCTGGAAGTGGCGGAACTGACGCTGGCGCAATCGTCCAAACTGGCGGCTTTGGGTGAGATGTCGGCGGCGGTCAGCCATGAGCTGAACCAACCGTTGGCCGCAATGAAAACCTATCTCGCCGGTGCGCGGCTGCTGTTGCAGCGCAAGCGCCCGGACGAGGCTTTGTCAAGTTTCCAGCGCATCGACGATCTGATCGAACGCATGGGCGCGATCACCCGGCAGCTGAAATCCTATGCCCGCAAGGGCGGCGAGGCGTTTGAACCGGTCGATCTGCGCGCCTGCCTGTCGTCGGCGCTGTCGATGATGGAACCACAGCTGAAAATCCGCGTTGTCCGCATAACCCGCACTTTGCCGCGACAGCCGGTGATGGTGATGGCCGACCGGCTGCGGCTGGAACAGGTGATCATCAACTTGCTGCGCAACGCGCTGGATGCCACCAAAGACCTGTCCGATCCGCAGATTGATCTGCTGCTGACGGTCGGGGAAACCGCCACGCTGGCGGTGCGCGACAACGGCCATGGGATTGCCGAAATCGGTTCGGTGTTCGAGCCGTTCTACACGACCAAGAAAGCGGGTGAAGGCGTGGGCTTGGGCCTAGCAATTTCATCCGGGATTGTGACCGACCTTGGCGGTCGGCTGACCGCGCGCAACGCCGAAAACGGTGGCGCGGTGTTTGAAGTACAACTGCCGATTTTGGGCAAAGAAGCAAAAGCAGCGGAATGAGGTCGGCATGGCACGGGCAATGAAAGTGGCGATTGTGGACGACGAGGCGGATATGCGCGCGTCCATCAGTCAATGGCTGGCCCTGTCCGGGTTTGATACGGAAACCTACGCCAGCGCGGAAGAGGCGCTCAAGGTGCTTGGGCCGGATTTCGCGGGCGTGGTGGTGTCGGACATCAAGATGCCCGGCATGGACGGGATGGCGTTTTTGAAGCGGTTGATGGGCATGGATTCGGGCCTGCCCGTGATCCTGATCACCGGGCACGGCGATGTGCCGATGGCGGTTGAGGCAATGCGGGTCGGGGCCTATGACTTTCTGGAAAAGCCGTTCAATCCCGACCGGATGACCGAACTGGCGAAACGGGCGACGATGGCGCGGCGGATGACGCTTGATAACCGCGCACTGCGCCGCGAACTGTCCGATGGGTCAATCTTGATGAAGAAACTGGTCGGGGCCAGCCCGGCGATGGACCGCCTGCGCGAGGATATTCTGGATCTGGGTCAGGCGGACAGCCATGTGCTGATCGACGGCGAAACCGGCACAGGCAAGACCTTGGTGGCCCACGCTCTGCATGCCGTGGGGCCGCGCGCGTCGAAGAAGTTTGTCACCGTGTCCTGCGCGGCATGGGGGGAAGATCAATTGGGGGCCAAGCTGTTCGGGCCATCTGATGACGGCACTATCCCCCTTGTTGAGGAGGCGCGCGGCGGCACGCTTTGTCTGGAAGACATTGAATCTTTAAGCCATTCCTTGCAATCGCGTCTGCTGACGGTGATCAATGAGCAAGGCGCGCCGCCTGAAACCCGTATCATCGCAATCTGCAATGAACATGCGCCCGACAAGACGCTGGAAGACGTGTTGCGGCCTGATCTGTTTTACCGACTGGGTGCGATGACCATCATCTGCCCGCCGTTGCGCGCGCGTGGCGAGGATATTCTGACGCTGTTCACCCGCGCCTCCGAGCAGTTCTCCGAGGAATATGGCTGCGATGCGCCGCAGGTGACGGCACAAGAAGCAGCGCAACTGTTGCAAGCGCCCTGGCCGGGCAATGTGCGCCAGATGGTCAACATCGCCGAACGCGCGGTGCTGCAAAACCGTCGCGGATCGGGGTCGATTGCAAGCCTTTTGATGGCGGACAACGAGGCCTCCGGGCCAGCTTTGACCACCGAAGGCAAGCCGTTGAAGGATTATGTCGAGGCGTTCGAGCGGATGCTGATCGACAACACCATGCGGCGGCACAAGGGGTCTATCACCTCGGTCATGGACGAGTTGTGCCTGCCGCGCCGGACGCTGAACGAAAAGATGGCCAAGTACGGTCTGCAGCGGCAGGATTATGTTTGAACCCAAGCGGTGCGTGAACCTGCCTTTCGGCAAAACCACGCACCCTGCGTTTCATTTTGACGCTGGAACCGTGATGGCGGCCGCAAATCACCCATTGTCAGTGCGCATCGTTTCCCATTAGGGTTGTCCGCAGGCGACATTATGTCGCCACGTCATTCTCTGCCTTGATGATCTGGCGCGCTATACGCGCCGAAAACTGGGGCGGTCGGATCGGCTGCAAGGCCGGATTATTGCCCGTTAGTCCCTGATAAAACAGGAAAAGCTGGCTTTTTTAGGTGGGTTGCGCAGGCAGCCCAAACGTGAACCGCGATGAAGCGTGTGACATCGGCAACATACGGCGAGGGGTGCCCACAGGGCACAGCCCGCCGTTTTGCGTTGCGCGCAACCGCCCGAACAAGTCGCCTCTTTGTGGGAAATACCCCTTCCGGTCCGCCGGGAGGTCTTTACCATGACGGGCGCAATGGATTCATATGTCTAAGAAAATGCTTATCGACGCCACCCATGCCGAGGAAACTCGGGTTGTCGTGGTCGATGGAAACAAGGTTGAAGAGTTCGACTTTGAAACCGTAAACAAGCGTCAGCTTGCCGGAAACATCTATCTGGCCAAGGTGACGCGGGTGGAGCCTTCGCTTCAGGCGGCGTTTGTCGATTACGGCGGCAACCGTCATGGCTTCCTGGCATTTGCCGAAATTCACCCGGATTATTACCAGATCCCGGTGGCCGACCGCAAAGCCCTGCTGGAAGAAGAGCGCGCCTACAACCGCGATCAGGACGAGGAAGACAACCGTCGTTCGCGTCCGCGTCCCGCGCGCCCTGCACCGAAGGCCCGCGCGCAGGCAGAGGCAAGCGACGGCGACGCGGTGCAAACCGCTGAAATCAACAGCATGGATGTTGTCGATCTGGGGGATGAGACCGGGGCTGATGCTTTGGTTGACACCAAGCACGGCCACGATCACGCGCATGCCCACACCCATCATGTCGCCTCGACTGAATCCGACGAGGGCGACACGCCTTACCGGTCGATCGACCATGCATCCGATACCGATGATGAGATTGAATCCATCGCCGAAGAGGATGTGGCCGAAGAAATCTCGGCTGTGCGCAAACCGCGTGCGCGCCGCTACAAGATTCAGGAAGTCGTCAAAGTCCGCCAGATCATGTTGGTGCAGGTGGTCAAGGAAGAACGCGGCAACAAGGGTGCGGCGCTGACGACCTATCTGTCGCTGGCAGGCCGTTACTGCGTGCTGATGCCGAACACTGCGCGCGGTGGCGGTATTTCCCGCAAGATCACCCAAGCCGCCGACCGCAAGAAGCTGAAAGAAATCGCGCAGGAAATCGAAGTGCCGGAAGGTGCGGGCCTCATCATCCGCACCGCGGGTGCCAAGCGCACCAAGCCGGAAATCAAGCGCGATTACGAATACCTGATGCGCCTGTGGGAACAGATCCGCGAGTTGACCCTCAAGTCCATTGCGCCCGCCGCGATCTACGAGGAAGGCAACCTGATCAAACGCACGATCCGCGATCTGTACAGCCGCGAGATTGATGAAATTCTGGTCGAAGGCGAGGCTGGTTATCGCACCGCCAAGGACTTCATGCGGATGATCATGCCAAGCCACGCCAAAGCCGTGGTGCGCTACGACGACCCGACGCCACTCTTCGCGCGCTTTCAGGTCGAAAGCTATCTGGGTGGCATGTTCAACCCGACGGTGCAGCTGAAATCAGGTGGTTACATCGTGATCGGTATCACCGAGGCGCTGGTGGCCATTGACGTCAACTCGGGCCGCGCGACCAAAGAGGGGTCCATCGAGGACACCGCGCTGAAAACCAACCTTGAAGCCGCCGAAGAGGTTGCCCGCCAATTGCGTCTGCGCGATTTGGCCGGTCTGATCGTGATCGACTTTATCGACATGGAAGAGCGCCGCAACAATCTGGCCGTTGAAAAGCGCATCAAGGACAAGCTGAAAACCGACCGCGCCCGCATTCAAGTTGGCCGGATTTCGGGCTTTGGCCTGCTGGAAATGAGCCGTCAGCGCCTGCGCCCCGGCATGTTGGAAAGCACGACGCAACCTTGTTCGCATTGCCACGGCACCGGGCTGATCCGTTCGGACGACAGCCTTGGTTTGCAGGTTTTGCGCGCACTGGAAGAAGAAGGCACCCGCAAGCGCAGCAAGGAAGTGCTCTTGCGCGCGCCGATTGGCATCGTGAACTTCCTGATCAATGGCAAACGCGAACACATTGCGCTGATCGAGGCACGCTATGGCATGTCAGTGCGCATTGAGTGTGATCCGGCGATGATCAGCCCCGATTTCTCGATTGAAAAATTCAAGACCGCCACGCGGGTGGTTCCGGACGTGTCTTCGGTGATTTCTGGCAACGCAAGTCTGATGGGCGCACCGGTGGCCGAAGAGGAAGATCCTGATATCATTGACGAAGTGGATGACATCGAAGAGGCCGAAGTGGTAGAGGCAAAGGCTTCGACCACAGCCGAGGCGAATGGGGATGGCAATGGCAAAAAACGCCGCCGTCGCCGCCGTCGCAAGAAGTCGGGCCAGAATGGCCTGGTTGAGGGCGCAGAATCGCAGTCTGATGATGAAGAAGACGGCGATGAGTCTGATGACACCGAAGCCGCAGTAGAAGCGGCTCCGGTTGTCGACGCCGAACCTGTGGCGAAAAAACGCACCCGCGCCCCGCGTGGCGGTCGTGCAGCGGCGGCCAAGGCCGAAGCCGCATCCGAAGTTGCAGAACCCGCAGCAGAGCCGGTTGCACCCAAACCCGCAGTCCGTTCCCGCAGCAGGGCCGCCAAGCCAATTGTCGTGTCCGAGGATGCGGTTGAGGCGCCAGTTGTCGAAACCGTTGCAGAAACTGCCGAGAAACCGAAGCCATCGCGCGCGCGCGGCGGGCGGTCCAAGGCAAAGCCGGAAGAAGTTGCCGCCGCCGAAGTCGTGGCTGTTGACGTCGTGACAGACGCCCCAGCCCCGGTCGACGCTGTGGTGGCTGCTCCCGCGCCTGTGGTCGAACCTGCGGCCGTTATCGAAGATGTGCCGCAATCCGCTGCGGTGGAAGACACGGCGGCAGAAGATGGCCCGCCGAAGCCGCGCAAAAAAGGCTGGTGGTCTTTGGGCCGCTAAGTCAGTGATGACATGACAAAAGGGCGGTGGGGAAACCCGCCGCCCTTAGTCATTTCCACGCCGGATCAGATAGGCCGCAGCCCCCTCTGCCGGGCTGACTCCCAAGAATTCATGCCCCGACAGTGCGCAGAAATGCGGCAAATCAATCGCCGCCATCGCGTCGGTCGCCAGCACCCGCAACACCGAACCGGGCGCCATCCCGATCAAGCGCTTGCGCGCCCGCAACACGGGCAGCGGGCACAGCATCCCTATGCAATCGACCTCAACATCCCACGGCATTTCTCAACCTTTCATCTTGGCTCAAAATCCAAAGCCAGATTGCGCGGCAATCTGGCGGGCCAAAGGCAAGAACGCCAGCCCAAATCGCCGCACGCACAAGTGACGCGCCAAGGGGTGACGTGCCGCTGTGAACGCGCTAAACCACTCGAAAAGGAGCCTCCATGTTTGGCATCGACATTTTTGACGCAAGCCTGATCCCGGCGATGTTCTTGGCCCTTATGGCGGGCGTGTTGTCGTTTCTATCGCCCTGCGTGTTGCCGATCGTGCCGCCTTATCTGGCCTATATGAGCGGGATTTCGGTGTCGGATATGAAGGGTGGGCGCTCGCCGATCCTCGCCGCGCTGTTTTTCGTGATGGGTCTGTCGACGGTGTTCTTGCTGTTGGGACTCGCGGCCTCGGCCTTCGGGGCGTTTTTCCTTGGCAATGCCGACACGTTTTCCACCCTTGCGGGCATCGTGGTGATGGTGTTCGGCGCGCATTTCATCGGCATTTACCGCATCGGATTTCTGGACCGCGAAATGCGGCTGGACGCGGGCGATCAGGGCGGGTCGGCCTTTGGCGCCTACGTCCTCGGGCTGGCCTTTGCGTTTGGCTGGACGCCTTGTATCGGGCCGCAACTGGGCGCGATCCTGTCGATGGCGGCGCAAGAGGGCAATGTCGGCCGCGGCATGGCGCTGCTTGCGGTCTATGCGGCGGGTCTGGGCATTCCCTTCCTGCTGGTCGCCGCGTTTTTCGTGCGGCTCGCCCCAGCTGTCGCCTTTCTCAAGCGCCACGCCGAGCGGATAGAGCGGATCATGGGCCTGCTGTTGTGGACCATCGGCCTCTTGATGCTGACGGGCGGCTTTTCGTCGTTTTCCTATTGGTTGCTGGAAAACCTGCCGTTTTTGGCAATGCTGGGCTGATCTTGCCCTTACTATTGCCCGATTTTTGCAGGAAACTGCGGCAATGAGGGCAAGATGACGGTAGTAGTGCAAAATCTGGAACCAAAAGTGGCCGCGCACAGCTTTCGCCGCCGCGTGTTCTATATCCCCGGATACGACCCGATCCACCCGCGCCGCTACCGTGAGCTTTACCGAAGTGAGGGGCGGGATCAAGCGAAGATCTCGGGCTATCAGATTGATTTAACGCCGAAAAAGTCCAAAGGTCCTTATGGTTGGCATGTGAAGGGCCTGATCGATGGCCAACCCTGCGAGACAGATGTCGAGGTGTTGGTGTGGTCGGACATCGTGAAAACCTCGATGGCGCAGGGGATTTTCGCGACATATTGGCAGTTGGTGGTCACGGCTTGGGCCTACATCGGGTCGGGCGCGTTGTTCCGGCTGATGCGGCTGCGCAAAGGGCCGATGATCGCGGCGCTTTACCCGGTTTTTGCATTGCTGGCGCAATTATCGGTGGCCGTTCTGGCGGGCTGGGGCGTGGGGCGACTGGGGGCTTTGCTGCATCCGTTGCTGGGCTGGGTGGCGGGGGTGGCGCTTGCCGTTTTGATCCTGCGGCTGTTCCGGCGCTATGACAACAAACTCTTCGCTTACTACCTGATGCATGATTATGCATATTCTGCGCAGTCAAAAGGCACGAATCCGCCCGAACTGGAGGTGCGGATGTTCGAATTTGGCAAGGTGATCCGTCAGGCTCTGACTGATAATGTTGATGAAGTGCTTGTGGTCGGCCATTCCTCCGGGGCGCATCTGGCGGTTTCCATCCTGTCGGACCTGATCCGCACAGGGGTGCCGTCCCCGCACCCGGCGTTGGCGTTTTTGTCCTTGGGCCAAGTGGTGCCGATGGTGTCCTTCCTGCCCGAGGCCAAACGTTTGCGCGCAGATTTGCATTTTCTGGCGGCCAGTGATGCCTTGACTTGGGTCGATGTCACCGCCCCCGGCGACGGCTGCGCCTTTGCTTTGTGCGATCCGGTGGCGGTGTCCGGGGTGGCCCCGGAAGGCCAGCTTTGGCCCTTGGTGATCTCGGCGGCCTTCACGCAAACGCTATCGCCTGAACGCTGGAAGGAACTGCGCTGGCGCTTTTTCCGGCTGCATTTTCAATATCTTTGCGCCTTTGACCGTCCCGGCGAATACGACTATTTTCGCATAACTGCTGGGGCGCAGACCCTGGCCACACGATATGCTGGTCGGCCACCATCCAAGAGCCGGATCACCCGTGCCTTGTCACGCTATAGCAGCATGGCATGACGCCGCCCAAACCCACTCCGCGCCCGGACAAGGTGTCGCTTTGGCGCTATGTCCGGCTGTTTCGCGCCGATATTCTGTCAGCCCAACCGGCGCGCCTGTACCGCGCGTGGATGGCCGAGTTCAAAACCCCATTTTTCCGCAGCTATATGTGCAACGATCCGGCTTTGGTGAACCGGGTTCTGGTCGAACGCCCCGCTGAATTCCCCAAGTCCAACCGTATCCGGGAGGGTCTGAACCCGTTGCTGGGCAACTCGGTTTTTGTGACCAACGGCGAGGTCTGGAAGCGCCAGCGCCGCATCATTGACCCGGCGTTTGAGGGGGGCCGTTTGCGCGACACCTTCCCCGCGATGCTGGCCGCAGGGCAGGCGGCGGTGGCGCGGATGCCGCAGGGCGTGGTGGAAGTGGAAGCGGAAATGAGCCACGCAGCGGCGGATGTGATCTTCCGCACGCTGTTTTCCATCCCGATAGAGCATGAAATCGCCTCGCAGGTCTTTGCCGAATTCCGCACCTATCAGCGCACGCAACCCATTCTGAATATTGCCGCTTTTCTGCCTTTGCCGCGCTGGGTGCCGCGCTTTCACCGCTCTGCGACCAAACGATCGGCAGCGGTGATCCGCAGTTTGATCCGGCGTTTGACCGAAGGCCGCGCGCTGGAAATCAAGGCTGGTGCGGCACCTGATGATCTGGCCACCAAGATCATGACCACCCCCGACCCTTTGACAGGGCACCTGTTTGCAACCGATGAGATGGTCGATCAGGTGGCGATTTTCTTTCTTGCGGGGCATGAAACCAGCGCCTCGGCTTTGGCCTGGGCATTACTGATGCTGGCAATGTACCCCGATGTGCAGGATCGCGTCGCCGCAGAGGCCGCGACTTTGGGCGACTCGCCGAAATTCAGCGCGCTGTCCAAACTGCGTTACACCCGCGATGTGTTCCGCGAGGTGTTGCGGCTTTATCCGCCGGTGCCGATGATGGTGCGTGAAAACACCTATCCCGAGGATTTGCGCGGTCGCACCGTCGCCCCCGGTGCGCAAATTGTGCTGTCGCCTTGGCACCTGCACCGACATGAACGCATCTGGGACCGCCCGGATGAGTTTGACCCAAGCCGTTGGCAAACGGAGGAAAACCGTGCCTGCGCCCGCGATGCCTATATGCCGTTTTCGGCGGGGCCAAGGGTGTGCACGGGCGCGGGGTTTGCGATGATTGAAGGTGTTTTATTGCTGGCGCTGTTGGCGCGTGCGTTCCGGTTTGAACGGGTGGCGGGGCGCGATCCTGTGCCAGTGGCGCATCTGACCGTGCGGGCGCGGGATGGTATCTGGTTAAACGCTACCCGGCGGGATACCCGAAACTAGCGCGCTTTCAATGCCGCAAAGACATGCACCCGGATGGCTGACGCCAGCCCGACATCCCCGCGCGTCGCGTCGATTTCGGCGGCCAAGGCGTTCAGGGTCAGTCCCCGCGCCAAGGCCACCTCACGGAACGCGTCCCAGAATGCCGCTTCCAGTGACACCGACGTCCGATGCCCCTTTAATGTGACCGAGTGCTTGACGGGACGGCCGCTCATTCGCGTTTGGCCCCGTCCAGATCGCGCTTTGCTTTGTCGGCCCGCGCCTGTTCCAGCGCGCGCCCGGCCTTGGTGCGGCCAAACTTGACCGCATTTTCGTCAGCCTGTTGTCGGACGGCCTGTTTGGCCGCCGCCTTGCGCACCCGCGCCAGATTGACGATGTCGGCCATCAGCCTTTGGGGCCGATCATATCCTCGGGCCGCACCACGCGGTCAAAGGTTTCGCCGTCCACATAGCCCAAAGCAATCGCCTCTTCGCGCAACGTCGTGCCATTCTTATGCGCGGTCTTGGCGACTTTGGTCGCGGCGTCATAGCCGATGGTGGGGGCCAAAGCCGTTACCAGCATCAGGCTTTCCTGCATCAGCTTTTCGATCCGCACCACATTGGCGGTGGTGCCGACCACCATGTTGTCAGTGAACGACCCCGCCGCATCACCCAAAAGCTGCATGGATTGCAACACGTTATAAGACATCATCGGGTTGTAGACGTTCAACTCGAAATGGCCCTGCGAACCGGCAAAGCCCACCGCCGCGTCGTTGCCCATCACTTGGGCACAAACCATGGTCAGCGCCTCGGCCTGGGTTGGGTTGACCTTGCCCGGCATGATCGACGAGCCCGGTTCATTTTCCGGCAGGCTCAATTCGCCCAGACCCGAACGCGGGCCGGACCCTAGCAAGCGCATGTCATTGGCGATTTTAAACAGACTGGCAGCGACGGTTTTCAGCGCCCCCGAAAACATTACCATGGCGTCATGCGCGGCCAAAGCCTCGAACTTGTTCGGGGCGGTCACGAAGGGCAGGTCGGTGATTGCGGCAATCTTCGCGGCCACCCGCACATCCCAGCCGACGCGCGTGTTCAGACCGGTGCCAACAGCGGTGCCGCCTTGCGCCAGTTCGTAGATATCAGGCAGGCACATCTTGACCCGCGCGATGCCCTTGGCGACCTGTGCTGCATAGCCGGAAAACTCCTGCCCAAGGGTCAGTGGCGTTGCATCTTGGGTATGGGTGCGGCCTATCTTGATGATATCCTTGAACTCTTCGACCTTGACCAACAGCGCAGCGTGCAGCTTTTCCAGCCCCGGCAGCAGCACATCGCGGGCCATCATGCCAATGGCCACATGCATCGCGGTCGGGAAGGTGTCATTCGACGACTGGCCCATGTTGACGTGATCGTTCGGATGCACAGGCTTTTTGCTGGCCATTACCCCGCCCATCATCTCAATCGCGCGGTTCGAGATCACCTCGTTGGCATTCATGTTCGATTGCGTGCCCGAACCGGTTTGCCAGACCACCAGCGGAAAGTTGTCGTCAAATTTGCCGTCAATCACTTCGCTGGCTGCCGCTGCAATTACGTTGCCCAACTCGACCGAGATATCGCCCTGATCCATGTTCACCAGCGCGCAGGCCTTCTTGATCACACCCAAGGCGCGGACAATGGCGATGGGCTGACGCTCCCACCCGATGGGGAAGTTCTGGATCGAACGTTGCGTTTGTGCGCCCCAATATTTGTCGGCGGGAACCTCAAGCGGGCCAAAGCTGTCGGTTTCGGTGCGGGTGGCGGACATGGCAAGCCTCCTGAAGGGTTTGGACCGCGTCTTACGTTGAAAGCCTTGAGAACTCAATCAGTATACAGTTGCATACCGTAAACTGCGACTAAGAAGCGCGGCGGAAACGGAACACCCGGGCGGGCGGCAGATTGGCCCAGATTTTTGGGCCTTGGCTGACAGTCAAACCCATACGCGCCATTTGTTCGGGCGAAAGCGGCGGTTTAGGGCCATAGGTGAACTGCACATAAACGCCGTCCGGGGCCAGAATATCAAAGGCCGCCTGCACAATGGATTCGCGCAAGGCGGGCGGCATCGACAGCAGGGGCAGGCCGGAAACCACCGCACCAGCGCCGGGGGCCACATGCTGCGCCGCCGTTTGCGCGCCGTCGTGGTGGATGGTGACATTGGGGTAACGCAGATGCAGATGCGCCACAAATTCTGCCCCCATTTCAAACAGGGTCAGGTCTTTTTGTGCGACGCCTGCCGCCAGAATGCCCTCGGTCAGCCGCCCGGTGCCGGGGCCAAATTCCACCACGCGCCCTGTGTGCGGCCCCAGGCCTTGCGCCATCGCCCGCGCCAGCCAGCGGGAAGATGGAGCGATTGCAGATACTTGCTTGGGCTGCGTCAGCAATTGACGCAGGAACAGCCGTGCCTCATGGGCCATGACAGCCTCCTGTTTTGGGGGCAGGTGTTACTGCTTGCGGAACTTATCAAGACGCAGGATTTGCGCTTCGCCCTGCGGTGGCGTCGGGTCATCTTCGGGGCCGCCATCTTCGTCGTCTTCCTCCTCGTCATCCGTTTCATGGGTTTCGAACCGCAGTCCAAATTCCACCGACGGATCAACAAAGGTGCGCACGGCATCGAAGGGGATAACCAAAGGCTCCGGCTGGTTGCCAAAGTTCAGAACGATGGAAAAGCCATCATCGGTGACTTCCAGCGCGTCGAACCAATGCTGGATCACCAGAGTCATTTCGCCCGGATAACGCGAGCGCAGCCAGTCGGCCATCTGCACGCCTTCGATCTGGGTGTCGAAGGTGATGAAAAAATGGTGTGCGCCCGGCAGGCCGTTGACTGCGACATCCTTAAGAACGGTTTGAATGAGGCCCCGCATCGCGCGGTGCATCAGGTTGCCGTAATCAATGGATTTCGTCATGGACCGTCCTTTCGTCAATTCCGCCACCATAAGGGATTCGCCCTTGATTGGAAGGGGGAGACGTCAGAATGCTGCAACTGCAGCAGAAACCCCCGCGCAGATCGCCAAAACCCATGGCAGCGGCCAATGGCGTTTGAGCAGCAAGACGGCGGCCAGAACAGCAAGGGTGGTGGCGAAGAGTCTCAGGGACGCGGGGTCGGGCGTCAGCAGGTGCAGCGGGCCATAGGTGGTGGTTGTCACCTGCGCAAACAGCACATGTGCTGCAAACCACAGGGACAGGTTGGCGATCACCCCGACGACAGCAGCGGTGATGGCGGCCAAGGCCCCTGCCAGACGCGGCGCGGCGGTCAGGCGTTCGATCCAAGGTGCGCCCGCGAAAACCCAAAGAAAACAGGGGGCGAAGGTCATCCAGAGGGTGATCGCGGCCCCCGCAAGCCCCATCCAGACACCACCCGCCTTGAAGGCCGCCATATAGCCCACAAATTCAGTCACAAGGATCAGAGGGCCGGGCGTTGTTTCGGCCAATCCCAGCCCATCCATCATTTGTGGCAGGGTAAGCCATTGTTTTTGATGCACCACCTCTTGCGCCATCCATGTCAGCACAGCGTAAGCGCCGCCAAAGGTCAGCAGGGCGAGTTTGGAAAAGAACAGCGCCAATTCGGCCAGAATGCCGGGGGTCAGCACTTGCAGCGCGGCCAAGGGCAGCAGCCACAGCGCGCCCCAGATCGCAATCGCCCGCCCGGATTGCCGCCAAGGTGCGGCGGCGGTGCTGGGGATGGTGGGGCCTTTGGAGGTGACCAAGCCACAAATCCCGGCGGCAAGAATGATCAGCGGGAAAGGCAGGGCCAGAAAAAACAGCGCCGCAAAGGCACTGAGCGCGATGACCCGGTGCAGGCGGGTTTTCAGCGCGCGCTTGGACACCCGCAGCAGCGCCTCTATCACCACGGCCAGAACGGCGGCCTGTACGCCTGTGAACATCGCGGCGACCAGCGGCAATTGGCCCCATGTGGCGTAGATCATCGACAGAACCAGAACCACAATGGCGCCGGGCAGCACGAACAGCCCGCCCGCGATCAGCCCGCCGCGTGTGCCATGGGTGCGCCAGCCGATCCATGTGGCCAGTTGCATCGCCTCGGGACCGGGCAGCAACATGCAAAACGACAGGGCGGACAGATAGTCTTTCTCACCAACCCATTGCCGTTCATCAACAATCTCACGGTGCATCAGCGCGATTTGTGCGGCCGGACCGCCGAAAGACAACAGGCCGATGCGGGCGGAAACGCGGGTCAGTTCGGGCAGGGTGGGGGTCATTGCGCGCGCCCTGCAGGCCAATCGTGGCCTTCGTCATGGCCATCACGCGCCCAACGATAGAGGGCGTCGTAAAGGGTCAATCCGGCCTGCAACTGCTCCAGATCGTCGCGGTACTGCCGTGACAGGCCGACGGAAATGGCAAGCAAACCAGCGGCTTGCGGGGAAAGGTCATGGCGGTCGGTGTCGGCGGCACGCACGACCAGCGCAAGGCGGTTCAGGGCAGGCGAGGCCAGCCCAAAGTCGGCGATCATGGCGTCAAAAGTGCACCCGTCGCCGCGATGGCTGAAGGCAACACCTTCGATGTCAAAGGGGGTGGCATTGAAGCGTTCCGCGACCGCTGACACCTCGGTTGGGGCCACGAAGAGGAAGCGCGCGGTTGGGTCGACAAAGCGGCGGATCAGCCACGGGCAGGCGATACGGTCGATCTTGGGACGGTGGCGCGTCACCCAAAGGTTGGGGGCGGGCAGGGCCGCGATTGGCACCATCGGCAGGCAGGACGCTGCCCAAGCCATTGATCCACCTTCCAAAACCTGTGCATCAATGCCTTGGGTGCGCAGCAGGGCGGCGACCCCTTCGGACAGTTTGCGGCCCTTTTGGCAGACCACGACCACCCGCTGACCGATCAGGCGGGCGGGCGCGGTGGTGAACTGGTCATGCGGCAGAGCAAAGCTGCCGGGGATCAGGCGGGGATCGGCGGCAAGGTCTGCGGGGAGGCGCACATCGACAATGGCTGGCGCATCGGGCAGGCCGATCAGGCGCAGCAATTGGGCGGGGGTGATCTGATTTGGCTGGGGCATCTGCGTTCTTTCAGGGCGGGGAAAGCGACGCTTGGGCCAAAGCCTCACGGGGTGTTCGCGGACCCCGTAACGTTTGGTAGGCAATTTGAAAACGCGGGTCAAGGCCCTGTGTATGCTGCGGGTTTTGGACCGAAAGGGGATTAAGTGCCGGATTCTGTTGCCAGGTTCCGAAGCTGTTCACTTTGCCGGAACCATCAGACTTTGGGTGTAAGTGCCGGATTCTGTTGCCAGGTTCCGGCGGACCCCGCCTTACGCGGCTAAGCGCAAGGACTTAGTTTCGGCGACTCGAACTGCTTACGCAGCCAAAGCCATTGCCGGAGCACGGTTGTCATTTGCAACTGTACATTTGGACCGATAACGGTGGTACCTCACCGAGCAAAAGCTGGCCCCTTTAGACGTTCGTCGATCCTATTTCGACCCCACACGCCCCAAATGAAAGGGTGAATTGGTGGAGTCGCCGGGTACCGCCCCCGGGTCCGAGCCGTTTATTATGAGTGCGTTTATCACCATAGTCTGAGTTGCCCCAGACACATCAAACATAGGCGCGGGCGTGGGCTTGCGCAAGGGTGGGCGCGTAAATCGTGCAAGCCTTTGGGGGCGCTGCGTTAAAATCCTTAATCTGGCGAAAATTGCCGCTGTTTTGCGTGGTTTTGCCGTCGTTTTTGCGTCCGTTCCCTGTCCGGACGCGCGCCGGAGAGGAATGACGTTAACCATGGTCCGAGAATCAACCGGTGTCATGGGAAAGCGCCCAAAGGTTTCCCCTTGGGCGCTTGGCTGCCGTGTCAGAACCAGATCAGAAACCCGATTTGATCATCTCGAATTCCTGGGTCATGCGATCA
Organism: Pseudorhodobacter antarcticus; assembly: GCA_945860375.1. The sequence continues at coordinate 40,552 of CAMAQR010000017.1, forward strand.
CGCATCGCCGGGTCAATCGGCACCTGCGACAGCAGGATACCATCGACCGGATCAACGTCGCCGGCCTTCAGCGCGTCCAGCGGAATATCCTTCATCGCCATGTCATTGGCATGGGCATAGCCGAAGTTTTCCAACAGACCCTTGGCCGAACCGTGATCTAGCCATGCGTTGATGAAATCATAGGCCTTGTCTTCGGAACCGGGACCGTCCTTGAAGTTCACATAGCCGCAGAACCAATTGGCGACGCCTTCGGTCGGGGTGCGTTGAAACGCGACGGGGACGTTTTCGCGGCGCATGTTGGCAACGCCATCGTTCCACGACCAAGCCACGGTAACTTCACCAGACTTCATCAACTGGGCCAGTTCGGACGGGTCCGCCCAATAAGTGCGCACATTGGCATGGGCCAGCCGCAGCCAAGCCCCCGCGGCCTGAAACTGCTCTTCGCTGACATTGGTCCAATCCGAAACACCCGTGGCGAGCAAGGCCAGCGACCAGGTGTCATCGGTGTTGTCGGGCAGCGAGATTTTGCCCGCAAAGGCCGGGTCCACGAAGACCTGCAACGAGGCGACCTGCTCGGGCTTCACCTGTTCGGTGTTGTAGGCAATCGCGGTAAAGGCCCCATCGGTCGGGATGAACCAGACGCCGGTTTCATCCGCGAAAATCTTCGAGGTTTTGTAGCTTTCACCGATCTCGGCATAAAGCGGAATGCGGCTGATGTCCCAAGGCTCGATCAGGCCCGCATCGCGGTATTTCTGCACAATCTGGGCACAAGGGTGGCCGACATCGGCCTTGAAGCCGGACGAGACTTTCTGAAACGCCTCATCATCGTCGCCGTAGAAGGAATAGGTCGGCATGTCGCCGTGCTTGGCGACGTAGCCTTCGATCAGCGACTGTTCTTCAAAGCCCGCCCAGTCGAACACCGTCAATTCGGGGTCGGCGGCAAAGGCGGCGGTGGCAAAGCCAAGCATCAGGGCGGTGCTGGTCAGAAGGCGCGTTGTGCGGGTCATGGGTTCTCCTGGGTTGGGTCCTGGCCGACTTCTGCGCGCCGGGCCTTGGGGATGGGCAAAGTTAGATTGGCTCTGGTCTTTGCTCAAGGTCATATTGCAAGATTGGCGGGGATCGGCACTTTGGCAAGAGGTCAATGTGGCGCGGGCTGTTTTTAGGATCAAATCAAGGAGCGCGGGATGAGTTTCAGGGCATTGGTGATGGAACAAGAGGCCGAAGGCGGGGCCGTGGCCCATCTGCGCGATCTGGACGACGCGGCACTGCCCGGCGGCGAGGTGACGGTGGCGGTGGAGTATTCGACGCTGAATTACAAGGACGGTCTGTGTTTGTCGGCCAAGGGCGGCGGGCTGGTGCGGACCTATCCGCATGTGCCGGGGATTGATTTTGCGGGGGTGGTACAGGCCTCGTCGGATGCGCGTTACAGCGTCGGCGACCGCGTGGTGTTGACCGGCTGGCGGGTGGGAGAGGTGCATTGGGGTGGCTATGCCCAGCGCGCCCGGGTCAAGGCGGACTGGCTGGTGCCACTGCCTGATGCGATTTCGACGCGCCAAGCGATGGCAGTGGGGACGGCGGGGTTCACGGCCATGCTGGCGCTGATGGCGCTGGAGGATCACGGGCTGACGCCGGACAAAGGCGAGGTGCTGGTGACGGGGGCTGCGGGGGGTGTTGGTTCGGTGGCGGTGGCGCTGTTGGCCGCGCGCGGCTACCGGGTGGCGGCGGTGACGGGGCGGCCCGAGACGGAAGCCTATCTGCGCGGTTTGGGGGCGGGGCGGATCATCGCGCGGACCGAGTTGGCGGAGACCGTGAAGCGGCCGTTGGAGGCGGAAACCTGGGCGGGCTGCATCGACGCCGTGGGCGGGGCGATGCTGGCGCGGGTGTTGGGCCAGATGCAGCACCGCGCATCTGTGGCCGCTGTGGGTCTGGCGGGCGGATCGGCGCTGCCCGCCACGGTGATCCCGTTCCTGTTGCGGGGGGTGAACCTGTTGGGGATTGATTCGGTGCTGTCGCCTTATGCCGAGAGGTCGCGGGCCTGGGGGCGGATCGCGGCAGAGCTGTCGATGGGCAAGCTCGAGTCGATGGTGCAAGAGGTGGGGCTGGCCGAGGTGCCCGCCTTGGGGGCGGCGATATTGGCAGGGGCGGTGCAAGGGCGCGTTGTCGTGGATGTGAACCGCTAGGTGGCTGGCCGCTGGAGGGTTTCACACCCTCCAGACCTCCCGTGGGATATTTGCGGACAGATGAAAAATTTTAGACAAATTGGCGGGGTTTACGCACCAAGATTTGACGATTAGGGTTCAGCTGAGCTTTTGACATGGCTCTGCCATAGCGCCTGTGCGGGGCTTTGGCTTGGCTGGAAGACCTGCCACGGCCTATGCTTTTTCCGTGGGATTCCGCCGGGCCGATTGTTCGAAACGCAAACTTCAGGTGCCTGATGACCCAACTTGATCTGACCTTCGTGCGCAGCCAGTTTCCGGCCTTTGACAGCCCGGTTCTGTCCAGCCATGCCTTCTTTGAAAACGCAGGCGGGTCTTACCCTTGCCGCGCGGTGGTGGACCGGCTGCATCGGTTTTACATGGATCGCAAGGTGCAGCCCTATGGCCCCTATCCGGGGGCGCAGGCGGGTGGGGCCGAGATGGACGAGGCGCGCAGCCGTTTGGCGGCGTTGATGGGCGTGGCGGGGCCGCAGGTGTCGTTCGGGCCTTCGACATCCGCCAACACCTATGTGCTGGCGCAGGCGGTGCGGCAGTGGCTGCGCGGGGCCAATGCGGCGATTGTGGTGACAAATCAGGACCACGAGGCGAACTCGGGTGTCTGGCGGCGGCTGGCCGATGAGGGCATCGAGGTGCGCGAGTGGCAGATTGATCCGCAGACCGGGCTTTTGGACCCTGCCGGGCTGGCGGTGCTGCTGGCGGATGGGCGGGTGCGGTTGGTGTGTTTTCCGCATTGCTCCAATGTGGTGGCCGCGATCAATGATGTGGCGGCGCTGTCGGCGCTGGCGCATGAAGCGGGTGCAAGGGTGGTGGTCGATGGGGTGTCCTATGCGCCGCACGGGTTGCCGGATTTCCCGGCTTTGGGCTGCGATGTCTATCTCTATTCGGCCTACAAGACCTATGGCCCGCATCAGGGCATCATGGTGATCACTGAGGATTTTGGCGCGGAACTGCCAGCGCAGGGGCATTATTTCAACGCCGGAAGCTTGTACAAACGCTTTACGCCTGCCGGGCCGGATCATGCGCAGATCGCGGCCTGTGCCGGGATGGCGGATTACATCGATGCGCTGCATTTGCATCATTTCGGCGCGGAACCTCAGGCAGCCGCGCGCAACAGGGCGGTGCATGATCTGATGCGCCGCGCCGAAGTGGCCGTGGTGGCACCGTTGCTGGACTATCTGGCAGCGCGCAATGATCTGCGGTTGATCGGGCCGCGGGCGGCGGAGGCGCGGGCACCCACGGTGGCGGTGGCATTGGACCGCGCGGCAGAACCCGTGTCGGAAGCGCTGGGGCGCGAGGGAATTGCCTGTTGGGCGGGCGATTTTTATGCGGTGCGCCCCTTGATGGCGATGGGAATTGATCTGGAGCGCGGGGTTTTGCGGATGTCTTTGACGCATTACACCAGCGCGGATGATGTCGCCCGGCTGATCGGAGCGCTGGACCGGGTGCTTTAGGCTTCAGGGGGGGCTTTGCCCCTCGACGCCTTGGCCAAGGGGCCAAGGCCTCTCACCCCAGGATGCTTGTGCCAAAGTGAAAGGGCTTGGTGATCCGAGTGCGGAGCTGTGGCGTAATGTTAGCAACGACTGTGGGGAAAAATGACTGACAAGCCTTTGATTCTGTGGTTCCGGCGCGATTTGCGGCTTTCGGATCATCCGATGCTGGCGGCGGCGGTGGCCACGGGGCGGCCGTTGATCCCGGTGTTTGTCTGTGATGCCCAAGTCGATGCCTTGGGGGCCGCGCCGAAATGGCGGCTGGGTCTGGGGGTGGCGCAGTTTGCGCAGGCGCTTGAGGCTGTGGGCAGCCGGTTGATCCTGCGGCGCGGCGATGCGCTGACCTGTTTGCAGGCCTTGGTCGATGAGGTCGGGGCGACGGGGGTGATGTGGCAGCGGATGTATGATCCGGCGGCCGTTGCGCGTGACACCGAAGTGAAGGCGGCGCTGCGGGCCAAGGGCCTGGTGGCGCAAAGCTTTGCGGGCGCGTTGCTGTTTGAACCTTGGACCGTGGCAACCGGGCAGGGCGGTTATTACAAGGTCTATTCGCCGTTCTGGCGGGCGGTAAAGGAACGCGAGGTTGCGACCCCGGTGGCGGCACCCGGCAGTCTGCGCGCGCCTGCGATTTGGCCTGTTTCGGACCGACTGGACGCATGGGCGCTGGGGGCTGCGATGCAGCGCGGGGCTGCGGTTTGCTTGCCGCATCAACATGTGGGCGAGGCGGCGGCTTTGGCGCGGCTGGATCAATTTGTTGCAGGGCCGGTGGCGGGCTACAAGAATGAGCGTGATTTTCCGGGGCTGATCGGGGCGACTTCGGGTCTGTCCGAGAATCTGGCCTATGGTGAGATTGCGCCCGCGCGCATCTGGGCGGCCGGGCAGCGCGCGATGCTGGAGGGCGCGGCCGGGTCAGAGCATTTCCTGAAAGAACTGGTCTGGCGTGAGTTTGCCTATCATTTGATGCACCACTCGCCGCATATCCTGACCCAAAGCTGGCGGGAGGGCTGGGATGATTTCGGCTGGCGCGGTGACAATGCGGACGCCGAAAAGTGGCGGCGCGGCATGACCGGAGAGCCGTTTGTCGATGCGGCGATGCGGGAGATGTATGTCACCGGGCGGATGCACAACCGGGCGCGGATGATCGTGGGGTCTTACCTGACCAAGCATCTGATGACCGACTGGCGTGTGGGGCAGGCTTGGTTTGCCGAATGCCTGACCGATTGGGACGAGGCGTCGAATGCCATGGGTTGGCAATGGGTTGCGGGCTGTGGCCCGGATGCAGCACCCTATTTCCGGGTGTTCAATCCGGCGGGACAGGCCGAGAAATTCGACGGTGAGGCCCGCTATCGGCGGCGCTGGATTGCAGAAATGGGGCGCAATCCCGGGGCCGAGGCGCTGTCATATTTTGATGCGGTGCCGAAGGCGTGGCGGCTGGACCCCGGCGCGCGCTATGCATTGCCGATGGTTGACCTTGCGGCAGGGCGTGCGCGGGCACTGGCCGCCTACGCCAATCGCCCTAAGTCAGGCGGTGGAGATGCGTGATACGGCCGGAGTGGACATGGAATATCTGACGACTACCAAAGGCCAGACCGGCCTGCCGCGCTATTTTTCGGCGGCCTTCGAGGTGGCAAAGCGGCTGGACAACGGGCGGCTGGACTTTGTGCTGCCGGATGGGCGGCGGTTTCGCATTGACGGTGCGCGCCCCGGTCCGGTGGCGGAATTTGACGTGCATGACCCGGATGTCTTTGCCCGCTTGATCCGGGATGGCGATCTGGGGTTTTGCGAGGCCTATGTGGACGGCGCCTGGTCCAGCCCGGATCTGCAGGCCTTCATGGATCTGGTCCACATCGACAACGGCACGGTTTATGACGGCTTTCCCGGCATGGGTCTGGTGCGCGCCTTTGAGCGGCTGCGGTTCTGGTGGCAGTCAAACTCGAAGCGGCAGGCGAAGAAGAATATCGCGCATCATTATGATTTGGGCAATGATTTCTATGGGTTGTGGCTGGACGACAGCATGACCTACTCCAGCGGCCTCTACCGCACCGGGCAGGAAAGTCTGGAGCGGGCGCAGGAACTGAAATACGCCAATATGGTCGATCTGATGGGCGCGCAGCCCGGCGAACATGTGCTGGAAATCGGTTGCGGCTGGGGTGGGTTTGCCGAATATGCGGCGGGTCAGCGCGGCTTGCGGGTGACGGCATTGACGATTTCGCAGGCGCAACACGACTATGCCGTGGCGCGGATGCAACGGTTGGGGCTGCAGGACCGCGTGACGATCAAGCTGCAGGACTACCGTGACGAGACGGGTCTGTACGATGGCATTGCCAGCATCGAGATGTTCGAGGCGGTGGGCGAACGCTATTGGCCGACCTATTTCAACACCCTGCGCGAGCGGTTGAAGCCGGGGCGACACGCGACGTTGCAGATCATCACGATTGAAGATCGCCGCTTTGCCACCTACCGCAAAAGTGTTGATTTCATTCAGAAATACATCTTTCCTGGCGGCATGCTGCCAAGCCCGAGCGCGCTGCGGGCCGAGGTGGAACGTGCGGGCTTGGTGATGAAAGGGTCAGTCGAATTTGGCAAAAGCTACAGCCAGACCCTGCGGCGGTGGCATGAGGCGTTCAACCACAAATGGGGCGACGTGGCCCGCATGGGGTTTGACGATCGGTTCCGGCGGATGTGGAACCTTTACCTGACCTCTTGTGCTGGCGCGTTTGAGGGCGGAAACTGTGATGTAACGCAGATCACCGTGACCCGCCCCTAACGCAGCGAGGGACCTATGCCGACCGCCGCCAAACTGATCGCTGCTGTGGCTTTTGCCATTGTGGCGTTTGTTGCTGCAGCAACCTTTGTCCCGCATATGCCGGAGGGCAGCCAGATCGGCCTGTTCCGCGAGATCACGGCCGGGATCGGCTTTGCGGTGGGCTGGTTTGTGATGGGCGGGCTGGTGGGACCGGGCTATGCCGAGGCGGCGGCTTCAGGGGTGCGCAGCTCTGTCACGCTGGTGTTCTTTGCGCTGCTGGGGTTCTCCATCCATGAGATGGTGAAGAAATCTTACAAAATGCTGTACGACGGCCCGATGGAGGCGGTGTTGGGCGTGTTTGAAATCGTGCTCGATTATGGACGGCTGATGCTGCAACCCGATGTGCTGGGGGTTTTGGCGGTGGGCGGCGTCTTGGGCGGCATGGCGGCGGAATGGGCCGGGCGGCGCTGGTCGTGACGGATTTCTTCTTTTACGGCGCGCTGTGCCATGCGGCGCTGTTGGATGTGGTTCTGGGGCGCAAGGTATCGACCGAGCCTGCCGATTTGGCCGATCATCAAGTGGTCTGGGCCGACGGCCAGGCGTTTGCAATGAGTGTGACCAAGGCGGGTGCAATGGCGCGCGGCGTTCTGGTGCGGGGGATGAGCGCCGAAGATGTGGCGCGGCTGGATTATTATGAGGCTGGTTTTGCTTTCGTGCCCCGCGATCTGGCGGTTTTGACGGCGGCGGGGCAAGTGGTGGCGCGGGTGTATTTTGCACAATTTGGGCGGTGGCAGGCGGGTGCCGTTTGGTCTTTGCCGGACTGGCAGGCGCGGTTTGGTGCCGAAGTGGTGGCGACCGCGCGCGATGTGATGGCGCAATATGGGCGTCGTCCGGCGCAGGCGGTGCTGGCGCGGTATGGCATGATGCTGGTGCGGGGGGCCGCCCGCGTGCGTGCGACGATTGCGGTGCCGATGTCGCGGCGGTTTGCGGGCGACGTGCAGGCAACCGCGCTGCGCGAACCCTATGCGCATTTCTTCGCGGTGGAAGAACATGACCTGCGCTTTCGCCGCTTTGACGGCCAGCTTAGCCCACAGGTGACGCGGGCGGTGTTTGTGTCGGGCGATGCGGTGACGGTGCTGCCCTATGATCCGGTGCGCGACCGGGTGCTGTTGGTGGAGCAGTTCCGCGCCGGGCCCTTCGTGCGCGGTGACGTGCAACCGTGGCAGTTGGAGGCGGTGGCGGGCCGCATTGACCCCGGCGAGACGCCGGAAGAGGCCGCGCGGCGCGAGGCGGTGGAAGAAGCGGGTTTGACCTTGGGGGCGCTGTTGCCGGTGGCGCAATATTACCCAAGCCCCGGAATCTGCGCGGAATATCTTTATTCCTATGTCGGGCTGACTGATCTGCCCGATGGGGCTGCCGGGGTGTTCGGGGTTGAGGGTGAGGCGGAAGATATCCGCGGCCATCTGGTCAGCTTTGACGATCTGATGGCGCTGGTGGCCAGTGGCGAGGCGGGCAATTCGCCCTTGATCCTGACCGCCTATTGGCTGGCGCAGAACCGGGCGCGGTTGCGGGGTTAGGGGCGCAATTTGCGCCCCTTTGAAAGTCCGAGGCTGATTTTACAGCGCCAGTTTGGTCCAGACGCCGTTTTTCGCCGAGGACCGCACGCAGGCATCGACGAAGGCCACACCCTCCAGCCCCTCTTTCAGGCCCGGAAAGCTGACTGCCGGGTCCAGTTCCACTCCATCACGGCGGGCCAGAATGGCGCGACCGGCTTCGGCGTAGATGTTGGCGAAACCTTCGAGATAGCCTTCGGGGTGGCCTGCGGGAATGCGGGTCATGCGGGCGGCGGCGTCGCCTGTGCCCGCACCACCGCGCGTCAGGCGATACCGAGGCGCACCCAAGGGCGTCACCCAAAGGTGGTTCGGGTTTTCCTGCTCCCATTCGATCCCGGCTTTGGTGCCATAGATCCGCAGGCGCAGGCCATTTTCCTGACCGGACGCGACTTGGCTGCACCACAGCATGCCGCGCGCGCCAGAGGTGTACCGCATCAGCACATGGGCGTTGTCATCGACGCGGCGACCCGGCACGAAGGCTTGCAGGTCGGCAGCGAGTTCTTGCAGGGTGAGGCCCGAGACGAAATTGGCGAGGTTGAAGGCGTGGGTGCCGATGTCACCCGTTGAACCGCCCGCGCCCGAGCGCGCGGGGTCGGTGCGCCAATCGGCCTGCTTGTTGTCGACGGGATTGGCCAGCCAGTCTTGGGCGTATTCAACCTGAACAAGGCGAATGTCGCCCAGATCGCCTGCCGCCACCAGGGCCTTGGCCTGACGGATCATCGGATAGCCGGTGTAATTGTGGGTCAGCGCAAAGATCACCCCCGAGTCCGCCGCCGCTTTGGCCAGACGTTTGGCCTCGGGCAGGGTGGCGGTCAGCGGTTTGTCGCAGATCACATGAATGCCGCGTTTGAGGAATTGCATCGCCACCGGGGCGTGCATGTGGTTCGGGGTGACAATCGCCACCGCCTCTATCCCGTCCTTGCGGCGCGATTCCTTGGCGGCCATTTCGGCAAAGCTGGCATAGCTGCGCGCGACGCCCAGATCGGCGGCAGAGGCGGCGGCTTTTTCAGGGTCAGCCGAAAAGCTGCCCGCGACCAGTTCATATTGGTCGTCGATGCGGGCGGCGATGCGGTGAACGGCGCCAATGAAAGCGCCGCGCCCGCCGCCAACCATGCCAAGACGGATGCGGGCGGGACGGGCGGCGTGGGCGGAGGTGATGGTCATGACGGGTCCTTTCGGTGTCTCAAGGCGCTTTGAACGGGGTATGCGCGGTTCAGGCAAGGGTCAATCCAGCCCCAGCATCCTGCGGTTGGCCGCGCGGTCGGTGCCTGCATCCGCGAAATCGTCAAACGCTTTTTCCGTCACCCGGATAATATGGGCGTTGACGAAATCCGCGCCTTCGCGTGCGCCATCCTCGGGGTGCTTGATGCAGCATTCCCATTCGACCACCGCCCAGCCGTCAAAACCATGCTGGGTGAGTTTTGAGAAGATGCCGCCGAAATCGACCTGCCCGTCGCCCAAACTGCGGAAGCGGCCGGCGCGGTTGATCCACGATTGGAAACCACCGTAAACGCCTTGGCGGCCGGTGGGGTTCAACTCGGCGTCCTTGACATGGAACATCTTGATGCGGTCGTGGTAGATGTCGATATGGTCAAGATAATCAAGGTGTTGCAAGACATAGTGGCTGGGGTCATACAGCATGTTGGCGCGAGGGTGGTTGTTCACCCGTTCCAGAAACATTTCAAACGAAATCCCGTCATGCAGGTCTTCGCCGGGGTGAATTTCAAAGCACAGGTCCACGCCCATGCTGTCTGCGTGGTTCAGCAGGGGCGTCCAGCGGCGGGCGAGTTCGTCGAAGGCTTCCTCGACCAAACCGGCGGGGCGCTGCGGCCACGGGTAAAGGTAGGGCCAGGCCAAGGCCCCCGAAAAGCTGGCCTGCGCGGTCAGGCCAAGATTGCGGCTGGCGGTCAGGGCTTTGGTGACCTGATCCACCGCCCAAGCCTGCCGTGCCACCGGATTCCCGCGCACGGACGGCGCCGCAAAGCCGTCAAATGCAGCGTCATAGGCGGGGTGGACGGCGACAAGCTGGCCCTGCAAATGCGTGGAAAGTTCGGTGATTTCAATGCCGTTGGCGGCGGCAATCCCGGTGATGTCATCGCAATAGGTTTGCGAGGTGGCGGCAAGGTCGAGATCTATGAACCGCGCGTCCCATGACGGGATCTGCACGCCCTTGTAGCCGATGCCGGCCGCCCATTTGGTGATGGCGTCCAAGCTGTTGAACGGGGCCGCATCGCCCGCGAATTGTGCCAGAAACAGCGCCGGTCCTTTGATGGTTTTCATGTCGTCCTCTTGTCAAAGCTAGGCCAGATTGGCCTCGGTGGGGGTTTCTATGAACTGTCCCTGTTCGGGGCTGCGACGCTCGATGGCGGCAATGACGGCGCGGGCCAGAAAGCTGCCTGCGTGGTTGACGTCTTCGTGCAAGACGATGATTTCCTTGCGAAAACGTTTCAGAAAGGTGATGGCCTCTTTCGCCACCACGTCAAAATCGACGCCAATCTGAAAGCCCGCGCCTTCGGCCCCGGTCACCGATGCCATGGCGGCGGTGGTGGACCCGACCACAAGCGCATCGGGGGCGGGGTGGGTGGCGAAACGCAGCGCCATTTCTTCCTCAATCCGGTCAGCGCCCGAGTCGCTGTTGGCATTTTGCAGGATTTCTGCGTTCAGGCCAAGGACAGCGCATTCCTCGACAAAGCCCTTGACCATGTGTTGCGCGTAATTGTGCTGCGGGGGCGGGGCGATCAGCATCAGGTTGCGGTGCTTGCGCGCGGCCAAAGCGCGGACGGCGATGCGGGCGAATTCCTCGTTGTCATAGTCGAAATAGGGGTGGTCGATGTTCAGCGAAGTGCGGCCATGGGTGGCAAAGGCAAAGCCCTGTTCGGCCATATAGGTGACACGCGGATCATCGGCGGTGGTCTGGTTCATGATGATGCCATCCGCGCTTTCGGTTTCGACGATGTAGCGGATGGGCGTCATCGGGTCTTCGTCGGGAAAGTAAGGCATGACGACAAGATGATAAGCGGTGCCACGCAGCGCCGCCGCGATCGAATAGATCAGGCGCGAGGTGTGGTTCATGACATCGGCCTCGGTCGACAACACCAAGGCGATGACGTTGGTCTTGCCGGTGCGCAAACGCACCCCCGCACGGTTGGGGCGGTAGCCAAGGCGCAGGGCGGTTTCGCGGACGCGCTGCTTGGTGGCCTCTCCGATATCGGGGGCATCCTTCAGGGCGCGGCTGACCGTCGCAATCGCCAGCCCGGTTTCGGCGGCGATGGTCTTGAGCGTGGGGCGACCCATTTCGATGCTGGGTGATTCGGTCATGCCATCCAATTCCGAGGCCCGTTGCGGCCCCTTGTCATTCTTGTGCGCCGTGCCATCCGATTCGCCTGTGTCTTGCCTTTCGGGTGGCAGGACGCGTCAGGTATGTGCCGCGCGCAGCCCCTGCAAGCGGTTGGAACGGCCCGCATTTTCAAGGCTTTCACAGCGGCACGCGGTTGAGTGGCCAGGCAGATTACGCAAGAAATACCTCCCATTCAAGCCGCAATAAAATGCGCGCGACAAGCGAAAAGATTGCTTGATCGGGAAAACTATAACGATATAGATTTCTACTATAACGTTATAGAAATTGGGAGGACCACATGAAGAATTGGAAATTGGCGGCCGGTCTGATGCTGTCGGTGGCTTTGCCATCAGCGGCTTTGGCCACCGAACTGGAAATCACCCACTGGTGGACATCGGGCGGCGAAGCGGCTGCAGTGGCTGAACTTGCCAAGGCGTTTGACGCCAGCGGTGACAAATGGATCGACGGCGCGATTGCTGGCGGCGGCGACACTGCGCGCCCTGTGATGATCTCGCGCATCACCGGCGGCGACCCGATGGGTGCCACGCAATTCAACCATGGCCAGCAGGCTTTGGAGCTTGTGGAAGCAGGTCTGATGCTGGACCTGACCGATGTGGCCGAGGCCGAGGGTTGGAAAGACAAGGTGTTCCCGTCGTCGCTGCTGGATGCCTGCACCGTGGACGGCAGAATCTATTGCGCGCCGGTGAATATTCACTCGCCCGAGTGGCTGTGGCTGAGCAACAAGGTCTACACCGATCTGGGTCTGGCCGTGCCGACCAATTGGGCAGAGTTTGTGGCCACAGCGCCTGCGGTTGAGGCTGCTGGCAAGGTGCCGTTGGCTTTGGGCAACCAGCCGTGGCAGTCGAATCTGGCTTTCGGCGCGATCACCGTTGGCATCGGTGGTCTTGACCTTTGGAAAAAGGTAAACGTTGCCAAGGATATGGATGCAGCTGCCGGCCCGGAAATGGCCGCAGTCTTCACCGCAGCCGCAGATGCGCGCAAGCTGGCGGCCAAGTCCACGGTTCAGGATTGGAATCAGGCGACCAATATGGTGATCACCGGCGAAGCGGCTGGCCAGATCATGGGTGACTGGGCGCAGGGCGAGTTCGCGGTTGCGGGCAAAGTGGCGGGCGTCGATTACACCTGCCTGCCGGGTCTTGGCAACAATGCCTACCTGTCGACCGGTGGTGATGCGTTCTACTTCCCGAAAATGGATGATCCTGAAAAAGAAGCCGCACAAAAGCGTCTCGCCGCCTTGCTGGTATCGCCAGCGGTTCAGGTTGCATTCAACCTGAAGAAAGGCTCGCTGCCAATCCGGGGGGATGTCGATCTGGCTGCCGCCAACGACTGCATGAAGAAGGGTCTGGAGATATTGGCTTCGGGCAATCTGCTGCCGGCTGGCGACATGGTATGGTCGCCCGACGTGCAGACCCAAGCGGGCGATCTGATGGTCGAATTCTGGAAGACCGACATGTCTCCGGTGGATGCACAGGCCAAGTGGGTCGAGATCCTGAAATCCGGTCTGTGATCCGACACTGATCGCAGGGCCGTCCATCAGGGGCGGCCCTGTTATCTTTGCCAGCAGCTTTCTTGGAGAGGGGACGGCCATGGCCATCACGGCGCGCAAATCGCGCATCTTTCGCAACCTGAACGCAAAAATCGCCGCAGTGCCGATGATTTTCTGTTCGGTGGTCGTGTTCTTGGGCTTTTCCATCTGGACGGTGGTCTATTCCTTCACGTCGTCCAAGCTGTTGCCAAAGGCGAATTTCGTTGGATTTGACCAATACGAAAGGTTGTGGAGCAACAGTCGCTGGCTGGTGTCGATCGAAAACCTGATGATCTTTGGCGCACTTTCGTTGGTGTTCACCATCGTCATGGGGTTCACGCTGGCCGTGCTGATGGATCAGAAAATCCGGTTTGAAGACACGTTCCGCACCATCATGCTTTACCCGTTTGCGCTGTCGTTCATCGTCACCGGGTTGGTCTGGCAATGGGTGTTGAACCCCGATTTCGGCATTCAGGGCATTGTGCGCGGCTGGGGTTGGGAGAGCTTTTCCTTTGACCCGCTGAACAATCCCGATCTGGTGCTGTACGGCCTGCTGATCGCCGGGCTGTGGCAGGGCACCGGGTTCGTGATGGCGCTGATGCTGGCGGGTCTGCGCGGCATTGATGAAGACATCTGGAAAGCCACCCGCGTGGACGGCATTCCGACGTGGAAAACCTATATTGTGGTGATCATCCCGATGATGCGCCCGGTGTTCATCACCACGCTGGTGCTGGTCGCGGCGGGCATCATCAAGCTGTACGATCTGGTCATCGCGCAAACTTCGGGCGGGCCGGGAAATGCCAGCCAAGTGCCTGCAATGTATGTCTATTCCTACATGTTCCAAGCGCAGAATCTGGGGCAGGGCTTTGCCGCCTCGACCATGATGCTGCTGTCGGTTCTGATCGTGCTGATCCCTTGGGCCTATCTGGAATTCGGAGGCAAAAAACATGGCTGATGCAACCTTAAAGGGTCCGCGTGGGGCCAAGCCAAAGCGCCGCCTGTCTGGCCGTAACATCATGATCTACGGATCACTGATCGTGGTGTGTCTTTATTACCTGCTGCCATTGTGGGTGATGATGATGACATCGCTCAAAGGCATGCCCGAGGTGCGTCTGGGCAATATCTTTGCCCCACCGGTGGAGGCGACGTTTGAACCGTGGATCAAGGCCTGGTCCGAGGCGTGCACCGGACTGAATTGTGACGGTCTGTCGCGCGGGTTCTGGAATTCGGTGCAGATCACGGTGCCATCGGTGATCGTGTCGATCTTCGTGGCATCGGTGAACGGCTATGCGCTGATCAACTGGCGCTTCAAAGGATCAGAAGTGTTCTTCACCATCCTGATTTTCGGCTCGTTCATTCCCTATCAGGTGATGATCTATCCAATGGTGGTGATGCTGCGCGAGATGGGGCTTTACGGGTCGCTGACCGGGCTTGTGCTGGTGCACACCATCTTCGGCATGCCGATCCTGACGCTGCTGTTTCGCAACTACTTTGCCTCGATGCCCGAGGAGTTGTTCAAGGCCGCCCGCGTCGATGGGGCCGGGTTCTGGCGGATCTATTTCCACATCATGCTGCCGATGAGCCTGCCGATTTTCGTGGTGGCGCTGATCCTGCAAGTCACCGGCATCTGGAACGACTTTCTGTTTGGCGTCGTGTTCATCTCGAAGGCGGAAAACTATCCGATGACGGTGCAGTTGAACAACATTGTCAACTCGGTGCAGGGCGTGAAGGAATACAACGTCAACATGGCCGCGACCATGCTGACGGGCCTTGTGCCCCTGATCATCTACTTCGTCTCCGGCAAATTGTTCGTCCGTGGCATCGCCGCTGGCGCCGTGAAAGGCTGACCCCATGCACACTGTTGCGACCACCCATTCGATCCAAGTCAAAGATCTGACGCTGAACTTCGGGTCGGTTTCGGTTCTGAAACATATGAACATCGACGTCGCCGAGGGCGAATTCATCGTGCTGCTGGGGCCGTCCGGTTGCGGGAAATCGACGCTGCTGAACTGTCTGGCGGGGCTTTTGGACATCACCGATGGCGAAATCTGGATCAAGGGCCAGAATGTCACCTGGGCGGAGCCGTCGGACCGTGGCATCGGCATGGTGTTTCAAAGCTATGCTTTGTATCCCCAGATGACCGTGCGCGGAAATCTGTCCTTTGGTCTGAAGAACGCCAAGATGCCGCAAGCCGAGATTGACAAGCGCATCGCGCGGGCGGCCGAGATCTTGCAGATCGAGCCGCTGCTGGACCGCAAACCGGCGGCGCTGTCGGGTGGTCAGCGTCAGCGCGTGGCGATTGGCCGGGCCTTGGTGCGGGATGTGGATGTGTTCCTGTTCGACGAACCTTTGTCGAACCTTGACGCCAAGCTGCGCAGCGAATTGCGCGTGGAAATCAAGCGGTTGCACTCGCGCCTGAACAACACCATGGTTTATGTGACCCATGACCAGATTGAGGCGCTGACGCTGGCCGACCGCATTGCCGTGATGCGCGGCGGGATCATTCAGCAACTGGCGGCGCCGCAAGACATCTACAACCGCCCGTCGAATCTGTTCGTGGCGGGTTTCATCGGCTCTCCGTCAATGAACTTTCTGCACGGGGCCACGGTGGACAACGGGACGGCATTCCAGTTTGCCGGCAGCAAGATATCCCTCGCGGGATATGAGGGCGGTGCGATCTTGGAACGCGGCAAGGCCATTCTAGGCCTGCGCCCGGAACATCTGCACATTCAGGACCATGCCGAACCGGGGCTGACACTGCCCGCGATGGTGGAGATTGACGAACCGA
This sequence comes from Pseudorhodobacter antarcticus, assembly GCA_945860375.1. Next base: position 56,282 of record CAMAQR010000017.1, read on the forward strand.
TGGGTGCTGACAGCCTTGTCTGGCTGGAGGCCGAGGGCGGGGTACAAATGTCGGTGCGGGTGCCGGTCGAACGGCGGATGGCGCCGGGCACGCAGGTGCATCTGAAGGTGGATATCTCGAAGGCGTCGATTTTCGACACCGGAACCGAACAGCGGGTCTGATGATGTTGGATTTGATGGGCCAGTGGTCGCTTGTGGATGCAAGTGGCGAATATGATGTTGCCATGGCTTTGCCGGGTGACGGGATTTCGGCACTGCACGCGGCGGGGGCGATCCCTGATCCCTATTGGGGCCGCAATGAGTACGATCTGCGCTGGATTTGCGGGCGCGATTGGGTGGCGCGGCGCAGCTTTGACGTGACGCGCACCGATTTGGTTCTGGTGGCCTCGATGCTGGACACGGTGGTTGACATTGCGGTGAACGGGGTGGCAGTGCATGCCAGCGACAGCCTGTTCCGCAGCTATCGGGTGGACCTGTCGGGCGTGCTGCGGGTCGGTGAAAATGACATTGCCATCACTTTCCGCTCGCCTGAAATCGAGGCCGCGAAACGGCAGGCGGCGCAGCCTTATTTCGTGCCGTTTTCGGCCAACAACACCCCGATCCTGAACGGCAACATGCTGCGCAAGCCGAGTTGCGATTTCGGCTGGGATTGGAACATCGCTTTGGCGAGTTTCGGGGTTTATGGCGATCTCTATCTGGAGCCGATTGCCGCACGGGTGGCCGACGTTGGTGTCACGCAGACCCATAGCCCGGGCCGCGTTGTGGTGTCGCTGCGGGCCGAGGTGACGGGTGAGGCCGAGGGTGCCGAAGTCTCGTTCGATCTGGGCGGTGTGCAAAAGCGGGCGGAGGTGCGGCGGGGCGTTGCGGTGGCCGAACTGACCTTGGAAAACCCGGCGCTGTGGTGGCCCGCGGGGCAGGGCGCGCAGGTGTTGCACGATTTGGTGATCGGCTTTGGCGATCAGACGGTGACTCGGCGGATCGGCCTGCGGGATGCCGCGCTGATCACGGAAAAGGACGCGGCGGGCTTGGGTTTCAAATTCCGCATCAACGGGCGTGATATCTTCGCCAAGGGGGCGAACTGGATACCGGCGGATGCCCTGTCGGGGCGGATCACCGTTGCGGCCACACGCGATCTGCTGCTCTCGGCGGTTCAGGCCAATATGAACATGATCCGGGTCTGGGGTGGTGGGCGCTATGAACCCGACTGGTTCTATGACCTTTGCGATGAATTGGGCCTGATGGTCTGGCAGGATTTCATGTTCTCCTGCCATATTTACCCCGCGACCGAGGCGTTTCTGGCCGATGTGACCGTGGAAGTCACCGAACAGGCCAAGCGCCTGCATCACCACGCGTCCATGGTCTTGTGGTGCGGCGACAATGAGTTGATCGGGGCGCTGACCTGGTTCCCCGAAACCCGCGCCAATCGCGACCTGTATCTGGTGGGCTATGACCGTCTGAATCGTACCATTGAGCAGGCTTTAAAGGCGGCGGTGCCGGGTGCAGTCTGGTGGCCGTCCAGCCCCTCCCCCGGCCCGATGGATTTTGGCGATGCGTGGCATGACGATTCAAAGGGCGACATGCACTTTTGGAGCGTGTGGCATGAGGGCCGCGATTTTGACCATTACCGCGATGTGTCGCCCCGGTTCTGTTCGGAATTCGGCTTCCAAAGCTATCCTTCCATGGATGTGATCCGCCGCTTTGCCGACCCGAAGGATTTCAACATCGCCGCGCCGGTGATGGAGAGCCATCAGAAAAACGCCGGGGGCAATGCGCGGATTGCCGAAACCATGTTCCGCTATTTCCGCTTTCCGGTGGATTTTGAGAACTTCGTCTACATGTCCCAAGTCCAGCAAGGATTGGCGATCAAAACTGCCGTCACTCATTGGCGCAGCCTGAAACCGCAGTGCATGGGCACGCTGATCTGGCAGTTGAACGACACTTGGCCGGTGTGTTCCTGGGCCAGTCTGGACCACGGCGGCGGTTGGAAACTGCTGCATCACATGGCGAAGGCGTTCTATGCGCCGCTGTTCGTGTCGGCGGTTCCGATCAAGGGCGCGATAGAGTTGCGCGCGGTCAATGATGGCGCTGCGGCGGTCGATCTGACCCTCACCGCGATGGCGGTGACGATGGACGGCACCACCCGCGAGTTGGCGCGGGCGACGGTTCAGGTCGGCCCGGATGCGGCGACGCTGGCGCTGTCGATCCCCGGCTGTCAGGTCGGTGCGACCGAAATGCTGGCCTATGTCTGGAGCATCGGGGCCACCCGGATCGGCGGCGATGTGTTCGCGCCCAAGCCTTACAAGGCCTATGATCTGCTGCCGCCAAACCTTGGAATGACAGTTTCGGCCACCACTGCGGGTTTTGAATTGACCCTCAACGCCAAGACCATGGCGCTGTTTGTGGCGGTGGAATCCGATCAGCCGGGGCGGTTCAGCACCAACGCCTTCACCGTCTTCCCGGCCCATCCTGTGACGCTGACCTTCACCCCCACAGTGCCGGGCACAGCCCCGCGTTTCACCATCCGTGACCTGCATTCTGCGACCTATGGGACGCATTGACCGCCAAGGAGGCCCGCTATGATCAGCTATCAACTTTACTCATCCCGCAACTTTCCGCCGACCGCTGACACTCTGAAAATGCTGACGGCGGCGGGGTATGAAGGGGTCGAAGGCTTTGGTGGGCTGTATGCCGACAAGGCCGGTCTGGCCGATCTGGCGGCGGGGCTGAAGGCCACCGGGCTGAAGATGATCTCGGGGCATTTCGGCATGGATCAGGTCGAACTGACGCCGGATTGGGCCATTGAGGTGGCGACGACTTTGGGGATGGAAACGGTGATCGTGCCGTGGCTGCACCCTGATCAGCGGCCCACCACGGGCAAAGGCTGGCACGATCTGGGCGCGCGGCTGCAAAAGGCGGGCGCGCCGATCCGGGCGGCGGGCCTCAATTTCGGCTGGCACAACCATGACTTCGAGTTCGTCATCACACCCGACGGGGCCATCCCGCAGACCGCATTGTTTGAAGGCGGACCCGATCTGAAATGGGAGATGGATGTGGCATGGGTCGTGCGCGGCGGGGCTGATCCAATGGCGTGGATCAAGGATCATGCGGGGCGCATTGTTGCGGCGCATGTGAAGGACATCGCGCCCAAGGGTGAGAATCTGGCCGAAGATGGTTGGGCCGATGTCGGCCACGGCGTCGTCGATTGGAACGCGATCATGCCGGCGCTGAAGGCGATTGGCGTTTCGAATTTCGTGATGGAACATGACAACCCCGCCGACCATTTGCGCTTTGCAACCCGGTCCATTGCGACTGTGAAAGCCCTGTAAGGAAACACCATGACAAATCTTGGCATTGGCATCATCGGATGCGGCAATATCTCGACCTCTTACTTGCGGCTGGCGCCTCTGTTCCGGGGGCTGGAAGTGCGGGCCGTGGCCGATATGAACATGGCCACCGCACAGGCGCGCGCGGCCGAGTTTGGCGTCAAGGCGCAGTCGGTCGATGACCTGCTGGCCAACAATGACGTCGAAGTGGTGATCAACCTGACCATCCCGGACGCGCATTACGGCGTGACTCGGCGGATTTTGGAGGCAGGCAAGCACGCCTATTCCGAAAAGCCGCTGGTGCTGACGCTGGCCGAAGGCGTGGCGCTGCGCGATCTGGCGGCCAGCAAGGGGCTGGCCGTGGGTTGCGCGCCAGATACGTTTCTGGGCGGCACCCATCAGCAGGCGCGGGCGCTGATTGACGAGGGCAAGCTGGGCCAGATCACCACCGGATGCGCCGCCATTCAGGGCCACGGGCCGGAAAGCTGGCATCCCTCGCCGGATTTCTTCTATCTGCCGGGCGCCGGTCCGATCATGGATATGGGGCCATATTATATCGCCAATCTGATCAACCTGCTGGGCCCGGTGCGGCGTGTGGGCGCGCTGACCTCTTCGGCCACGCCCACCCGTGTGATCGGGTCGGGCGACAAGGCAGGACAAGAGATTGCGGTGAAAACCCCGTCCAACATCCAAGCGCTGCTGGAGTTTCACTCCGGCGCCACGATCAGCTTTTCGGCAAGCTGGGACGTCTGGCACCACAAGCGCAACCACTTTGAGCTTTATGGCACCGAGGGCACTCTTTATGTGCCCGATCCGAACTTCTTTGGCGGGCCGCTGGAAATGGCGGGCCGCGATGGCGTGCTGCATCAGGTCGAAGCCTGGGATCACCCGTTCAGCAAGATCAACCAGAAGGGCCATCGCGGCGAAGATCAGGCCAATTACCGCACGGCGGGGATGGCCGATATGGTGCTGGCCGTCACCGAAGGCCGCGATGCGCGCTGTTCCTTGGAGCGGACGCTGCACGGGGTGGATGTGATGACGGCCGCTTTGCGGTCGGGTGAGACCGGGGAGTTCATCACTCTGACCACCACCTGCACCCGGCCTGCGGCTTTGGGTCCGGATGAGGCGCGCGCGCTTTTGCGTTGAGCTTGGAACCGGGCAGGGTGGGGCGCTGCGCACGGATCGTGTCACGCATTGGCGACACCACCGCAGCTTTGATCTTCACCAATCCGGTTGCGGTGCCCGATGGCCCGATCACGCCGTCAGTGCTGGCCAATCGGGCGGTGCCGCAGTTTTGCCGGGCTGCTTGGGGCGCGTTGCAGCCTTTGGGGCCGGTGCTTGATGCCTTGGTGATCTCGGAGGAAGGCAGTCGTGGCGAACATGCGTCCTTCACCGGGGCTTTTCTCGGCAGGGTCGCCCTTGATCTGGGGCAGGGCTGGCGTGCGGATTTCACGCGCTTTGCTGATGTCCCGGGCCGGGCGCGACAAGCGGGCTTGCATGACCGCCCCCCTCCGGCATAACTGTGCCAGTGCTGGAGAGTAGGGCTGAATGACGGACGAACTGCGTAAAATCCCGACCCACGAGGTGATCTATGCGCGGCTGCGCGATATGATCCTGTTCGGGGTGTTGCAGCCCGGTCAGCCGGTGACGATTCAAGGCCTGACCGCCGATCTGGATGCGGGCATGACCCCGGTGCGCGAGGCGATCCGGCGGCTGGCGGCCGAGGGTGCGCTGTTGCCGCAGGGCAATCGGCGGGTGACAGTACCGCGCCTGACCGCCCCGATTCTAGAGCAGTTGGCCTTTGCCCGCATGACGCTGGAGCCAAAGCTGGCCGAGATGGCAACGGTGACGCCAGCGCTGATCCTGCGTTTGACGGCGCTTGACGCGCAGGTGGATGCGGCGATTTTGGCCGATGATGTGTCTGGCTATCTGCAAAGCAACCATGCGTTCCACTTTGCGCTGTATGAAGCGGCGGGGGCGGGGGTTTTGCTGGATACGGCGCGGTCTTTGTGGCTGCGCTTTGGCCCGTCCTTGCGTGTGGTGTCGGCGCGGTCGGGGGCTACGGAACTGCCCGATGCTCATAAAGAGGCGCTGGCGGCGATGCGCGCGGGCGATATGGCGGCGGTGGCGGCGGCACTGCAGCGCGATATTGCGCAGGGTGTGGATCAAGTGCGCGCGGCTTTGGCGCTGGGCGAGATTTGAGGGTCTGCCCCACGCCGCCCGGGACTTGATTTGGGACTTGATCGGGGGCGAAACCTTATCAGCAGAGGCCCCGGATCAAGCCTGAGACGGCGTGAGATTGGAGCGGGCCTGGGTCGGCTTCGGTAATTTGATCAAATTTCTTGAAACCAGGATCGTTTGATCATATCTTTACTGCAAGACAGCCGGATTCGGCTGCAAACGCCATATTCCGCAGGGGTCAGCCGATGAACAAGATCACCAACCACATGCCGACCGCCGAATTGCAGGCGCTTGATGCCGCCCACCATATGCACCCGTTCACCGAAAACGCGGCGCTGGCGAAAAAGGGCGCGCGGATCATGGTGCAGGGTAAGGGCGTCTGGCTGACCGACAGCGAAGGCAACAAGATCATTGACGGCATGGCAGGGCTTTGGTGCGTCAACATCGGCTATGGCCGCCCGGAAATGGGTGATGTCGCCAAGCGTCAGATGGACGAGTTGTCCTATTACAACACCTTCTTCCAGACCAGCCACGTTCCGGCCATCGCTTTGGCCGCCAAGATTGCGGAACTGGCACCGGGCGATTTGAACCATGTGTTCTTTGCTGGCTCTGGGTCCGAGGCCAATGACACCAACATCCGCATGGTGCGGCGCTATTGGGACATCAAGGGCCAGTCTGAAAAGCGCATCATCATCGCGCGGGACAATGGCTATCATGGCTCCACCATGGGCGGCGGGTCTTTGGGCGGCATGTCGGGCATCCACAGTCACGGTGGCAAGATCGGCGGCATCGTTCATATCGGAGAGCCGAACTGGTGGGAGCAGGGCGGCGACATGACGCCCGAGGCGTTCGGGTTGATGCGCGCGCAGGAATTGGAAGCGACGATCAAAGAGTTGGGCGTCGAAAACGTCGCGGCCTTTATCGGCGAACCCATTCAGGGCGCGGGCGGGGTGATTGTGCCCCCCAGCACCTACTGGCCGGAAATTCAGCGCATCGTCGACAAATACGGCATCCTGCTGATCGCGGATGAGGTGATCACCGGGTTCGGCCGCACCGGCAACTGGTTTGGTTGCCAGACGTTTGGCATCAAGCCGCATATCATGACCATCGCCAAAGGGTTGTCGTCCGGCTACCAGCCGATTGGCGGGTCGGTTGTCTGTGACGAGGTGGCCGAGGTGCTGGGCAGCAACGGCGATTTCAACCATGGCTATACCTATTCCGGGCATCCGGTGGCGGCGGCGGTGGCGTTGGAGAACCTGCGGATCTTGCAAGAAGAGCATATCATCGAGCATGTCCGCGATGTGGCGCATCCCTATCTGGCCGAACGTTGGGCCGGGCTGATGGATCACCCGATGGTGGCGGATGCGCAGCTTGTGGGTCTGATGGGATCGTTGGCTTTGACACCGAACAAGGAGACGCGGGCGAAGTTCGCCAGTGAGACCGGAACCGTTGGCTATCGTTGCCGCGAGCGGTGCTTTGCCAACAATCTGATCATGAGGCATGTGGGCGACCGGATGATCATCTCTCCGGCCCTTGTGATCACCCCGGATGAGATTGACGTGCTGATCGCGCGGGCAAGGACATCGCTGGATGAATGCTATGCCGGGTTGAAGGCGGACGGGCTGTTCAAATCGGCCTGAGATGCGATTCTGACGCGAAGACTGAGGGGCGGGGCCGCATGGCCCTGCCCTTTGTCGTGGTCCCGAGTTGGGACCAATTTTTTTGCACGCAATATCAACAGGTTGGATTTGCAAAGTAAGGTTTTGTTAACTTGTTGCCCGATGCTGCCGAGCGGATCATCGAATGGCGGCCGGTGGTGATAGTTGTGCCCGGATGAAAACGCGAGGGGCTTTGTTCCGGTCTGGCGGCGCGTGTTGGACCTGTTTTCACGGATGCACAAAGCGCAGCCCGTGATCTTCCTTTTCGCACCGCCCCCGCTTGAGTTTGCGCCCTGCGCCGCCTACACCTTGTGCAAAGACAATAAGGATGGCTCCCCGATGCGGATACACAGTGATTTGGCCGATACCATTGGCAACACCCCGCTTTTGAAGCTGAAGCGCGCGTCAGAGATGACCGGCTGCACCATTCTTGGCAAATGCGAATTTCTGAACCCCGGTCAATCGGTCAAGGACCGTGCGGCGCTGTACATGATCCGGGCGGCGGTGGCGGATGGCAGCTTGAAACCCGGCGGCACGATTGTCGAAGGCACGGCGGGCAACACCGGCATCGGTCTGGCGCTGGTTGGGGCCAGCATGGGCTTTCGCACCGTGATCGTCATTCCCGAAACCCAGTCGCAGGAAAAGAAGGACATGCTGCGTCTGGCGGGGGCAGAGTTGGTGCAGGTTCCGGCGGCACCGTACAAGAACCCCAACAATTATGTGCGCTATTCGGGCCGCTTGGCTGCGGCTTTGGCGCGCACCGAACCCAATGGCGCGATCTGGGCCAATCAGTTTGACAATGTGGCGAACCGGCTTTCGCATGTCGAAACCACTGGTCCCGAGATTTGGGAACAGACCGGCGGCAAGGTGGACGGCTTTATCTGCGCGGTGGGGTCGGGTGGCACTTTGGCGGGCGTGGCGCTGGCCTTGCAGCCCAAAGGCGTCAAGATCGGTCTGGCCGACCCCGAAGGCGCGGCGCTGCATTCGTTTTACACCAACGGCAGCTTTGAGTCGCCGGGCAGTTCGATCACCGAAGGCATCGGGCAGGGGCGGATCACGGCGAACCTTGAGGGGTTCACGCCCGATTACAGCTATCGCATTTCGGATGCCGAGGCGCTGCCTTTGGTGTTTGACATGCTGGAGGACGAAGGCATTTGTCTGGGCGGCTCGTCTGGCATCAACATTGCGGGCGCGATCCGCATGGCGCGGGAAATGGGGCCGGGGCATACCATTGTCACCATTCTGTGCGATTACGGCAACCGCTATCAGTCCAAACTGTATAACCCCGCGTTCCTGAAGGAAAAGGGGCTGCCGGTGCCTGCGTGGCTGGACCGCGCCCCGCGCGCCATCCCTGCGGTGTTTGAAGACGCATGACCGCAGGCCGGGGCCGCATCGCAAGGGCAGGGGCTGGCGCGCTGGCGCTGCTGTTGCTGTTGGCTTTGCCTGTGGCGGCGCAGACCCTTCTGGACGGGCCGACGCGTCAGGTTGACGAAACCGGGGCGCTGATGCCGCGTCTTGGGCCGGATGGCGCCTTGGTGACGGCGGATGCACCGCTCGGTCCCGTCAACGGTACGGTGGCTGCGGCTGCGGCAGGCGATCCACCGGCCAGTCTGGATTATGACGCCTGGAACCGCATGGCGCTGCGGACCGAGGGTTTGATCGAGGATGCGGCCAGCACGTCGGTGGCGCTTGAACATCTGCGCGCGCAGTTGGTGGACTGGCGCGAGGCGCTGCTGGGCGCGCAAAGCGCCAATTCGGCGCGGATTGCGACGCTGCGCACCCAGATCACGGCTTTGGGACCGGTGCCAGAGGGGGACGCGATTGAGGCCGAGGAAATCGCCAAGCGCCGGGGCGAGTTGACGGACCTGCTGGTGCGCCTGCAGGCCCCCGGGCTTGCAGCGGATGAGGGCTATCAGCGCGCCGACGGTCTGATCCGCGAGATCGACCGGGTGCTGCGCGAACGCCAGACCGATCAGCTGTTGCAGCTTTGGCCGATGCCGATCAACCCGGCGAACTGGCCTGCGGCGTTGCGGGCGCTGTCCGAGACGGCGGTGACGATCTGGACCGAGACGGCCGCGCTGTGGCGCAAACCCGAAGCGCGGGCGGAACTGGCCGACAACCTGCCAGTGGTGCTGGCCTTCCTGTTGCTAGCGGCGGGGATCTTGTGGCGCGGGCGGCATTGGATCGACCGCGTGACCAACCGGTTGCAAGACCGGTCTTCGGCGCGGGGGCGGCGGATCTGGGCGTTTCTGGCGTCATTGGGCCAGATTCTGGTGCCGGTGCTGGGCGTGGTGTTGCTGTCAGTGGCGCTGCAAATGACGGCGCTGTTTGGCGTGCTGGGGCAGGTGATCGTTGAGAACCTGCCGGGCATCGGCCTGACCTATTTCGTCGCCGCCTGGCTGGGCGGACGGGTGTTTCCGCAAGGCGCGCCGGCCGATGCCGCCCTGCACCTGACGGCAGAGTGGCAGGCCGAGGGGCGGTTTTTGTCCAAGGCGTTCGGCCTGTTGTTCGGGCTGGAAACCCTGCGCCGGGTGGCGCTGGACCAGTTGGACGCGACCGAAGCCGCAACGTCGGTGCTGTCTTTCCCGATCATTGTGCTGGCCGGGCTGTTGCTGATCCGCATGGGGCAGTTCATGGCCCGTCATGTCGCCACGGAACAGGCGCAGGACGACGGGCGCGGCTATGGCACGCGGCTGATGGCGATCCTTGCCCGCGGGGCGATGGCGGTTGGCGTTATCGGGCCGACGCTGGCGGCGGTGGGCTATATTTCGGCGGCCAATGCGATGGTATTCCCGGCGGTGGCATCGCTGGGCCTTGTTGGCCTGCTGTCGGTGCTGCAGCGGTTGGTCAGTGACATCTACGCCGTGCTGATGCGCCGCGATGACGCTGATGACGCCGACGCTTTGGTGCCGGTGCTGATCGGTTTTGGCCTGACTCTGGCCACCATTCCGCTGTTCGCGCTGATCTGGGGCGCGCGGATGGCCGATATCACCGAGTTGTGGACGCGGTTCCGTGAGGGGTTCCAACTGGGCGATGCCCGCATTTCGCCCACCGATTTTCTGGTCTTCGCGGTGGTGTTCGGCATCGGCTACAGCCTGACGCGGATGTTTCAAGGCGCGCTGAAATCGTCGATCCTGCCGCGCACAGGCCTTGACCAAGGCGCGCAGAACGCCACCGTGTCGGGGGTGGGCTATGTCGGGATATTTCTGGCGGCGCTGATTGCGATCAATTCGGCGGGGATTGATCTTTCGGGTCTGGCCATCGTCGCCGGTGCTTTGTCGGTCGGCATCGGTTTTGGTCTGCAAAACATCGTGTCGAACTTTGTCTCTGGCATCATCCTGCTGATCGAACGCCCGGTGTCCGAGGGGGACTGGATCGAGGTTGGCACCACGGTTGGCATCGTCAAATCCATCTCTGTGCGGTCCACCCGCATCCAGACCTTTGATCGGTCGGATGTCATCGTGCCGAATTCGGACCTGATTTCGGGGCGGGTGACGAACTGGACGCGGTTCAACCGATCCGGCCGCATCATCGTGCCGGTGGCCGTGCCCTTCACCACCGACAGCCGCCGGGTGGAAACCATCCTGCGCGAAATTGCCGAGGCGCAGCCCTTGGCCGTGCTGAACCCCGCGCCGGTGGTGGCCCTGATGGGCTTTGGCCCCGAGGTGATGAATTTCGAAATCCGGGTGATCCTGCGCGACGTTTATTTTCAGGTGCCGGTGCGGTCGGAAATCAACCACCAGATCGCCGCACGCTTTGCCGCCGAGGGGATATTGCTCTCGAACGCGCACCGCGATTATTTGAAACGCGAGGCCGATGCGGCGGCGGCACTGGCCGAAGAGGCCACCGAGACGCAGCAGAATCTGGAGGCTGTTGCAACCCTTTTGGCCCCGCCCAAGGCCAAGGCCCGCAAATCCCGTAAGGAAATCCCCGAATGACCACCACATTGCTGTTCCGCGACGATGCCTATCTGCGTGAGGCACCTGCCGTGGTGATCGGCCACACGCCCGAGGGGGGCATCGTGGTGGACGCCTCGATCTTCTACGCCACAGGCGGCGGGCAGCCCGGTGACAATGGCATGATCGCCTGGGCAGGTGGCAAGCTGACCATCGCCACGGCGGTCAAGGTGGAGGGCGGTCTGATTGCCCTTGTGCCCGCCGAACCGCTGCCATTGCCGCCCCTGGGCACGGTTGTCACCCAGCGGCTGGACTGGGCGCGCCGGCACCGTCTGATGCGGATGCACACCGCATTGCACCTGCTGTCAGTGGTGATCCCCCTGCCGGTGACGGGAGGGCAGATCGGGGCGGACAAGGGCCGGCTGGATTTTGACATGGCCGAGCCGCCGCAAGAGGTGGCCGCGCTGACCCGCGCGCTGAACCTGATGATCGAACGCGATCTGCCCGTGACGGAAACCTGGATCACCGATGACGAACTGCTGGCCAATCCGGGGCTGGTGAAAACCATGTCGGTGCATCCGCCGATGGGGCAGGGCCGGGTGCGTCTGGTGCGCATCGGCCACGCGGACATGCAGGTCGATCTGCAGCCCTGCGGCGGCACCCATGTCGCGCGCACCGCCGAGATCGGCCGGGTGGAGATCGGGAAGATCGAGAAAAAGGGCAAACAGAACCGCCGCGTGAGTTTGCATCTGGTGGATTGAAGCCAAGGCCCGGCAAAACCGCACCGCGCCACTGCCCGTCGCCGGTGCCAGACCGATCCCTGCGCCATCCTTGCTGCGATCAAACCCAACAATGCGCAAACCGCCCCAATCCCGCCTTTCCCCCCTTGCACCCATCCCCGAAGGCAGGCTAAACACCGCTCCACGGATCGGTGGCCGAGTGGTCGAAGGCGCACGCCTGGAAAGTGTGTAGGCGGGGAACCGTCTCTAGGGTTCGAATCCCTATCGATCCGCCAAATTCACTTACCTAAACCGCATATGGGCTCTGTCGCGGCCTTTTTTGTTTTGGTTTCAAAGGAGTTTAGCCTTGGCGGCCGCCCTACAGAGACTGCAAAATCACGCAAGACTGGTCTCTGAACCCGATTTGTCTCTAACCGACCGCCCTAGGCCCTCGCAAGGACGCTTTAAAAATACTATTTAATTTCAGTAGTTTGACGTTTTTTGTCGAGCGTCCCTTTCGAAAGTGCGACCGAGAGCGCAATTCGTTTCGAATCCGAGGGACGGGCGTAGGGCGGTCGATGTGGGCGGAAAGCAGTCGGTCGGCAGTTCGGCCTGACGGTCGGTGAATTGAGGGAAAGCGGCGGGGTATCCGCCCAACAGTGGCGCGTTGCCCAGAGGCATTCCTGAATAGTTCGCTGAGAGGCGCCCAACGTTGGACAGCCACAGAGATCAATGCAGGACAGGCCGTAGAGCGTAATGTTTCGACCGCGGTGCCATGCGGCCTCAGACTGGCCGAGGCCGGAGTGAAGACGAAGGAGTACTCACCTTTTTCGTTGATCTATTCAACTGAGCCAAGGCCCAATTCATGCCGCCAAGGCGGGTTAGCGCCAGCGCGGCTCACGGTGACGGCGGCCACCTGACAGGCGAAATTCAGGGCCGACGTTGCCTGATGGCCCTT
>CAMAQR010000018.1 GCA_945860375.1 Pseudorhodobacter antarcticus
CGCCTGCGCCGTCGCGCCCCTATCTGCGGCTGTCGCGGGCGGATCGGCCCATTGGCACCTGGCTGTTGCTGATCCCGTGCTTTTGGGGCATCGCCTTGGCCGCACTGGGCGGCGGCTTTCGGGCATGGGACATCTGGCTGGCGCTGTCTTGTGCGTTGGGCGCGTTCCTGATGCGCGGGGCTGGCTGCACTTGGAACGACATCACCGACCGCCACATCGACGCCGCTGTCGCCCGCACCCGCAGCCGCCCGCTGCCTTCGGGTCAGGTCACGGTAAAACGCGCCGTAGTCTGGATGGGCCTGCAGGCGCTGATCGCCGCGCTGATTCTGTTCAGCTATAACCCCTTGGCGATTGGACTTGGCATCGGATCGCTGGCCTTGGTGCTGATCTACCCCTTTGCCAAACGCTTTACATGGTGGCCGCAGGTGTTTCTGGGGCTGGCGTTCAATTGGGGGACGTTGCTGGCCTTTGCGGCGCATTCAGGAACCGTGACATGGCCCGCAGTGGCGCTGTATCTGTCTGGCATCAGTTGGACGCTGTTTTACGACACCATCTATGCGCATCAGGACAAAGAGGATGACGCGCTGATCGGGGTGAAATCGACCGCCCGTTTGTTTGGGCAAAACTCCAAGGCGTGGTTGCAAGGCTTCTTGATGGCATCGGTGGTGCTGATGGCGCTGGCGGTGATCGGGGCGGCGGCTCCGGGGGGGAACGTGCTGGCGATGGCTTTGGGGCTGGTTGGCGTCTGGGCCTTTGGCTGGCACATGGCATGGCAGTTGCGGCGGCTGAACATGGACGACCCGGACAGTTGCATGGTGATTTTCCGCACGAACCGCGACGCAGGGCTTATTCCTGCGCTGTTTCTTGCCGCAGCCGCTTTCCTTTGATTGATCCGACGCAGCATGGGCCTTATGCAGTCCAAACCCATGCAATCCTTGCAGAACCTGCCCTGATTCCGAATAAGTGAACGCAACCCCTTGGTTAAACGCCCTTCCTTCAGCCTGCAGCAGCTTTTGACATCAAAGCTGACGGTCCCGGCTGCCTTTGTGGGCGCTGGGCTGCTGGCGGCGCTGATCGCTTGGGGCGGAGCCGTGGCGATTGAGCGGCTGTCGGTGTCTGCGGTGAAATCGCGGCTGCTGACCGAAGGTATCACTTATGTGGAAGTGCAGGCGGATGGCTTGCAGGTGCACCTGATCGGCACCGCCCCGAACGAGGCGGCGCGCTACCGGGTGGTGAACCTTGTCGGCAGCCTGATCGAGTCGTCCCGCATCCGCGACAAGATGGAGGTCACGCCGGTCAAGGCCATTGAGGCCCCGCGCTTTTCGCTGGAAATGCTGCGCAATGATGATGGCATTCAGCTGATCGGTCTGCTGCCCGAAGGCGCCGCCGAGGCGCAGCTTACCGAAACCGCTCAGGCGTTGACCCCTGAAATTGCACTGTCCGACATGATCGAAACCGCGGCCTACCTCGCCCCGGAGGGCTGGGAGGCGGCGCTGGCCTACGGCATGGACGCGCTGCAACTGCTGCCCCGGTCCAAGATTTCAGTGGCGCAGGACCGGGTCGCGATCACGGCGATTGCGACATCGGACGCCGAAAAGCGCACGCTTGAAAACCGGCTGACCGCGACGAAACCTGCAGGTCTGACCGTGCAGATCGAAATCTCTGCGCCGCGCCCGGTGTTGACCCCGTTCACGCTGCGCTTTGTCAAGGACGCCCAAGGCGTGCGGTTTGACAGCTGTTCCGCCGACACCGACGCGGCGCGCGCGCGCATTCTGGCGGCGGCAAATGCAGCGGGCGTCGTCGGGCGCACCAGCTGCACCGTGGGCCTTGGCGTGCCAACGCCAAGCTGGGCCGAAGCCACGTCGGCAGGCATCAAGGCGGTGGCGGAATTGTCCAGCGGCACCATCACCTTCAAGGACGCCGATGTGTCTTTGCAAGCCGGGGCCGATGTGCCGCAAGCGGATTTTGACCGCGTGGTCGGTGAATTGAAATCGGCGCTGCCCGATGTGTTTTCGCTGGAGGCGACGCTGGAGAAAAAGGCCGAAGGCGGCGTCGAAGGCCCTGCCGAATTTACGGCGGTCCTGGCGCAGGACACCGGGCGGATCGAATTGCGCGGACGTCTGACCGACGACCGCCTGCGCGCCGCCGTTGACAGCTTTGCCCGCGCGGCCTTTGGCAGCAACAACGTCTACCTTGCCACCCGCAACGACACCGAGCTGCCCGACGGCTGGCCTGTGCGGGTGCTGGCGGGGTTGCAGGCATTGGCAGAACTGGAACACGGCAGACTGCTGGTGCGTGCCGACACGGTCGAGGTGAAAGGTGTCACTGGAAAACCTGTGGGCAAGGCTCGCATCTCGCAGATTCTGTCCGACAAGCTGGGGCAGGGCAAGACCTTCAAGGTCGATGTGACCTATGACAAGGATCTCGATCCGCTGGCAGCCCTGCCGACACCCCAAGACTGCGCGCGCGATGTGGGTGATGTGCTGGCGCGCAAGAAAATCGCCTTCACCCCCGGTTCGGCAGAAATCGACAGCTCTGCCGGAGTGGTAATGTCGGCACTGGCCGAGGTGTTGAAAGACTGCCCCGGCGTCAAGTTGGAAATCGCCGGGCACACGGATTCGCAGGGATCAGAGGGCGGCAATCAGGCTTTGTCGCGGGCCCGTGCCGAGGCGGTGCTGCTGGCCCTGCAGGGCCGTCAGGTCGATGTGTCGGGTATGGTCGCCAAAGGCTATGGCGAGGCAGTGCCGCTGGCCGACAACGAGACCGACGTGGGGCGCGAGGTGAACCGGCGCATAGAATTCACCCTGATCGGTGGCGCAGCGGCTGCGGGCGAAACGCAGAAACCTGCCGCGGATGGCACCGCCCCCGATTTCGCGGACGACAGCAACCCTTCGGTTGCGCCCAAGGAAAAGACCCGCCGGCCCAAGCCGCGACCGGCCAAGAACGAGTAAGATAAGGCAGAATGCGCCCATGAACCGCACGGAATTCATCATTGCCACCGCAATCATCCTGCTTTTGGCCTTTGCCATGGGCTGGTTCACCTACTGGCTGATGCACCGCTTCACCCGCGTCGCGGGCGGCGATATGGCGGAAATGGACGGGCTGGCGCAATCGTTGCACGAGGCCGAAGAGATGCGCGATCAGGCCATCATCTATCTGGAACAGCGCGAAGCCGAACTGATGAACCAGATCGCCCAAAGCGAAGCCGAACTGCGCGCAGCCATGGAAGGCCTGCGCGATGCGCGCCACGAAGCCGAAGAAATGCGCGCCTACATCGAACGGATGCACGCCAACGGCTGACAAAGCGGGGGCGGTTTGCCCGCCTCCCGACACAAAAGGCCCCAACCCCACGGGCGTTCAGGCCAAGATCAGGCCGTCAAGCCGTCACAGCCCGTCCAGACAGGCGCGCATCAGTGGGCTGTTCGGGGTTTCCAGCCCGTCGATCACACTGAAATGGTGCAGGCCGGGGGCCACCGTCCAGTCGCAGGCCCAACGTTCTGACAGGGTGCGGGCCTGCCACAGGAAAGCGGGACGCTCAGTCGCGCCGACCCAGACTTGGGCCTGTACCCCCGGTTGCCGGGGCAAAAGCGCCGGGCTTTCGGCGGCCACTTCGGCGGCGTCCAGACCCAGATCGTCGTTCATTTTGGTGGCCAGCAGGGGCTCCAAATCGGACAGCGGCGAGATTGGCACCACGCGCGCCAAACGGGGCAGGGCGATGTCGGCGCAGCCCATCCGCGCCGCCAAATGCCCGCCAGCGGAATGGCCCGTCACCACCAGCGGCCCTGCAACCTGTGCCGATGCGGCACGCACCGCTTGCGCCACCTCTGCGGTGATCGCCGCAATCCGGGCCTGTGGGGCCAAAGAATAAGAGGGCAGCGCACAGGCCCAGCCCCGCGCCACCGCCCCCGCCGCCAGATGCGACCACAGATCGCGGTTGGTGGCCAGCCAATAGCCGCCGTGGATGAACACTAGCAGGCCGTGCGGGGGGGCGTCTGGCAGGAACAGATCAAACCGATGACGCTCTGCCGGACCATAGGCCAAGTCCAGACGGGCGCGGTTGCCAAGGCTGGCGCGGAAATCGGTGGCCTTTTGCGTCCACAGAGCCGGCATCGCCTCTGATCCCGGAATAAACGCGCCGTTCTGATACTCGCGGTCCATATCCAACGTCATCTCTCCAGTTCAACGCCACATTTAGGTCCAGGCAGGGTGCGGCAACTGGACTTTTGAGTCCAGAGCGGGCATGTGACGTAAAGCCGAAAACCCGGAGGCCCAAATGCTTGATACCGTCACCGATCTGCGTTCCATCCTGAAAGATCCCGGCCTGTTGCCGAACAAGGCCTATGTGGCCGGTGAATGGATCGATGCCGCTGATGGCGCGACCTTTGCCGTCACCAACCCGGCGCGGGGCGATGTGATTGCCCGCGTGCCAGACCTGACCCGCGCCGATGCCGCCCGCGCCATTGCCGCCGCCGACATCGCCCGCCGCGACTGGGCTGCGCGCACCGGCAAGGAACGCGCGCAGGTGTTGCGCCGCTGGTTTGATCTGTGCATGGCCGCCCAAGATGATCTGGCCGCCATCCTGACCGCCGAAATGGGCAAACCCTTGGCCGAGGCCAAGGGCGAGATCGCCTACGGCTCCGCCTATATCGAATGGTTCGGCGAAGAGGCCAAGCGCACCTATGGTGAGATTATCCCGGGCCATATGCGCGACAAGCGCATCTCGGTGATCAAGCAACCGATCGGGGTCTGTGCCTCTATCACGCCGTGGAACTTTCCGAACGCGATGCTCGCGCGCAAGGTCGCTCCGGCATTGGCCGCTGGCTGCGGCTTCGTGGCGCGTCCGGCGGCGGAAACCCCGCTGTCGGCAATTGCGCTGGCGGTGCTGGCCGAGCGCGCTGGCGTGCCTGCGGGCGTGTTCTCGGTGATCACCTCGTCACGGTCTTCGGACATCGGCAAAGAGTTCTGCGAAAACCCGAAAATCCGCAAGATCACCTTCACCGGCTCCACCGAAGTGGGCCGCATCCTGCTGCGTCAGGCCGCCGATCAAGTTCTGAAATGCTCGATGGAGCTGGGCGGCAATGCGCCGTTCATCGTGTTCGACGACGCCGATCTCGATGCCGCGGTCGAAGGTGCGATGATCTCAAAGTTCCGCAACAATGGTCAAACCTGCGTCTGCGCCAACCGCATCTATGTGCAGGCGGGGGTGTATGATGCCTTTGCCGAAAAGCTGGCGCTGGCGGTGGCAAAGCTGTCAATCGGCGATGGCATGACCACGGGCGTCACGACCGGCCCGCTGATCAACGAAGACGCTGTGACCAAGGTGGAAGAACACATCGCCGACGTGCTGGCAGGTGGCGGCAAGGTTGTGACGGGGGGCAAGCGCCACGCGTTGGGCGGCACCTTCTTTGAACCGACCGTGGTGACGGGCGTGACCCCGGATATGCTGGTTGCCAACGAGGAAACCTTCGGCCCGCTGGCGCCCTTGTTCAAGTTCGACACCGAAGCCGAAGTGATCGCCCGTGCCAATGACACCATCTTTGGTCTGGCCAGCTATTTCTACGCCCGCGACATTGGCCGCATCACCCGCGTGCAGGAACAGTTGGAATACGGCATGGTCGGGGTGAACACCGGCCTGATCTCCAATGAAATGGCCCCGTTTGGCGGCGTGAAACAGTCCGGTCTGGGCCGCGAAGGATCACATCACGGCATCGACGACTATATGGAACTGAAATACATCTGCCTGTCGGTCTGAACAACAACGGCGGGGCCAACACCCCGCCGTTTTTCCATCTGTCGCCGCTCCGGCCTTACCCGCCCGCCCGTGTCCCACCGGTGCTGCCAAAGCCACCGCGCGCGGCCACCTGTGCCTTTGTCATCGCGGGCAAGCCCTTGGTCACAGGGGCCTTGGCAAAGGCCGTGCTGGCAATCTGCCCGCCACTGTTCAGGTTGCCAATCCTCGCCCCGCCGCCCGGTGTGGCAAAGCCGCCCCCGGCAGAGCGCACCACCGGTTGCGACATCACCCGACCGCCGCCCAAAGCCTGCCCGATCATATAGCCCATGAACAACGGCATGAAGATGCCACCGCCGCCGCTCGACCCACTGGCGCTGTCGCCGCCGCAGGCCCCCTCGCCATGCTCTGCCTCACACAATTCGCGGCTTTCATAGCGGGGCGCGGTTTCCTCATGGAGCAGCTGCGCCTCGACAAAGCTTTTGTCGCAATCCTGCGCGGTGAACCAACCGCCGGGCTTGACCGCCTGCAGGCAGCTTTCCTTGTCTGGAAAGGCGCTGGCCTCGGTTCTTTCCTCATTGCAGGCCGACAGCCCAAAGGCCGCCGCCCCAAGGATCACCAAAGCCACCGAACGTGAACGTTTCATCGCGTCCCCTTACCCTTCAATGAAATGCGGCTTGAACCGCGACATATCCTGCGTGATCCGGCTGGCGTCTTCGCGCACACCCATCCCCACGCAAACCTCACCCACCACCCAAGCGCCAATCACCGGACGCATCCCGTCCATGACGGGCAGGGCATGATAGGCCTGCACAATCTTCGGATGACCATCATACGCGCGCGCTGTGGCCGCCTCAACCACCGAGGTCCCGTCATAGATCGTCACCGACTGGCCTTCGCGTGAAAAGATCGGCTTGACCACATGCGCCCCTGCCCGCAGATCACCGGCCTCATCCTGAAAATACGCCTCCAGCAGGTTCGGGTGGCCCGGATACATCTGCCACAGCACCGGCAGGATCGCCTTGTTCGACACCAAAGCCTTCCACGCCGGCTCGATGAAGCGACAGCCCGACCCGGCAATCTGCGCCGCAAACGGGTCGCGCAACAGGTCTTCCCACGGGTAAAGCTTGAACAACGCGCCGATCACCCGATCTTCGGCATCGGTGAACTGCCCCTACGCCGTCACCCCGATTTTCTGCAAATCGGTGTAATGCGCGCCCAACCCCGCCTCGCGCGCGGCCCAGGCCATGGTTTCCACCGTGGCGTAATCTTCGGGCGCGCCTTCGATGGCTGCAAAATGCAGGTCGGTATCGCGCCCGAACATCTTGCCCAACCGCGCCACCAAAGCCTCATGAATGCCGTTGAACTGATCGCTGCCCTGCGGCAAAATCCGCGCCTCCAACTGCTGCTCAAACCACAGCCACTGAAACGACGCGCTTTCATAAAGGCTCGTCGGTGTGTCGGCGTTGTATTCCAGCATCTTGGCAGGACCCGCACCGTCATAGGCCAGATCAAACCGCCCGTACAACTCCGGCTCGCCCTCACGCCAGCTTTGCGCCACCAGATCCCAATGTTCCGGCGGCAGGCCCATCCGGCCCATCAGGCGTTCAGACCCGACAATCTTTGCCACCGCCTCACGGCACATCGCATGCAAAGCGGTGCAGGGATCTTCGATGTCGTCCTCCACCTGCTGCAACGAAAACGCATAGGCCGAGGTTTCGTCCCAATAAGGTTCGCCATACATATCGGCAAAGGTAAAACCCAACCGCTCGGCTTCTACACGCCAATCGGGGCGCTCTGGCAAGGAAACACGCTGCAAACAAACCTCCCTCTGTTCGGTTTCATATCGGGTCTGGCCCCGCCGGGCACAAGGCCCAACCGTCGGAGCAGATGCGTCTTTGGTCGCACATGCACGAGACAGATAGCCCTCCACCGGCTATAGTCTCATCACCCAACCCAAAGGTCCGTTCATGCAAACCATCACCAAACTGCCCGCCACCAGCGGATCCGAACCCTCCACCGCCGATCTGGATGGCTGGATTGTCACCGAAGGCACCCCTTCGATGAAAACATGGGCGCTGCACACATCAGCTGCGGGCGACATGGTGTCAGGGATCTGGGAATGCACCACCGGCAGCTATCACGCCACTTACACCGCCTATGAATACGTTGTCCTGATCGCAGGCCGCATCACCATCACCCCCGATGGCGGCACCCCGGTCACGGTACAGGCGGGCGATTCCTTTGTGGTCGAACCGACGTTCAAAGGCATCTGGAAAATTGAAGAAAACGTGCGCAAGCATTTCGACTTCCGCATCAAGTAACCGCCAAGAACCCGTAAAATCTATCTAAAATTTGCCGTTCGTCTTGGTGAAAATATCCCGCAGGGGGGGCCGGGCAAGTATTTGCAACAGCAAATACGTTGCTTGGGGAGTGTCCCCCCCGGCGGTTTATGCGGCGCACCCAAGCCGCTATCCCATATCAACCCGCCGATTTTGCTTAGCAGCGCGTCTTGCTCCACCTTCCGGTCAGTCGCCCAATCAAGGGCACACCGAAAGGACATGACATGCTGCCAGCACTCAAAAACTCCGCCATCGCCGCCGTGACCGCCTTTGCGCTGGCCGTCACCGCCGCCGCTCCCGCCCGCGCTTGGGGCGACAATGAACAGAACTTCGTCAAAGGCGTTGGTGCCACCTTGCTGCTTCAGGGCCTGATCCGCGAAGCCAAACGCGGTGAGCGCAACCAGCCCGTCTACCGCGAACCCGTCTACCAAGAGCCGGTGTACCAACAGCCACAGTATCAGCCGCCTCGCCATCACCAACCGCAGTATCAGACCAGCATCTACCGCACCCCGGCGGCGCAGGCCTTCAACAGCTATTCGCGCGCCGAACGCCGCCTGATCCAGAAACGTCTGTCCGCCTACGGCTATTATCGCGGCGGGTTTGACGGTTCGTTCGGCCCCGGCACCTATTCTGCTGTCACCGCCTATGCCGATGACCAGGGCCAATCCCTGCGCAGCACCGGCTCGGCCTTTGGTGTTTACGATGGCCTGATGTACTGATCTTTTCCCACTGCAACACGCGCGCGCCAAGCCGCGCGCGTGTTGCAGGAACCAAGAGGCAGCGCGCGCCGCGTAGGGACGGATAACGGACGCAGACAGGACGGCAAAAGCACGCCGAAACCACATATGAAATCCATATAAATCAGCTAATTAACCAAGTCGCCGCGAAATTTCCAACATTCCCCCAAGGATTGCGCCTCATCGCCCGTCTGACGCCTGTCATGATGATGGATACGCCCGACGAGATTTGGGCCACCGCCGCCGCCCACGAACTGCGCCGCCGTCAGACCATCCGCGCGGCGGCTGCCAGTGGTTGTGGCGATTGGGGCTGGGGTCAAGCGATGATCTGGTTTTGACCGCACGCAGGGCGGGTGAATTTGGCGGTCAGGTTGAGGCAGTCCGCCTGATGCGCAGGGCAAAAGCCCTGTCTCGGCAGGTAAAAAGGCCCGGCTGCAATGCCGGGCCTTTCCTTGATCTTCGGGTCACCCGGTGGCGTTAGACTGCTGCAGTCTCACCCACTTGGGACTCAACCGCCTTGGCCTCAACATCGGCCCGGCGGCCGATCTCGATCCGACGGGGTTTCAAGGCCTCGGGGGTTTCGCGCACAAGGTCGATGTGCAGCATGCCGTGCTCATGGCTGGCCCCGGTGACGCGCACATGATCGGCCAGCGCAAAGCGGCGGTCAAAGGCGCGGGTGGCGATGCCGCGGTGCAGATAGGCACGGCCCTCGGACTCGGGCGTTTTGCGGGCGGTGACGTGCAGGGCACCGTCCTTGACCTCAACCGACAGCTCGTCAGGGCTGAACCCGGCGACAGCGATCGAGATGCGATAGGCATCTTCTGCTGTCTTTTCAATGTTGTAGGGCGGATAGGTTGGCTGCGCCACATCGGCGGTCAGCGCGCGGTCCATCAGGTCGGCGATACGATCAAAGCCAACGGTGGCCCGGTATAGGGGAGCAAAATCAAAGCTGCGCATGTCATCCTCTTTCAAGCGATGCCCGTCTCGAGGACGGGGCATGTGCCTTCCCAAATGGGCAAGGCGGGGTTAAATGCCCCGGACCCGATTGCGGCATTCCGGGGACAACCCTGATTTGGGAAGCGGATTGTGGGCTTTCAAGACCCGATGCACAGACGTGATATCTGACCGTCAGGGCTTGATGAATTTCGCACCATTCGGGGCACCACCCGACAGCACCCGCACCGATTTGCCACTCAGGGTGGTCATGCCAACTCCGCTGTCCATTTCGGCCAGCAAGACCGCCAAAGGCCCTTCCAGCGCGGTGCCAAGAGCCACCTTTTCTCCGTCCACATCGGCCTTGGCCGACACCACCGACACGATCCGCGCCACGCCGTTCTGCACCGTGAAAACCGGCGCGCCTGACGATCCGAAATCAACTTTGCAAGACAGCACCAGCACCTCTGGCGCGGTGTCGATCACATGGCAAACCTCTTGCAGCGACGGCGCTTCGGCGCGGTTCTGGGCATAAGACACCACGCCCACCTCGTCGCCGCGGCGCGGGCGGGCGGCGGTTTCAAACGGGATCAGGGATGGCAGGCGGATGGGCTGATCCAGCCGCAACAGCGCCACGTCAAAGGCCACACGGTCAAGGCTGTCCAGCCCGGCATAGATGTAGTCCGGGTGCGCAACCGACCGCGCCACCCCACGATAGGCCTCGGCCCGACCATTGCGCCATCCGGCCAGAAATTCGATGTCACGGTCTTCAATACGCGCGCCGGTGGTCTTGTCGAACAGGCAATGCGCCGCCGTCAGCACCAGTTGCGGGGCGATCAGAGTGCCGGTGCAAAAGCCGTGCTTGCCCAGATCGATCCGCCCAACCGCATTCCAACCCCTTGAATCGTCAGCGGTTTGCAGGCTGACCAAGGGGCTTTCCTCGGCCATGGCCGGCCAAGCCAGCATCATCATCAGCGTGGATATCAGGGCAGCGCGCATGCGTCCTCCGGGTGGGCTGATCGGATAGGGTTCAATTGCGGCAAATCTTTGGCTGGGTTTAGGGCAACCCGCCACTCTGCGCAAGCTATCCCAAGGCCCGCGGCTTTGGCCCGCCGGTGGCCCAGTCCAGCAGTTCCACCGTGTGCACAATCGGCACCGCCGTGCCCGAGCCGATCTGCATCATGCAGCCGATGTTGCCCGCAGCGATGATGTCGGGCGATTTCGCCTCCAGCGTCTGCACTTTGCGCGCCCTCAGTTGCTGACTGATCTCGGGTTGCAGCAAGTTGTAGGTGCCCGCCGAGCCGCAACACAGATGGCTGTCTGCCGGTTCGACCACGGTGAAGCCCACCCGTTTCAGCAGGTCCTTTGGTGCGGTTTTCACTTGCTGGCCATGTTGCAACGAACAGGCAGCGTGATAGGCCACCCGCAACCCCTTCGGCGCGCCCGCAGGCAGCCCGATTTTCACCAGCAGTTCCGAGATATCCATGGTCAGCGCCGACACCGCGCGGGCGTCATCCGTCCACAGCATATGGCCGTAATCCTTCACCGTGGTCCCGCAACCCGAGGTGTTGATCACAATCGCGTCCAGCCCGTCGCCGCGGGCTTCGCCCATGAAGGCAGCAATATTGGCGCCCGCCGCTGCATGCGCATCTGCCGCGCGCCCCATGTGATGGGTCAGCGCGCCACAACAGCCCATGCCGCGCGGCACCACCACCTCGCAGCCCAGACGGCGCAGCAGCCGGATGGTGGCGTCGTTGATATCGGTGTTCAGCGCCTTTTGCGCGCAGCCGGTCATCAGGGCCACCCGCATCTTGCAGGGGCCAATGGCGGCGAAGGTCTGGGGGTCATCATTGCGGCTGACCGGGGGAATGGTCTTGGGGGCCATCGCCAGCATCGCCCGCAGTCTTGCATCCGGGACAAAGCGCGCAAACCGCCGCCCCAGTTTTGCGCCAAACAAGGCCAGCCGGAACAGGGTCGGGCTGGGGATCACTTTGGCCAAGACCCAGCGCAGACTGCGGTCCATCAAGGGGCGTTTGTAGGTCTTCTCGATGTACCCGCGTGCCTGATCAATCAGGTGCATGTAGTCCACGCCGCTGGGGCAAGTGCTGACGCAGGCCAGACATGACAGACAGCGGTCAATGTGCTTGACCGTGCGCGCGTCCGCAGGCCGCCCGGTTTCCAGCATTTCCTTGATCAGGTAAATCCGTCCGCGCGGAGAGTCCAACTCATCCCCAAGCACTTGATATGTGGGGCAAGTTGCGGTGCAAAAGCCGCAATGCACACAGGTGCGCAGAATCTTGTTGGCCTCGGCCAGTTCGGGAACCAACAGCTGTTCGGCGGTGAAATTGGTTTGCATCAGCCCATCATCCCCGGATTGAAAATACCACGCGGATCAAATTTTGCGCGCAAACCGGAGGTCAACGCCGCCACCCCCGCCGCCTCGGGTGGGAAAGCCGCCGCCGTCATCCCCGGCAAAGCCCGCACCAATGTGGCATGGCCATGCCCGGCCACCGCTGCGCGCACATCCGCTGTGCCCAAGGGATCGCTTAACCAAACCAATCCGCCACCCCAATCGACCATCGCCTCCAGTCCCAGATCGCCCACAATCCGCGCCGCCTCAGACGGCTTCACCGACAGCCGCCAGACCGCGCCCGACACCTCGGCAAAGCCCCGCACATCGCGCAGATCCTGCCACAGATCGGCCCCGTCAACCCGCTGCCAATCACCACCCAAAGCCTGCTCCAGCGCCCCGGCGCGGTAGGCGACCGATCCGGCCATCCCCTCCACCCGGATCATCGCGCGGCCCTGCGCATAGCCCGCACCCGAAATGTCATAGGGCGACCCAAGCGCCGCCCGCAGCACCGCCAGCCCTGCGGCCAGCCCCCGTTGCGAAACCAAAGTCACCGCCGCCTCTGGCAAAGCCTGCACCTTGAATGCCACCTCGGTCAGCACACCCAGACTGCCCTGCGATCCCGCCATCAGCTTGACCAGATCATAGCCGGTGACATTCTTCATCACCCGCCCACCGTTCTTGATCACAGCGCCAGTGCCATCGACAAACCGCACCCCCAGCAGCGCATCGCGGCAAGCCCCCACCTGCACCCGGCGCGGACCGCTGGCATTGGTCGCCACCACGCCGCCGATGGTAGACGCGCCGTCACGGCCCAAAAGCGCCCGCATATCCGGCACCTCAAACGCCAGCCGTTGCCGTTCACCCGCCAACAGAGCTTCGATCTCGGCCACCGCTGTCCCCGCCCGTGCCACCAGAGTCAAAGCCCCCGGCTCGTACAACGCCACCCCCGACAGCCCCCCGGTTTCCAAAACGGCCCCCCCGGACTGCCCGATCCTGCGCGTGCCACCGCCCCGAATCACCAAAGGTCCGGCGCTGCGGATCAGGTCGCTCAGTTCGGCTTCTGTCTTGGGGCGCATCGCTGTTGCTTTCACTTTGGTTCAAATATCCTGGGGTAGACCATGGGTGTCGCTATAGGTTCAAGAGACCGATGGACGGGGGCAGCGCCCCAGTCCGGCCTGTCAACCCGCCCGCCGCCCGGCTGTTGCCTCCAACGGAAACACCTTCGCCGGGTTCAACAGCCATTTCGGATCGAACACATCCTTGACCGCCATCTGCGCCTCAAGATCCACCGGATTGAACTGCACCGACATCAGATCGCGTTTCTCGATCCCCACGCCATGCTCGCCGGTCAGACAGCCGCCGACCTCGACGCAGAGCTTCAGGATTTCGGCGCCAAAAGCCTCGCACAACTCCAGATCGCCGGGCTTGTTGGCGTTATACAGGATCAAGGGGTGCATATTGCCATCGCCGGCGTGGAACACATTGCCGACGTCCAGCCCGAACTGCAGGCTCATCTCGCCGATCCGGCGCAGGACGTAAGGCAGCGACGACACGGGAATGGTGCCATCCAAGCACATGTAATCGTTGATCTGCCCCATCGCGCCAAAAGCCGATTTGCGGCCCAGCCAGATGCGTTTGGCTTGCTCTTCATCGGCCGCCTCGCGAAATTCAACCGGGTTGTGGGCCATGGCAATGGCTTTGATCCGCGCCAGTTGCTCGTCGATTTCGGCATCGGACCCTTCGACTTCGATAATTAGCAGCGCCTCACAATCGGGGTATCCGGCCTTGGCAAAGGCTTCGGTCGCGCGGATGCAGGGGCGGTCCATGAACTCAATCGCCACAGGCAGGATGCCCGCCTTGATGATGTCGGACACACAAGCGCCGGCCACCTCGTTGCTGTCAAACCCGACCAAAACCGGCCGCGCGCCTTCGGGTTTGGGCAAGATGCGCAGGGTGGCTTCGGTCACAACCCCCAACTGCCCTTCAGACCCACAAATCACGCCCAAAAGATCAAGGCCGCCCGCGTCCATCCAAGGCCCGCCAACCTCGACGACGGTGCCATCCATCTGCACCATGACCACGCCCAGCAGGTTGTTAATCGTCACGCCGTATTTCAGACAATGCGCCCCGCCCGAGTTCATTGCGATGTTGCCCGCAATGGCGCAGGCGAGTTGGCTGGAGGGATCGGGCGCGTAGAAGAACCCGTCCGCCTCGACAGCGCCGGTGACGGACAGGTTGGTGCGACCCGCCTGCACGCGGATAAAGCGGTTGTCATAATCGGTTTCCAGCACGGCGTTCATCCGTGCGATGCCCAGAATGACGCAATCGGCCGTGGGCAGTGCCCCCCCGGCAAGGCTGGTGCCCGACCCGCGCGGCACCACCGGCACGCCCAAGGCGTGGCAGATTTTCAGCACAGCCGCCACCTCGGCCGTCGTGCGGGGCAGCACGGCGCAAAGTGGGGCGCAGGCATAGGCTGACAGCGCATCACATTCATAGGCGCGGGTTTCGGCTGGGTCGGAGATCACCGCATCGTCGGGCAACACCTGTCGCAGCCGCGCCACGATGGCGGCTTTGGTCGACAGGATGGCCGGATTGGGCAGGGGCATATCCACAGCAGTCTCCTATGTTTGGTAAGAAAATATAACCAATTGGCGGGAAAACGCAAGATGAACCTGCGCCGTCACTTGCTTTCAGCCCCACGCCGACCACATCTGCAAAATATCTTTCCCTGTCGGTGTCAAACCCCTAACCTGCCACCATGAACAGCCTGATCATGATCGGCCCTTTCGGCCTGCCAGACGCAATCGCCCTTGTGGTTTTTCTGTCTGTCTGGTTGCTGATCGGCTGGTTCATCGAGCATCCGCCGAAAAGCCGCCCTTCCGTCAGCCTGCTGATGCAGGACTATCGGCGTGAGTGGATGCGCCAATTCGTCACCCGCCAGCCGCGCATTTTTGATGCCACCATGATTGACAATCTGCGCCAAGGCACGGCGTTTTTTGCCAGCGCGTCGATGATCGCCATTGGTGGCGGCATTGCGTTGATCGGCAATCCGGCGATGGTGCTGGGGCTGGCGCGGGACTTGACGCTGCCTGCGGATTCCACCGCGCTGCAAGTGCGGGTGTTGCTGGTGATTGCGTTTCTGTCCAATGCCCTGCTCAAATTCATCTGGGCGCACCGGCTGTTTGGTTATTGCGCCATTCTGATGGCCGCGGTTCCGAATGATCCTGACGATCCGATTGCCATTCACCGCGCCGGTCAGGCGGCGGAGATCAACATCACCGCCGCCAAAAGTTTCAACCGTGGCCTGCGGGCGATCTACTTTGCCTTGGGGGCGCTGGGCTGGCTGCTTGGCCCCTATGCTCTGATTGCGGCCACGGTGTTGACCGCGTCAGTGCTGGTCCGGCGCGAGTTTGCTTCCTTGTCGCGCCTGATTATTCTGCGCGGCGACTGACGGCGCGGCCTTCCACCAGCCAAGCGCCCACGGCCAAGCCCGCCGCCAACGCCAGCAACAGCCAAACCGGAAACAGCGCCGCCACCCGCAGATCTTCGGTGACAAAAGCGCCGCGCGGGGTGATGCCGATCCAGCCGCGACCCGCAGCGGGCCGCCCTTCGCGCACCAGTCGCAGCGACGGAGTACCCTCTTCAAGCCGCAAAATGCCGCCCTGCAGCGGGGCCACAATCGGGGCCAGCCCGTCGGCGGTGGCGATGGTTTCGGTGTATTCGCGCGGCGCTGATGGCCCCACCGCCACCACCCGCACCAGATCGCCCTGCGTCAGCCGATACAGCCCCATCTCCGGCGCTTGCCAGTCCAGCCCATAGCGCCCCGGCGACAGTTCCGGCATCGCCAGCGCGGTGGCGGTGCCATCCGGCGCGGTGATGGTCAGATCGCCCGGCGGCACTTCGGCCAAGGACCGGCGGGTGATCGTCAGCACGTCAGCGCGGGCGGTGGCGGTCAGCGATTCCTCCTCCAGCTCCGGCTCTTTCAACATCCAATGCGCCAGCCGCCGCAACAGTTCCAATTGCGGCCCGCCGCCTTCATAGCCGCGCCCCCACAGCCAAGCCTGATCTGACGCCAGCACCGCCACGCGCCCCTGTTCCACCCGGTCCAGCACCAACAGCGGTTTGTCTTGCGGCCCCGACATCACGATTTGCCCGCGCAAGGGAATGACATCAATCAGTCGGAACCAGCGGCCCCAACCACCCTCGGGGGCTTGTTTGTCCAGACCTTCTGTCACTGGATGGCGCTGGCCCAGATCGGTCAGCTTGGGTTTGAAGCCTTCTTCAATGACCTGAGAGGTCGGCTCCACCGGCAAAATCTCGGCCAAGGGGGACCGCCACAGGCTGTCCACCGCGCCAAACTCTGGGCCAGCGGCGACCAGAACCGTGCCGCCGTCTTTGACATATTGCACAACGTTATCAATGTATTCCATCGGCAGGATGCCGCGCATGCGGTAGCGGTCAAAGATGATCAGATCAAATTCATTGATCTTTTCCACGAACAATTCCCGCGTCGGAAAGGCGATCAGTGACAGTTCATCCACCGGGACGCCGTCCTGCTTTTCCGGCGGGCGCAGGATGGTGAAATGCACAAGGTCCACCGAGGGATCGGATTTCAACAAGTTGCGCCAGACGCGTTCGCCCGCGTGCGGCTCGCCGGACACCAAAAGCACGCGCAAACGGTCACGCACGCCGTTGATCTGCACCACAGCGGCGTTGTTGCGGTCGGTCAATTCTCCGGCCACCCCGTCGACTGCAAATTGCAGCACATTCATCCCGGCATGGGGCAGGCGCACAGGCAGTTCCAGATCCTCGTTCACCGGCACCGCAAAGGTGATCGGTGCGTCGGCGTCGACGGTGATGGTCAGATCAACCTGACCCGATTGGCCCGCAGGCGGAGCACCCTGATCCTCCACCCGCAGTTTCAGAATGAACTCCTCACCCAGAATCGCAAAGGCCGGCGCGTCGGTGATGACCAGACGGCGGTCCCAATCTGAGGCGCGCCCGGTCAGGAGCACATGCAGCGGTGCGGGCAGGGCAGGGGCCAACCCCAGATCATGCACTTGCCCATCGGTCAGCAGGATCGTGCCCGCGATGCGCGCGCGGGGTTCTTCGGCCATCGCTTCGGCCAGCGTGGTCATGGCCAAGGTGCCCGCGTCTTCGGGGCCATCACCAAAGGGCACGATGCGCAGTTCGGTGTTGTCCAGTGCCGCCACCTCGGCCTTGATTGCGTCAACCGCCTGGGTGGTTTGGGCGGAACGGTCTGACAGCCCCTGACTGGCGCTTTCGTCAACCACCAAAATTACGATATCTGACAGGGGCTTGCGGTCTTCTTCCTGCAAGGCCGGGTTCAGCAATGCCAGACCCAGCACCGCCATCGCCACACCGCGCAAGGGCCAGCCGCGCAACCCGCGCCACAGCGCAAAGGCCACCAGCACGGCGGCCATGGCAAACAGCGCCCAGATCACCGGAAGCGGCAACAGCGGGTCAAAGACAAGGCTGCGGTTCATTCCCCAAGCCTTTCCAGCAGGGCAGGCACATGCACCTGATCCGACTTATAATTCCCGGTCAGCACATGCATCATCACATTGATGCCGAACCGATAGGCAATCTCACGCTGTTCCTCGCCGGCATAGCCGCGCCCCACCGGGAACATCTGCACGCCGGTGTCATCCACCGCCCAAGCCGCCGCCCAATCGTTGCCGCCGATGATCACCGGCGTCACGCCATCGTTCAGCTTGCGAAACGGCATGCCTTCGGTCAGTTCGGCCTCGGGGGCCGAGGCCTCGACCCAGATCGTGCCGCCAGCATAACGGCCCGGAAAATCCTGTAGCAGATAAAAGCTGCGGGTCAGGACATGGTCTTGCGGCACAGGTTCGATCGCCGGAATATCAAGGCCAGCGGCCAGCAGTTGCAGCATCTGGCCTTCGGGCGTGCTGCCACCGATTCCGGCCAGATCACCATCGCGGGTGTCAAACAGGATCATACCGCCGGTGCGCAAGAAGCGGTTCAGTTTGGCATAGGCCGCAGTCGAAGGCAGGGCCTGATCGGGCGTGATCGGCCAATAGAGGAAAGGGTAAAACGCCAGTTCGTCCGTTTCCAGATCCACCCCCATCGGGGTTTCGGGTTCGATCGAGGTGCGCTCCCACAGCCGTTCGCCAAGGCCGTAAAGCCCGGCCGATGCCACCCGGTCCACCTCGGCATTGCCGGTCAGCACATGCGCCAGCACGACGCCACGCATGGCCTCGAACGCCTTCATGTCGGCGGATTGCGCCTGCGCGTCTTGCGGCAGCGCCAGCAGCAGCACGACAGCCGCCGATGCCAAACCGCCCAGCCGCCCCGACACAAACAGCGCCGCCAGCACATCCAGCGCCAGCAAGACCATCGCCCCGGCCAGCAGCAGCCCTTTCAAGGCCTGCGCTTTGACGGCCTCAATCCCTTCAATCACCGTTCCTGCAGGCCAAACGGCGGCGGTCAGCGTGGTCTCCGCGCCCACCGTATTCAGCGCCACTTTGCGATCTGCGCTGACATAAAGCCCCGGCGGCAAACCCGGTTTGGGGCCGTCAGTCTGCGCCACAGCCAGATCGGCACCCGCAACTCCCGCCACCTCGCCTGCGTTCGCCTCGACCCCGAAGGCGTCCAGAACCCGCTCTGGGGCCCAGGTCTGGCCTGCCAGATCGGCGGCACCCGGTTGCGCGGGGCGGGTGGATACCGCCAGCCGCTCCAGCATCTGCACGAACAGACCCGACAGCGGCAGGGTGGACCATTCGGCGTTGGCGGTGACATGGACCAGCACTATCTGGCCATCCCCCACCGCTTTGCGCGTGACCAAAGGCGTGCCATCAACCAAGGCGGCAATGGTGCGCTGCGTCAGATCGGGGTCGGGCTGTGCCAGCACCTGCTGGCTGACGGTCACATCGGCGGGCACCGTCAGACCGTGAAAAGGTGAGCCTTCGGCAAAGGGGGCCAGCGATTTCGGCTCGCCCCAACTCATGGCGCCACCGACCGCGCGGCCACCTTCGCGCAAGCGCACCGGCATCAGCGGGTCTTCGGCATCGCGGCTGATGTCGCTGGCGGCAAGGCGCGGCCCGGCAAAGCGCAAAAGCAACCCGCCCTTGTCGAGCCAGTCCAGCAGGCCATCGGTTTCGGGCTGCGTCAGCTTCGCCACATCGGCAAGGATGATGACATCGGGGTTGGCGGGCAAAATGTCGGACAAAGCCCCGTCCATCAGATCGGCCACGGGCTCCAACGCCTGTTGCAGGTAATGGGTGGGCGACAGCAGTTGCAGGCCTTCGCGGTCGGCATTGCTGCCGATCAGCGCGATCTTGCGGCGCTTCAGGCTGTCATCGGTCAAGGACACCGCCCCGGCGGTGCGCTGGCCCAATAGTTCAAACCGCGTGATGCGGTTGCGCAATTCGGGCGGCAGGGTCAGGGCGGTTTTGGCGGTGTCGGCACTGGGGGCAAAGGTGAATTTGCCGCGCGCCAGTTCACGGTCAATGCCCGAAGGGTCCGGCCCGCGCGCGATGATGTCCAGTTCGGCGGCCTCGGCAGTGGCCAGACGCGCCGCCGTCAACGCAATCGCACCGTCGGCAAAACCAGCGGGGCGCAAGGCGTAGATCGGGCGCGGTGATAGGAACACGGTCAGGGTGCCGCGCAGTTGCAGCGCCCTTGTGATTTCGGCCCGCCCTGCGTGGTCAAGCCCGTCGGCCAGCCAGTGGCTGTCAAAATTACCCTCGGGCAGGGCGGCGATCCAAGCGGCCATCGCTTCTGGCGACCACGGCTGCGGCAGCATCGCACCCAAGCGGCCCGACCAAGAGGAGGCGGTCTGGAAGTCCACCGCGTCAGGCTTGGTTGCCAGTTGCACCACGGCGACAGGGCGACCCGCGCGACCTGCCTGTTCCAGCAGCGACGTGGCTTTGTCCATCCGGCGCGGCCAGTCGCGGGCGTCGGCCCAGCCGCCATCCAGCACGATCAGCAAGGGGCCGGTGCCGGGCTGGCGGGTTTCGGGGTTCAGAACTGGCCCGGCAAAGCCGACAATCGCCGCCGCAACCGCAGCCGCGCGCAGCAGCAGCAGCCAAAGCGGGGTCTTGTCGGCCTCGCGCTCATGATCCTGAAGCCCCAGCAACAGGGCCACGCCCGGAAACCGCCGCTTGATCGGGGCAGGGGGAATGGCGCGCAGCAAAAGCCACAGGATCGGCAGGGCGATCAGGGCCAAAAGCAACAGCGGCGTGGTAAAGGCGATCATTTCCCGCCCCCCAGCGCCGCATAGGCCCACAGCAGCGCCGATTGCGCGGGCGTGGCGGTGTGGTGGCAGTGATAATGCCAGCCCATGGCGGCAGACAGCGTGGTCAAGCGGTCCTTGCGTTCGGCCAGACGGTCCAGATAGCGGCTGCGCAAATCACCGGCGTTCTGGGTTTCGTGGCGCACGGCCCCGGTCATGGATTCAAAGATGGTGCGACCATCGAAGGGGAAATCTTCCTCGGCAGGGTCCAGAACCTGCAGCAGAACGCCCTTCACGCCACGATCCGAAGCGGCGGCAAGAGCGGCCTGCAGCGGCTCCAGCCGCCCCAGAAAATCCGACAGGAACACCGCGCGGCCATGGGCCACCATGCCATCGACAACGGGTGCGCCGTAATCCTGCGCATCCTCGGCCTCCAGCCCCGCAATCAGTTCCAACACTTGCGCGCGCCCCGGTTTCGCAGGCGTCACGCCCGCCAACCCCACCCGCTCACCGCCGCGCAACAACAGCACCGCCAAAGCCAGCGCCAGCAGACGCGCCCGGTCCAGTTTCGGCGCGCGATCCTTGGCCCCGCTGAAAGACATCGACCGCGCCTGATCGACCCAGAGCGTCACCGACTGTGCTGCCTGCCATTCACGTTCACGCACGAAATGCGCGTCGGACCGTGCCGACCGCCGCCAATCAATGCTGCGCGCGGCGTCACCGGCATGGGCGGGGCGGTATTGCCAGAACTCATCGCCCCGACCTGCGCGCCTGCGGCCATGTTCGCCCAGCATCAGCATTGCGGCCAGGTGTTCAGCCTCGGCCAAAAGCGCTGGCAGCGATCGCCCGAGGGTTTCCGCCCTTGCGCGCAGATCGAGCGAAACTGTCACGCGGCCTCTTGCCCCAAAGCGCGGGTGGTGACGCGGTCAATCAACGCCGCAAGGGTTTCGCCCCGCGCCCGCGCCGCAAAGGACAGCGCCATGCGATGCACCAGAACCGGATGCGCCATCGCCGCCACATCGGCGACGGATGGCACCAAACGCCCATCCAGCAACGCCCGCGCCCGCACCGTCAGCATCAAGGCCTGCGCCGCGCGCGGTCCCGGACCCCAGGACAGACTTGCGGCCAGATCGCGGCCCTCGGGTTCACCCGGACGGCAGGCGCGGACCAGATCGAGGATCGCCTCAACCACCTGATCCCCAACCGGCATCCGGCGGATCACGGCTTGGGCGGCGAGCAATTCATCGGCGGTAAAGACCTGGTGGGCTGCGGATTCGGCCGCGCCCGTGGTGGCGATCAGAATGTCACGCTCAATAGCGCGGGTCGGATATTCGACATCGACCTGCAACAAAAAGCGGTCCAGCTGCGCCTCGGGCAGCGGATAGGTGCCTTCCTGTTCGATGGGGTTTTGCGTGGCCAGAACGTGGAAGGGGCGGCCCAAGGGGCGGTGCTGACCGGCAATCGACACTTCGCGTTCCTGCATCGCCTGCAACAGCGCGGACTGGGTGCGGGGGCTGGCGCGGTTGATTTCATCCGCCATCAGCAACTGGCAAAACACCGGACCTTCGAGAAAGCGGAACGCACGGCTGCCGTCAGCGGCGGTTTCCAGCACTTCCGATCCCAGAATGTCGGCGGGCATCAGATCGGGGGTGAACTGGATGCGGTTGCCTTTCAGTCCCATCACGGTCGACAAAGTGTCCACCAACATGGTCTTGCCAAGCCCCGGCAGACCCACCAGCAGGGCATGACCGCCGCACAGCATCGCGGCCAGAACCTGATTGACCACCTTGTCTTGGCCGATGAAACGTTGGCTGATCGACGCCTTCACCTCGGCCAGCCGCGCCGCAAGGAATTCGATCTCGGCGACAAGTTGGGTGGGATCGGCCATGACATTCCTCGCAAAGCGTTTATATGGGGACATATGAGCCAGTAATGGGCTTGGGCACAAATGGCAAAAAGCATGGCAGGACAAATCATCGTGAAACCGGGGGCCGAGGGGCTGCTGGACTCGGTCCGCGCGGCCACCAAGAAGGGGCCGCCGCCGGTGCATCTGTGGAACCCGCCGTTTTGCGGTGACATCGACATGCGCATCGCCCGCGACGGGACATGGTTTCACGAAGGCACGCCGATTGGCCGCCCGGCCATGGTCAAGCTGTTCTCGTCGATTCTGAAGATTGAGAATGGCAAGTATTACCTTGTCACCCCGGTTGAGAAAGTTGGCATCATTGTCGATGATGCGCCGCTGCTGGCGATTGATTTTGAGGTGACGGGGCAGGGAGACGCGCAGGTGCTGCGGTTTTTCACCAAGACCGAGGATGAAGTGGTCGCCGGTGCCGAAAATCCGATCCGGGTTGACCGCAACGCGATCACAGGCGAACCTGCGCCTTATGTTCATGTCCGCGCCGGGCTGTGGGCGTTGATTGACCGCAAGTCGTTTTACCGGCTGACCGAATTGGGAACCCACGCAATGCAGGATGCTGAAAGCTGGTTCGGGGTCTGGTCACAGGGCCAGTTCTTCGCGATGATCCCATCGGGCGAATTGCCCTGATGCCGAAGTTCGCCGCCAACCTGACGATGCTGTTCACGGAAGTCACCAGCCTTGACCGCCCCGGCCTTGCCGCGCAAGCCGGGTTTGACGGCGCAGAAATCCTGTTCCCTTATGATCATGCGCCCAAGGATTGGGAGACCGCACTGGCCGGGATGCCCTTGGCGCTGATCAACACCCCACCGGGGGATTGGGCGGCGGGAGATCGCGGATTTGCCGCCGTGCCGGGGCAAGAAGTGCGGTTCCGCGAAGGGTTCTTGCGCGCGGCTGATCTGGCGACGCGCCTTGGCGCCGCACGGTTGCATGTGATGGCGGGCGTGGCCAAAGGGCCGCAGGCGGAACAGACTTATGCCGACAATCTGGCTTGGGCGGTGGCGCAGGCACCCGATCAGCGGCTGTGCCTGGAGCCGTTGAACACCGATGACATGCCCGGTTATTTCCTGAACGATTTCGATCAGGCCGGGCGGATTTTGGACGATCTGGGGCTGGCGGGCGTTGGGATCCAGTTCGACCTGTGGCATGCGGCGCGCATTCATGGCGATGCGGGCGCTGTCTGGGCGCGGCACAAGCACCGGGTCAACCACATCCAGATCGCAGGCTTTCCGACCCGCAATGAGCCGGGCGGCGGCGGGTTCGATCTGACCGGCCTGTGCGCCGAGTTGGATGGCTGCGGGTATGAGGGCTGGGTTGCCGCCGAATACCGGCCTGCACGGGCGACGGTGCACGGGCTGGCGTGGCTCGGGGCGCTGAAGGCGCGGTCGCGGATGATCGGGGATTAGTCTGCTGCCTCAGCGCCGGGGGCCAGCCCCCGGACCCCCGGGATATTTGTACCAATGTGAATGCAAATTTTAGATGAATTGTCGTGAGTTCAGCCCCCTTGCCGTCAAAGAATGAGCGGTTAGAATGCCATCAGCCAATGAAGGACGCCGCCAATGTCGATGAACGCCACGCAGACCCAGACCGTCACCCATTGGAAAGTGGCTTGCGATGGTGGTGAAGGTGGTGGCGGGCACCCGCGGGTCTGGCTGACCATTCCCGAGGATACCGGCGTTGTCACCTGTGGCTATTGCGACAAACGCTATGAGATTGATCGCGCCCACGCCCACGACGATCACTAGGCCTCGCTGCGCTGGCCCCTGCGCGTGGCTTCGGCGCTGATTGCGCTGCCTTTGACCTATTTCAGCGCGGCGACCGTGGGGGCGGTGATCCCCGGCGCGCATGCCGATCTGCCGGGCGGTACTGAATATCTGATCGGGCTGGCGCGCGGGCCGATCCATTATGATTTCCTGATTCCGCTGTCGCCCGAAACCCGCGCGCATTTCGCCTATGCCGAGGCGGCGGGCGTGCCCATTTCCAACCCCGCCGCCGAATGGCTGGTGCTGGGATGGGGGGCGGAAGGGTTCTACACCACCGCCGGAACTTACAGCGATATCACCGCCGGGGCGGTGTTGCGCGCGGCTTGGGGAGAGCCTGCCGTGATCCGGCTGGACCTTGCGGGCAATGTGCAGGGCGTGCCGGGGCTGACCTTCATGACCCTGTCAGAGCCGCAATTTGCCGCCCTGCTGTCCGCCATCGACGCCAGCTTTCAGCAGGATCAGACTGCGACGCCGATCGCCTTGCCCTATGACGGCTTTACCCCCACCGATGCGTTTTTCGCCGCACGGGGCGATTTCCACCTGTTCCACACCTGCAACGCTTGGGTCGGTGAAACCCTGCGCGCGGCGGGGGTGCCTTTTGGCATATGGACGCCGACGCCGCAGGCGGTGTCCTTCAGTTTTGGCTGGCATCAGCAGCCGCAGTAAGCGGAAGGGATGGAACCGCACCCCGCTTCGTGGCAATACAGACCAAAGCGCAAAAGGGGCGGAACATGGCATTTGGCAAGGGCAACCATCTTCACCTGATCGACGGGTCTGCCTTCATTTTCCGCGCCTATCACGCGCTGCCGCCGCTGACGCGGAAATCGGATGGCCTGCCGGTGGGCGCCGTCGCCGGGTTTTGCAACCTGCTGTGGGGCGAGTTGACCAGCACCCGCAATGTGGCCCCCACCCATCTGGCGGTGGTCTTCGACGCAGGATCGAAGACGTTCCGCAACGACATTTACCCGCTTTACAAGGCCAACCGTCCCGAACTGCCCGAGGATCTGCGCCCGCAATTCGCCTACACCCGCGACGCCACCCGCGCCTTCAACGTCGCCTGTATCGAGGTCGATGGCTATGAGGCCGACGACATCATCGCAACCCTCGCGCATCGCGCGCGGGATGCGGGGGGGACGGTGACGATCATCTCATCCGACAAAGACCTGATGCAGCTGGTGGGCGACGGCGTTGATATGCTGGACCCGATGAAGAACAAGCGCATCGGGTTGGAAGAGGTGTTCGAGAAATTCGGTGTCGCCCCGAACCGCGTGGTCGATGTGCAATCGCTGGCTGGGGATTCGGTCGACAACGTGCCGGGCGCGCCGGGAATTGGCATCAAGACGGCGGCGCTGCTGATTCAGGAATACGGTGATCTGGAGACGCTTTTGGCCCGTGCCGGCGAGATAAAGCAACCCAAACGGCGTGAGGCTTTGGTGGACAATGCCGATCTGATCCGCATCTCCAAACGTCTGGTCGCGTTGGACTGCGATATGCCGCTGGAGGTGACGCTGGAGTCGCTGGAGTTGAAAAGCCCTGACGGCGAAACCGCGATGGCCTTTCTGAACGCGATGGAGTTCCGCACGTTGACCCGGCGGGTGGCGGAGCGGTTGAAGGTGGCGATGCCGGTGCTGGACGAGGCCAAGGGCCTGCATGTCGAGGGGGCGCATGATGATGCGGCGGCCCCGGACCGGCTGCCGTTCGACCATGCAGGCTATGAGAACATCAACAGCATGGTGCAATTGCAGGCGTGGATTGCCGAAATGCGCGGTGTTGGTCATGTGGCGGTGGATACGGAAACCACCAGTCTGGACGAGATGCAGGCCGAACTGGTCGGCATTTCGCTTTGTGTTCATGCCGGGCGCGCCGCCTATATCCCACTGGGCCACAAGCAGGGCGGCGGTGATCTGTTTGGGTCAACCGATCTGGTGCCGGGGCAGTTGCCGATGCCGGACGTGCTGACCGCTTTGAAGCCGGTGCTGGAAGATGCAAGCGTGCTGAAAATCGGCCAGAACATGAAATACGACTGGAAGATTTTCGCCCGCCACGGCATCCGCATTGCGCCCTTTGATGACACCATGTTGCTGTCTTATGCCATGCAGGCGGGGTTGAACGGGCACGGCATGGACGCGCTGTCGAAGGAATATCTGGGGCATGAACCCATTCCGATCAAGACCTTGCTGGGCACGGGCAAGACGCAGGTGACCTTTGACCGCGTGGGCATCGACGACGCGGTGAAATACGCAGCTGAGGACGCCGATG
Organism: Pseudorhodobacter antarcticus; assembly: GCA_945860375.1. The sequence continues at coordinate 26,252 of CAMAQR010000018.1, forward strand.
TCACCCTGCGCCTGTGGGAATTGTTCAAGCCGCAATTGCACCGCGTGGGCGTCACCACGGTGTATGAGACGCTGGAACGGCCCTTGGTGCCGGTGCTGGCCGAGATGGAGATGGCGGGCATTCAGGTGGACCGTGACACCCTAAGCCGCATGTCCAATGCCTTTGCGCAGAAAATGGCGGGGCTGGAGGCGGAAATTCAAGAGGTGGCCGGGCAGCCGTTCAATGTCGGTTCGCCCAAACAATTGGGCGAGATACTGTTTGACAAGCTGCAACTGCCCGGCGGGGAAAAGGGCAAGACCGGGGCCTATGGCACTGGCGCTGATATTCTGGAAGACTTGGCGACCGAGCATGTGCTGCCGGGGCTGGTGCTGGATTGGCGGCAATTGGCGAAACTGAAATCGACCTACACCGATGCATTGCAGACCCATATCAACCCCGACACCGGGCGGGTTCACACCAGCTATTCGATCTCGGGCGCGGTGACGGGGCGGCTGGCTTCGACCGATCCAAACCTGCAAAACATTCCGGTGCGATCTGAGGAAGGCCGCCGCATCCGGGAGGCGTTTGTGGCCCCGAAGGGCAAGCTTTTGGTATCGCTGGACTATTCCCAGATCGAATTGCGCATTCTGGCCCATATCGCGGACATTCCCAGCCTGCGCCAAGCCTTCAAGGATGGCATCGACATTCACGCCCTGACCGCGTCGGAAATGTTCAACGTGCCGCTGGATCAGATGACCTCTGACATCCGCCGCAAAGCCAAGGCGATCAACTTTGGCGTCATCTATGGCATTTCCGGCTTTGGTCTGGCGCGCAACCTGCGCATCCCGCGGGCCGAGGCGCAGGGATTCATCGACCGCTATTTCGAACGCTTTCCGGGGATCAAGGAATACATGGCCACGACCATCGCCTTTGCTCAAACCAACGGTTTTGTGCAAACCCTGTTTGGCCGCAAAATCCACACGCCGGAAATCAACGCCAAAGGCCCGGGCGCGGGCTTTGCCAAACGCGCGGCGATCAACGCCCCGATCCAAGGCACCGCTGCCGATGTGATCCGCCGCGCCATGATTCGCATGCCGGATGCCATCGCGCATTTGCCCGCCAAGATGCTGTTGCAGGTGCATGACGAATTGCTGTTCGAGGTGGACGAAAACGCCAGCGACGCGCTGATCAAGGTCGCAAAGGACATCATGGAAGGCGCCGCGCATCCGGCGGTGCATTTGTCGGTGCCGCTGACGGTAGAGGCCGGAAAGGGGGCATCATGGGCGGCAGCACATTAGTCGCGGCGATCCCTTTTGCCACGCCCGAAGACTGGGCGGCGTGGCTGGCCGATTATCACGGCATCCGCGATGAGGTTTGGGTCAAGATCTACAAGAAAAGCTCTGGCATTCCATCGATCGACTGGGGGCAGGCGGTGGTGGAGGCTTTGGCTTGGGGCTGGATCGACGGGGTCAAAAAGTCGGTGTCCGAAACCGAATGGGGGCAACATTTCACCCCGCGCAAACCCGGATCGGCGTGGAGCCAGACCAACCGCGCCCATGCCGAACGCCTGATCGCCGACGGCCAAATGCGCCCTGCCGGGATGGCCCATGTGACGGCGGCGCAGGCCAATGGCCGCTGGGCCAGCGCTTATGCCGGGTCGGCCAAGGACATGCCCGAGGATTTCTTGCAGGCCTTGGCCGAAGGTCCGCAGGCCGCGCGGGATGAATGCGCAGGTCTGAACGCCCGCAATCGCTCTGCCATCCATTACCGTCTGACCACCGCCAAGCGCCCGGAAATCCGCGCCAAACGGATCGCCGAATATGTGGCGATGCTGGCGCGGGGCGAAACGTTGCAATAGATGCCCGCGCGCGACGCCACCCTTGTCACCGTCCGCAACCGAAGTGAATTGCGCGATTGGCTGGCCGCCAATCACGCCAGTTCGGGCACGGTCTGGCTTGCCACTTTCAAACGCCACCACCCTGATTATCTGGGCTGGGAGCCGCTGGTTGAAGAGCTGTTGTGCTGGGGCTGGATCGACAGCCTGCCCCGCGCGGTGGACGCAGATCGCACCGCCCATCTGATCGCCCCCCGCAATCCGGCGTCAGCCTGGTCCGCCGTGAACAAGGCCCATGCCGAACGCGCCATCGCTTCGGGTGCCATGACGCCTGCGGGCGAGGCCAAGATCGCCGCAGCCAAGGCCAACGGCATGTGGGATTTCCTGAACGATGTCGAGGCATTGCTGGACCCGCCCGACCTGACCGAAGCGCTGCGAGGTGCGGCGGCCAAGGTTTGGGCCGCGCATCCGCGCAGTGTGAGGCGCGGCACACTGGAATGGATCAAGATGGCGAAGACTCCGGCCACCCGTGCCGCCCGCATTGCCGAAGTGGTCAGCAGCGCGGCGCAGGGGCTGCGTCCCAAATTGTTCCGCCGTTAACGATCGATCCTGACCTGAAAGCAGTTGTTCCGCGCCGATCTGACATGGGCATAGGCCACGCGCGGATCAGAGAACCGCACCGCCGCCTGATCCAACAGGGCCTGCGTGGGCACAACCGCACCCGAGCCGTAGACGATACGATCATCCGCCCCATAGCCGCGCAGGATATAGTCGGGGCTGTCGAGTATTTCAGGCAATGCATCACCGCCGCCCGCCGCACAGGCGTCCGCACATAGAAAGATCGGCCCGATTTCGGCATAGGGTTGCGGGGCTGGAAACGGGCGATGCGCCAGCACCAGCATGCCCGCGCCTTTGGGGATCATCCGCAGACAATGGCGGCACGGATTACCATCACCGTCCGAGATATGGCGTTCGGGCGGCTGGCCGTTGGCATCAAGCCCGCCGGCCTGATAGGCGCGCACAATTGCGGTTGGGATCGGGGTGTAATGGATCATATTGGCCTCCTGTTGTGAGGCCAGTATGGCCGTGGCTTCGTCCATGGACGACCCGAAAGCTGCGGTTTACTTCAGAACCAACGGCCCCAGCACCCGGCCACCCAGGATATGCAGATGATAATGCGGCACCTCTTGCATGCCATGCGCCCCTGCATTGGTGATGGCACGATAGCCATCGCCGGGGGCCACGCCGACCAGACGGCACACTTCGGCACAGGCGCGGTGGAAATCGACCAGCTCTTCTGCCGAGGCGAGCGCCGCGAAATGGTCAAAGGTCGTATAGGGCCCCTTCGGGATCACCAGAACATGCACCGGTGCATGCGGGGCGATGTCGTGGAAGGCCAAAGTGTGCGGCGTTTCCAGCACGGTCTTGTTGGGGATCTCACCGCGCAGGATGCGGGCGAAGATGTTGGTCGGGTCGTAGGAATAGGCCATGGCTTCAGTCCACAAATAGGTATTCGGTCGCCGCAATCTCGCGGGCTTTCTCTACCGAGATATCAAGAAATTCCGCCAGCGGCACCGTGTTTTCGTCCACTGACGCAGATTGGCGCACCCGCAAAAGGTTGGGGAATCCGGCATCCCTGATCTTGTCGGACTCGAATCGCACGTCATAGCGGATCGTGGGCAACAACCGGTCGATGGTGTCTTGCGGCGTGCGCTCACCGGCCAAGCCAACGCGGGTGGCGTGGCCGATCAAGTAGTCGTCTGTGAAGTCACACTCAATTTCCAGCAGCCGCACCTTGGCCTTGTCGTTGTAGAAATCCTGCATCAGATCGACGTTGGCCGGGTCAATGCAAAAGACCATGCGGTCGGTCTGCCAGTAGTCGTAAAGCATCCGCACGAGGGCCCTGCGGTGCCGCGTGCGTTTTTCCAGCGTGGATTGGATACCGCCCAGATCGGGCAAGGGCGTGGACGCCTCGTTGAACAGATAGTCCAAGGCGGGCAGGTTTGTCACCTGCCGCACCCGTTCGACCAACCGCTTGGCGACATGCCATTTCTTGCAAGTCACCATCATCAGCGTGCGTTCGCGTCCCAGCGTGCTTTCGGTTTCCCAGAATCGTGGTGCAAAACGGCGGCCAATGCGGCCCCGCCCGGTGATGAACTTGAACAGCGTGCGGCCTTCATTCGAGATCCCGAACTTGATGCCCTTGGCGGCGTAAAGCTTGCCCAAACGTTCCTTCAGGTCTTTGGCATCGGGGCTGATCTTGCGGGCGAACAGGTAGTCCTGCGACAGCAACAGGTCGTAATTGTCGTTGTAAAACGTCACCGGCATGCCGTAATCGGTGAACATCAGGAAGGTCAGCGTGCGGCTGCGCAATTCATGTTCCGGCACCAGATGGCGGACGACGGTCTGAAAGAACGTCTCATCCGGGATCCATGTGGTGCGGAAAAACCGCATCACATCCTTGCGGGTGCGCACAAAATCCAGCACCCATTCGACGGTGCGGCGGCGCAGGCACCACCACTGGCTGCCAATCTGCATCGCGATATCTGAGGGGACTTTGCGGGTGATGCCCAGCTTGTCTTGCAGCTTCATCGAGGCGTAGAACAGCCGCTTGTTGTTGCGCTCATTGAAGTAGTGGCGGTAGATCAGGCGTTCTTCCTTGATGCCGGTCTTGATCCAGTCCGAGTTGAAGTAGTCAAAGCTTTCGATGTAATCGACCTCTTCGCGGTCCAGATAGTCATGCGCAAATTCTGCGGATTTGATCGGCATACAGTCGCCCGACAGCATGTAAAAATGCGTGGCACGGGGAAAGGCGTCAACCGCAGCCTCGACCGCCAGCAAGGTCGCCCCGACCAAAGACCATTCGCCCCAACCGCATTTGGAACGGCGTTTGGTGAAAGCGACAGAAGGGTTGGGCGCCAAGGCGGTGCGGATCTTGTCGAAATCTTCGTTCTTGGCGCGACCATCGAAGTGGATCGAGACGAAATCACCTGCCGCCGTCAGGCGTTGTGCCTGGGCGATGATCCCTTCGGGATCCTTGTGACACAAAAGGATGTAAGCGATTCTTGCCATTTCCGGATCATTACGCACATAGAGAGGTCATTGTTTCCTTAAATAGTGCCAAGGACCATTGAAAAGACAGAGTTTGTTTGCTTTTTTGTGGCCGGATGATCCCGCGCCTCATCGCGGGCGTGTGGCGCAAGGGATGGAGGGTGGTTTATGGGTTTCCCCGGTACGTGGATGACGGAAAGCGAAAGTGTGGTTTACCGCGTGGTGCCGAAATGCGCCTGCTCGACGATTGGGCAGATCATGTTCTATTCCGACCATGGCAAGTTCTTTGATGGCGACATCCATGATGCCACGGCGGGCATGCACAAATGGGCGATCGAGGCGAGCCAGCCGCTGATCGAGAAGAACGCCAAGACCCATAAATCTTACGCCTTCACCTGCGTGCGCAACCCCTACACCCGGATTCTATCGTCGTTTTTCGACAAGATCTGCGGCATTCAGCGCAACGGCAAGCGCTATCGCGGCAACCTCGTGCCGCTGTTGGTGCAGAAATACGGCATCGACGTCGGCGGTGATGACGGCAAGGCCGAGTTCGATCAGATCGCCAGCTTTCGCCGATTCTTGCTGTTCGCGCGCGACACCATCCGGTGGAAAAAGCCGATGGAACCCGACATTCACTGGTCGGCGATGGCGGGGCATGTATCGACCTACATCGTCAACGGTGGCCGCTATGACAATATTTTTTTCACCGAGAAATTCGATGAGGGCATGGGCAAGGTTCTGAAAAAGATCAAAACCAGACACAAGGTTGATCTGAAGAAGATCCCGAAGTTCAACGAAAGCGAAGGCCACGGGCCGAAACGGCTGCATCCGGTGGAAGATTACTTCGACGATCTGTCGATGCATCTGGTCTGGGAAATCTACAAACGCGACTTCCAGCTGTTCAAATATGATTTCGAGAACCCGGCCAACAAGATGCCGCTGGCCGAGGTTGATCTGGATGAGGTGCATGCCAAGCTGGGCGATTGAACCAGCAAGGGTGATCCGATTGCGGCGCGAAGACGCGCCATTGCTTTTGTGAAAAAAGGGGTAGGGGGCTGTCTGCCCCCTCGCTGCGCTCACCCCCGAGGATATTTGGGCCAATGTGAAAGGGTCAGGCTTCGACCTTCATCACGATCTTGCCGATATGCCCCGCGCTTTCCAGTCGCCAATGCGCCGCCGGGGCCTCGGTCAGGGCGAATTCGCTGTCGATGACCACACGGAATGCGCCGCCTGCGATCATCGGCCAGACATGGCTTTCAACCTGCGCGGCGATGCGGGCCTTGGCTTGATCAGACTGTGGGCGCAGGGTGGACCCGGTGAGAGTGAGGCGGCGCATCATCAGTTCGGCGAAGTTCAATTCGATTTTTGGGCCTTGCAGGAAGGCGATCTGCACGAGGCGGCCATCATCGGCCAGAGCCTTGATGTTGCGCGGCAAATAGGGGCCGCCGACCATATCGAGGATCAGATTGGCGCCGCCGAGTTTCTTCATCTCCTCGACGAAGTCCTCGGTTTTGTAGTTGAAGCAGCGCTCTGCGCCCAACCCTTCAACCGTTCGGCATTTCTCATCACTGCCCGCGGTGGCGAAGACCCTTGCCCCCAATGCACGGGCAATCTGAACGGCGGTGGTCCCGATGCCCGATGAGCCGCCATGCACCAAAAACCGCTCGCCGGCGTGCAAGTTGCCGCGCATCACCACGTTCGACCAGACCGTGAAGCAGGTTTCGGGCAGGCAGGCCGCCGCGCGCAGGGACACTCCGTCGGGAATGGGCAGGGCGTGAGATTCGTGGCAGACGGCATATTCGGCATAGCCGCCGCCGGGCAGCAGCGCGCAAACCTTGTCGCCGATGGTCCAGCGCGTCACCCCCGGCCCCATCGCCACCACTGTCCCCGAAGCCTCCAGCCCCGGCAGTGGTGAGGCGCTGGCGGGCGGCGCGTAGGCCCCGGCGCGTTGCAGCGCATCGGGACGGTTCACGCCCGCATAGGCCACGCGCAGGATGATCTGGCCATGGCCCGGCACCGGCACCGGCAGCGAAACGGGTTTCAGCACATCCGGATCACCGGGGGCCGAGATTTCCATGGCCAGCATCGAAGAAGACAGCGTCATATCAGAGCCTTTCAATGGGAACTGCGACCGGGCAGGTCGGATGCCGTTTGCGGCGCGCGCACCCGGTTCAGAAGAGTCAGCGGCCCAGCCAACAGCGCCTTGGCCAGTGGGTTTTCCTGCAATTTCGCTTTGGTCTTCTCAAACTGCATGACGTTTTCAATGCGGCGGTCCAGAAATTCCCAAGTCGCCTGATCGCCCTCGGACGTGTCGCCCAGCCAGAACAGCACGGTCGCGCCGTAAACCGCCGACAGGGTGGCGCGCTTGCTGTACCAGTTCACGTCGGTGCTGGTGTCGCCCAAGGCCGTCCAGATCGCATCTGCGGTGGCCCAGATCAGCCCGGCGCCTTCGGCGGCGTGATGGGGCAGGCTGAACAGCGTCGATCCGCGCCGCACCAACTCCTTGTCGGCCGCTTGCAGCCGCAAACGCACTGCCAGCGTGATGCGGTCGCGGATGCGCAGCGCGGCAAGGTCGGTCGTGGCACAGGTGTCGCGCATCACCGCGTCGCCGCGTTTGTGATAGGCCACCGCAAGGTCAATGCCACCGCGCGGGAACAGCGCGCGGCCCAAACCCGCCGCCACACCCGAATCAGCCAGCGCCGCCTTCAGCGTCACATCCGACCAACCGTCAAACGGAGCGTGGCCCAAGCTTGCCTCCAGAATCCGGTCTTTTGCTCGTTCCATCGTGTTTTCACCCTGCATTTCGCACCTACCTTAGGTAGTCATAGACAAGCCCGCGTCCAGTTGTTATGGCCCGCACGCCTGCACAATTCGTGCAACTCTAACTTAGGAAGGTGGTGACAACCACATGCAGGTCAGCGTCCGCGACAATAACGTTGAGCAAGCCCTTCGGGCTCTCAAGAAAAAGCTCCAGCGCGAAGGCGTATTCCGCGAAATGAAGCTCAAGCAACATTTCGAGAAGCCCTCCGTCAAAAAAGCCCGTGAGCAAGCCGAAGCCGTTCGCCGTGCAAGGAAACTTGCGCGCAAAAAGCTTCAGCGTGAAGGCGGTCTTTAAGCGAAAGCTTGGAACGTTAGTGACACTGGGGCAAAGGTTGTAAGATCTGCGCCCACCCGATTGACCCCCGTCCCCTAAGGCCGGGGGTTTTTCTTTGGGTTTTTCGGCTTCAGTTGCTGAAACAGCCCGAGGCCATCAGCGCGCTGAACCCCGGGGCGCACCTGTGGGCTGTGAACGCAGAAACCGCCTTTGAACCACAGGCCTGCTTCTTGCCGGGCCGATGGCCTTGCCGGGCCGCGTCGCCTGCCGCGCGACATCGCTTTGGCAAAGCGTCTTTGGACTCGGTGCAACTTTGTCTCGGCGGAGTGCCTGAGATCAAAACCCGCGTGCCGATCACCCTGATCCGGCGTTGCTGCCCGCACATCTGGCGCCCGTGAGCCTTCCGCCTTTGCCAAAGTGATTGGCCACGGCGGTAAGTGGCAGGCGCACCACGGCTGATCGTAACCCGGTCAGAGCGGCGCTTTGGGGCAAGCAAAGTCCAACATCCATGTGCCAAACAGGCCGTAGACGCCGCTGTGCGGCAGATCGGTGCCTTTGGGCACCCCGCAAGACCGGGCCGCCGCGCGCAGCAACTGCGCCCGGGGAACTGCGGGATTATTTGACCACCATTGTGTTGAGATGGTGAACTGCGGCAGCAGATCGGTTCGGGGAGGTGATTTCTGCATGGGTGCAGAGGGTGCACAGGCTGTAACGCCCAGACAAAACGCAAAGAGCACAGGTTTCAGCAGTGGCATCGGGCAAAGCTTTCGGCGTTAAACCGCCAAGGCTGTGGTTTTGACCACGGTGCGCAAGGCGAAGGACGATTGCATCTGCCGCACGCCGGGCAGGCGCGACAGGTGTGTGCGGTGGATTCGGGCGAAATCCTCGGTGTCTTCGGCCATGATCTTGATCAGGTAGTCGGCGGTTCCGGCCATCAGGTGACATTCCAGAATATCCGGTACGCGCGCGACTTCGCGTTCAAAGGCGTCAAGCAGGTCTTCGGCCTGCGATTGCAGGGTGATTTCGACAAAAACGGTGGTCGGTTTGCCCATCCGCCGCGCATCCAATAACGCCACATACCCCGCGATAAACCCCGCCTCTTCCAACAGCTGCACCCGGCGGTGGCAGGCCGAAGGCGACAGGTTGACGCGTTCCGACAACTCGGCATTGGTGATGCGGCCTTCGCGCTGCAAAACCGCAAGGATACGACGATCTGTGGCGTCAATTTCGGGAAGCATGGTGGCTTCTTTCAATTAAAGAGGAAAACGTAGTGTAATCTACTGCAAGAGTGCCATTTTGCCAGCAAAATATCAAAGCAATTGCAACGGAAAAGCGGCACTGTTTTCGCCAAGGACGTGGTGTCCATCAGGGAGAGTGCTATGAAAATCGGTTGCCCAAAAGAGATCAAACCGCAAGAGTTCCGCGTTGGCATCACTCCGAACGCCGCGCAGGAGGCGGTCAAGGCAGGTCACAGCGTTCTGATCGAAACCAACGCCGGCACGGGTGCGGGCTTCACCGATGCAGATTATCTGGCCGCAGGCGCGCAGATCATCGCCACGGCAGAAGAGGTCTTTGCGGCGGCCGATATGATCGTCAAGGTCAAAGAGCCGCAGGCGATTGAGCGTGCCATGCTGCGCCCCGGTCAGGTGTTGTTCACCTACCTGCACCTTGCGCCCGATCCGGTGCAAACCGCTGATCTGATGGCATCGGGGGCCACTTGCATCGCTTATGAAACCGTCACCGATGATCGTGGCGGCTTGCCTCTGCTGGCCCCCATGTCGGAAGTTGCAGGCCGTCTGGCCCCACAGGTTGGCGCATGGACGCTGCAAAAGGCCAATGGCGGCCGCGGTGTGCTGATGGGCGGCGTACCGGGCGTTCTGCCCGCGCGCGTGCTGGTGATCGGCGGCGGTGTTGTTGGCACCCATGCTGCCAAGATCAGTGCCGGAATGGGCGCGGATGTGACGGTGCTGGACCGATCTGTCAATCGGCTGCGCTATCTGGACGACGTGTTTGGCGGCCAGTTCAAATGCGGCTACGCTGATGCGGCGACGACGATCGAACTGGCGCGGGCCGCCGATCTGATCATCGGCGCGGTGCTGATCCCGGGGGCTGCGGCGCCAAAGCTGATCTCGCGGGCGCAGTTGTCCGAGTTGAAACCGGGTGCGGCGCTGGTCGATGTGGCGATTGATCAGGGCGGTTGCTTTGAGACATCCCGCGCAACCACTCACCAAGACCCGATCTACGAAGTCGATGGTATCATGCATTATTGCGTGGCCAACATGCCGGGTGCTGTGGCGCGGACCTCGACGCTGGCTTTGGGCAATGCGACGATGCCATTCATGCTGGCGCTGGCCAACAAGGGTTGGAAACAGGCTTGCGCCGATGACAAGCACTTGCTGGCGGGTCTGAACGTGCACGCAGGCCAGTTGACCTATGCCGCCGTGGGTGTGGCCTTGGGGCTGCCGACGATCACCGGGGCGCAAGCGCTGGCTTTGTAACCCAAAGCGGGCGCAGGGGGCAAAAGGCCTCCTGCGCCCGCACGGCTGCAGCTGCTTTGCAGTTGCGACCGAGGCGGCGGGCCGGGACCTTGCAGGGCCATTGCAACCCGTGAGGCCCCGATATTTACGCGACTTCCCCCCTACTGGCTGTGGCTGCCTGTGCTGCCCGCCCTGACCATGATTTCCCTATTCCTTGACAACGACACCCGCGCCCTTGGCGGCGTTGATGGCCCATCGGCTGTGGGGGAACGCCCTGCAGGTGCGGCCCGTATCCGTGTAAAGAAAAGGCCCGCAGATTGCTCTGCGGACCCCTTTGCACGGTCTGGCTTACTTCTTCAGCGTGGCCAGAATTTCTTTCAGCAGGTCAACTTCCGACGGGCCAGCCGGAGCAGCAGGTGCCACAGGCTTTGGTGGCATCAGCCTGTTCATGAACTTCACCAGCATGAAGACCACCCAGCCGATGATGACAAAGTTGATCAGCGCGGTGATGAAGGCACCGTAAGCAAAAACAGCCGCGCCCGACTCTTTTGCCGCTGCCAACGAAGCAGGTACAGTGCCCGACAAGTCGAAGAACATGTCCGAAAAGTTGATGCCGCCCAAAATCAAGCCGATGATCGGGTTGATCAGATCGCCCACAAGGCTGTTGACGATTGCCGTGAAGGCCGCGCCGATGATGATACCCACGGCAAGGTCCATGACATTGCCCTTCATCAGAAAGGCTTTGAATTCTTTAATCATTCAAGTATCCCTTTTTCCACCGCCTCTGTTTAAATCGAGGCTTGTTGCATATGTCACAAAATGACGCGGCAGAGGTTGCATGAAATTGAAACAAAATCACGGGGAATTTGCCGCAGTTTGCGACGAATCCTAAACCCGACAGACCCAGTCTTTTGAATTTGATGGACTTCCTTCAATCTGAAACAGATTGAAGGAAGTCAGCCCTCGGGCGTTACTCGCCGTAGGGCACCCATATGGTTTTGACCTCGGTTGCCTGACGCAAGAACGCGCGGCCTTCTCCGTCTGTGCCAAACCAATCGCGCGCAACGCCGTGGTTGACCCATGAACGCTTGATGTTGGTCGCGGCCTCTTTTTCAATCAGCCCGGACAGGGGTTTGGACGAGAAAGACCAGACCGCATCGACATCCATATGCCCGGCCAAGGGTTTGGCCAGTTCGGCATGCGACCCGGTGACGATGTTCACCACGCCACCCGGCAGATCAGACGTGTCCAGCACTTGATAGAAATCGGTGGCGATCAAGGGGGCGGTTTCGGAGGGCACCAACACGCAGGTGTTGCCCATCGCAATCGCCGGGGCCAGAACGGAAATCAGGCCCAGCAGCGGCGCTTCGTCCGGGCAAAGCGCGCCGATGACGCCGCAGGGTTCGTTCATTGCAATCGCCACACAGCGCATCGGCACCGACTTCACCGCGCCGTCGTATTTGTCGGCCCAAGCCGCATAGGTGAACAGACGAGCGATCGATGCGTCGACCTCGGCCTCGCCGGATTTCCCGGTCAGATCGCGCAGCCGGGCCGCGAACTCGGCGCTGCGGGCCGACAGGTTTTCGGCAATGTAATACAGCACCTGGGCGCGATTGTGGGCGGTGGCCCTGCCCCAGCCTTTGGCGGCATGCGCAGCCTCGACCGCGTTACGAATGTCTTTGCGGTTGCCAAGGCCGACATGACCCAACAGCTTGCCGCGTGGAGACCAGACGGCTTGGGAATAACCGCCATCCGGGCGGGCTTGCTTGCCGCCGACATACAGTTTTGCGGTACGGTCCATGGTGTCCACCTCGGCCACGGCCGGGGCAGGGGCGGCTTTCGCCGGGGCCAGAAGTTTGGTCTTCGCGGCGGGTTTCAGATAGGCCAACAAGCCCTCCCAGCCACCTTCACGCCCGAACCCGCTTTCGCGCACACCGCCAAAACCCGCCGCCGCGTCAAACAGGTTGGTTGCGTTGACCCAAACCACCCCGGCGCGCATTTTGGGAGCGATGTCCAAGGCCAGATTGATATTCTCGGTCCAGACCGTCGCCGCCAGTCCGTATCTGGTGTTGTTCGCCAGCTCCACCGCCTCAGCGGGTGTGCGGAACGTCATCGACACCAGCACCGGGCCGAAGATTTCTTCCTGCATCAGGGTGGAGGCCGCCGACAGCCCGGTGATCAGGGTCGGCGGGTAATAGCACCCCTCGGGCACCGCGCAGGCGGCGTGGTAAACCTCACCATCCGACTTCGCCACCAGCCCGGCAATCATATCGCGCTGCACCTGATCGACAATCGCGCCCACATCGATGCATTTGTCCAACGGATCGCCAATGCGCAGCCCGTCCATCCGGCGTTTCAGCTTGGTGTGAAAGCGGTCGGCGATGCCCTCTTGCACCAAAAGCCGTGACCCGGCGCAACAAACCTGCCCTTGATTGAACCAGATCGCATCGACCAGTCCTTCAATCGCGGAGTCCATATCCGCATCGTCGAACACGATATAGGGCGACTTGCCGCCCAGTTCCAACGTCAGCGCCTTGCCGGTGCCCGCCGTCGCCTGACGAATCAGACGCCCCACCGCCGTCGATCCGGTGAAGGCGATCTTGTTCACTTCTGTATGCGCCACCAAAGCCGCCCCGGTATCGCCATCGCCGGTCACGATGTTCAAGACACCCTTCGGCAGCCCGGCCTCGCGCGTCAGTTCGGCAAACAGCAGCGCGGTCAGCGGGGTGTATTCCGCAGGCTTCAGCACCACGGTGTTGCCCGCAGCCAAAGCCGGGGCCACCTTCCATGCCAGCATCAAGAGCGGGAAGTTCCACGGGATCACCGCGCCGCACACGCCCAAGGCGATTTGCCCCGGCAGTTCGGCGTCCATCAACTGCGCCAGACCCGCATGATAGTAGAAATGCCGCGCGACCAATGGCACGTCGATGTCGCGCGCCTCGCGGATCGGCTTGCCATTGTCCATCGTCTCCAGCACTGCCAACAGCCGCGCGTGTTTCTGCACCAGCCGCGCCAGTGCATACAGGTACTTCGCCCGCTGATGCCCCGACAGCCGCGCCCATTTCGGTTGCGCCCGCCGCGCGGCAGCCACGGCCAGATCAAGGTCGCCCGCAGTCCCCTGCGTCACCTGCGCCAACACCTTGCCCGTCGCCGGGTTGCGCGTGTCAAACCCGTCACCCGGCGCAGCAAAAGCACCGTCAATCCAATGTCCAAACCGCCCCTGATGCCCGGCAATCCAAGCCAGCACCTCGGCGCTGCTTTCGGGGGCGGGACCGTAGGCCATGCTATCGAAGATATCGCGGACAGTCATGGTTCACCCCATCGCATGGCGGTTGGCGGCCGAGTAGTGGCCGGTCAGGTAATGTTCAAGCTGGCGTTCAATATCGCCCAGCAGGGACGAGGCGCCAAAGCGGAACAGGTCGGGTTGCAGCCACGGATGGCCGAGTTCGTCTTTCATCAAGGCCAGATACAGCAGCGCGTCCTTGGCCTTGGAAATCCCGCCCGCCGGTTTGTAACCCACTTTGATACCGGTGCGATCCTGAAAGTCGCGGATGCAGCGGATCATGGTCAGCGTCACCGGCAGCGTGGCATTGACGCCCTCTTTCCCGGTCGAGGTCTTGATGAAATCCGCCCCCGCCATCATGCAGATCAGGCTGGCGCGGGCCACATTGCGCAAGGTGCCAAGCTCGCCCGTGGCCAAAATCGCCTTCACATCCGCATCGCCACAGGCGGCGCGCATTTCGGCCATCTCATCATACAGCGCCTGCCAGTTCTGCGTCAGCACATGGCGACGCGAAATCACGATGTCGATTTCACGCGCCCCTGCCCGCACCGACTCACCAATTTCCGCGATGCGCAGGCGGAACGGTGACAGGCCAGCTGGAAACCCCGTCGACACGGCGGCGACGGGGATATTCGTCCCCTCCAACGCGCGTACGGCGGTTTCCACCATCTCGTGATAGACGCAGACCGCGCCGGTGGTCAGGCCCGGCAGACCCAGTTTTTCCAGCATCCACGGCGCCACGGGTTGGCGGGCCTTGGCGCACAGGCGTTTGACCCGGCCCTCGGTGTCGTCGCCCGACAGGGTGGTCAGGTCGATCAGACTGACGGCCTTCAACAGCCAGGCCGCCTGAAACTCCTTTTTCACCGATCGCCGCCCGCCCAAGGTCGCCGCACGGCGTTCGATGGCAGAGGTGTTGGCTTGCACCGAGGCCACCCAGTCCAGATCCAGCGGCATGCCGGGATTGCGGCTATGGGTCAGCTGCGGCAACTGAGTCTTAATTTCGGTCAGGGTGTGCATGCGGGCCTGTCCTTTCGGGTTTGGCGCAGCTTGCCCGCAGGGGGGGCAACTGGCAAGGGCGGGCCTTTGGATTTTACCAACGGGTCAAAGCCGTGGCCCCGGCGCATCGGACCGTCACCATACCAACTTCAGACCAGCCGATGTCAGGACGGCTGATCCGGTTCTCCGGCCCAATTGGCCTCGGTGCCAGTGGCGGGCAGGATGCTGCGGTCGGGCAGGGCATGCAGATGCGCCTTTGCCAGATAGAGCGCCGTCAAAGGTGCCGTCATGAACAAGAAGATCGTGACCAGCACTTCTTGCCACGACGCGACGCCCCGCACCAACACCCCCTCAAACGCCGAGGCGATCAGGGCCGCACCAACGCCCACGGTGGTGCCATTGGTCGGAGCGTGCAGCCGCTGCATGGCGACGCGCAGTTTCAGCAAGCCAACGCTGCCGACCAACCCGAACACCCCCGCAATCACCAGCAAAAGGGATATCACCAGTTCCGCCGCGAAGGTCATTCGATGATCCTCCCGCGCAGAAGGTATTTGCAAAACGCCACAGTGGACACAAACCCCGTCATGGCCAGCAGCATCGCCGCCTCAAAATTCAAACCGCTGTTGGTTTTGATCCCGTAAAGCACGATCAGCGCGATCAGGTTCACCACCATGGTATCCACCGCCAGAATGCGGTCGGGCCTGGTGGGCGCGGTCGCCAGACGGATCAGGTTCAGCTGCAGCGCAAGGGCAAAGCATCCGATGGCAAAGGCAAGGGCAAGGGTCAGCATCAGCCAAATATCCTTATCAAGCGGGCCTCATAGCGCGAAAGGATCTCGTCGCGCACGGCGTCGGGGTCGGGGGCGTGCAGGGAATGAATCAGCAAAGCGCGACCATCCTTGGACATATCGGCGGTCAGAGTGCCCGGCGTCATCGTGATGGTGCCCGCCAGCAAGGTGATCGCCTCGGGCGAGGTCAGGGTCAGCGGCACGGTGATCCACGCCGATCTGATCTGATCTGCGGGCATGAACAGCACGATCCGGGCCACCTGAATATTGGCAAGGATCACATCCCAAACCACCAGTGCCAGATAGGACAGCAGCGCCAAAGGCCGCTGCAGGCGCGGGCGATTGGGCCAATAGGCCGCAGTGGCCAGCGGGATCACCGTGGCCAGTATCACCGCCATTACCAGCGAGCCAAGGGCGATGCGGTTCACCAGCAACATCCATGTGATGACCAGCAACGCCGACAGCAACGGGTGCGGATAAAGCCTGCGCATCATGGAGCCTCTCCCAACCGCATCACGGCGATGCTGGCCGCCGGATCGTGCAAGGCGTCGGCAGCAACCGTCAGCCAAGCCATCAGCGGCCCCGCGAACACCGTTTGCGCCACCAGTGCCACCAAGGCCACCCCAATCGCCAGAACGGGCACCAGCGCAGGGGTCGCGCGCGCCACGCCTTCGGTTTTCCAAAACAGCACCGACCCGGCGCGGGCCAGACCCAGCATGGTCAGGAAAGACCCGGCCAGAATGACGCTCCACGCCAACGGGTCGCGCAGCGCGTCCATCACTTGCAGCTTGCCGATGAAGCCTGACAGCGGCGGCATTCCGGCCATGGCAATCGCCGCCACCATGAACAGCGCCGCGATCGCGCCATGCAAAGGGGCCGCCGGGGTCAGACCGTCACCACGTTGTGCGCCGATCAGATCGGCCAACAAAAACAGCACCGCCATCGCCATGGTCGAATGCAGCAGATAATACAGCGCCGCCGCCGTCGCCTGCGGCGTGCCCACTGAAACGGCCAAAAACAGCACGCCCATCGATCCGATTGCGGCAAATGCCACCATCCTTGCCAGCCCGCGCGCGCCCAGAACCCCCAGCGCGCCAACGCCGATGGTGATCAGGGCGGCGGGCCACAGCAGCCCGGCCCAAAGCCCCGCCGTGGCCTCGGCCCCGAAGATCAGCGTGCCCAGACGGATCACCGCATAGGCCCCGACCTTGGTCATCACCGCAAACAACGCCGCCACCGGGCCGGGGGCCACCGCATAGGTGCCGGGCAGCCAGAACTGCATCGGCACCAGCGCGCCCTTGATCGCAAACACCAGCAGCAGCATCACCGCCGCCACCCGCATCAGTGCCACATCACCGGGCGGAAGTGTCGCCAGCTTCACCGCCATATCAGCCATGTTGAGCGTGCCCAGCACTGCATAAACCACCGACAGCCCGAACAGGAACAGCGTCGATCCCAGCAGGTTGAACGCCACATATTGCACGCCCGCCCGCAACCGATCCGCGCCACCGCCATGCACCATCAGCCCGTAAGAGGCGATCAGCAGCACCTCGAAGAACACGAACAGGTTGAAGGCGTCGGCGGTCAGGAATGCCCCGTTCAACCCCATCAGTTGGAACATAAACAACGTGTGAAAATGTGCGCCGCGTTTGTCCCAGCCAGAACCCACCACATAGAGCAGCACGACCGCCGACAATCCAGCCACCAGCGCCAGCATCAAGGCAGTCAGCCGGTCCACCATCAGCGCAATGCCAAAAGGTGCCGGCCAATGCCCCAGAAAATAGCCCTGCGGCCCCGCGCTGGCCTGCACCAGCAACACCACGGCCAGCGCGATCAGGGCGGCCGCGCCCAGCCCTGAAATCATCCGCTGCGCCGCAAGATTGCGCCGCGCCACCAACACGATCAGCCCGGCCAAAGCCGCAGGCAGAATGATGGGCGCGATGATGAACTGGTTCACGCTGCGCCCCCATCCACCCGGTCATCGCCCGAATGCAGATAGGCCCCCAAAGCCATGATGACGATCACCGCCGTCATGGCGAAGGAAATCACAATCGCTGTCAGGACAAGCGCTTGCGGCAATGGGTCGGTATAGCCCGCAGCCCCGTCACGGATGATCGGCGGCAGGCCGGGGGCCAGACGCCCGGAGGCAAAGATGAAGATGTTCACAGCGTAAGACAGCAGCGACAGCCCGACAATCACCGGAAAGGTTCGCTGCCGCAGGATCAGGTAGACCCCACCCGCCACCATCGCACCGATGGCAATTGCAACCAATGCCTCCATCAGCGCGGCCCCCCGTCATAGGGCGCATCCGACGCGATCTCGCCCGCACGCTGCCCTATCCGTGACAACGACGCCAGCACCAGCATCACCGCGCCCAGCACGCAAAGGAACACCCCGAGATCGAACAGCGCCGCTGTAGCCAGCTCAAAATCCTCCAGCGGCGGCAGGTGGACATGGGCGAAATAGCTGGTCAGGAAGGGTCGGCCAAAGGCCATCGACCCCAGCCCGGTCGCCGTGGCGACCAAGATACCCGCGCCGATCAGACCGTGAAACGGAACGCGCTGTCGCTTTGCCGTCCAACCCTGCCCCGAGGCCAGATACTGCAGCACCACTGCAATCGCGAACACCAACCCGGCGACAAATCCACCGCCGGGCATATTGTGCCCGCGCAGGTAGATATACACCCCGACCAGCATCACAAACGGCATCATGATCCGGGTCGCCACCACAAAGATCATCGGATGCCGGTCGCCTGCATCATCGAGATGGGGCTGTGTCGCCAGCAGACGGTCATTGGCCGCACCGGGCGACAGCAGCCCCTCGACCAGTGCGAAAACGATCAGGGCGGCAATGCCCAGAACGATGATTTCGCCGTAGGTGTCAAAGCCGCGAAAATCGACGATGATGGTGTTGACGGCATTGCTGCCCCCCGCGCCCGGCAGCGATTGCGCCAGATGAAACCCGGAAATCGGCGGGAAGGCTGGCCCGCGCATCATGGTGGCATAGGCCAGCGCCGCTGCACCGATGCCCGCAACAGCCGCCACCGCGCCATCGCGCAAGCGTCGCAGCGCCCCACTTTCGCGCGGGGTGGTTTTCGGCAAGAAGTTCAGGCCCAGCAGCATCAGCACGATCGTCACCACCTCGACCGCAATCTGCGTCAGCGCCAGATCGGGGGCGGACAGATAGGCGAACCCCGCCGACAGGATCAGCCCGACCACACCCAGCAGCAGCAGCGCCAGCACCCGGTTGCGGTGCAAGACCACCGCTCCGACCATCGCGGCCATCATCACCGCCCAAGCCAAAGCTGGGGCGAACTCGATGACGGTGCCGCTACGGGTGCTGGGGCTGTGGCTGCCCCCGGCAAAGGCATAGACGCAGGCCGCAACGATCGCCACAACCGCTATTGCCGCAAAACGGGTGAAGGCACCATCGTGCAGCGCATCCGTCAACCGCCGCGCCGCGTTGACCGCCGCCGCCATCAGGGCATCGAAAGCGCGTTTGCCGTCGGGCAAAGGCAACCGCCATGTTGCAAGGCGCGCGTGCAGCCCCAGCAGCCCGAAACCACCGCCAAAGGCCGCAACCGACATCCACAAGGCGGGGCTTTCAACACCATGCCACAGCGCCAGATGGATATGTGCAGGCGTGCCCGTGACCGCCGCTGCCGCCACATCGACCAGACCGGCCAGCATCAGCATCGGCGCTGCGCCCGAAGCGACCACCACCGCAACCAAAACCGCCGGTGCCGCCCACAACCCGATCCCCGGATCATGCGGATGCGCCGGATAGTCGCGCCGCACCGGCCCGCCAAACGCCTGTATCAACAGCCGCAGCGTGTAGGCCACCGACAGTGCCGCGCCAGCCGTCGCCATGACCTGCACCCAAAGTCCGGTCTGCGCCGCCTCTTGCAGCATCATTTCTTTCGACAAGAATCCGTTCAACGGCGGCACTCCGGCCATCGACAACCCGGCCACCACCATCAGCCCGAATGTCACCGGCATCAAATGCCGCAAGCCGCCCAGAAGGCGCAAATCACGGGTGTGGGCGGCGTGGTCAATGATCCCCACCCCCATGAACAACGCGGCCTTGAAACTGGCATGGCACAAAATGTGCAGCATCGCCGCCTGCGCGGCCTCAGGCGTGCCAAGGCCCAGAAGAAACGTGATCAGCCCCAGATGGCTGACGGTGGAATAAGCCAGGACCGCCTTCAGATCGGTCTTGAACAGCGCCACGGCTGCGGCAAAGACCATGGTGGCCAGTCCGGTCGTGGCCACGATGTCAAACCAAACGTCAGTCCCCGCCAAAACCGGCCACAGTCGTGCCATCAGGAACAGGCCCGCTTTCACCATGGTCGCGGAATGCAGATAGGCCGACACCGGCGTCGGGGCTGCCATCGCATGTGGCAACCAGAACTGGAACGGCAGCTGCGCCGATTTGGCAAAGGCCCCCAGCAAGATCAGCACCAGCATCGGCAGATACAGCGGATCGGCCTGCACCACATCGGCGCGTGTCAGGATCACCGACAGATCATAGCTGCCCGCCACCTGGCCCAGCATCAGCAGCCCTGCCATCAGCGCAAGCCCGCCGCCGCCCGTGATCGCCAAAGCCATCCGCGCGCCTTGGCGCCCTTCGGCGGTGTGCGACCAGTACCCGATCAACAGAAACGACGACAGTGAGGTCAGCTCCCAGAACACCAGCAAAAGCAGGATGTTGTCGGACAGAACGATCCCCAGCATGGCGCCTTGGAACAGCAATAAGTAGGTGTAAAACCGTCCCATCGGGTCGGCAGGGCTCAGATAAAATCGGGCGTAAAGGATGATCAGCAAGCCGATGCCCAGGATCAGCAGCGCAAACAGCAGCCCCAGCCCGTCCAGCATGAAATGCGCGTTCAGGCCAAGGCCCGGCAGCCAGGCGATCTGCGCCTGCACCACCTGACCCGCCATCACCGCAGGCACCAGCGGGGCCAGCAACAGCAGACACAGCGCCGTCACAGCCCCCGTCACCACGGCGCAGGCGTTGCGGCCAAAGCCAATCGCCAGCCCGGGCAGGACAGCACCCAGAAAGGGCAGGGCGGCAATCAAGGCAAGGCTCATAAGGGCGGAAATCCTTGTCGTCTCTAGGCATTGCGCCTTGGGTCCAACGCGGTGCTGGGTTTGCGCCAAGATAAGCACACCACCCATGGTTTCAAGCGCAAACGCCCGCATGGGCCGAAAACCGGTGTCAGGCGTCGCGGCTGGCGGCGTTCTGGTCCAGCAGATAGCGCTGCGACAACGGGATCGCGGCGGCCCCTAAAGACCGGGCCTGCGCGCCCACCGTGCCCTCGCGGATCACCGGAGGCGTCACGCCGGCCATGTCCATACGGTCCAACGCCGCCTGCGTGCGCCGGGTGATTTCGGCGCGCACCGCGACCGGCATCCAGCCGTCGATCAGCACCGCTTCAAGCTCCAGCAGGCTGGCGGCTGACAGGATGGCCGAGGCCAGACCTTCGGCAGCCCCGTCCAACCAATCGGACAGCACGGCGTCGCTGACCGTCCAATGATCGGGGCTTTCCCACAGGAAATCCGAACTTTCCCCCGCCGCCGTCATCGCATCGGCCAGCGTCGCCAGGGACGCCGCCGCAAACAGCCGCCGCATGCGCCCATCAGGGCCGGGCACCGGAATCGGCCCCACACCCGCCGCGTTGCCTGTGCGTCCCAGAAACAACTGTCCGTTCAGAACCAGACCGCCGCCGATGAAAGTGCCAAAGTAGAAGTAAAGGAAATCGCGGGGGCGTTCGCCGGTGCCAAACACCAGTTCCGCGCCACAGGCCGAGGTGGCGTCGTTCTGCACATAGACTGGCAGTCCCGACAGCGCCGCCAGTTCCGCCTGAATGTCACGGTCGCGCCAAGCGTCCATCTCGGCCTGTGGGGCGCCGATGGATTGCACCCAGTTCCACAGCTGAAACGGCATCGCCACGCCCATGCCGCTGATCCGGTTGCGCGCAGCGGGGGTCATATGCGCCGACACCAACGGCAAGGCGCGGGCGACAAAGGCCACCACGGCGCTGGGGGTGGGATAGCGGTAAATCTGCCGGTTGGTCGCCACCACCCGGCCCAGAAAATCGACCAAGGTCAGATCAGCAGACCGCCGCCCGATCTTCAGCCCCAGAAAGAACGCGCCCTCGGGGTTCAAGGACATCGGCACCGACGGTTGACCGATGCGGCCCCGGACGGGTTCACCGCGCAGCAGCAGTCCGTCCTGCTCCAGCGCCCGCATGATGACCGAAATGGTCTGTGCCGACAGCCCGGTGATCCGCGCGATGTCCGATTTCGCGAGCGCCCCATGCTGGCGCACCAAGGACAGCACCAACCGTTCATTGTGGGCGCGCATGCCTGACTGATTGGACCCGCGCAGACCAACGTCGTCGCTGCCGCTTCGGTCGATCAGGTATTCTGCGTCCTGTGGCATCGCTTTCCCTACGGCTTGTCGGACGGCAGTATCACGCCCTTGCGCAGGATCACATTGGCAAAGGGCTGCGGTTCTGACGTGGCCACAATCGCGTAGGCTGCCCGGATCCGCGGATAAAGGGCCGGGCCATCCAGAGGCGTCGCGGAGAGGCCAAGCGCTGTGGCCTGCACAATCGCGTCGATCTGGTGATGGATCGGGGCGCTTTGGGCGGCGTCATTGTTCAAAGCGGCCCGAAAAGCGCCTTCAACCGGCAACACCTGCAGGATCGCGGTCAGCACCGCCGCCATATCCAATCCATCGGCGCGGATCACCCGTCGGCCATGCTCTGCTGCGGGATAATTGCCATCCACCAAAGCGATTTCGTCCCCATGCCCCATGGCGCGCAGGGCGTGCAGCATGTCTGGGCCCAACAGTGAGGGAATTCCGATAAGCATGGCAGCATTGGCCTTCCGTGAACGATTTCGGGGCGACACACGCCCCGTGTAAAGCGCCAGACTGCGGGCTGGGGGCGAGTCTGTCAATAATAAATCACTCTGATTTATTTATCTTGACGCAAGCGAGGGAATCGCGTCAATTGACGTCATCGCTGGGCTGACACGGCACGGACGAAAGACTTTCGACCGGGGGCAAACCCCACAATTCCTTGGGACGACGACCTATGAAATTCAATTCCAAAGCTTTGCTCGGTGCGGCGGCTATCGCGCTGATCGCAGGTTCGGCTTCGGCTGCTGATTTGGCTTGCCTGATCACCAAAAACAACACCAACCCCTTCTTCGTAAAGATGAAAGAGGGCGCTGAGGCTGCTGCAACCGCGGCTGGCATGGACTTCCAGGCCTATGCTGGCGAAAAAGACGGCGACGCTGCTCCGCAGATCACCGCGATTGAAAACTGCGTGGCTGCCGGCGCCAAGGGTATCCTTGTGACCCCGTCGAACGACTCGGTTGGCCCGGCTCTGAAGGCTGCCCGCGCTGCTGGCATTCTGGTCATCGCGCTGGACACCCCTTTGGCTGATGCCGAAGCACAGGACATGACCTTTGCAACCGACAACTTCCAGGCGGGTCTGCTGATCGGTCAGTGGGCTGCTGCCACCATGGGTGAAGGCGCCGCGACCGCCAAGATCGCCATGCTTGACATCAACAAGGACAACATCTCGGTTGACGTCCAGCGCGACACCGGCTTCCTCGTTGGCTTTGGCATCGAAGTGCCGGATCTGTCGGTCATGGGTTCGGAAACCGACGCCCGCGTGATCGGTCACGAAACCTCGGACGCAAACCCAGAAGGCGGTCTGCGCGCGATGGAAACCCTGCTGGCCAAAGACCCGGACATCAACGTGGTCTACACGATCAACGAGCCTGCGGCTGAGGGCGCCTATCAGGCCCTGAAGAATGCTGGCAAAGAAGGTCAGGCGATCATCGTTTCGGTTGACGGCGGCTGCCCTGGCATCGCTTCGGTCAAAGGCGGCGTCATCGGCGCAACCTCGCAGCAGTATCCACTGTTGATGGCGGCCAAGGGCGTCGAAGCCATCGCTGCTTTCGCCAAAGACGGCACCAAGCCAGCGGCGACCGAAGGTCTGTCCTTCTTCAACACCGGTGTGAACCTTGTCACTGACAAGCCAGCTGCCGGCGTCGAGTCGATCGACAGCACCAAAGGCACCGAGCTCTGCTGGGGCTGATACCACCCCACAAAGTGGCTTGATTAACAGAAGGGCGGCTTTACAGTCGCCCTTCTTCATAGGCGAAACCCGAGTTGGGTTTCGGGTCATCACCGGGGGGAAACCGAAGCGATGAGCGTAGAAGACGCGCCAACCAAAACCATTTCCGATTTCGAGGCAGCGCTGACCAAAGCCGATACGGCGGTCGCGGCCTTTGAGCGGGATGACAAATCCTTCATCCCGGTGCTGCGCGGCTATCTGCGCAGCTACCCCACCATGATCCCCGCCCTTGTTCTGATGATCTCGATCATCGCGTTCAGCATCATCGCTCCGCGCTTTCTGGGTGTGGGCGCGCTGTCGACCGTGCTGAAGCAGGTGACGGTCACGGGCTTTGTCGCTCTGGCGCAGACGCTGGTGATCCTGACGGCGGGCATTGACCTGTCGGTGGGCGCAATCCTTGTGATGACTTCGCTGATCATGGGCAATCTGGCCGTGATCACCGGGTTGCCGGTGGGCATTGCGGTGCTGATTGGCTTGTTCTTTGGCGGGTTGATGGGCTTTATCAACGGCGTTCTGGTCGCCAAGATGAAGTTGCCGCCCTTTATCGTGACGCCGGGCACGCTGTCGATCTTCAACGCATTGAAGCTTTGGTATTCGGGGTCCGAATCCATCCGCAACGTGGATATCGAAGCGCAGGCCCCGGCTTTGCTGTGGTTTGGCAAGGGCATCAACTATGGTGGTGCAAGTCTGACCTATGGCGGTATCACCTTGATATTGCTGGCGGCTGTGCTGTGGTATGTGTTGAACCAAACCGCTTGGGGCCGTCACGTCCATGCGATAGGCGATGACCCGGATGCGGCGATGCTGTCGGGTATCCGCGTGGATCGCACCCTGATTTCGGTTTACGCCGTGGCTGGCCTGATCTGTGGCTTTGCGGCCTGGATTGCGATTGGCCGGGTGGGGTCGGTGTCGCCGATTGCCTTTGATACCGTGAACCTTGGCTCTATCACCGCCGTGGTGATCGGTGGCACGTCCTTGTTCGGCGGCCGTGGGTCGATTGTCGGCTCGGTGCTGGGGGCGTTTATTGTGGGTGTGTTCAACACTGGCTTGTCCTTGGCTGGGGTGGATGATTACTGGCAGATGTTCGCGGCAGGGTGCCTTGTGATCATCGCCGTTGCACTTGACCAATGGCTGCGGAGGGCTTCGCAATGACACCTGTAACCCCAATTCTGCGCGCGCGCGGGTTGATGAAGCGTTATGGCACCGTCGTCGCCATGAACGGTGCGGATTTTGACTTGAACGCAGGCGAGATTGTGGCCGTGATCGGTGACAACGGGGCGGGCAAATCGACGCTGATCAAGGCGCTGTCGGGGGCCGTCATCCCCGACCACGGTACCATTGAGCTTGATGGCGCTGTCGTCAATTTCCGGGGGCCGGAAGACGCCCGTGCTGAAGGCATTGAGACGGTTTATCAAAACCTTGCGATGTCTCCGGCGCTGTCGATTGCCGACAACATGTTTCTGGGTCGCGAATGGCGCAAGCCCGGTTTCCTGGGGACGGTGCTGCGTCAGATGGACAGACCGCGGATGGAGCAATTCGCCCGCGACAAGCTGTCGGAACTGGGGCTGATGACCATTCAGAACATCCACCAGACCGTGGAAACCTTGTCCGGCGGTCAGCGTCAGGGCGTGGCTGTGGCGCGTGCGGCGGCCTTTGGGTCGCGCGTGGTGATCCTGGATGAACCGACGGCGGCGCTGGGCGTCAAGGAAAGCCGCCGGGTGCTGGAACTGATCCGCGACGTCCGCGCGCGTGGCATTCCGATCATCCTGATCAGCCACAATATGCCGCATGTGTTTGAAGTCGCTGATCGAATTCACATCCACCGCTTGGGTCGCCGTCTGTGCGAGATCAACCCGAAGGACTATTCGATGTCGGACGCGGTGGCCTTCATGACCGGGGCCAAGCTGCCCGAAGGCGTGACCGAGCCAGCATGACGCCCGTTGAACTGGCAGATCTGATCCGGGAACGCGCGCCAACGCAAGGGCGGTTTCTGACCGCCCTTGCAGGCCCGCCGGGGGCTGGCAAATCCACTCTGGCCGCCGAACTGGTGGCGGCTTTGGGGGCAGGGGCCAAGGCCGTGCCGATGGACGGCTTTCACTATGACGACGCCGTGCTGCACGCACGCGGCGCGCGCGACCGCAAAGGCGCCCCCGATACCTTTGATGCGCAAGGCTTTTTCCACCTGCTGCGCCGCCTGCGCAGCGAAGACGAAGTCGCCATCCCGCTGTTTGACCGCGATCTGGAAATCAGCCGCGCGGGTGCCGATATTGTCACCGCCACCGACCGCCTGCTGGTGATCGAAGGCAACTACCTGCTGCTGAATGAGGCCCCTTGGCCCCAAGCCGCCCCCTTGTTTGACCTGACCGTCTGGATTGACGTCCCCGAGGATGAACTCGACCGCCGTCTGCTGGCCCGCTGGGCGCATTACGGCAAAACCCCCGAACAGGCGCGGGCATGGATCGACGGCAATGACATGCCCAACATTCGCCGGGTGACGCGCAACTCTGGCCCTGCGGATATTGTGATCCGTTGGGGTTAATTCTCTGATATCTAACGGAATTACCCGTCTGGTATCCGTCCTTTTGCCGTCCTGCCCGCGTCAGGTATCCGTCCCCACGCAGCGCACGCTGGCCCCGGATGAACGCAACGCCCGCTAGGGCGTCATCGCCTTGCGGCCTTTGGTGCGTTCAAGCCCCAGTTTGCGCTCGCGCCAGATGATCAGGATACCGGCGACAATCACCAGACCCGCCCCGGCCAGCATGGTTCCCGTCGGCACCTCGTCAAAGGCGAAATAGCCGATCAGCAGCGCAAACAGCATCGAGGCATAGTCAAACGGCGCGATCAGGGAGGCATCGGCCTCGCGGTAGCTGGAAGTCAGCAGGGTCTGCCCGATGCCGCCCAACAGACCGACCCCGATCAAGATCAGCGTCTCGGTCAATGTGGGGATCACCCAACCGAAAGGCAGGGTGGTCAGCGCCAGCAAGGTTGACGTGACCGAAAAGTAAAACACGATGGCGGCGGTCTTTTCGGTGTTGACCAGCTTGCGCACAAACACCTGTGCCAGTGCCGTACAGAACGCCCCCGTCAGGACCAGCATCGCGCCGAACGCTTCACGGTGCGACCCCAGATCGGCCGACACGGACAGGCGCGGTGACAGCACCACCATCACCCCCGCCAGGCCCAAGGCGACCGAGGCGATGCGAAAGAGGTGCACCTTTTCGCCCAGAAACATGGCGGCAAACACCACCACCAGCAGGGGGGAGGCGTAACCGATTGCCGTCACTTCGGGCAAAGGCAGATAGGCCAGGCCCGCAAACCCCAGCCCCATTGCCGACGTTCCCATCAGCCCGCGCCAGAAATGGCTCAACGGATTGTGGGCGATAAACCCGGTGCGCAGCTCTCGCCTTAACGCCAGCCAGACCACAATCACCGGAATAGCAAAGAACGACCGAAAGAACACGATCTGCCCCGGCGGCACATGCTGCGCGGTGATCTTGATCAGCGCCGCCATTACGATAAAAACCAGAACCGAGCCCAGCTTCAGGGCAATGCCGTGCAAAGGCCGCATGGGGAGAGTTTCCTTTTGCCCCTTGAAGGGACGATCCGCTTAGGGTTTCCTAAACCAAAGGAGATTACCATGCCCAAAAGCACCCTCACTGCGCGTATTGATCAAGGCCGGGGCATTGTGCCCGCCGATCTGGTGCTGAAGGGCGGTTTGGTGTTTGACCTGATCACCGGCGATCTGGTGGCGTCGGATGTGGCGATCTGTGGCGATACGATTGTCGGGGTGTTTGGCCAGTATTCCGGGGTGCGGGAAATCGACGTCACGGGCCAGATTCTGGTGCCCGGCTTCATCGACACCCATTTGCATATTGAATCCTCGTTGGTGACGCCGTTCGAATTTGACCGCTGTGTGTTGCCGCATGGCGTGACGACCGCGATCTGCGACCCGCATGAAATTGCCAATGTCTGCGGGCTGATCGGGATTGCGTATTTTCTTGAGGCGTCGGCGCTGACGCTGATGGATATCCGCGTGCAGCTGTCGTCCTGCGTGCCGTCCACGCATATGGAGACGACAGGCGCGCGGCTGATGGCTGCCGATCTCGTGCCGCTGATGGATCATCCGCGCGTGATCGGGCTGGCGGAATTCATGAATTATCCCGGCGTGTTGCACAAGGACCCGGGGTGTATGGACAAGCTGGACGCCTTTGTCGGTCGTCACATCGACGGCCATGCGCCCTTGTTGCGCGGCAATGATCTGAACGGCTATATCGCCGCCGGAATCCGCACCGAACATGAGGCAACAACGGCGGAAGAGGCTTTGGAAAAGCTGCGCAAGGGCATGCGGGTGCTGATCCGCGAAGGGTCGGTGTCCAAGGATCTGCACGCGCTGGTGGGGCTGTTGACCGAACGCCACGCGCCCTATCTCTGTCTTTGCACCGATGACCGCAACCCGTTGGACATCGCCGAACATGGGCATCTGGATTACCTGATCCGCACGGCGATTGCCCTTGGCGCGCCGCCTTTGGCCGTCTATCGCGCGGCGTCCTTGTCCGCAGCCGAAGCGTTTGGCCTGAAGGATCGCGGTCTGATCGCGCCGGGCAAACGTGCGGATATCGCGGTGATCGACAGCCTTGAGACCTGCACCGTCGCCATGGTGTTCGCGGGCGGTGTGCAGGTGACGGATGCGGCCTTTGCCGCCCGCAGCACCCTTCCCCCGGTTGCCCGCCATTCCGTCAAGGCCCCGCCGATTGAGGCCCACCACTTCCGCACCGGCGGCAATCGGGTGGACACTCCGGTGATCGGCATTCTGCCCGGCAAGATCATCACGCAGCATCTGACCTATGACATCGCGCCAGTGGATGGCGACAAACGGCCCGACATCGCCCGCGATCTGGTGAAGATCGCAGTGATCGAACGGCATGGGGTGAACGGCAACCGCGCGACAGGGTTTGTGAAAGGCTTCGGTCTGCAACGTGGGGCCATCGCCTCGACCGTCTGCCACGACCACCACAACATTGCCGTTGTGGGTGCCGATTACGACGACATGGCGCTGGCGGTGGCGCGGCTGGGCCAGATTGAGGGCGGGTTTGTCGTGGTGGAAGGCGGTCGCGTGCTGGCCGAACTGGCGCTGCCCGTCGCGGGCCTGATGAGTTTGGAACCGTTTGAAGTGGTCCACGCCGACCTGATCACCCTGCGCGCCGCCGCAAGATCCTTGGGCGTGACGCTGGAGGAACCCTTCCTGCAACTGGCCTTTCTCTGCCTGCCGGTCATCCCGCACCTGAAGATCACCGATCACGGCATGGTGGATGTGGATAAGTTCGAAGTCATGCCATAGATTTAGTGGCTTTCACTGGTTATGGTGGTTTTTGAACAAAAACACGCAACATGGTGTGAAGAATTTTTGTCCACAGAAGATTTGAGCAGAAATCACTTTACAGGCTTCCCCCGCGCGGACACTATATTTAGTAAGGGCAACGTCAGGCAACGCTGTTTCTTGCCGGACACCCAGCCAATAGTAGGGACGCCCCCTGCATTGGCTTCATAGTGAGGCCGGGGTCATGTCGATTGCAGAAGATTTTATGGTGTCAGATGATTTGCACCCAATCGACATCGTGCAAACCCTTGCCGCCCATCACGATTGGGAATTTGACCGCGTCACCGATGACCAGATCGCGATGGCAGTCGAAGGCCAGTGGCGCACCTATTCTTTGACCTTGGCATGGTCGGCTCAGGATGAAACCCTGCGGCTGATCTGCACGTTCGAGATGGAGCCGCCGACCGACAAGATGGGCGCGCTTTACGATGTGCTGAACCGCTGCAACGATATGGTCTGGACGGGCGCTTTCACCTATTGGGCCGAGCAAAAGCTGATGGTCTGGCGCTATGGCCTGTGCCTTGCGGGCGGTCAGATGGCCGGATCGGAACAGATCGACCGGCTGATCAGCAGTGCGGTGATGGCGGCAGAGCGCTTTTATCCGGCATTCCAACTGGTGGCCTGGGCCGATAAATCCCCTGCTGAGGCGATGAAAGTCGCCATCGCCGAGGCTTATGGCCGAGCCTGAAATCGCGATTGAAGCCACCGCCCACTGCGCCTAACCTGCCGCAAAACAGGAGCGAGCGATGGCGTTGGAAGTGGTGGCCCGCGAGGGATTGGTTCTGCTGGGATGTGGCAAGATGGGCACGGCGCTGCTGACTGGATGGTTGGCGGCTGGGGTGCCTGCGGCATCGGTTTGGGTGATTGAACCCCATCCCACCGACTGGTTGCGCAGCCTTGGCGTGCATCTGAACGTCGGCGTGCCTCCCTCCCCCGCCGTTGCCGTGCTGGCCGTCAAGCCGCAGATGATGGGCGCGGCGCTGCCCGCGTTGCAAGCCTTGGGCAATGGCAAAACCCTGTTTGTGTCGATTGCGGCAGGCACGTCCATCGCCACTTTTGCGCAGGCCTTGGGCGAACGCACCCCCATCGTGCGCACCATGCCAAACACTCCGGCGATGGTCGGCCGCGGCATCACCGGCATTTGCGCCAATGCCCAAGCGGGTGCGGCGGGTCTGGCCTTGGCGCATCAGTTGATGCTGGCCGTCGGCCAAGTCGTTGAACTGGATAGCGAAGATCAGATTGATGCGGTGACGGCGGTGTCGGGGTCCGGCCCCGCCTATGTGTTCCACCTGATCGAGGCGATGGCACAGGCCGGGGTGGCGCAGGGGCTTTCGGCAGAGGTCGCGATGCAACTCGCCCGCGCCACCGTTTGCGGCGCAGGCGAGCTGGCCTATCAATCCCCCGATGCCGCCAGCCAGTTGCGCATCAACGTCACCTCGCCCGGCGGCACCACGGCGGCGGCGCTGGCCGTGCTGATGGACCCCGAGACAGGCTTTCCGCCGCTGCTGGAACGCGCCGTCAAAGCCGCCGCCGACCGGGGACGGGAGCTTGGCCAATGATCACCTACGATGATTTCGCCAAACTCGATATCCGCGTCGGCACCATCACCCGCGCCGAACCCTTCCCCGAGGCTCGCAAACCGGCGCTGAAGCTGTGGGTCGATTTCGGCGGCGATCTGGGCGAGAAACGCTCGTCCGCGCAAATCACCGCGCATTACGCGCCCGAGGGGTTGATCGGGCGGCAAGTGTTGGCCGTGGTGAACTTCCCACCCCGCCAGATTGGCAAAGTGCTGTCCGAAGTGCTGGTGCTGGGCGTCCCCGATGCGGCGGGCGAGGTGGTGCTGATCGGTCCGGGCCATGGCGTGCCCGACGGCGGGCGGCTGTTTTGATGCGCAAACTGTTGATCACCCGCCGCCTGCCCGACCCGGTGCTGGCCGCCGCCGCCGCATATTTTGACGTCACCCTGCGCGACAGCACGCAGCCGCTGACCGCGCCGGACCTGCGCGCCGCCCTGACCGATTACGACGCCGTCCTGCCCACTTTGGGCGACCTCTTCCGCGCCGATGTCTTCGCCGATGTGCCGAAACCGCGCGCCAAGATTCTTGCCAATTTCGGCGTGGGTTACAATCACATCGACGCCGCCGCCGCCAAAATCGCCGGCGTTGCGGTCACCAACACCCCCGGCGCCGTCACCGATGCGACCGCCGACATTGCCATGACTCTGCTGCTGATGACCGCCCGTCGCGCAGGCGAGGGCGAACGATTGGTGCGCGCAGGCCAATGGCAAGGTTGGCACCCGACGCAGATGCTGGGCGCGCATGTCACCGGGCGCAGCCTTGGCATCATCGGCATGGGCCGCATCGGGCAAGCGATTGCAAGGCGCTGCCATTTCGGTTTCGGCATGCAGGTGCGGTTTTGCAACCGCTCTCCGGTCGATCCCGGCCTGCCCGCCCGCCAGACCACACTGCCCGACACCATGGCCGCCGATTTCGTGGTGGCCTGCGTCCCCGGCAGCCCCGCCACCCATCATTTGATCACTGCGGAAACCCTGTTCCACATGGCCCCGCACGGCATCTTCATCAACATCTCGCGCGGCGATGTGGTGGATGAGGCGGCTCTGACCGCAGCCTTGCAAAAGGGTCAGATCGCAGGCGCAGGTCTGGACGTTTACGAACACGAACCGCAGATCACCCCCGCCCTTTTGGCAATGGAAAACATCACCCTGCTGCCGCATCTTGGCACGGCGGTGGCCGAGGTGCGCATCGCCATGGGCCTGATGGCCGTCGCCAACCTGACCGCCTTTGCGCAGGGCATGCCTCTGCCCAACCCGGTCTAGACCATGGCTTTCACATTGGCCCAAATATCCACGAACGGAACGACGTGTCGTTCCGTTTTGCCAAAGGCTGCGCCAACGCCCACAAACCTTTGCGCCTGCGAGATAAATCGCCCAAGCCGCATGCAGGGGCCGGGTGCCGCCAAGCGTGGCCCCGATGCGCAGGTTCAGTCATGATCCTGTCCCGTGGCCGTCGCTTCATCTTCATTCATATTCCCAAAACCGGTGGCACCGCTCTGACGTTGGCCTTGGAGTCCCGCGCCATGAAGGACGATGTCCTGATCGGTGACACCCCCAAGGCCCGCGCCCGCAAAACCCGCTGGCAGGGGGTGAAATCGGCGGGGCGGCTGTGGAAACATTCGACTCTGGCCGATATCTCCGGGCTAGCCACGGATGCCGAGATTGCCGATTTCTTCACCGTCACTTTGGTCCGCAATCCGTGGGACCGTGCTGTCAGCTATTACCACTGGCTGCGCGATCAGGGCTTTGCGCATCCGGCGGTGGGGCTGGCAAAGTCTCATGATTTCAGTGGGTTTCTCAATCATGCGCAGACCGTCACCACCCTGCGTCTCTGGCCCTACACCGCTTATATGCGTGACAAGACCGGGACAGAGCGCGCCAGTCTTTACGCAAGGCTGGAACATCTGAACCAAGACCTCGCCCCGTTTGAGGCGCATTTGGGGTTCCGCCTGACCCCTTTTCCGCGCGCCAACACGTCAGACCGCGCCCGCGATTGGCGCGGGTTTTACAGCGATGCCGACGCCGCCCTGATCGCGGACATCAGCGCCGATGACATTGCGCGGTTTGGCTATCGGTTTGAGGATCGGCTGGCGGAGTGAACCCCGCCAGCGCCCATCAAGCCGCGCGCCGTTCCGCCCCAAACCGACCGTAAAACGTCTCGCCCTGTGCCGCCATTTCGCGCAGCAGTTTCGGTGCGGTGAACCGCGCCCCATGCGTGGCGGCCAGCTGATCGCAAATCGCAACCGCGCGGCCTGCACCCAGTATATCCAGCCACGAGAACGGACCCCCCGACCAAGGCGCAAAGCCCCAGCCCAGAATGGCCCCCACATCGCCTTCGCGGATGTCGGTCAGCACACCATCCTCCAGCGCCCGCACCGCCTCCAGCACCTGCGCCATCAGCAAACGGTGCTGCACCAAGGTCAGATCGGGCTGCGCTTCGGCCACCGGATAGGCGGCCTTTAGCCCGTCCCAAAGCCCCTCCCGCTTGCCCGCAGCGTCATAGGCGTAGAATCCGGCATTCGACTTTTTGCCCAACCGCCCCTGATCCGCCATGGCGAACAGCACCGCATCCACCGCGCCATCGGGATAGGCGTCGCCCATCGCCAGCTTGGTCGCCTTGGCGATTTTCACCCCCAGATCGATCGAGGTTTCGTCGACCAGTTGCAGCGGACCCAGCGGCATGCCGACCAGTTTCGCCGCATTTTCGATCAGCGCCGGCTCCACCCCTTCGGCCACCATACGGATGCCTTCGTTGATATAGGGAATGATGCAGCGGTTGGCGTAGAAGAACCGCGCGTCATTGACGACGATCGGCGTCTTGCGGATTTGGCGCACGAAATCAAGCGCTTTGGCCACGGCGCGGTCCCCCGTCGCACGGCCCCGGATGATCTCCACAAGGTTCATCTTGTCCACAGGTGAGAAGAAATGGATGCCGATGAACTGATCGGGGCGCGATGACGCAAGCGCCAGATCGGTGATCGGCAGGGTCGATGTATTGGTGGCAAAGATGCAGTCGGCACCCACCGCCGCCTCAACCCGGGCGGTCACATCGGCCTTGACCTTCATATCCTCGAACACCGCCTCAACAATCAGATCACAGCCCGCAAGGGCGGCATAATCGGTGGTGGCGGTGATGCGGCCCAACACTTCGGCCTTCTTTTCCGGCGTCACCTTGCGACGCTGGATGCCCTTGTCCAGCAAGCCCTCGGAATAGGCTTTGCCGCGATCCGCCGACTCTTGTGACGCATCAATCAGCACCACCTCTATCCCGGCATTGGCCGAAACATAGGCGATCCCGGCCCCCATCATACCCGCACCGATGATGCCAACGCGGGCCACGGCCTGATCGGCCACTTTGGGGCGGTTCGCGCCCTTGTCCAGCGCCTCTTTGTTGATGAACAGGCTGCGGATCATCGCCGCAGAGGAGGGGTTCATCAAAACAGAGGTAAAGTGCCGCGCCTCGATGCGCAGGGCGGTGTCAAACGGCACCAAAGCGCCTTCGTAGACGGCAGCCAGCAGGGCGCGGGTGGCGGGATAAACCCCCATGGTCTTGCCCATCACCATGGCATTCGCGCCGACAAAGGTCATGAACCCCGCCGGGTGATAGGGCGCGCCACCGGGCATCTTGTAGCCCTTGTCGTCCCACGGCTTGACCAGATCGGCGTCTTTCGCGCCCAGCACCCATTCCTTGGCGCGGGCCAACAGCTGATCCGGGGCCACCACCTCGTCAATCAACCCGGCGGCTTTCGCAGATTTCGGATCCGACAGTTTGCCCTCCAACAAGAAGGGTGCCGCCATCATCGCGCCCATCTTGCGGGCCAGACGAGTCGTCCCCCCCGCCCCCGGAAAAATCCCGACCATGATTTCCGGCAAGCCGATCTTGGCCTTGGGGTTGTCCGCCGCAATGATGCGGTGACAGGCCAACGGCAGCTCCAGCCCGATACCAAGTGCGGTGCCCGGCAATGCCGCCACAATCGGCTTGCCGCCCTTGTTGGTCTTGGCGTCCATGCCCGCGCGTTCGATCTTGCGCAGCACGCCGTGCATCACCATGACACCTTCGAACACCGCGCGGGCGGGTTCATCGCCGCCATCTTCCTTCATCTTTGCGATGACGTTCAGATCCATCCCGCCAGCGAAATCCTTCTTGCCCGAGGTGAGGATCACGCCCTTCACATCCGCATCCTTGATCGCGGTATCCACCAGCAGGTTCAACTCGGCGAACCCCGACAGCGACATCACGTTCATCGACCGCCCCGGCACGTCCCAGGTGATCGTCGCCACGCCGTCACCGTCCACTGCATAGGTAAAATCGCTCATTCGTCGGCTCCTTTCAGGGGCTGGTCCACGCGCGGCACCTGTATTGGCCACTGCATGTTGGAGAGGGGGTTGGTGATGGCGACGCCCTGCCAGCCATTGCCAGTCGGCCGCGGCGCCATGGCAGAGCGGAAAGGCGGGGTGATCCTTTGCGATCCCGCCGTGAAATGGGAGTCATAGAGACCCGGGAGCGGCATATCACTCGGTGCAACGGCGGATTCCGCCAGCTGGATGTCCTGCGTGACCATCTGAAACCTCAGCATGTGATAGAAACTGTCTAAGCCCTTGCGCAGATCATCCTCGGTCGCAACCACGGTGGTCGCGGTTTCGGTGATCAAAGTGAAGGGCAGGTCGACAGGGTTGCGATAGGTGTCCCAATCGCCCACCGGCACGGCAGTGCCAGTTTCATCCAGAACAGACGGCAGCACGTCGATGGCGGGCATTTATGGCTCCACCTGCGGCGGCAGATAGGGGCTGCCATCCTTGAAGGCGAAGGTGGCGCCGCCCGCCTCCATCGTGACCACCAGATCAACGTCGGAATAGGTTGCGACTTCGCGTTTGGATTTGGCTCCGACCACAAGGAAGATGGCGGGCTCTGTGCTGCGGTTGACAAAATGATGGCCGTCGCCTGTGTTGGCGGCAAACGCCGCGCAATCGCCCGGTTTCATCTCGGTTTCGCCCGCATCGGTGACCATGATGCAAGTGCCTTGCGTCACCATCACAAATTCGTCTTCCACCAGATGCCAATGGCGCAAGGACGACAGCGCCCCGGGTTGCAGCGTCACCAGATTGACGCCGAACTGTGTCAGCCCGCCCGCATCGCCCAAGCGCAAGCTGCTGCGCCCGGCCATCATCGCGGCATAGGGCGCGGGGTAAATCGACCCGGTCTTGACCGGAACCTGCGACAGATCAAGCTTCATCACACCCTCTCGATGATCGTGGCGGCTCCCATGCCCGAGGCGATGCACAGCGTCGCAAGGCCCATGGATTTGCCCGAACGCTCCAACTCATCCAGCAGGGTGCCGATGATGATGGCCCCCGAAGCACCCAGCGGGTGGCCCATGGCAATCGCGCCGCCGTTGACGTTGACGATGGAAGGATCGACGTTGAAGGCCTGTTGAAAGCGCAGGACGACCGCCGCGAAAGCCTCATTCACCTCGAACAGGTCAATGTCGCCAATGGTCAGGCCCGCATCGCGCAGGATTTTCTCGGTGGCAGGCACCGGGCCGGTCAGCATGATGGTGGGATCAGTGCCAATCTTGCAGGTGGCGCGGATGCGGGCGCGGGGTTTGAGACCATGCGCCACCCCGAATTCCGCAGTGCCGATCAGAATCGCCGCGGCCCCGTCCACGATACCCGACGAGTTGCCGGCGTGGTGAATATGGCTGATCCGCTCCAGCTGCGGGTATTTCATCAGGGCGATCTTGTCAAAACCGGGCATGACCTCGCCCATATCCTTGAAGGCGGGCTTCAAGGCCCCCAAGGCCTGCATATCGGTGCCGGGCCGCATGTATTCGTCATGGCCCAGAATGGGCAGGCCGTTCTGATCCGTGATCGGAATGATCGACCGCGCAAAGCGGTTGTCGCGCCAAGCCGCCGCTGCGCGGGCCTGCGATCGCACCGCCAAAGCATCGGCCTGATCGCGGGTGAAGCCGAACCGGGTGGCGATGATATCCGCCGAAATGCCCTGCGGCACGAAATAGGTCTTCATCGCCAGACCCGGATCGACCGCGATCGCCGCCCCGTCGCTGCCCATGGCGACGCGGCTCATCATCTCGACCCCGCCCGCGATATAGGCTTGCCCCGCGCCGCCCTTGATCTGATTGGCGGCAAGGTTCACCGCCTCCATGCCCGACGCGCAGAAACGGTTGATGGCAAGGCCGGGGATGCTTTCGTCAAGGTCTGACGCCAGCACCGCCGACCGCGCAAGGCAACCGCCCTGTTCGCCCACTTGGGTGACATTGCCCCAGATCACATCCTCGACCGCGTGACCCGACAGGCCGTTGCGGGCCTTGATCGCGTTCAGGATCTTGGCCGACAGCGCGACCGAAGTCAGTTCGTGCAAGCTGCCGTCGGCGCGCCCCTTGCCACGGGGCGAACGCACGGCGTCGTAGATAAAAGCGTCGGTCATGATGCCTCCTCAAGCCCGGTCAGACGGATTGCCGGGCATCAATTCATAAGGGTGTTTCCAGCCGGGCAGAGCGGCGATGCGGTCCAGCCAGGCGTCGATGTTGGGCCAGTCGGCGCGGTCAAAGCCGTAAGGCTCGGAGTAGTAAAGATAGCCGCAACAGGACAGGTCGGCGATGGTGACAGCGCCGCCCGCGACCCAAGTGCGGCTGGACAAATGATCGTTCAGCACCGTGTAGGCGGCCTTGAGGCGGCCCTGCAAAAACGGGATCACGCCCGCAGGGCGCTTGTCTTCGGGCAGGAAATTGGACAGGAAGCGCACCGTGCCGATCTGTGTGGACAGTTTGTGATTGTCCCAGAACATCCAGCGCAGCACCTCGCGGCGCTCTGCCGCCGATTTGCCGCCCAGCTTGCCGGATTTGGAGCTGATGTAATCAAGAATCACGCCCGATTGCGTCAACGTGGTGTCGCCGTCGACCAGAACCGGCACTTCGCCCATTTCGTTAATGGCGCGGAATTCAGGCGTTCGGGTGGCGCCGTTGAAGAAATCGACAAAGACCGGCTCCCAGTCCATATCGGCAAAGGTCAGAGCCAATGCCACTTTGTAGGCATTGCCGGATTCGCCAAAGCAATAGAGTTTCGCTGTCATCGCCGCGCTCCAAATGTTGTCCCTGACCAAAGGCCGGGGGGCTGGCCCCCCGGACCCCCCGGGATATTTTCACCAAGATGAAATCGCAAAACGCGTTCATCTATTCTTAAACCCGCAGTGTCACACTTTCGTTGCGGTACAGGCTGGGAAGCCGATGACCGCCCAAGGTGAAACCCCACCCCGACATGCCAGACAGCCAAGCTGGAGCCTTGGGGTGGGGAATCCCGAGGGTTTCATCTTGGCCCAAATATCCCCGCCGGAGGCTTCCCCCATCACGACCCGCTCGCCCCTGTCATTTGCGCGCCTCCAGTTCCGAATTGAACAGCCGCAGCCGGTGGGTCATGTTGTCGTGGTGGATCACCGATGAATAGTTCTCGAACAGAAACGACAGCGCCTCGCCTTCGTCCAGCCCCGCCTCTTTGGCAAAGGTTTTCAGGCGGCGGTAGCCGTCTTCGGTCATGGCGACCGGAAAGCGGCGGGTGAGGCGAAAGCGTTTTGGCATGGGGTTCTCCGGACCGGGCTGATGCTGCAGCTTAGAACGCCTCTGCCGCCAGCGCCATCACCGGATCAGCACCGCTTTCGATCCGGGCCAGATGCATCGCCGTGGCGGGCAGGTGCCTTGCCATGTAATAGCGGCCGGTGGCGATCTTGGCGTTCAGGAAATCGGCATCGCCGCCCGCGTCCAAGCCGGCATAGGCGGCCTTTGCGATGCGCGCCCACATCAGGCCAAGGCAGGTGTGGCCCATCATCGTCATGAAATCATACGATCCCGACAGCGCTGCATTGGGGTTTTTCATCGCGTTCTGCAGGAAGAACATCCCCGCTGCCTGCACATCCTTGGAGGCTTTTTTCAGCGGATCAAGGAAGGGCGCCAGCCGGGCATCGCCTTCATTTTCCTTGATGAACGCTTTCACCATGTCAAAGAAGGCCATCACATGCTTGCCACCGTCCTGCGCCAGCTTGCGGCCCACAAGGTCTAGTGCCTGCACGCCGTTCGCGCCTTCATATATCTGTGCAATCCGGGCGTCGCGCACGAATTGCGACATGCCGTTGCCCTCGATGTATCCATGCCCGCCCCAGACCTGCTGCGCTTGCACTGCCATTTCAAACCCGCGGTCGGTCTGAAAGCCCTTCAGCACCGGGATCAGCAGGGACACCAGACCTTCGGCCGCGGCGTCACCCTTGCGGACCGAGCGGTCGATCATCTGCGCAGCCCAGAAGGTAAACGCCCGCGCGCCCTCAACGAATGACTTCTGATCCATCAGGTTGCGGCGAATATCGGGATGCACGATCAGGGGATCGGCGGGGCCATCGGGGTTCTGCGCGCCCGTCACATCGCGGCCTTGCAACCGATCCCGCGCATAGCCCACCGCGTTTTGATAGGCGGCCTCGGCCACCGCATAGCCTTGCAGGCCAACGCCCAGACGCGCCTCGTTCATCATGGTGAACATGGCGCGCATGCCCTTGTGCAGATCGCCCAGCAGAAAGCCCGTGGCGCCGTCATAGTTCATCACGCAGGTGGCATTGCCGTGGATGCCCATCTTTTCCTCAACCTTGCCCACCGTCACCGGGTTGCGCGCGCCCAAGGACCCATCGGCATGGACCAGAACCTTTGGCACGATGAACAGCGAAATGCCCTTGGTGCCCTCACCCCCGCCCGGTGCCTTGGCCAGCACCAGATGGATGATGTTGTCGGCCATGTCATGGTCGCCCGCCGAGATGAAAATCTTGGTGCCGCTGATCTTGTAAGACCCATCCGCTTGCGGTTCGGCCTTGGTGCGCATCAGGCCCAGATCGGTGCCACAATGCGGTTCGGTCAGGTTCATGGTGCCAGTCCAGTCGCAACTGACCATCTTTGGCAGATACATCGCCTTTTGCTCGGGCGTGCCATGGGCACGGATGGCAGAATAGGCACCATGGGTCAGGCCTTGATACATGTTGAAGGCCATGTTGGCCGACACGAAAATTTCACCCACTGCGGTGCCCATCAGATAGGGCAGGCCCTGACCGCCGTATGCGGGGTCACAGTCGAGCGCGGTCCAGCCGCCCTGTTTCATCGCCTCAAACGCCGCCTTGAAGCCCTTGGGCGTGCGCACAACGCCGTTTTCCAGTGTGCAGCCTTCGCGGTCCCCCACGGCGTTCAGCGGGGCCAGAACATCCGAGGCCAGCTTGCCCGCCTCTTCCAGCACCGCCGCCGTAAAGCTTGCGTCCAGATCGGAATAGCCCGGCACATCGGATGCCGTGATCTGCAACACGTCATGCAGCAGGAACTGCATGTCTTTGACGGGGGCTGTGTAGGTGGTCATCTTGTCTCTCCCTCGGGTCGTGGTTCAGGCGGCGGTGTCACGGCGAAAGGTCGCCAAGGCGGCCTCACCTTCGGTCAATTGCGCGGCCAGTTCGGCGATGGCGGTGTCCAGTTCGGCACGCTGCGCCTGCATCTGCGCCAGCCTTTGCCGGGCCAGATCAAAGGTGCGCG
Source organism: Pseudorhodobacter antarcticus (assembly GCA_945860375.1). Next base: position 66,423 of record CAMAQR010000018.1, read on the forward strand.
CCAATTGCGCCTCGTTCGACCCGTCGCGGTCGTACATGTCCAGCAGCTGCCGGATGTCTTCGAGCGAAAAGCCAAACCGCTTGCCGCGCAGGATCAGTTGCAGCCGCGCGCGGTCGGCGCGGGTGAACAGCCGCTTGGTGCCAGCCCGGATGGGCGACAGCAGTTCCTTGGATTCGTAGAACCGCAGCGTCCGCGGGGTGACGTCATAGGCGTCGCACATCTGGCGGATGGTCAGGGTTTCGGCGTTGGTCAGGGTCACAGGGTTGGTCATGGCACTCTCACGGCACTTGGCGAAGCCGTTTAGATGGGGGCGTTCGCGACATTGTACCAGAGTTCTTGACGTTAACGTCAATGTAACGTTGCGTCAGTTTTTCGGGTGACGTTGGGGTAGGGTGGGTAGGTGGGCTGTTGGGTCGGGTTTACCCCACCGTAGTGGTTATGGATGGTCCGCGATGATGGGATGATTATGGGATGTGGTTGCGCGGGAGGCTACGTTGCTGTCGGACTGGGAAGGTGAGCATTGATGCACATCCTGCAGTTCTGGGATAGCCGCGTCTCCTCTTGTTTAAAAAAATATTCGCGCATAGAGTTTAGAAAAGCAAGCAGGCGACATGGTTTGAATACGACCAATGATGGCGTTCCTGCTCGAACAAATCTAACTAGGCTCAGAACTCATTAATCCACTTGTTTCCGGCCCGTTTCACTGATTCATTTGCGGCATCGGGGAGGTGTCGCATGGGTGATCTATTCTGGCTGACGGACGCGCAGATGGAGCGGTTGAAGCCGTTCTTTCCTTTGTCGCATGG
>CAMAQR010000019.1 GCA_945860375.1 Pseudorhodobacter antarcticus
TGATACTCATCGCGGTGTTCCATAACCAGCCGCACCGCACGTTCGCGGAACTCGGGGGAATACGGCTTCGCGGTCTTCTTCTTTTGTGTCTGTTCCATAATGGGCAATTCTCCGAGAGTTTTGCCCTCCGGTAAACCCGGGGCGGTTCACTTTTTGCCCTCACCCACAACAGATCGAAGCCGCCCGGCGCGGCTATGAAGAATGGTGGAACGCCTTGGGATGGGTCCGAGCGGGGCTGATTGCCGTGAGAATGTTGCGGGAAATGGAGATGACAGGCTTGATGCCGAAGATCAGGCTTTGGGAGCGAAGGTGACTACAATCGGTCTGGGCGGAAAGCCGACAGTTGGCTTTTGGCGGGCAATCGCCCTCGGGCACCTAAAGAGGCCACTTGCCGGAGGGAACGCGACAGCGGTCGAACCTTCTCTGGCTATGGAATTGTTTTCTAGGCACGCCGTCTAGGCCCGGGCCCCCGAGCTGTTCAAGTCTCTTCGGAAACGCCAAGTTTTAGAATACGGACACTTATGATCTGAACTCTGATTCCGTCGAGACATGAACCTCTCTAGAGTTGCCGGGTCTAGCTTGATCGGACTGCGACTCGAAGGGCGCGGTCCATATCCTCGATGAGATCAGCGAGATTCTCGATGCCGACAGACATGCGTATCAGATTGGTTGTGATTCCGGACCGCGCCTTCTGCTCGTCCTTCATGTAGGAATGGCTCATCGAGTATGGGTGCTGCACCAATGTATCGGTCGTTCCAAAGCTTGCCGCGATGATCGGCAACGTCAGCGCATTCAGGAAGGCGAGAGCATTGTTTCCGGAGCCATTGACCGTAAAGGAAATCAGACCGCTGTAGCCGTTCTGCATCTGGGACTTCGCCAGATCGTGATCTTGCATCGACGGCAATCCGGGGTAATAGACGCGGTCGATTGCCCGATGACCTTCCAGAAACTGCGCCACGCCCATTGCATTCTCGGCATGGCGCTGCATCCGTAATTCAAGGGTTTTCAGGCCATTGTTGGTCAGCCAGCAATCATGCGGGCTGGGGGTGGCGCCGTACATTGTCAGGGCGGTCCAGATGGCTCCGCCAATCGCACACAGTTCGGGATGACGGGTCACAATGGCCCCGCCGATCTGTACGCCGTGTCCGTTCATATATTTCGTGGTGGAAATGACGACGTGGTCGGCACCTTGGTTCAGCGGTCGCTGGTGGTAAGGGGTGGCCGCCGTGTTGTCCACGGCAAGCTCTGCCCCGATCGCATGGCTAAGTGCCGCGATCTTGCGAAGATCATAGCTGAACAAAAGCGGCGTCGACGGGGTTTCAATATAGACCAGTCGCGCCTGTGGATTGGCCTCCACAGCGCGTTCCCATTTCTCGATTTCCGGGCCATCGACGAACACCACGTTGATACCATGACGCGGGGCCACCGACTCCCAAAACGCCATCGACCCGCCATAGGTGATGTGCTGGACAATAGCGGTGTCGCCAGCCTTCAGCAGGGCAAAGGCAAGTGTGCTGATGGCCGCGATGCCAGACGAAGTAATCTCGGCTGCGACAACTTCGTCGGCTGGCTTGGCGCTTGCCGCTGCAATCAGATCGGCGCCTTCAAGCTGCGCGATCTTGCGGGCCAGATGCCGGGCATTGGGGTTGCCGCCGCGTGTATAGACGTAGCGGTCAGGCGAACTGCCCTCCAGAACCTCGGCCGCGTCCTCGCCAGTGCTAAAACCGAACGTCGAAGTCTGGTAGATGGGCATCGTGTGAGAGAACCGGCTGTCATCGTGTTCACCCGCGTGATTCACAATGGTTCCAAAGCCGCGTGGTCGTATTTGATGGATCATGACGTACCTTACCGAATTTCTTGCTTGGAAACGGCGATCTGGCCGCGTCTGCTGCTGTTGACTCCTACCTGAAAATGCTATTTTGTAAATAGCACTGACAAATGATCAACACCGCATGACAAGGCGGGACCCACAAAACTTCGTTCACCAGGAGGAACAGATGACACTCAAGACCACCGCCGCACTTGTGCTTGCAGTCGCGGCATTGTCCGGCCAAGCCAGTTGGGCCCAGGATGCCTGTGCCCAGGGCAAAACCATCACCGAGGGCAGTCTGACGGTTGCCACCGGAAACCCGGCCTATTTTCCCTGGGTGATCGACAACGATCCGACCACCGGCAAGGGTTTCGAGGCGGCGGTCGCCTACGAAATCGCTGCACGGCTGGGCTTCGCCAAGGAAAACGTCGTCTGGACCACCACGTCGTTTGATCAGGCCATCCAACCCGGTGCAAAAGAGTTCGACTTCAACATCCAGCAATATTCGATCAGCGCCGAGCGCGATCAGACTATCGATTTTTCCGCCCCCTATTACACGGCTGCTCCGGCAGTCGTAGTTCGCAAGCCTACCGTCGAGGCGGGCGCGCAGCCAACCGGCGCTTCGCTGAAGGGGCTCATTTGGGGCGCTGCGGCAGGGACCACCGCGCTCGAGCTGATCAACAAGCTGATCACGCCAGAAAGCGATGTCATGCTTTATGACGACACTGCCGATTTGACCGAGGCGATGAAGGCCAATCAGATCGATGCTACCCTCGTGGACCTGCCGACGGCGCTTTACCTGGCGGCGGCGGTGATGGAGGACGGTGTTGTGCTGGGCCAATATCCCGCTGATGCAACCGGTGGGCTTGATCAGTTCGGCGCCGTTTTCGCCGAAGGCAATCCACTGCACGACTGCGTGAGCGAAGCAATCGGCGCGATGGTTTCGGACGGGACCCTGGCGAAAATCGAGGCCGAATGGCTTGAGGACGCGACTGGCGTCCCGATGATCCAGTAAGGCCGCCGATGCAGACCCCAGCAGTACAGAACGATACGGGGGCCGCGCCGATCGCGGCCCCGATTGGGAAAAGCCGCAGGCAAGAGCGCGAACGCCGCCTGCGCCGCCGCAGCGCAATCATCGCCACTGTCAGCACCCTCGCCGTTCTGGTGATGCTGGTGGTGCTGATCCCGATGGCCCCGGGGTGGGAAAAGGTACAAAAGTCCTTTTTCAACTGGCCGATCCTGATCGACGTGTTCCCAAGACTCCTAAGCGCCTTCTTGGTCGATCTGATGATCTTCGCTTGGTCGGCACCGATCATCGCACTGTTGGGTCTGGTGATCGCGCTTTGCCGAGATGCGCGCGGTCCAGCGCTGTTCCCGCTGCGGCTATTCGCGATCCTCTATAATGACATCTTCCGAGGCGTCCCCGTCATTCTGGTGGTCTATCTTGTCGGCTTCGGCATACCCGGCCTCGGTCTGCCTCGGCCCTGGAACAGCCCCTATCTGTGGGGAACGGTGGCGCTTGTGCTTAGCTATTCGGCCTATGTTGCCGAGGTTTACCGTGCTGGCATAGAATCCATCCATGAATCGCAGCGCTCCGCCGCCAAGTCGCTGGGCCTCTCGCATGCCCACATCATGCGCTATGTGATTCTTCCACAGGCCATCCGTCGCGTGATCCCTGCCAACATGAACAATCTAATCTCGCTGCAAAAAGACGTGGCTCTGTTGTCGTTCATCGGCCCGGTCGAGATCCTGCGCCAAGCGGGGGTCGAGAAATCACTTCTGGCGAATTTCACCCCTTATCTGGCCGCTTCGATCATCTTTCTGGCCGTCACCATTCCCGCCACGCGCTTTGCCGATCATCTGATCGCCAAGCAGAACAAAGCCCGCAGTTGAGGAGCCAGAGATGAAACTGCAACTGCAAGGGATCGAGAAAAGCTTCGGCGCGCTGAAGGTCTGCCGCGACATCAATCTATCCGTCAATGCAGGCGAAATGGTCTGCCTGATCGGCGCATCAGGATCAGGAAAATCCACCCTTCTGCGCTGCATCAACCTCCTTGAACCGATTGATGATGGCGAGATCCTGCTGGATGGCGTCGAAATTTCGGATCCCGATCTTGATCCGCAGCCAATCCGACAGCGCATCGGGCTGGTGTTTCAAAGCTACAACCTGTTTCCGCACATGACGGTGCTGGACAATGTCATGTTGGCCCCGCGACTGATCCACAAGACCGGCCGAGCCGAACTGCGCGATCAGGCCGAGGCGCTGTTCGTCCGCTTTGGTCTGGCTGACCGGATGGGGCATTACCCCGATCAGTTGTCGGGCGGTCAGCAGCAGCGGGTGGCGATCATCCGAGCGCTGGCGATGAAGCCTGAAATCATGCTGTTCGACGAGGTCACCTCGGCGCTGGACCCCGAACTAGTGGGCGAAGTGCTGGATGTGGTGCGCCAGTTGAAATCCGAAGGCATGACGATGGTTCTGGCCACGCATGAGATGGGCTTTGCCCGCGAGGCTGCCGACAAGGTCTGTTTCCTGGAAAAGGGCATGATCCTGGAAGAAGGCCCGCCCGAGCAGATTTTTGCCGCCCCGCGCAAGGCGCGCACCCAAGAGTTCCTTAGGCGCGTTCTTTAGACAACCGCCCTTCCAGTCAGAAAACTCTCAAACTGTGTTCGAGGAGAACATCGTCATGATACCGAATGTCCAAAGCACCGAGGCCGTAGCCCTCGGCATCCGCAGGCGCGTGTTCGAACACTCGATCCGCAGCAATGGCGGCTATCTTTCGCAAGCCTGCTCGGCCGCAGAACAACTCGCCTGGCTTTACAACGAGGAATTGCGCTTGGGTGCCCCGACGCTGCCCGCCATTCCCAAGCCCTTTGGCGGTGTGCCTTCGGCCTCGAACCCCGAATACCACACCGGTGCGGGGTATAACGGCCCCGCAGCGCCCGAGTTTGACCGGCTTTTCATCGCGCCCGCGCATTACGCGCTAGTGGCCTATGCCACGCTGATCGAAACCGGCCGGATGGACCCCAAAGGGTTGGAGATGTTCAATCAGGACGGTTCCAGCGTCGAGATGATCGGGGCCGAGCACAGCCCCGGCATGGAGGTGCATAACGGCACGCTGGGCATAGGACTTTCCACCGGGGCAGGCCTCGCTTGGGGCCGCCAGCGGCGGGCCGAGCCGGGGCGGACCTGGGTCTTCATGTCGGACGGCGAGGTGCAGGAGGGCCAGACCTGGGAAGCGGTTCAGGCCGCCGCCCATCACGGCATCGACAGCCTTTATGCGGTGATGGATGTCAACGATCAGCAATGCGATGGCGCGATGTCCTCGGTGATGGAAGTGGGCGATATCCGCCAGAAATTCCTGACCTTCGGCGCAGCCTGTGTCGAAATCGACGGGCATGATCTTAGTGCCCTGCGCGATGCGGTGCGCGAGCCACATTCGGGCAAGCCCCTTATCATTCTGGCCCGCACCAGCCCGTTTCATACCATGCCGATCCTGCAGGAACGCTTTCCGCGTCTGCATTACGTCCGCTTCAAATCCGAAGAGGAACGCGCCCGCATGAACATATCTATCGCCGCTGATCTGGGCATCGCGCCCGTTCAGTATTCGCATTAAGGAGCCGCGATCATGGTTGAAATGGTAAACCGCCCCTATGCGAAGGCGTTCGAGGCCCATGCCTTGGCCAATCCCGAGGTGCTGTGCCTGTCGGCAGACCTGACCTCCAGCTGCGAGATCGACGGCTTTCGCGACCGCCACCCCGACCGGTTCTTGTCGATGGGCATGGCCGAGCAGAATATGATGAGCTTTGCCGGCGGCCTTGGCCTAGCCGGGTTCCGACCCTTCATCCACACCTTCGGCGTGTTCATGTATCGCCGTCCCTATGATCAGCTGATGGCCTCGGTGGCCTATCCGCGCCGCAAGGTCCGCCTGATGGGGTTTTTGCCCGGCATCACCACGCCCGGCGGCATGACCCACCAGGCGATCGAGGATATCGCCGTAATGCGCGCAATGCCCAATATGACCATCCTTGAAACCGGCGACGCGACCGAGGTGGAAAGCATCTGCGCTGCCGCCGACAGCATCGACGGGCCAGTCTGGTGCCGCATCCTGCGGGGCTCGGTGCCGCGGCTCTTTGACACCCCGATCAAGGTGGGCGAAATGCGGGTGCTGTCAGAAGGCCATGACATTCTGATCGTCACCGCCGGGATCACCACCGAAGAGGCGCTACGCGCACGTTCGGCGCTGGCGGGGGCTGGGGTGTCGATCCGCCATCTGCATCTGCACACGATCAAACCCTTTGATGCGCAGGCTTTGCTTGATCATATCGGCTCGGTCAAACATGGCGTGATCACGCTGGAAAACCACGTCACCGAGGGCGGCATCGGTTCGCTGGTGGCGGAAGCCATGGCCGATGCCGGGGTGGGAAAGCGGCTGATGCGGTTGGGGCTGAAAGACACCTATGCCCACGGCGGCTCGCGCGCCTATCTGGCCCGCTACTATGGGCTCGACGCGCTGGCCCTGGTGCGCGGGGTCGAGCGGCTGCTTGGCCAAGACTTCGGGCTGACCGAAGCCGATCTTGATGCCGCACGGGTCGACGCCGTTCACTCGATGCTGAAAGCCGAGGCTTTGTGATGAGCGACCGCTTTTTTGTCACCTATCGCGTCTTTGCCGCAACCGAAGCCGAGGCGCGCGCCCGCGCCGAGGATGTGGCACTGGAGCAAACCGTTGAAATCCCACGCGATGTGGTGCCCGCGGGCTATGTCGAGGATGTGGTTCTGGGCCGGGTGGAAACCCTGACCCACAAGGCCGGCACCACTTGGGCGGCGCGGATCAGCTACGCGCCCGATGCGGCGGGCCATGAATTGCCGCAGCTTTTGAACGTGATCTTCGGCAATTCCTCGATCCAGAAGGGGCTGAAAGTCACCGGGCTTGATCTGGGGCCGGTCATGTCCGCCCGCTTTCCCGGCGCGCGCTATGGCATCGAAGGCCTGCGGCGCCTGACCGGGCGCAAAACCGGCGGCTATGTTTGCCCGGTGATCAAGCCGCAAGGCTCGTCAGCCAAGGATCTGGCCCAGCTTTGCTATGCCACCGCGCGGGCCGGGGCCGATATTGTCAAGGAAGACCACGGTCTGGCCAATCAGCCCGCGGCCCCCTTCCGCGACCGCATCCCGATGCTGGCCGAGGCGGTTGCGCGCGCCAATGCCGAACGCCGGGCAGCTGGGGACAGCACCCGCGCGCTTTACTTCCCAAATGTCGGCGGCCATGCTGACCAGATCCGCGAAGACGCCTGTTTCGCCAAGGCGTCAGGCGCCGACGGCATCCTGATGATCCCCGGCATCCAGGGCTTTGATGCAATCAATCGCCTTGCCCGCGACCCCGATTTCGGCCTGCCGATCATGGCGCATCCCGCGCATCTTGGCCCCTATGTGTTGTCGCCCGACACCGGCTACAGCCACGGCATGATGCTGGGCGCATTAATGCGGCTGGCTGGCGCCGATATCTCGGTCTTTCCCAATCACGGCGGACGCTTTGGTTTTTCCGTCGCGGAGTGCCTCGAGATCGTCACCGCCTGCCGTAGGCCCGACGGTTTCGGCCTGCCGATCCTGCCGAGCCCCGGTGGCGGCATGAGCATCGAGCGCCTGCCAGAATTGCTGCACCTTTACGGGCCCGACTGCGTTTACCTGCTGGGCGGCAGCCTGCTGCGCTTCGGCGATAAAATCGGCAACGCCATCGCAGCGATGCGCACAGCCCTTGACCAGACCACCAATTGAAACAGGACCGACCCATGCAGATCGAAGTTCTCAAAGATATCGAGCGTCAGGTGCTGTGGACCGCTTGCTTAATGATCCACAATGCCAACAACCTGCGTCCCAAAGAGGACGAGGATGTGAAGGTGGGTGGGCATCAGGCCAGCTCGGCCTCGATGGTGTCACTGTTGACTACGCTCTATTTCGACATTCTGCGCCCCGAAGACCGGGTGGCGGTTAAACCGCATGCTTCGCCGGTCTTTCACGCTATCCAGTATCTGATGGGCAACCAGACCCGGGAAAAGCTTGAGAATTTCCGGGGCTTTGGCGGGGCGCAATCCTATCCGTCGCGGACCAAGGATATCGACGATGTCGATTTCTCGACCGGTTCCGTGGGCTTGGGCGTGGCGATCACCAGCTTTGCTTCGATCGTGCAGGACTATCTGCGCGCCAAAGGCTTGGGCATGGACCGGCTTGCGGGCCGCATGGTGGCGCTTGTCGGCGATGCAGAACTGGACGAGGGCAATATCTATGAGTGCCTGCAAGAAGGCTGGAAACACGATCTGCGCAACACCTGGTGGGTGATCGACTATAACCGTCAGTCGCTGGACGGGGTTGTGCATGAAGGTCTGTGGCGGCGGATCGAGGCGATCTTCAAGGCCTTCGACTGGGATGTGTGCATCATCCGCCACGGTGCCTTGCAGCGTGCGGCATTCGAGGAACCCGGAGGTGCCGCACTGCGCGATTGGATCGAATCTTGCCCCAACCAGCTATATTCGGCCTTGGCATTTCAGGGCGGTGCGGCATGGCGGGCCCGTCTGATGGACGATTTGGGGGATCAGGGCGATTTTAGCGTCCTGTTGAAACGGCGAAGCGATGACGAATTGTCGGTTCTGATGAACAATCTTGGCGGCCATTGCCCCGAGACCCTGCGCGAGGTTTTTGCTGGGATCGACCATGATCGCCCGACGGTATTTCTGGCCTATACTATCAAAGGCTGGGGCACGCCACTGGCCGGTCACAAGGACAATCACTCTGGTCTGATGAACCCAACCCAGTTTGCCGCGTTTCAGGCGGCGATGGGCGTGGAAAGCGGGCAGGAATGGGACAAGTTCGCCGCCATTCGCAACAAGACTGCCGTGCAGGCGGCCTTGCCCAAAGTGCCCTTCTTTGCCCAGGGCCCCCGCCGCTTTGCCGCCCCGAAACTGGCCGATCTTCCGACATTCGAGCCGGTGGAAAAACTCATCTCGACACAAGCCGCCTTTGGCAAGCTGATGGATCAGATCGGCAAATCCGACAGCGCCATCGCGGGCAGGATCGTGACGACATCGCCGGATGTGACCGTGTCAACCGGCCTTTCCGCCTGGGCCAACCGACGCGGCCTTTTCGCCCGTGCACCGCGCGCCGATACCTTCCGCGATGTGCGCATCCCCTCGACGCAGAAATGGGCCTTTGCCCCAGAGGGTCAGCATATAGAACTCGGCATCGCCGAGATGAACCTGTTTCTCCTGCTGGGTGCGGCCGGATTGTCGCACAGTCTGTTTGGTGAACGGCTGCTGCCGGTTGGAACTGTCTACGACCCCTTCGTCATGCGTGGGCTCGATGCGCTGAACTATGCCTGCTATCAGGATGCGCGCTTCATGATCGTGGGCACGCCCTCTGGGGTGACGCTGGCGCCCGAGGGCGGCGCGCACCAATCAATCGCCACGCCGCTGATCGGGATCAGTCAGGATGGGTTGGCCAGTTTCGAACCCGCCTATGCCGATGAATTGGCGGCCATCATGGCCTGGGGCTTTGATTACATGCAGCGCGATGGCGATGCGCCCAAGACTGGCGAATGGCTGCGCGATGCGACCGGCGGATCGGTCTATCTGCGGCTGTCAACCCGTCCACTGCATCAGATCGGCTGGCGCAACGATGCAGACTTTCAGGCAGCGGTTGTCGAGGGCGGATACTGGCTACGCGAGCCGGGTCCGAACTGCGAGGTTGTCATCGCCTATCAGGGCTGCGTTGCTCCACAGGTGCTTGAGGTCGCCGGGCGCATCGGTCAGGCCCGCCGTGACATTGGCGTGTTGGCGGTGACCTCTGCCGACCGGCTGAATGCTGGCTGGACCGCCGGGCAAGGGCATGGGCAGTCGCGGGTGGAAAGGCTGCTGGCTGGGCTTCCTTCGCATTGCCATCTGGTCACCGTCACCGACGGCCATCCCTTGACACTTGGCTGGCTCGGGTCGGTGGCGGGCCATCGGGTCACGTCGCTGGGCACCGAGCATTTCGGCCAGACAGGAACCGTCGCCGATCTGCACCGGCATTTTGGCATCGACGCGGCGGCGATTCTTGGGGCGGTCGATCGTGCCACGCCCGGCGCGCCGATCGCTTAGGCGGCCATCGGCATCAGCTTCTGCAGACCAGCGGCCACGCCGCTGGTCACCACCAGATGCGAGATATACTCCCCCGCTATGCCGCCGAGCAGGGCATCAAGCTTGTGGGCCTCGTTGACGACACAAAGTCGGGTCGGGATAGCCTTAAGATCCTGCAGATCCATCGCAATCAGCCGCTGGTTATAGTCGCAGTCCAGCTCGACGCCGTTCTTGTCGATCATCCGTGCCGCGATCTGCCCAACCGCGCCGCGTGCGGTCAGGTGATTCAGCTCAGCCTCGGTCATCGCACCGCATTTCACCACATGGCTGCTGGGCGTGCAGGACCCCACTGAAAAGATCGCCATGTCGCAATTCTTCAGCCGTTCTAGCTGCAGCCGCACCGTGTCCTCGCGGCGCAGGGCGCGCGCCATTTCGGGCGTGCTCAAAACCAGAGGCGCATAAAGGTTCTCGCCAAAGGCCCAAAGCCTGCGGGCCAGTTCCAGCGTGCAGTAATCGGGGCGATACTGGAACGAGGTGCCGATATTGCCGCACATCTGGATGATAGAGACGCCCTCGATCTCGCTGATCGGCATGGCCTCGACTAGATCATAAATCGTCTGCCCCCAGGACAGACCGACCTTGCTATGCGGTTTGACCAGATCCAGAAACACGGTCGCGGCGGCGATGTTGAAGTCCATCCTGGTACCGTCACTGCCGTCAGGGATGATCCAGACCGAGCGCAAACCGAAGTGGTCCTCGATCCGCCGCGCAAGCACGTCTTCGCGGAACAACCCTGTCGGAACCCGGATGCTGACCGCGCCGATGTCGCGGGCCTTCTTCAGATAGGTAACAACAGTGCCCCGCGAAATGCCCAGCGCATCCGCAATATCTTCCTGCCGCATGCCTTGCGCGTAATAAAGCCAGGCTGCTTTGTGAATAATCTGGTCCCCTGGGGCGCGCATCTGATTTCCTGTCTTGATGAACCGTTTGTACTGCCAGCAGCACGGGCTATCAAACATATTGTCAATCACAATACATTTGTTATAGTAACTGACAAAAGATTAAACTTTAACACGGGACCACCATGACGCTTTCAGCAGACCTCGACGCTGCGGTTCGGTTCATCCGCAGCAAATCCGAACTTTCCCCCGAGATTTCGCTTGTCCTGGGGTCTGGTCTTGGTCCTCTGGCCGAGAATATGGACGGCGTCGCCATTCCCTATGCCGAGATACCGCACTTTCCAGTCTCCACAGCGCCGGGACATGCCGGGCGCCTGATCGTGGGAACCCTTTTCGGCCGCCGCGTGGTGGCGATGCAGGGGCGGGTTCACCTTTACGAGGGCTACAGCCCGCAAGATGTGGTCTTCCCGCAGCGTGCCATGGCGCGGCTGGGGGCCACGACTGCGGTTTTCACCAATGCGGCTGGGGGCATCGGCAAGGACTTTGCCGTGGGTGATCTGGTTCTGATCGAAGACCATTTGTCACTGGCCATGGCCTGCGGTCTTGATCCGCTGCGGGGCGACAATAGCGCCGGTTTGGGGCAACGATTTGTCTCGTTGAACAAGGCCTATGACCCTGAGTTGATCGCCTTGGCACAGTCGATTTCACCGGGTCTGCCCCGAGCCACGTATGCCCATAACGTCGGCCCCAGTTTTGAACCGCCCGCCCTGATCCGGATGTTCCAGACCATGGGCTGCGGACTTGTCGGCATGTCCACGGTGCCAGAGGTGATTGCGGCCCGGCATATGGGGCAGCGGGTCTTGGCACTGTCGGCTGTGACAAATATCGCGGTGGCGGATTTGGCCAGCGACCATGTCACATCCGAGGAAGAGGTCTGGGAGTCCGTCAAGATCATCCAGCCGAAGCTTCTGGCGCTGATGAAATCCCTGATCCCCGCTCTACCGGCGTCGAGGGCAGCATGAGCGCGGCGCATTTCGATACGCTGATCACGGGTGGCCATGTCCTGACTATGGATGCGGGCTTTGCCGAGATCGCAAACGGGGCGATCGCAATCACCGGCGAGCGCATCAGTTGGATCGGTAGTGCCGAAGATGCCCGCAGCTTGACAGCAACAAGTGTCCTTGACGCTAAGGGCTGCCTGATCTTGCCGGGGCTGATCAACACCCATTGCCACGCAGCGATGACGATGTTTCGAGGCTTGGCCGATGACCGCCCCCTGCAAGGATTCCTGAACACGGTATGGGCGGCGGAGGCGGATCAGGTCACACCGGCCAGCGTTGCCGCCGCCGCCGCCCTAGGGGCAGCAGAGATGGCGCTCGGCGGCGTCACTCATTTCGTTGACATGTACTGGCATCCGGCGGCCACCATCGCGGCGGCGCGTAAGGTTGGCCTTAGCCTTACCGCCGGACCGGTCTTTGTGGGTTTTGACGGGGTGGACAAGACGGCTTGGGAAGACCGGCTTGCCCGAGTTCCGGGGTTCATCGCGCAGTTTCAGGGCCAGCCGGGACTTGACCTCCGACTGATGCCGCATGCGGCCTATACTCTGGATTCCGACAAACTGCGCGCCGTCGCCGGTCTGGCGGAAGCCCTGGGTTTGGGCATCCACATCCACGGTGCCGAAGCGCCCTGGGAAATGCAGATGGTGGCCGCCCAGAACGACCAACAGCGCCCGATTGGCGTGTTCCAGAAGGCAGGGCTGCTTGATCACCCGCTCCTCATCGCTCATGGCGTTCATCTGGACGAAGGCGACATTGATCTTCTGGGAAGGACCGGCGCAGCAATTTCGCATTGCCCGCTGTCAAATGCCAAACTCGCCTCTGGCACGGCGCCTGTAGCCGCTTTGCGGGCGCGCGGCGTAACCGTGGCCTTGGGCACCGATGGCGCGTCCAGCGGCAACGACTTGGATATGTGGAAGGCGATGCGCCACGCAGGGTTCATGCAGATCCTCGCCACCGGCAACCCGGAAATTCTTCCCGCGCGCGAGCTGGTCGCTATGGCCACGCGCGAAGGTGCAGCAGCCCTTGGCATGGCGGCAGAGACCGGAACACTGATGGCGGGCAAGCGTGCCGATGTCATCGTCATCGACCTTGCGGCCCCGCATCTGACGCCAAGCTACGACCCCTATTCCACCTTGGTCTATGCGGCAGGGCGCGACGATGTCGCGCATGTCTTCGCTGCTGGCCGCCAAATCGTGCGCTCCAAGCGCCTGTGCGCCGATATCTCGGGTGACATCGCGCAGGTTCAACACATTGCAAACACCCTCAAGACCCGGAAGGACACGCCATGAGCTTTCGCGCCATCGAATGGAAGAATGAGACGAGCACCCTGCGCCTCGTCGATCAAAAGCTCTTGCCGCACACAACACGCTTTGTCGATTTGACCACAGCAGATGCCGTGGCCGCTGCCATCGCCGACATGACCGTGCGTGGTGCCCCTGCCATCGGCGTTGCCGCAGCATTCGGCATGGTGATGACCGCACGGCAAGGGCACCCCAAGCTGTTGGACGATATACAGAAGTCGATGCAGCGCGCCGATGCCACCCTGCGCGCATCGCGTCCGACGGCGGTCAATCTGTTCTGGGCACTTGACCGCATGCAGCGCGCCTGGTCCGTTGCGAACACCCCCGACGACGTCGTTGATGTCACCGTCAGGACCGCTCTAGACATCGAGGCCGAGGATATCGAAGTCAACCGCGCGATATCGCGCCATGCAATGCAGGTGGTGCCCGAGGGTGAAGCGGTGTTCTTCCATCACTGCAACACCGGCTCGCTTGCCACGGTCGAATTGGGGACAGCCCTTGGCATCATTCGCACGGCCCATGAAAGCGGGCGAAAGGTCATGGCCTACCTTGATGAAACCCGGCCCCGCCTGCAGGGTTCCAAGCTTTCATCCTTCGAACTGATGCAATACGGCGTGCCCCACGCCATCGTCGTTGACGGCGCTTCAGCCCATATCATGCGCACCCGAAAGGTCGATCTGGTTGTGGTGGGATGCGACCGCGTCGCGGCCAATGGCGATACCGCCAACAAGATCGGCACATATAATCTGGCGCTTGCAGCAAAGGACAATGGCGTGCCGTTCTATGTCGCGGCGCCGAGTTCCACGATCGACCTTTCAACGCCCGACGGCGATGCCATAGAAATTGAAGAACGCGATGGCCGCGAGATCACCGAAATCAATGGCGTCGCCATCGCCCCTACTGGTGCACCGACGGTCAATCCGGCCTTCGATGTAACCCCGGCTCGATTGATTTCCGGCATCATCACCGAGTTCGGTATTATCCTTCCCCCTTTTGCTTTCAACTTGGAGGCAATACTGACAGTCGCGAGATAAGGCTAGACTTAACGATTTATGGTTAGTGCAGAGGCACGGTTTGTGCCTAGTCAGATCTCCGAAACTGTTAATGCAGGCTTCGTAGGCCAACAGGTCTAGTAGTCCGCCTCCACGTAGCCCCCCGAACAGTCGTAAGCGACCGCCGCTGCTGTTGCGCCGTTGTTCATGAACAGCCGGGGTGACAGGAACTGCGTGTTGGCAGGCAAGTCGGCGGTGATTTCCTGCTCGAAGACCGCGCCCAAAACCTCGTCGACCACGCGCACCCAGACCTAGCCGCCATTGGGCGATGCCGCGATGAAGAGGGTCAGTACCCCACCCGTCGCGATGGCGAAGGACGCCCCCATGTCGGTCAGCATTGGTGCGCCGGTGCCATCGTTTGCGACCATCTGCCAGCGGGTGTGGGTGCCTGCGTAATCGAATGACCGCTTGCGAGTGTGCCGCGCAATAAGGCCGAGAGTCAGCTAAGGGCCGGTTGCGTCGCCCCCCCCGGCATGGTTCCTCCCGAGCCATATTCGTATACGGGGGGGCGCAGCGCGGCATTTCGCTAGCGACTGGCTTTTTCACCGGGGAAGCCACTTGGAAGCCACCTGACGGTTGATATTGGGGAAAGTGTCTCATTATCAAAGGCTTGCGGAATCACGATCTTGGTGTGCTGGATTCTTTTGCGGAAGCCAGGGAATCCACTTTTCGGAAGCCACCTTCGCCGGAATCCAACCGGCGGAAGCCACTTTTTTCGACCCGTGACGGATTGGCCAAGGCCACGCCTGATCACGTACGTCAACTGCCGATCTGATCCGCCATGACAGCCTGCGCCCCAGCTTCGAACACCAGTTCTGGCAAGACCACTTCCCACTCGTCACGGCGGAGCAGGTGGTGATAGTCCTCGTCCCCATCTTCGCGCCGCCAGTTCAGGATGATCTTATTCACGCTCGCGCGTGACACCCCAAATTGAACGGCTGCCGCGCGTTCGCTCATACCGCCCCGACGCGCGAGGCGGACCTTCCGATAAAGTTCCACGATTAAAATGCCCCCACCCTCCCTGTCGCCAGAAAGGGCCAAAGTGGCAAAGTTTTACTCTGCCCGCAGCAAGACTATCCCGCCACTTCCGTGGCAAACTTTTGCACTGCCGTTCTCACCAAGACCTTTGGTTCTACGCGCGCCTTGAAAGGCGTGGATTTCACCGTCATGCACGGTGAAGTTCACGCCCTTCTGGGGCGCAACGGGGCGGGCAAAAGCACGCTTGTCTCGACAATGAGCGGGCTGGTGGCCTCCGATACTGGCACCATTCGCATCGACAACACCGAAGTTACGGCCAACGGCCAGCCCTATGCCGCCAAGATCCGCGATGACATCGCGCATGTGCAGCAGACACCACAACTGTTCAACATGCTGACGGTGGCCGAGAACCTGTTTCTGGAAAACCCTGCGGTTCAGAAGCGCTTTGGTATGGTCAGCCACAGGCTAATGATGTCCAAAGCGCGCGCGCTGTTGGAAAAGTGGAATATGGATATCCGCGCCGAGGCTTTGGCGGGGGAACTCAGCGCCGGAATTCGCCAGCTTTTGGAGATTATGAAGGCGCTAAGTCGTGGCGTTCCGGTGATCATCTTGGATGAACCCACTGCCGCGCTGTCGAATGCCGAAAAGAAGATGCTGTTTGAGCAGGTCAAGGCGCTGAAAGCCTTGGGGATCTCCTTCATCTATATCTCGCACCACTTGGACGAGGTGTTTGAGGTTGCCGATACCGTCACCATCCTGCGCGATGGTCTGGTGGTGAAAGAGCGTGAACAGGTCAGCAATCTGAATGTGGAATTGATTGCCGATCTGATGATGGGCGAGAAAACCGCGCGCTCTGTGCGCAGCGACCACACCCGCGCCGACGCGCCGGCGTTGCTGCAAGCCAAGGGCGTCGGAGTTTACCCGATGTCCGAACAGGGGGTTGATTTTCAGGTGCAGCCCGGTGAAATAGTCGCACTTGCTGGCCCGGTGGGCGGTGGAAAGGAGGCCTTGGCGATGATGCTGGCAGGCCAGCTTACGCCATATATCGGCAAAATTTCTGGCGCAAACGGCACCCTTCCGACCATCGGTCTTGTGCCAACCGACCGCCATGCCAGCGGCTATGTCGGCATGTTGGGCGTGCGCGAAAACGTGGCGATTGGCGGGCTTGATCTGCTGTCAGGCAAGCTAGGCTTTATCGACCGCAAGAAGGAGGCGTCCCATGTTGGCGGTCTTGCCCGGCAGACCAACGTTATCGCGTCGTCGTTGGAGCAGGCGGTTAGCCAACTGAGTGGCGGCAATCAGCAAAAAGTCGTCTTCGCCCGCGCGCTTTGTCACAACCCGCAAGTGGTTGTTGCTCTTAGCCCGACGCGGGGCGTGGATGTCGGGGCAAAAGAACAACTTTATGCCCTGCTGCGCGATCTGGCCAGTAAAGGGCTGGGCGTGGTTGTGGTGTCTGATGAAGAGGACGAAATCGCGCAACTGGCGAACCGTGTCGTGATCGTATTTGAGGGCAAGATCGTTGCCGAATTGCGCGATGACTACACGATGAAAGACCTAATTCTACGCATGGAGGGCGTGATATGAGCAGTGCAAACCCAATTGAGCGGGCCAAGGTGCATCGTTCAGGCCCGTCTCGGATGCAGACCTTTGGCAGCGCCTTTGTCAGTGGCGGCTATACGATGTATCCAGTGCTTTTGGCGCTGGTGATTGTCGGCGCGGTTGTAGCCCCGCGTTTTGCCACGGCTGTCAACCTAATCAACATTCTAGAACAAGTCAGCGTCTTGGGCTTGACCACCATTGGTCTCACCTTTGTGGTGTTAATCGGGCGGCTGGATTTGTCGCTGGAAGGCATCGTCGGCTTTGCGCCGATGTTCGCAGCAGTTTGCTTGGTGCCAGCGGCGGCGGGGGGCTTTGGCATTGAATTGCCATCCTGGATGGGGCTTTTGGTGGCCTTGGGCGTTGCGGGCTTGATCGGATTTTTCAACGGTTTCATGGTGGTACGGGTTGGTCTGAACCCGTTCATCTCTACGCTTGGCCTGCTGGTTCTGCTGCGCGGCGGCGTGTTGATCGTTTCCAACGGTCGGTCGATCTACTCGCCCGGTCCGGCGCTGACCTATCTGGGTTCGGCCAAGCTGTTTGGGCTGCCGGTCTCGGTGCTGGTGTTCGGTCTGGTGGCGCTGATCGTCGGGCTTATCTTCAAATACCACCGCTATGGCCGCGCGCTTTATGCCATCGGCGGCAATGAAGACGCGGCGCGGGCGGCAGGTATCAGTGTGGATCGGGTGATCTGGTCAGCATTTATTTTTGCAGCTTTGCTTGCGGGACTGGCGGGGATCTTGATGACCGGGCGACTGGACTCGGCTGTGACCACCCAAGGCCAAGGCATCATCTTCTCGGCTTTCGCCGCAGCCGTGATCGGCGGCGTCAGCCTCGGTGGCGGGCGCGGCACGATGGTCGGTCTTGTCAGCGGCGTGCTGCTGATCGGTGTGATCAACAATCTTCTGACCCTCGCGCAGGTGCCTTCGTTCTACGTGCAAGCTTCGACAGGCGCTGTAATCATCGTCGCCGCAGTGCTGACGACGATTGCCAGCCGTCGTTCCAGCGGCGTGAAAACCCGAACCTAAATAGGGGGACATTCTAAGACCCCAGTTTTGGCCGCCGATTTTGGCCGTCGTCATTGACTTGACAGCGGCCAAAGTATTTGAACTGTGGCAATAATTTATCAGCAAGAGCGCCCCATGAAAAAGCATCCCGTCGGCAAGACAGGCCTTTCGATTACCGAGATCGGCTTTGGCACCGCCCCTTTGGGCGATATGCCCGATAGCTACGGCTATAGCGTCGATGATGCGACCGCGCGCGCCACGCTGAACGCCATTTTTGACGGCCCGGTGAACCTGATGGACACCTCGCGCAACTATGGGTTGGGCCGCAGTGAACAGCGGATTGGCGACGCGATCCGGGCGCGGGGCGGCTTGCCAGCGGGGTTTGTGCTGTCGACCAAGCTGGACCGCGATATGAACACTGGGCGCTTTGACGGCGACCGCGCACGGCGATCGTTTGAGGAGAGTCTGGATGCTTTGGGCGTGGGTCACGTGCAGATACTGCACCTGCATGACCCCGAACATGCGCTTGCCATGAGCGAGATCACCCGCAAGGGTGGGGCGCTGGATGTCTTGTTCCAGCTAAAGGATGAAGGTCTGGCAACCGCAGTGGGCCTTGCAATGGGGCGGCTGGATATCATGCTGCCACTGGCAAAGGACTGGCCATTTGATGTGGTGCTCAGCCACAACCGCTTTACCCTGCTAAATCGCTCGGCCAGTGAGCTGTTCGACTATGCGCAGACCCATGGTATGGCGGTGATCAACGCGGCCCCCTATGCGGGCGGGGTGCTGGCCAAGGGCAGCGCGCAGATGACGAAAATTACCTATCAGGACGTGGATGAAGCCAAACTGGCACCCGTGCGCGCGATTGAACAAATTTGCGCCGCGCACGGCATCTCGCCAGGGGCGGTTGCACTGCAGTTCTCGCTGCAAGACCCTCGGATCGCCTCCACTGTGGTTGGAGTGTCCAAAGCCGCGCGTGTTGCGCAAACGCTGGATTGGGCCGCGCAACCGATCCCCGCTGCGGCTTGGGCCGAATTGCTGGCGTTGGCTTATCAGGCGAATGACCCTGAGGCCGAACGCGTCTATCGACCCGGTTGAGCTGTGAGAACTCCAAGGGGTCGGCGCAATGCCAACCCCTTGGTAAACCGATCAAACCGCGCTGGCAGGTTTCTTGCCCATGATGATCATGCCCAGAATGTCATCGTCAGTGACGTCTGCGATATTCACCGTGCCAACCCGGTGGCCGTTTTTCATCACCACGGCGCGGTCGCACAGTTTCATCACGTTGTGGATGTCATGCTCGATCAGGAAAATCCCCAGACCCTGCGCTTTCAATTCCTGAATAAGTTCCGCCACCATTTGGGTTTCATGCGGGCCAAGGGCGGCGGTGGGTTCGTCCATGATCAGGATTTTGGCGTTGAAATATACCGCCCGCGCAATGGCAACCGATTGGCGTTGCCCCCCTGACAGAGCCGACACTGGCACGTTGAACTTGCGGAAGTTCGGGTTCAGGCGGGCCATGATGCGGCGGGTTTCAGACTCCATCTTGCTGTCATCGACAAATCCGAAAGGCGTCACCAACTCGCGGCCCAAAAACAGGTTGGAGGCCGCATCAAGGTTATCTGCCAGCGCAAGCGTTTGGTAGATTGTCTCAATGTTCAGCGCGCGGGCGTCGCGGGTGTTGGTGATGCTCTCCCGTTCACCATTGATATAGATATCGCCATGATCGGCCTGATAGGCCCCGGACAAACATTTGATCAGGGTGGATTTTCCAGCGCCATTGTGCCCCAAAAGGCCCACAACTTCGCCCGGATGCAGGTCAATGGTCACATGATCGACGGCCTTGATGCCGCCGAACGAAATCGAGATGTCGCGCATCTCGCACAGCGGGGTTCGGTTGATTTGGTTCATTTCAAAGCTCCGGTCCGCTTGCGGTAGATGATGTCAATCCAGACCGCGATGATCAGCACGCCGCCGACCACGATATTTTGAAACGGCGTATCCACCCCGATCATCGCCATACCCGACTGCAAGGATTGCATGATCAACGCGCCAAGGATCGCGCCGTAGATCGTGCCGATACCCCCCGCAAGTGCGGTGCCGCCGATGACAGTGGCCGCGATCACCTTCAACTCGTCCAACGTGCCGATGTCATTGCCGTGACTTTGCAGGCGGGCTTGCGCCACCAGTGCGGCCAGACCGCAAAGGAACCCCAGCAGAGCAAAGATCTTCACCGTCATCCAGCGCGTGTTGATGCCTGACAGTTCTGCTGCATCCGGGTTGCCGCCGATCGCGTAGATATAACGGCCAAAGCGGGTTTTGCGGCCGATTGTTGTCATGGCAACGACGACCAAAATCAGGATCAGCACCGAAATCGGCAGGCCGTGGTATTGCACGAACCCTTCGGGAACGGTCAGACCTTTGGCTTCATAGATGCGTTTCAGCTTGGCTTCGGGGATGGGATACGAATTCAAGATCGCCACGAACCCTAAGATCACACCAATGATCATGCCGATCAGGGTAACTTCCGCCCAAACCGGTTTAACGATAAAGCCGTGCCGCTGTTTGCTGCGGCGCGAGGCCAAGACACCGAAAATCGCCAGAAGTGCGCCGATACCACCCAAAATCCAGCTGACGGCGGGGTAAAGCACGCCCTCGGTGCCGCCAAACATCAGGACATTCGGGTCAGTCAGCGCCACGGATTGACCGTTGGTGGTATACCACGCCAGATTGCGCCAGATCAGCAAACCGCCCAAGGTGACGATGAACGACGGGATATTTTGATAGCCGACAAGCCAGCCGGTGACAGCGCCAATCATAGCACCCACAGCCAAGCCAAACGCGATGGTGGCGAACAGGTTGAGCGGATTGCCCAGACCAAAGATTTGCGGCAGCCATTCGATCTGGCTTTGCGCCATCAGCGCCGAGCAGATCGCCAGCAGCGACCCGACCGAAAGGTCAATGTGGCGCGCCACGATGACGAACACCATGCCGGTGGCCATGATGCCAACCGAAACCGTTTGCACCGAAATGTTGAAGATATTGCGCGGCGACAAGAACTTGCCGTCGGTCATAAATTGAAACACCACACAGAGCACGGCAAAAGCTAAGATCATGCCGAACAGGCGTTTGTCGAGCTCAAGCGTATCGGCCAAGCCGCGCCGCGGCGGTGCAGTTTGGCTTGTAGGGCCTGCGTCACTCATCTTTCGTCCTCCCATGGATATGCAGATGCCCCGGCGTTAAGCTCCGGGGCATCCGGTCACTGATCAGGTTGCGTTACTTGCAGACCTCAACAGCGGGGCCGCCCTGGCAGAGCAGGTCTTTGGTGATCCAGCCCGCATCGAGCACCAGATTGAGATTGTCTTTGGTGATCGGTTGCGGCTTGAGCAGGATCGAGGTTAGCTCTTTCCCACCCGGCGATTTGAACGTCGCTGCACCGGGTACGTCAGCCATTTTTGTGCCGCCAGCCAAGGCCACAGCGATTTCGCCCGCCGCCTTGCCAAGCGCGCGGCTGTCTTTCCATACCGAAACGGTCTGCGTACCCAAAGCCACGCGGTTGAGCGCGGCCATATCGCCGTCTTGACCCGAAACCGGAATGCCAGACATGCCTTGCGCCGCAAGTGCCGCTACAACGCCGCCAGCCGTGCCGTCATTAGACGCCACAACCGCATCAACGCCGTTGTCGGCTTCGGTCAGGATTTGCTCCATGTTCTTCTGCGCATTGGCGGGCTGCCAGTCTTCCGTGTAGGCTTCGGCCACAATAGTGACATCGCCTGCATCAATCGCTGCCTGCAATACTTCTTGCTGGCCGCCACGCAGGAAATCTGCGTTCGGATCAACTGGCGAGCCTTTGATCATGACATAACGACCCTTGGGCATCGCTTCCAACACGGCGCGGGCCTGCATGCGACCCACTTCGACGTTGTCAAAGGTCAGGTAGAACGCACGTGGGTCGTCGATCATACGGTCGTAGCCAACCACCGGCACGCCAGCATCCGCAGCGGCGTCCAAAGCCGGGCCGATGGAGGCAGAGTCTTGCGCCAGAATGATCAGCGCGTTGCAACCTTGGGTGATCAGACCTTCAATGTCTGCAAGCTGTTTGGTGGCCGATGTCTGCGCATCCGCCGAAAGATAGGTGGCACCGGCTGCATCCAAAGCGCCCTTGATCGCGGCCTCATCGGTCTTCCAGCGTTCCTCACGGAAGTTCGACCAGCTGACGCAGACCTTCATTTCGGCGGCTTGCGCCATAGAGGTTGCGCAGGCCAGAATTGTGCTGGCCAGCAAAAGTGACTTGTTCATTCATTATCCTCCCACGGATTATCCGGCCTTCTCGGACCGTCTGGCTGTTTGCCATTGCAATACATTCATTCTTGCAACGCTTATTGTCAACGATTCATTGCGGGAATATATCATCATTCCGTGCGATTTTTTTGTGACCGCAGCAATGATTGCGATTGCGGCTTAAGGGCGGTAGCATCTAGGTTTGCAAAACCACCATACGGAACTGAAAATGCCCGACGCCTTTCCTCCACAAACCTATGAAGATCTGATCCGGGTGATCCATGATCGCTATGATCAGATGAGTAAGACGTATCAAAGGATCGCAGTTTATCTGACGCAGAATCCGAATGATGTGGCGGTGATGTCGGTGAACGCGATTGGCGAGAAGACCGGGATTCATGCCTCTAGCTACGTACGGTATGCGCAGTCCTTGGGCTTTCGTGGATTCAAGGAACTGCAGGCGGTGTTTCAGCGGCGGTTGACCACGGCGGCACCGGGGTTTGATGCGCGGATCAAGGCGCTGGAGGATGAACTGGGGGCCAAAGAGGATCGCAGCGATCTGGGGTTTCTGCGCAATCTGGTAGTCCGGGATCTCAGTTCGTTGCAGGACTTGCTGGCCAATATCTCTGCGGAGCAAATTTCTGCCGCGGCTGATGTGATGGAGGCGGCAGATACGATCTACCTGCTGGGCCAGTTGCGCTCGGCCCCCGTGGCGGAACTGTTGCGCTATATCTTGACGATGCTGGGCAAGCGGACGGTTTTACTGGATGCCAGTGGCGGCTTGGCGACCCATATGGCCAAAGTGATCCAGCCGCGCGACATGCTGTTGGCGATCTCGTTTCGCTTCTATGCGACTGAGGTAGTGAATATTGTCGAAGACGTGGCGGGACGTGGGGTTCCGGTGGTAGCGATTTCCGACAGCACGCTTTCGCCCTTGGCCAAGTCGGCCAAGGTTTTGTTTGCCATCCCCGAGCATGAATACACCTTCTCACGCAGTCTGGCCGCCCCGATGTGTCTGGCGCAGGCGCTGACCGTGGCCCTGGCCGCACGCCTGCAGAAGGACCGGGAAAGCCCGCGGATTCCGGTGGTGACCAGCCTTTAGGGCCAGCCGCACTTATCCCAACTGCAGCGGGCCGTCCGGCACCGGCATGCCGCCCGCAACCGCGCCCCAGACCGACTGGTCAAAGTTCACGATGGCCCCGGTCATCAATCCCGCATCGTCAGACACCAGAAAGTTCACCGCCCGCGCCGCCTCATCTGGGTCAACCAGTCGGCCAAAGGGGAGGTTCGCGGTGGCCTTCGCCTCCCAATCTGCGCCGCCTTCCGCCTCTTGCAGCGCACGTTCATTGTCCGACGCCATCCAGCCTACGTTCAGCTGATTGACACGGATGCGGTTGGCCATCACCGAAAACGCGGTATTGGCGGTGAGGGTGGTGAGTGCCCCCTTGCTGGCGCAATAGGCGTTGATGAAAGGCTGCCCCGCCAGTGCGGAAATCGAGCCGATGTTGCAGATTGCGCCCTCAACTCCTTTTGCAATCATAGACTTGATCGCTGCCTGCATCAAGAAATACGGCCCGCGCACATTGGTCGCAAACAACGCGTCAAAGGTTTCCGGCGTGGTGTCGATGATGGTGCCGCGCGCGGTTGATGCCCCGGCATTGACCAGCACATCCACCCGCCCGAAAGCGCGGTCGGCTTCTGCGATCACCTTTTGGCAATCCTCCACCGATGCAAAATCGGCCTGCACGAACAGCGCGGGGCAAGGCAGGGCATCTGCCACCGCCTGCCCTTTGGCGGCATTGCGTCCGGTGATGACAACCCCCGCCGCCCCTGCCGCCGCGAGCCTGCGGGCGATGGCCGCCCCCAGACCTTGGGTGGCCCCAGTGACGACGCAGACCTTGCCGTCCATACGGTTGCCCGCGAAGATCATTGCACAACCTCGTATCCCGCTGCTGCCATGACGCGCAGCAGTTCTTTGTGGCCTTTCTGGGCCATTTCCAACGGAGGCGAGACTTTCGGGTCTTGCTCGGCCTCGACCACGAACCAGCCTTCATAGCCGTGGCGCGCGCAGGCTTTGACGATGGCTTCGAAATCGAGGCTGCCATCGCCGGGCACAGTGAATGCACCCTTCACCACGGCATCAAGGAAGCTTTCGCGGGAGCGATCCAAAGCATCCACCACCGAACGCCGGATGTCTTTGGTGTGCACATGGCTGATGCGTTTGTGGTGGTTGTCCAGCACCCGCAGCACATCGCCCCCCGCAAAGGCCATATGGCCCGCATCAAACAGCAAGGGCACGGTGGAGTGCTTCATAAACAAATCAAGCTCGGCTTCGGTTTCCACCGCCGCCGCCATGTGGTGATGATAGGAAATCGGCATGCCGCCCGCCGCGCACCAGTCGGCGAAATCGCTGACCTTGCGGCCATAGACGGCCATTTCCGCCTCGGTCAACTTCGGCTTTGTGGACAGCGGGGCCGATTTGACCCCCTGCACAGACCGCGCCGTTTCGCCGTAAACGATGCAGGGCGCGCCTGCGGCCTTGAAGAAAGCATGCTGGGCGGCAACACGATCTTTTTCAACCTCAATATCCCCATCCAGCAGCAGGCCCGAGAACCAGCCGCCACAGACGGAAATGCCGTATTTCTTCAGGATCGGCCCCAGCTCGGCCATATCCATCGGAAAGCGCCGCCCGGTTTCCATGCCAGTAAAGCCCGCCACCGAGGCTTGGCGCAGACATTCCTCAAGGCTGACGTCATCGGACAGTTCCGCCAGATCGTCATTCCACCACGCAATCGGCGCGATACCCAGTTTGGCTCTCATATCAGACTCCCACACGCTGCTTGGCGCGAATTGCAATTTGGCTTTCCCGCGCGGCGTTTACGCTGCCGCGGGTGGACACTTCGGGGACGCCGACGTCCCAGTCCGCATCCCCCGGCACCCAAGCATAGGCGTCCGAGGTGATGCTGATGACGGTCGTGCGGTCGGTGGTTTGCGCCCAGATCATCGCATCTTCCAGATCGGCAAGGCTTTCGCAATGCCGCCCCAATGCGCCCATCGACTCGGCGTGTTTGACGAAATCGACGTGCAACGGGTTGTCGGCGTTCTGAATACGGCAGTCTTTTAGCAAGTTGTTGAAACCCGGAACACCTTTGAACTGCTGAAGGCGCGAGATCACCGCGTAACCGCCGTTATCGCAAACCACGACGATCATCTTATGCCCGGTCAGCACCGTCGAATATATGTCTGAGTTCATCATCATATAGGTGCCGTCGCCAAGCATGACGATGGGGGTGCCTTCCCCGTTTTTGGCCATGGCGTGGCCCCAACCTGCAGCGATTTCATAGCCCATGCAGGAAAAGCCGAACTCGCAATCGAAAGTGTTGGGGTCTTTCACCCGCCAGCCTTTAGTAATCTCACCCGGAGTGCCGCCAGCCGCACCAATCAACGTGTCATTGGGCCGTGCGGTTTTGTTCATGATGCCGATGACTTGGGCATAGGTCGGGATTGGCGCGTTGGTGATCGCCTGATGGCTGTCGAGAAGCGCGTTCCACTCGGCAAACAGCGCCTTTCCGTGCGGCAGATGGGCGGCAGGCGCGCGCCAGTCGGCAAGGCCAGCGTCCAGTTCGGTGACGGTTTCCAAGGCATCCCCCACCACGGCAATCGCGCGGTGCTTGATCGCATCGAACCGCGCCGCGTTGATCGAGATGAACTGCGCGTCGTGGGAAAATGCGGTCCATGAGCCGGTGGTGAAATCCTGCAACCGGGTGCCGATGGCTAGGATCACATCGGCCTCTGCAGCCAAGGCATTGGCGCTGGTTGAGCCGACAATCCCAATGGGGCCGCAGTGAACTGGATGATCATGCGTCAACCCACCCTTGCCAGCGATGGTTTCCACCACCGGAATCCCGCGCGAGGCTGCAAATTCGGCCACCGCGTTTTCCGCACCGGAATAGCGCACACCGCCGCCAGCGATGATCAGAGGTTTCTTCGCGGTCTTCAGCGCGGCAATAGCCCTTGCCAAGGCATCGCGATCCGCACGCGGACGGGGAATGGCCCAGAGGCGTTGCTCAAAGAACACTTCGGGGTAATCGAAGGCCAGTTCCTGCGTGTCTTGCGGCAGGCCGATAAAGGCCGGGCCGCAATCGGCGGGGTCGAGCATTGCCGCAATCGCCTGCGGCAGCGAGGAAATGATCTGCGCCGGATGGGTGATCCGGTCCCAATAGCGGGTCACCGATTTGAACGCGTCGTTCACCGTCAGGGTCGGGTTGTTGAAGTGTTCGACTTGTTGCAGCACCGGGTCAGGCAGGCGGGTGTTGAAGGTATCGCCCGCGATCAGCAGCACCGGCAGCCGGTTGGCATGGGCGGTGCCCGCCGCCGTCACCATGTTCAGCGCCCCCGGCCCGATCGACGAGGTGGCAATCATGATCTGACGCCGCCGTTTGGCCTTGGCAAAAGCAATCGCCGCCAGCGCCATCGACTGTTCATTCTGCCCGCGCCATGTCGGCAACACCTCCTGTACCGCCTCCAGCGCTTCGGACAGGCAGGTCACATTGCCGTGGCCAAAGATGCCGAAAACGCCCGCAAACAGCGGCACGCGCACCCCGTCGATTTCAGTAAACTGGTTGCACAGATAGCGCACCAAGGCTTGCGCCATCGTCAGCCGAATCGTCGGCTGGCCTGTATGAGCATGGCCCATGTGATCTCCTCCCTAAAACTCTGATCAACAATAAACGACAACATTGCTTATTGACAATAGTATTCTTCTGCAATGATAGTTGTCACATACTTTGCAGACGACGGTTTCGGGAGGATTCTGGATGATACGGATTGCTGTGCTCGGTTGCGGGCGCATTGGCGCCATGCACGCTTTGAATATTGCGGCGCATCCGCGTGCGACGTTGGCGGCAGTCTTTGACATCAACGTGGCGGCTGCAACAGATGTTGCAGCCAAAACCGGCGCCAAAGTGTTGAACTCGGTGGCCGCCATTTTGGCGGATGCCGAAGTGGACGCCGTGCTGATTGCAACGGCGACCGATACCCACGCCGACATTTTGGAAGCCTGCGTTGCTGCCGGCAAACCCGTGCTGTGCGAAAAGCCGATTGACCTTAGCCTTGCCCGCGTCAACGCTTGTGCCGCGAAAATCGCTGGCAGCGCTGTGCCGATCCAGCTTGGCTTTGTCCGCCGCTTTGATCCCGGTCATCGCGCCGTGCGCCGCGCCATTGAGGCAGGCGATCTGGGCGAGGTGCATCAGGTCACCATCACCTCACGCGATCCGGGCCTTGCGCCGGAAGGATATCTGCAGGTTTCCGGCGGGATCTTTCGCGATATGACGATCCACGATTTCGACATGGCTCGCTTTATCCTTGGCGAAGAGCCGGTCGAGGTTTCGGCCACTGCCTCGCGCTTGGTCGACCCCGCATTGATGGAGCGGTTGGGGGATTATGACACTTTGGTGGTCACGATGAAAACCGCCAGCGGCAAACAGGCGATCATCACCAACTCGCGCCGCGCGACCTATGGCTACGATCAGCGGGTCGAGGTTTTGGGCAGCAAAGGCATGGCGATCTCAGAGAACCGCCGCCCGCATGGCATGACTTTGCATGCGCACGACTTCACGGAACGGGCTGAACCCCTGCTGAACTTCTTCATCGAACGCTACCGCGAGGCTTTTGATGCCGAGATCGACGCATTTGTTGATGCGATTGAACAGGGAGTAGCTCCCGAAGTCGGCTTCGAAGATGGTCGCCTTGCTTTGGTTCTGGCCGAAGCCGCAATGAAATCGGTGGCCGAAGGCCGTATGGTCCGCACTAGCGAGGTTGCCTGATATGTATGATAAATTTGGACTTTTCATCGACGGGCGCTGGACAGCGGCAGTTGATGGCAAAACCGTCCCGGTGTTCAGTCCGGTCTCAGAGCGGCCCTTGGGGCAAGTTCCGGTGGCGGGCGTGGCCGACACAGAAGCCGCGATTGCGTCGGCGCAGGCGGGCTTTGCCAGCTGGCGCGCCAAGACAGCATTCGAGCGCGCCGACGCACTGCACGCCATTGCGGATGAGATGAAGCGCCGCACGGATGAAGCTGCGACTATGATCAGCATGGAAACCGGCAAACCCATTGCCCAAGCGGGCCGTGAATGGGCGCTGTCGATTGATCAGTTCCGCTGGTTCGCCGAAGAGGCCCGCCGGATCTATGGTCGCATCGTCGAATCCCGCGTGCCGGGTGGTCGGTTTGAGGTTCACCATGAACCTGTCGGCATCGCTGCCGCCTTTACCGCCTGGAATTTTCCCGCAGCCCTGATTGCACGCAAGGTCGCTCCCGCCCTTGCAGCGGGCTGTTCCACGATCGTCCGCCCCTCGTCTCAGACACCGGGCGTGGCGATGGTGATGGTTGACTGTTGCCGTGCCGGAACCCTACCGGCTGGCGCAGTCAACCTGGTTATTGGGCCGACCGACGCAACCTATGCGCCGATCATGGCCTCGAACGCGGTGCGCAAGGTCAGCTTGACCGGCTCCACCCGTGTGGGTCAGCAGATGATTCGCGATGCGGCGGCGACGCTGAAGAAAGTGTCGATGGAGCTGGGCGGCAACGCGCCCTTGATCGTCTATGACGACGCCGATCTTGAGGCGTGCCTGAACGCCGCCGTGCCAACCAAATTCGCCAACGCGGGTCAGGTTTGTGTGACCGCCGATCGCTTCTACATCCACGAGTCGCTGCATGATGCCTTCGTTTCGGGTTTCGTGGAGCGCACCCGCGCGATCAAATTGGGCGATGGCATGGACCCTACCGTCACCATGGGGCCGCTGATCAACGCGGGCCGTCTGACGGAAATAGAGAAAATCGTTGCCGGTGCCGTGAAGGACGGTGCCACCTTGGCGCTTGGCGGTGCGCGGGCGGCGGGCTTCAACGCAGGGCATTTCTTTGAGCCCACCGTGATCACAGATTGCAGCGATGAGATGGCTGTGATGGCGGACGAAAACTTCGGCCCCATCGCCGCCATCACCCGCTTTAAAGGCGATGACGAGGTGCTGGCCCGCGCCAATGCCTCTGACATGGGCCTTTCCGCCTATGCCTTCACCCAAAGCCCCAAACGCGCACGCCGCACGGTGGCCGAGTTGAAAGCGGGGATGGTGGGCATCAACTCCTTCGCCATGGCCGCATCCGAGGCCCCCTTCGGCGGCACCAACCACTCCGGCATGGGCCGCGAAGGCGGGATTGAGGCGATCCGCGATTATCTTGACGTGAAATCCAGCCAGATGGTGTGGGCATGATTGCGAACAAACTCAAGGGCCTTTGGGCGGCTGGCAAGCCGTCGATCAACGGCTGGTGCAGCATCGGCAACCCGTTCACCGCCGAAATCATGGCCGCACAGGGCTTTGATTCTGTGACCATCGACATGCAGCACGGTGCTTTGGATTATTCCAAACTGCTGCCGATGTTTCAGGCGATGCGCGCGAGCGGTGCCACGCTGATGGCGCGTGTGCCGTGGAATGAGCCGGGCATCATCATGAAAGCGCTGGATGCGGGCGCTTACGGCATCATCTGCCCGATGGTCAATTCGGCGGAAGAAGCCGCCCGCTTTGTCAGCTATCTGCGCTATCCGCCCTTGGGTCAGCGCAGCTTTGGCCCGACCCGCGTGTCTTTTGCGGCAGGTGCGAATTATGCAGGCGAAGCCAATGACAACATGCTGGCCTTCGCGATGATTGAAACCGCTGAAGGCATGGCGAACCTTGACGCTATTGCCGCCACCCCCGGCCTTGACGGCATCTACGTCGGCCCCGCCGATCTGACGCTGTCCCTCACTCAAGGCCGCCTCGCACCCGGTTTTGACCGCGAAGAACCCGAGATGATCGAGGCGCTGCAAACGATCCTTGCCGCCTGTAAAAAGAACAACATCCGTGCCGCCCTGCATTGCGGCACGCCCGAATATGCCGCGCGTGCGATTGGTTGGGGCTTCAACATGACCACGGTCGGCGGTGACAGCCGTTTTCTGGCCGCCGCCGCTGGCGCTGCTGTCGCAGGCTTCCGTCGGCTCACCGAAACCGCGGAAACCAAAGGCGAAAAGGGGGCCTATTGATGCCGCACATCCTGATTGCGGGCAAACTGCATCCTGCTGGCCTTGCCTTGCTTGAAGCGGCGCAAAACATCACCTTCACCCATATCGAGGAGATTTCCGAAGCCTCGTATCAGCCCTATTTGGCGCAAGCCGATGCGCTGGTGATCCGCACCCAGCCGATGGGGGCTGCTTCTGTCGCCAAGGCGTCCAAGCTGCAAATCGTCTCGCGTCATGGCGTGGGCTATGATGCGGTGGACCTGGCGGCGCTGAACGCTCGCAAAATCCCGCTGTGCATCGTGGGGGATGTAAACTCGGTCTCAGTGGCTGAGCATTCAATGATGATGATTTTGGCCTGCGCAAAACAAGTTGTCCGTTCTGATGCCGCTGTGCGCACGGGCCCTTGGGGCTGGCGCAACAAGCTTGAGCAAGGCGAGGTCTCGGGTAAACGCCTGCTGATCATCGGCTATGGCCGGATCGGGCGGCACTTGGCGCAAATGGCCGCAGGCTTTGGCATGCAGGTTGCCGCCCATGATCCCTATCTTGCCAAGAACGGCTGGCCTGCGGGCAATGTGGCGCAGGTGGCCGATCTGGCTGCAGGTCTGGCGCAAGCCGATTTCGTTTCGGTGCATATCCCGAAAGCCGATGGCCCGATCCTTGGCGCAGCCGAGATTGCTGGGATGAAGCGCGGCGCGATCATCGTCAACACCGCGCGCGGTGGCATCGTCGATGAGGCGGCGCTCGCCAGCGCCCTGCGCTCTGGCCAAATTGCGGCGGCGGGTCTGGACGTGTTCGATACCGAGCCGCCACCCTCCGACCATCCTCTACTGGCTTTTGACCAGGTTATTCTGACCCCCCACACCGCTGGCCTGACGCGTGAAGCCGCCGAACGAATGGCGATAGCCTCGGTGCAGAACGTGTTGGACCATTTCATGGGGTCGCTCGACCCCGCTCTGATCGTCAATAAGGACGCCTTGCTATGACCAAACCAGAACTCCGCATTGGCCTGATTGGCACCGGCTTTATGGGCAAGGCGCATGTGTTCGGCTTTACCTCTGCCCCACGGGTGTTTGAGCTGCCGTTTGATCTGGAACTGCACACGGTGGCCGACATCACCCCCGAAGCCGCCGAGCGCGCGCGGCAAACGCTTGGCTTTGCCCATGCCACCGCTGATTGGCGCACGATCATGGCGAACCCCGAGATTGATCTGGTGTCCATCACCGCCCCGAACGCCCTGCACAAGGAAATGTCGCTGGCGGCGATTGCGGCGGGCAAGCATGTCTATTGCGAAAAGCCGCTGGCACCCTTGGCGTCGGACGCGCTGGAGATGACTCTCGCCGCCGAAGCGAAAGGTGTCAAAACTCAGGTCGGTTTCAACTACCTCTGCAACCCGATGTTGGCGCTTGCCCGCGACATGATCGCGGCGGGTGAGTTGGGCGAGATTCGTGGCTATCGCGGCATCCATTGCGAAGATTACATGGCCGATCCGGCGGGCAACTACACCTTCCGTCACGACCCCGCAGGCGGCGGCGCTTTGGCGGATATTGGCAGCCACGCGCTTGCCACCGCCGAGTTCCTCTGCGGTCCGATAACCCGTGTGATGGGCGATTGCATCACCATGATCGCCGAGCGCCCCGACGGCAAAGGCGGGCGCAAGGCCGTCACGGTCGACGACGTAGGCCGCGCATTTCTGCGGTTTGACAATGGTGCCACTGGCAGCATTGAAGGCAACTGGATCGCCACAGGCCGCAAGATGCAACATGATTTCGAGGTTTACGGCACCAAGGGCGCTTTGGCGTTCAGTCAGGAACATTTCAACGTTCTCAACTACTTCAGCACCGCCGATGCTAAAGGCCGCCAAGGCTTCCGCCGCATTGAAGCGGGTCCAGACCACGCACCCTACGGCCTGTTCTGCGTCGCGGCAGGCCATCAGATCGGCTTTAACGACCTGAAAGCCATCGAAGTCGCAGGCTATATCAACGCCATTGCAGGCAAAGCACCAGAACCCTTCAACTTCCGCGCTGGTCTGCGCATCCAAACGCTGGTGGAAACCATTCAACAGTCGTCGAAATCCCAAAGCTGGCTGGATGTGAAATGAGCCTCGCGGTTGGCGTTATCGGCACAGGCGTCATGGGTGCTGAACACGCGCGATTGCTGCGTGAAGCCACCAGCGGCGCGCATCTGGCCGCTGTGTGCGATGCCGACGAGGCCCGCGCCGCAACCGCAGCAGCAGGTGGTGCTGTGTTCACCGATGGCTTGGCGCTGATCGCATCGGATAAGGTGCAGGCGGTGGTTATCGCCTCACCCGATGCCACCCATGCGCAATATGCGCAGGCCTGTGTTGCGGCGGGCAAACCTGTGTTGTGCGAAAAACCAATCGCGGCCACCGCTGCTGAGGGTTTGGCAATTGTTCAAGCCGAAACAGCTCTCGGGCGGCGTCTGGTGACGGTCGGCTTCATGCGCCGCTTTGATCCGGCTTATGCAGAGATGCAGGCCGCCCGGATGGCGGGCCAGATCGGCGCGCCCGTGCTGCTGCACAACATCCACCGCAACGCAGCGGCCCCCGAATGGTTCACCGGAGCGATGGCGGTGACCAATTCGCTGGTGCATGAGATCGACATCTCGCGCTGGCTGCTGGGGTCCGAGATGGTGACGGCGCAGGTCACCTCCGTCCCCGGTGGCGATCCGATGCTGGTGACGATGCAGACCGACAAGGGCGAGATCGTCTCAACAGAAGTGTTCATGAATGCCACCTATGGCTATCACGTTCATGCGCAGCTGGTGGGTCGCGCGGGCACGGTGGAAATGGCCGCCCCCACCCGCATTCTGACCAACCTTGCCGCGACCCAAAGCTTTGGCTTTCCCGCCAACTGGGTGCCGCGCTTTACCGAAGCCTACCGGTTGCAAATGCAGGCTTGGGTCGATGCCATCACCAAGGGCCAACATGTCGGGGCCAGCGCTTGGGACGGCTATGTCACCACCTCAATTGCCGAACAAATCGTCGATGGCATGGCGACAGGCAACCGGATTGCCCTGACATTTCCCGCGCGCCCCGCGCTTTACGCCTGAAGATGGAACCGAAGATGATCAGATATGCCGTCGTTGGCGCGGGCTGGATCAGCCAAGAGGCCTTTTTGCCGGGTGCAGGCCAAAGCAGCAATTCCACCGTCGCGGCTCTTGTGACGGGTGATCTGGCAAAGGGTGCCAAACTGGCGGCGTTTCATGGCATCCCGCAGGTGGTGGCCTATGCCGATTACGACGCGCTTTTGGCCTCGGATACGATTGACGCGGTCTACATCGCCCTGCCGAACTCGATGCATGCCGATTACGCCATCCGGGCGGCGCGCGCGGGTAAGCATGTCATGGTGGAAAAGCCACTTTCCGTCTCGGTCGCCGAAGCCGAGGCGATGATAGCTGCCGCCGATGCCGCCGGCGTATTCCTGATGACCGCCTACCGTCTGCACAATGAACCCGGCACTTTGGCGGTGTTGGACCATATCGCCAAAGGTCACATCGGCACGCCGCTGATTTTCCAGTCGATTTTCAGCTTTCAGATGGCCCCCGGTAACCATCGGCTTGAAGCGTCACATTGGGGCGGCCCGCTGCAGGATGTCGGTGTCTATTGCATCAATGCTGCCCGTCATATCTTTGGCGAAGAACCGATTGAGGCCACGGCCAGCCTGACCCAACCCAAAGATGATCCGCGTTTTGCCGAAGTTGAGGCCACCATCGCCGCCACCCTGCGTTTCCCCTCAGGTGGTCTTGCGCAATTCGTAGGCTCCTTCGGCGCAGGCGCTGTGGACAATTACCGCGTCGTCGGATCGCAAGGCGATCTGGAACTCGACCCCGGTTTCAAGTTCGAAGTGGCGATGAAACTACGTCTGCGCCGGGATGGGGTGACGACAGAAACCACCTACCCCCAGATCGACCATTTCGGCGCGCAAGTGACGTATTTTTCCGATTGCATCACCCAAGGCACGCCGCCCGAAGCCGATGGCGCCGAGGGATTGGCCGATATGCACGTCCTGCTGGCAATCGAGGCCGCCGCCAAAACCGGGCAGCCGCAGCCGATCACGCTACCGCCCCGGCCTCGCCATCCGACGCCCGATATGGCGCGTCTGATCCCCCCCACCACTCACCGGCTTTTGCTGTAACGCGGATATTGGATGCCATGCCCATCACCTTCGCCCTGAACCGCACCTGCGCCCCGCATTTGCCACTGGCTGACTTTATCACTCTGGCCCAAACGGTCGGCGTTCATGCCGTTGAAATCCGCAACGACATTGAAGGTCATGAATTTGCCAATGGCATGCCCGCCGCCGAGTTGAAGGCGCGGCTTGACGATGCAGGATTAAAACTTGCCTCGGTTAACGCGCTACAGCGCTTCAATGATTGGACGCCGGCGCGGGCGGACGACGCGCGGGCGCTGATCGCATATGCCGCCGCCTTGGGCGCGCCCGGCGTGGTTCTATGCCCCGCCCATTTGCCCGGCGATGACCACCATCCCGACGCACACGCGCGCCTTTGCGACGGCTTGCGCGCCCTGCAACCGATGTTCGCTGACGCCGGGATCACAGGCTAT
Organism: Pseudorhodobacter antarcticus; assembly: GCA_945860375.1. The sequence continues at coordinate 34,716 of CAMAQR010000019.1, forward strand.
GTCGAACCCCTGGGCATGCGGCATTCCTCGATGAACCGTCAGGCGCAAGCGGTGGCTGCGGTGGACGAAATCGAGGCTTGGGCCAATTTCCAGATTTGCTATGACACCTTCCAGCACTACCGCGCCAGCGACGACGCGCTCTTCCCCCAACACATCGGCCTTGTGCATATTTCCGGCATCGCCCGCCCCGATCTTGCGCCGCCGCAACTCACCGAGCCCGACCGTGGCTTTGTGTTTCTGGGCGACCGCGTCGGCAACATCGCGCGCCTGCGCGCTATGGTTGATGCAGGCTATCAGGGCTTTGTCTCAATGGAACCGTTCAGCGTTGAGGTTCAACAAGACCCCAAAATTGCCGAACGCCTGCGGGCAAGCCTGGACTACGTGACCAGCGCCGCGCGCCTGCCGTGATGGCAATTCGGTCCCACCTTGAAATCAACCGCCCAAGTCTGGAGAGAACTGCATGTCCCGCCTTGCCGACACCATAAGCCTTGAAGACTTCCGCGCCGAAGTAGAGCGTGAAACCCTGCTTTCAGAATACCCCGGTGCAATGAAAATCGAAAAGGGCATCCCGATCTATGATGCCCGCACTGTCACCCCCGCGATAGCACCCGAATGGGCGCGCATAATCGGTGAAGGCCCCGGCGTTTTCGTGGTGAAAGCGGCATTTGCAGATACCAGCGCGATTGATGCGGCGTCCGAGGTGTTTCGCGCTATCATCGCCGAAGAACGCGCAGCAGGTGTGGCGGCGGGCGATCACTTTGCAAAGGCGGGCGCGAATGACCGGATCTGGAACAGCCTGCAAAAGCTGTGCCTGCGCGCCCCAGATGTCTATGCCCGCTATATGGCGAACCCTGTGATTGATCTGGCCTGCCGCGCTTGGCTTGGGCCGGGCTATCAGATCGCCACACAGGTTAATCAGGTCCGCCCCGGCGGCAAGGCGCAAGCGCCGCACCGCGACTACCATTTGGGGTTTATGTCTGCCGATCAGATGGGCGAATACCCGGACCACATCCATGTCACCGGCCCCACCCTTATCCTGCAAGGCGGCGTTGCGCATGTCGATATGACCGAGGCCAGCGGCACCACCAAACTGTTGCCGCATTCGCAACGCTACAAACCCGGCTATATCGCCGCCACGCAAGCTGAGTTCGCCGCGTATTTTGAGGCGAACCATGTGCAGCTGCCCCTCGCCAAGGGCGATGCTATCTTCTTTAGCCCGGCCTTGTTCCATGCGGGCGGCGAGAACAAAACCACCGACGTTGTGCGCATGGTCAACCTGATCCAGACCGCCTCGGCCTTTGCGCGGCATATGGAGGAAATCGACCGCAAAGCAATGGTGCGCGCGGTGTATCCGCACCTTGCCGCCCTGACCGCTGCCGAACGCGCCGCCGTCATCGCAGCCACCGCAGACGGCTACCCATTCCCCACCAACCTTGACACCGACCCACCGCTGGGGGGCCTTGCGCCCGAAACCCAGCAAGCCCTTGTGGCGCGGGCGGTGGAAGCTGGTTGGGATCAGGCAACGCTTGATGCGGCGCTGGAGACTCAGACCAACAAGCGCCGCGCCTGACACTTACCGCAAAGGCTTCCGGCGGGACAGCAACGGGAAGCCACTTCTGGGAGGATGATATCAATGAAAAATTTCGTGAAACGCGCCCTGCTTGGCGTATTTCTGGCCACCTCGGCAATCACCGGCGCAGCCCATGCCGAGGGCGAACAATTCGTCTGGATTAGCCACGGGCCAGACAGCGACAGCTGGTTCAACGTGATCAAGAACGCGATCAAAATCACCAGCGAGCAGATGGGTGTCACTACCGAATACCGCAACCCGCCGACGGGTGATCTCGCCGATATGGCACGCTTGGTGCAACAGGCCTCGGCTGCAGGCGTTGATGGTATCATCGTCACCATCGCTGATTACAACGTGTTGGAAGGCCCGATCAAAGACGCCATTGCCAAGGGCCTTCCGGTGATCACCGTAAACTCTGGTACCATCGAAGAAAGCCAGAAGCTGGGAGCAATGATGCATGTTGGCCAGCCGGAATATGAGGCAGGTCTGGGTGCGGGCAAACGTGCCAAAGAGGCAGGCGTGACCTCGTTCGTTTGCGTCAACCACTACATCACCAACCCACAATCGGTCGAGCGTTGCCGTGGCTATGCGGATGGCATCGGTGTGGAACTGGGCAACCAGATGATCGACTCCGGCATGGACCCAGCCGAAGTGAAGAACAAGGTCAAAGCTTACCTCACCGCTAACCCCGAAACCAACGGAATCCTGACGCTAGGCCCGAACTCGGCTGAACCGTCGATCCGTGCGGTCAAGGATATGGGGCTGGATGGCCAGATCTACTTCGGCACCTTCGATCTTTCCGCGGAAATCTCTGCCGCGATCAAAGACGGCACCGTGGCCTTTGCGATCGACCAACAACCCTTCCTGCAAGGCTCGATCCCGATCCAAGTCCTGACCAACTACGTCCGCTACGGCGTAGCACCGACCAACTCGATCCTCACTGGCCCCGGCTTTGTGACCAAAGACAATATCGAACTTGTTGAGAAACTGGCTGGCGAATACCGCTAAGCCGACACTGCGCTAAGGGCGGCGGTCGGTATCCCCGATCACCGCCCACGTCGCCACCAAGGGGAGAGAATTGATGAGCGATACCACAACCGAACCGCGCCGGGATGAGCGCATGAAGCAAGTGTCGCCTTGGCGACGCGCCCTGATCCGGCCCGAGTTGGGCGGCATCTGCGGCACCGTGCTTGTGTTCATGTTGTTCGGAGCGATTGCGGGCGACAGCGGCATGTTCGCCGCCGAAGGGGTGTTGAACTGGACGGTGGTTTCCGCGCAATTCATGATCATCACTGTGGGTGCCTGCCTGCTGATGATCGCCGGAGAGTTCGATCTTTCCGTAGGCTCGATGATTGGTTTTGCTGGCGTGATGATGGCCATTTTGTCGGTGCAGATGGGCTGGCCGATGTGGGCCGCCATCACCGCCACTTTCGCCTTTTGTATCGCCTTGGGCGCGGTCAACGGCTGGCTGGTGATCCGCACCGGGTTGCCGTCGTTCATCGTCACCCTCGCCTTCCTGTACATCCTGCGCGGGCTGACGATCTGGGGTTCAGTCTATTTCACCCGCCAGACCATCATCGGCGGCGTGGCTGAAAAAGCCCAAGGCGATTGGCTGGCGGCTTTGTTTGGCGGCAAAGTCCTGACTGGATTGTTCACCTGGATGGGTAAAGCTGGCTGGATCGCCACCTTCACCAAGGGCAATCGCGCGGGCCAGCCTGTCATTGACGGGGTGCCGATGCTGGTAGTTTGGGCGATCGGGCTTGCGATCTTTGGCCATTGGTTGCTGACCCGCACCAAATTCGGCAACTGGATTTACGCCGCAGGTGGCGACGCCCAAGCCGCGCGCTATGTCGGCGTTCCGGTCAACCGGGTGAAAATCCTGATGTTCATGTTCTCGGCTTTCTGTGCCTGCATATTCGCCAGCTGTCAGGTGATGGAATTCGGCTCTGCCGCCGCCGACCGTGGCTTGCTGAAAGAATTTGAGGCGATTATCTGCGTCGTCATCGGGGGCGCGCTGCTGACTGGCGGTTACGGCTCGGTGATCGGCGCTGCCCTCGGCGCCATCATCTTCGGCGTCGTGCAGCAGGGCCTGTTCTTCGCCAACGCCGAAAGCTCGCTGTTCCGGGTGTTCCTTGGCATGATCCTGCTGATCGCGGTGATTATGAACACTTACATCCGCCGCATCATTACTGGAGAACGCTGATGACCGCTTCGATTGTCCAGATGAAAAACATCACAAAGCATTTCGGCCCGGTGATTGCGCTAAGCGGCGTGTCCTTCGATGTGCGTCCGGGCGAGTGTCATTGCCTGCTCGGCGACAATGGAGCGGGGAAATCGACTTTTATCAAGACCATGTCTGGCGTCTATCAACCAACCAAGGGCGAAATGTTGGTCGATAGCACGCTGGTAAACTTTGACAGCCCTCGTGATGCGATGGCAGCCGGGATTGCAACGGTTTACCAAGACCTTGCGATGATCCCGCTGATGAGCGTCAGCCGCAACTTCTGGATGGGCCGCGAGCCGGAAAAGGGCATCTGGCCATTCCGCACGATGAACTCGAAATTCGCCGATGACATCACCGTGTCCGAGATGCGCAAAATGGGCATCAACCTGCGCGGCCCCGATCAGGCGGTTGGCACGCTGTCGGGTGGCGAAAGGCAAACCGTCGCCATCGCCCGCGCGGTCTATTTCGGCGCCAAAGTGCTGATCCTGGATGAACCTACCTCGGCGCTTGGCGTGCGCCAGACCGCCAATGTGCTGTCCACCGTTGACCGTGTGCGCAAGCAGGGCATTGGCGTGGTATTCATCACCCACAATGTCCGTCACGCGCTTGCCGTTGGCGACCGATTCACCGTGCTGAACCGGGGCCAAACCCTTGGCACCGCAGAGCGAGGCGAGGTTGATGCAGGGGCATTGCAGGATCTGATGGCGGGTGGGATGGAACTCGCAACGCTGGAATCCTCACTGGGGGGGACTGTCTGAGACATGTTCGGCGGGTGGCCCAACTCCGCTGGAGTTGGGCGATACGAAGCAGGTAACACCGCCCTTTGTCCCATATACTTATTGCGCTTGTCCGCCCAGTTACTCTCGATCGAATGACTGCTATTGCAAGATGCTGCGCTGGCCCTGCTGCGATGCCGTCAGGCTGCTTTCCGCCCTTTGCGTCGATCTCAGTTCGAAATGCTGTGCGCTGATTGAGCGTCCGCTTCGGCTCGATGCTAAATCGGCCAAGTCGCATTGCCGATTGAAACTCTGCGCCCCCCGCGTCGACGTGGCCGTCGCGACGAAGTCGGCCTTTTGCGCTCTCAAATCTACGCTCCGGCTCGGCAAGGGGCTGCCGTCTGGAGACGGATCGCTCTCTTTACTTTACCTTTTCAGGCCAAGGCCGTTTTGTCCTGCCTATGATGCTAACCTCGCCCATGGACATGTTTCCTCCGTAAAGGTGTTTCAACACCCGCTATGTTGGCACATTGATGCCGTAGAGGGGCGTACACCCCATCGCTTTCTGTGGCGTTGTGTTTACCTCACCCAGAGTGCATCCAGCAGGCCGATAGGTGCGATCCAAAGGAGGTCTGATGCCAAGATTGCCATTGTGCCTAGACTACATCACTGGCGAGACAGCCTTTTCCTTTGCTTCGCGCCTTGCTGCCAGAAACGGCCTGCCCATGTCTGAATTTCTTTCGGATATGGGAATTAAATTCAATGCATTGCAGGCAGGCGATCTTAGCGTCTTAGGGCGGATTGCCGACATTGGTGACGCCCCATTGGACGCGCTGCGAGACGCGACGCCGGTAGAGGTGGCGCCACGGATCTACCAACTGTTGGGGCATGAGTTTCCGGTCGAGGCGGTACGCGCGAAAGAAGTGCGTGGTTGTCCCGACTGCCTGAGACAGGATGCAGCCGTTGCAGGCGAGCCCTCCATGGCGATGGCAACAAGGGGGCATTGGCTCGTTTCCCACTACAACATCTGCCACCGGCATGGACGGCCTCTGGTTACGCTGTGGTCGGAACATGATCCTGCCGTTCGGTACGATACGGTTATGTGCCTGCGAAAAATCACTTCTGAGTTAATGGACAACTTGATCGATGCCCCTTTCCGCGAGCCTTCGGAGTTCGACATCTGGCTGAATGGCCGACTTCGGGGGCCGAAACAACCGGCCGTCTGGTTTGACAAACTTCCCCTGCACGCGGTGAGCGTGTTTTGTCGGGAAATAGGTCGTACAACCATCGCAACAAAGCTACCGAAATGGCGCAAGCTGCGCGAAGCTGATGCTTGGTGGCCGTATGCTGTTGGATTTCTCCTTTGCCACGAAAGCCAGGACCGGATCGGTGTCAATCTGGGGTTGCTACAGCGCATGATGGGCACGCCGGAAGGGGGGCCAAAGAAGATATTCGGGGGTTTGTATGATCTTCTGGCCGACGGCGATCTGGCTGACGGTTTTTTGGGTTTTCGCGATGTGTTGCGCAACCATATCGAAATGACATGGCCGCTCGGGCCAGGGCATGAGTTGATGGGTGAACCGGTCCTAAGGCGTCGACACCATTCTGTGGTGACTGCGGCGAGGGCTGTCGGTCGGCCTGCTGACACTGTCCGCGCGGCATTAAACGCTTCGGACGTCCTGAAGAATGTGGATGAGACGGCCGATGACGCGTGGGATGTCTTCCAAGTTCGGGACAGCGCCAGTGTCCTGAAAGAACTCAACGTTCCGGTTAGCGAAGTTGCATTTGCGGCAGCACTGAGCATCCCAATCGGAGCATTTGCGAATTTGCGCGATGACGGAATTTTCGATGTGGCTCGCCTAGAGGGAAAAGGTGACAATTGGGACGTCATGGTTGGCCGACATCATATTGAGCAAATCTTGCTTGGGGCCGAGACAGTCTATGTTGCCATGCATGAGTGGTTTGATGTGTGCGGCGCTGCAAGGCAGCTCGGGGTTCAACCCTCCGAGATTTGGCGCAGGATCCGCAACGGTCAGCTCGCGCGCATCGGCCACTACGTTCAGCGGGATGGATTTGCGGCTATTGTTGTCGACCTTGCAGGACTTACCGATGGCACGGATGAATTGAGTGTAGACATTGTTGCAAGATCAAAAGGCTTGAAACCGGCCGATTTGGGCAGATTGCTAGGGCAGGGGCACACGCCGTGTCGAACGAGGCAAGGTCCGCGATCGGGCAAGCTTCAGGTTGTGTTGTCGGGAGAAGATCTCGTTGCACTCAACGAACGCTTCATCAGTCTGCGGGAACTGGGTCTTGCCGCCGGTCTGAGTTGGTCTGAGTTGCGTGCCTGCCTCGCGTTCGAAGCAATTGCGCCGTTCAGCCCTGACGGGCGCAACTACGGACCCTTATATCAGCGGCAGGACGTTCAGCATCTGATCGCGGGCCAAAGCGGTGATCTGGCCCGGTAACATCAAGATATTCCCTATCAATCAGAGGGCCTGCACATTCATTGCCTTGCGCTGGATTTCGCTTGACAGACTTTGCGCACGCTATTGCTTTCTTTTGCGCACTCTATTCCTTTTTCTGGCAGTCACGCGATGATGGCTGGTCTGGTCTGCCACCGATCCATGTGGCGCGGATGGCACGGTCGTCGCCCATCATGATCGTCGGAAAGATCGCCTGCCAGATATCGCTTGCGCGGCGGGTGGCTTGTTCAATGGCGGGGGTGGATTGCAGATCGAGGATGGTCAGATCGGCCTCCATCCCGGGTGCGATGTTTCCGATCTGGTGTTCGGCGTGCAGGGCGCGGGCAGAGCCGACAGTGGCCAGCCACCACAACTGGCTGGGGTGCAGGGCTTGGCCCCGCAGTTGTGCCACCTCATAAGCCGCAGCCATGGTGTGCAGCATGGAAAAACTGGAGCCGCCGCCGGTGTCGGTGGCGAGGCCTATGCGCAGGGTCTGGGCAAGGCCCATGTCGAACAGGCCGGATCCGATGAAAGTGTTTGAGGTCGGGCAATGCACCAAAGACGCGCCTGCTTCGCGCAGGCGGTCTTTTTCGCGTTCGGTCAGGTGAATGGCATGGCCGTAGACCGCACCGGCCCGCAGCAGGCCTTGGGATTCGTAGGTGTCCAGATAATCGCGTGACTGCGGAAACAGGTCCTTGACCCATGCGATTTCATCAACCTGTTCAGACAGGTGGGTTTGCATCAGGCAATCGGGGTATTCGTGCCAAAGTTGCCCCATGGCCGCCAGTTGCTCGGGCGTTGACGTCGGCGAGAAACGCGGGGTGATGACATAGGAAAGCCGGTCCACCCCATGCCACTTTTGCAAAAGGCGCTTGCTGTCATCATAGGCCGATTGCGGGGTGTCGCGCAGGGCTTCGGGCGCGTTGCGGTCCATGCAGGTTTTGCCTGCCCATGCCCGCAGCCCACGCGACTGGGCGGCAGTGAAGAAAGCATCGACCGATTCTGGGTGGATGGTGGCATAGCTGCACATCGAAGTGGTGCCATGGGCGCGGGCGAGATCAAAGTAGCGGTTGGCCACGTCATCCGCGTAATCGCGCGAGGCAAAGCGCATCTCTTCGGGGAAGGTGTAGCTGTTGAGCCAATCGATCAGCCGCTTGCCCCAAGACGCGATGATGGCGGTTTGCGGGTAATGCACATGGGCGTCGATGAAGCCTGCCGAAATCAGGCAGCGGCCATAATCGGTGACAGTTGCCTGCGGGTGCTGTGCCCGCATCAGGTCTGCAGGGCCGACCGCCACGATCTTGCCTGCCTCAACCACGACCGCGCCGTGGCTCTCGTAGGCTGCTGCGTCGGGACCGGTGGCAAAGGGGTCGCCTGTGAAGGACAACACCTGCCCCAGAAGAATATCGGTCATTGCATGCTCCGCTTGCCAAACCCTGTTAGACTATAGGCTTATGAAATGGCGGTAAATTCCGCAGACCCTCTGTTTCCAAGTAACAGCTTTCGCTAAAGAGGGGGAATAGGAGGCGCTGATGGCCGAAGAACTGGCATTGATGGACGAGGATGAGGTGCACGCGGATCGCGTGGCGGCCATTCTGGATGCTGTTGAGGCGGGCGATGCGGCGCGGTTGGCGCATCTGCTGGAGCCGTTGCATGCGGCGGATATCGCCGACTTGCTGGAGCAGATTGGCGGGCCAGACCGCCGGGCGCTGCTGGCGCTTTGGGCGGGGGAAATCGACGGCGAGTTGCTGTCGGAATTGGACGATTCCATCCGCGAAGAGGTCATCGAATCGCTGCCGCGCGAGGTGGTGGCCGAAGCCATGCGCGAGTTGGATTCCGATGACGTCGTGGACATTCTGGAAGATCTGGATGCACCGCAGCAGGACTTGATTCTGGGCGCGCTGACCCTTGCTGACCGGGTCGCGGTCGAGGCAGCTTTGGCCTTCCCGGAGCAGTCTGCCGGCCGTCTGATGCAGCGCGAGGTGGTGGTGGCCCCTGAACACTGGACAGTGGGCGAAACCATTGATTTTCTGCGCGAAACTGACCATTTACCGGACCAGTTCTATCATGTGATCCTGACGGATCCGCGGATGAAACCGGTGGGCTATGTGACGTTGGGGCGGCTGCTGTCGTCGCGTCGTGATGTGCGGTTGAAGGACATCCTGGAGGACAGTTTTCGCACCGTTCCGGCCACGGAATCAGAGGCGGACGTGGCCTATATGTTCAACCAGTATCACCTGATTTCTGCGCCCGTGGTCGATGTTTCGGGGCGGTTGGTGGGGGTCATTACCATTGATGACGCCATGAACGTGCTGGACGAAGAGCATGAGCAAGACATGCTGCGTCTGGCCGGCGTGGGGGACGATTCGAGCCTGTCGGACGGGGCCTTTGCCACTGCGCGCCAGCGGTTGCCGTGGCTGGTGGTGAACCTGTTTACGGCGTCTTTGTCGGCTTTTGTGATCTCGCGGTTTCAATCGACGATCACCTCGCTGGTGGTGCTGGCGGCGCTGATGCCGATTGTGGCGTCCACCGGGGGGATTGCCGGGACCCAATCGCTGGCCGTCGCGGTTCGGGCGCTGGCGACGCGCAGCCTGACCTCGGCCAACGCGAAACGGGTGGTTCTGCGGGAGCTGATGGGGGGAATTCTGAACGGGATTGGTCTGGCGATTATTCTGGGGCTGGCCGGTTTCCTGATCTTTGGCGATTGGAAACTTGGGGTGGTTCTGGGCGTCGCGATGATCTGCAACCAGATCGTGGCGGCGATGGGCGGGGTGCTGGTGCCCTTGGGGCTGAGCCGGATGAAGCTTGACCCGGCGCTGGCATCGGGCACGTTTGTGACCACGCTGACGGATGTTCTGGGTTATCTGACCTTTCTGGGATTGGCGAGCATGTTCCTGTTATGATGGACAAATCCGAAGCCCGGAAGGCTGCGTTCGCAACCCGCAAACAGGCCTTTGCCGCAGGGCAGGGGCAGGCGGCCGAGATTTTGGCTGATTTTCTGGCATCGCACCGGCAGGCTGCGCTGTCGGGTTACATGGCGATGCGAACCGAGATTGATCCGACTGTCGCGATGACAGCGCATCAGGGGCCGATCTGCGTGCCGGTGATTGTGGCGCGCGCGCAGGCTTTGCGGTTCCGGGAATGGACGCCCGGTTGCGCGATGCAGATGGGGGAATTCGGCGCGGAAATCCCGGTGGATGGAGGCTGGATCGAACCTTCGGTGCTGATCGTGCCGCTGCTGGCGTTTGATGCGCGCGGGTTCCGGCTGGGCTATGGCGGCGGGTTCTACGACCGCACGCTGGAGGCTTTGCGGGCGCGCAGGCCGACACTTGCGGTGGGGTTTGCGTTTTCGGCGCAGGAAATGGACGCGGTTCCGATCGACGAAACCGATCAGAGGCTGGATGCGATTGTCACCGAGCGAGGCGTTCGGCTGTTTGACCGAGCCTGATCTGATTGGCCGATCAGCAATTCGGTCGCTGATTCGAAAACCCGATCAGGGAACCTGACTCAGGTTTTCGATCAACCTAATTCGCGATCGTCTCGTCTTTGACAAACATGTTGCCCCAAGCGCAGTCGATCAACTCAGGGGTCATTTGATAGGGAATGTTCTCAAACTCACAAATCGAGATCATCTGATCAATCAGGAAGGTCGGCTGATAGTTGGCGAAGGTGTTGTTAATGGTGGGATATTTGGTCTTCAACAAATGAATGATCGCCTTTTCATCCAGCGGCATTTTCCTTTGGCGCGCCACCATGGCGAAGATTTTCAGGAACATTTCCTGATTGGGGCCATCAATCTTGATCTTGAAGAAGATCCGCCGCAGAGCCGCGCCGTCGAAAATCTCATTCGGGTGGAAGTTGGTCGAAAAGATCACCAGCGTGTCGAAGGGCACGGTGAATTTTTCGCCCGATTGCAGCGCAAGGATGTCGCGCGATTCCTCCAGCGGAACGATCCAGCGGTTGACCAGCTTTTGCGGCGGCTCTGACTGGCGGCCCAAGTCGTCCACAATGAAAACTCCCCCCGATGCCTTCAATTGCAGGGGCGCCTGATAGGTGCGGGCGGTGGGATTGTATTTCAAATCCAACATATCCAGCGTCAATTCGCCGCCGGTGATCACCGAAGGGCGGTCGCAGAACACATAGCGGTTGTCATAGCGGTTGCCAGTGCGGCGCAGGCTGTTGGGGTCGTCAACCGATTCTTCGGCTGCGGAATGCACGATGGGATCATAAACCGTGATCACCTGCCCGGAGTATTCCAACGCGCGCGGAATGTAGATTTTATCCCCCAAAGCGGCACGAATGCCGTTGGAGATCGAGGATTTTCCATTGCCGGGCGGGCCATACATCAGGATGGATCGGCCAGAACTCACCGCTGGACCAAGATTTCCGATCAGATCCGGCGGCAGGATCAGATGACCCATGCCCTGCATCAATTCAGGCCGGGTCAGGCGGATGTTGCGCACCGATTGGCGCTTCATCTGGTCGGAATAGGCGGCCAAAGGCACCGGCATCGCGCCGTAATATTCCGACTGCGCCAGCGCATCGAGCGCGCGGGCCTTGCCGGCATCGGTCAACTGATAGCCCATCTCATTGGCCGAGGTGGCGTGCATGGTGCCCGTCGCCTCTAGCAGGCGCTGGCCCCGTGCCGCGTCAACGAGGCCCTGCGTGAGCTGCACCGGCAGGCAGATCACGCGGGAGAGTGCGCTGACCATGTCAAGGTTCATGCGGAACATGGTTTTCAGCAAGATGTCGCGCATCATCACCGGGGACAGGCCGGTTTCGGCCAGCGTGCGCGGCTGAGGCGGGGCGGTGACGCCCATCGGCACTTGTACGTTCATTCCCTGCTCCTGTCCGGTATGGGGCGCGGATTGCGCCCAAGCGGTCAACAATCAGGGAAATGCCCTACAAAAGGGGCCAGACTAGGGCCGAAAGGTAGAAAATCAGTGTCCCCGACAGCGCAAGTCCCATGGGGAAATCGCGGTGGGTCCAACTGATCCAATCGGTGGTGGCATTGCGCACCACGGGGATCATGCGCGCCAGACGGTGCGCAGCAAAAGCGCCGATCAGGCAGGCAGCGAACAGCGGCAAGACCACGCGCCATTCGGCATGAACGAACACCGGCGCCATGGCCGCGGCAAACTTGGCGTCGCCGGCCCCCACCATGCGCAAGGCACTGGCGATAAAGCCGATGGCCAGAACCGCCGCCCCGAGCGCCCAACCCCAAAGCCAAAGCTGGAAAGGCACCGCCAAAACCCCCACAATCAACCAGACGGCAACCATCGCCATCACGGCTTTGTTCGGGATTTTCATGAATTTCATATCGCTCCATGACACCCAGATGCCAATGGCGGTGGCGAAGGGCAGCAGGGCAAGGGCGGAATAGGGCGGCATGGATCAGCTTTCCAAGGCGGCAAGGCTGCGCGCGGCGGCCTCAAAATGTTGGGGATGGGTGTCAACGGCCATTTGCAAAAGACCCTTGCCGACCTGCACATCGCCTTGTTTCACGGCGGCAAGTCCCATGGTGTAAAGCAGTTCGGCGCGCTCGGTTTGATTCATCGGAACCACGGGCAAATCGTATTTGCGCTGCCCTGCGCGGGCCAGGACCAGATTGTTCTTGGCGGTGAACATCGACGAATCATAGGTGATCGCTTCGACAAACAGCTTTTCCGCGCCGGCATTGTCGCCGCGGGTCAGCTTGGAGAAGCCCCAGTTGTTCAGAACGCCCGCGGGTTTGGTGGTCAGACCCGCCGCGATTTCATAAAAACTGTCAGCTTTTTTCCAGTTTTTCTGGCTGTCGGCCACCATTGCCTCCAGCCGGTAGCGTTCATAAGTCTCGTGGGTCGGCGGGACCTTGTTCAACTCGGCCTCCGCACGCGGCCATTCGTTCGCGCGGATCAGGGCGTCGGCCAGCGCAACCCGGTCATCGTTGGTGCCCTCGGGGGAGGCGGTGATGGCGGTCCAGACCCCGATCGCCTCGGTCGGGCGGTTGGCGCGGATCAGCGATTTCGCCAGACCCCGTTTGATATCAATGCGGTCAGGTTGTTCATCTGAAGTTTTCTTGAAATAGGCCACGGCCTCATTCGGGTCGCCCACTGTCAGCATGATGTCGTTCAAATTGGATTCATCGACCACGTTCACGCTTTTGATGGCGCGCTGCACTTCGGCATTTGATTGCTTCTGACACGCGGTCAGACCCAGCGTGCCGGTCAGGCACAGGGCAAGGAGAACGGGGTGGCGCATTTTGCGTCCTTTGTTGGTCGACTGCTCGGTTCTTCTAGAGTTGTGACAACAGCACATAGGTGCCGTGGCCGCGCCGCACGAGGTTCATCACTGGTTTCTCAACGTCGTCCTCAGCATACACAGAGTTTTCGGTTCGCGCGATAGCCAGCCGCAGATTTTCGCGGATGGAGTCCGATTGGCCACTGTCAAGCGCGAAGGCCTGCTGAAAGACCACCCGCGCCTCTCCGGCCTTGCCGCGTTCCATCAGCACGCAGCCCAGATTGTTCAGGGCGGGTACAAAACTGGGGTCCAATTCGGTGGCGCGGCGCAGAATCTGTTCGGCTTGGCCCAAGCGCCCCAGTTGCAGGTTGGCGGACCCGATGGCCGACAGCACATCCACATTCATGCCATGTTCGGCGGCCGACCGCAGATAGGCCTTCAGCGCCAGCTCATATTCGCCCGCCTCCATCAGGCGGTGCCCGACCAACAGGCCGTCGACGCCCTCTTTGCGCGCATCGGCACCCGGCGCGACATTGGCCGCACCGCCGGACGCATTAAGGCCGCCCGAGTTACAGGCGGCCAGCAGAACAAATATCAAAGCGGCCAGGGCCGGGTGTCGCGTCACGAAGATCAGCCCCCTCCGAGGGATTTCGAAATGCCATAAACCGAAGGACCGATCAGAATAATCATCAGCGGCGGCACGGTGAACATCATTGTGCCGAGGGTCAGCTTGGTCGGCAACTTGTTTGCCAACTCTTCTGCCCGCATCACACGTTTGTCACGCATTTCCGCAGAGTATACGCGCAAAGCTTCGGACATCGACGTACCGAAAGTGGCCGATTGCACCAGAGTGGTGACAAAAGACGCCACGTCCGGGACGCCAACGCGGTTTGACATGTCTTTCAACACCGCCACACGCTCTTTGCCTGCCTTCACCTCTTGGGCGACCATCTCAAATTCGTCGGCCAGTGCGGGATAGCCCGCGCGGCTTTCCTTGGCGATGCGGCCGATGGATTGGTCCAGCGACTGGCCCGCCTCAACGCAGACCAGCATCAGATCAAGCGCATCGGGAAAACCCGAGATGATCTCATTCTGCCGCATTTGCAGCCGACGTTGCACCCAGTATTGCGGCAGATAATAGCCCGCACCGCCCGGCAGAATGGTCGACATCACCAAGAATTGCGTGGACGCTTCCTGCTGCGCACTGACGATCATCGCGTAAATCACGCCAATCGCAAGAAATCCCAGACCCAGCGCAAACTGGGCAAAGTGAAAGGTTCGCACCGCATTCTTGGACCGATAGCCCGCGCGCAGCATTTTCAGCCGTGCCTCGGACATCGTTTCGGCGTCTTGAGGTTCCAGAAAGTTGGCGAACTTCTCAAGCTTGTCACCCTTTTCCGAGCGCCGCAAATCATGGCCGCGCTTGGCTGGAACGTCCGCCCCTTTGCGCAGCGTCTTCACCTTTTCAAAGGGGTCGACCTGCCTTTTCAGCAAGATCGGCAACACACCGATGATCAGAATCAAACCCAAACCGCCCAGAATCAGAAACGGTCCAAGCGCGCCAAGTGAGTGCGACAAGGGCCCGAAAAAGCTGGTCAGAAAATCCATAGCGCCCTCATACTTTTATGTTGACCATGATTTTCATGAAAATCACGTTGACGATCAGGAAGACGGCGACGACCAGACAGGCGGGAATGAATTCTGGCGCGTTCTGAACGTCGTCGTAATAGTTTGGCTGCAGCACGTTGATCATGATCAACGCGCCGATCGGGAAAGCTGACAGGAACATGCCTGACCATTTCGCCTCTGCCGTGATGGCTTTGACACGGCGGAACAGTTTGAAGCGCGAGCGAATCACTTTGGCCAAGCCATCCAGAATTTCTGCCAGATTGCCGCCAGATGTTTGCTGAATCGTTACCGCCACCGCCAAAAAGCGCAAATCCTGACTGTCCATCCGTTCGGCAAACGCCTTCAGGCTTTCGGCAACGTTGCGGCCATAGGCGGCTTCGTCGCCAATAATCCCGAATTCAGTGCCCAGGGGATCGGGGATTTCCTTGGCAACAATGCCAATGGCCGAGGAAAACGGATGCCCCACGCGCAAGGATCGCACCATCAATTCCACAGCATCGGGCAGCTGTTCATCCATCAGCGTCATGCGCTTTTTGGCCTTGTTGCCGACCCAGACAAACACGCCGCCAACGCCCATGCCGATGGCGACCACGATGCGGATGGGCAATGCGGCGCTGGTGCCGATGGTCAGGCCAAGAAAGGCCACCACCGTGACCAACCCCATGATGCCGATCAGTTGCAGCGGGGAGAAGGCGATATTGGCCTTTTGCGCCTTGGTCGCCAGCATCGAATACAGCGGTATGCCCCGTGAATTCATATGCTGCGTCATTTCCTTGCGCAGCTGTTCCAGAACCTGTTCGCGGTTCTGGTTCTTTTCCAGCAAGGCCAGACGGCGGCTCATGCGGTTGTTCAGGCTGATGGATTTGCCGAACACCGTCAGATAGATGCCTTCAACCAGCACCAGAACGGCGACGAAAATCAGGATGTAAATCAGGGGGGCTGCGGAGATTTGCATGATACGCCTCAGCCGATGGGTTCATAGATGGAGGCGGGCAGATCATAGCCCCATTGCCGGAACCGGTCGGAATAATGCGACCGCACGCCGGTGGCGTTGAAGCGGCCGATGATCTTGCCGCTGGGTTCGACACCAAGGCGTTCATAGCGGAACACCTCTTGCATCGAGATCACGTCGCCTTCCATGCCGGTGATTTCCGTCACCGACACCATGCGACGCGAACCGTCCTGCAGACGCGAGGCCTGCACGATCAGGTTGACGGCGCTTGCGATCTGGCTGCGCACCGCCTTCAGCGGCATTTCGATTCCGGCCATGGCAACCATGTTTTCAAGTCGGGAAATGCCATCACGGGCCGAGTTGGCGTGAATGGTGGTCATCGATCCGTCGTGACCGGTGTTCATCGCCTGCAGCATGTCGATGACCTCTTCGCCGCGGGTTTCGCCGACGATGATGCGATCAGGGCGCATCCGCAGGGCGTTGCGCAAACAATCGCGCTGGGTCACGGCGCCCTTGCCTTCGACGTTGGCGGGACGGCTTTCCATGCGGCCGACATGGACCTGTTGCAGCTGCAATTCGGCGGTGTCCTCGATGGTCAACACGCGTTCGGTGTTGTCGATAAAGGACGAAAGCGCGTTCAGCGTGGTGGTTTTGCCCGAACCCGTGCCGCCCGACACGATGATGTTCAGACGGCAAGACACGGCGGCCTGCAGATACAGTGCAATCTCTTCGGTGAAAGCCCCAAAGCGCACCAGATCGGGCACGCCCAGCTTTTCCTTCTTGAATTTCCGAATGGAAACCAGCGAGCCATCGACGGCCACCGGCGGCACCATGGCGTTGAAGCGGCTGCCGTCCAACAAGCGGGCGTCAACATAGGGGTTGGATTCGTCAACCCGGCGGCCCACGGCGGACACGATCTTGTCGATGATCCGCAGCAGGTGGCGTTCATCTTTGAATGTGATATCCGTCAGTTGCAGCTTGCCGTTGCGTTCCACGAACACCCGGTTCGGGCCGTTGACCAGAATATCGTTGACGGTTTCGTCCTTGAGCAGCGGCTCCAACGGGCCAAGGCCCATCACTTCGTCATAGAGTTCCTGGTTCAGCGTGGTGCGGTCTTCCTTGTTCAAGGAGACCGACATCTCGTCCAAAGCCTCGGAGACGATGGCGGAAATTTCCAGCTTGAGGCTGGCCTCGGACGCCTGTTCCAACGCGGCGAGGTTCAGGTTGTCCAGCAGACGTTTGTGCAGTTCCTGCTTCAACTCGCCCAAGCGGTCCTTGCGCTTTTTCTCTTTGTCGGCTGCGGCCAGTTCGGCGGGCGCGCGCGGGGCAGCCGCCACAGGCATCGGGCGACCGGGGATACCGGGTTTTGCGGCCGCAGCCGGGCGCACCTGCGGGGCGGCAGAGGTGACAGAAGCCGTTGGGCCGGGCTTGGCAGCACCTGCGGCGTCAGGCTTTTTGAAACGTGCAAACATCGTATCCCCCAATTACCCTAAAGCTTAGTTTTTGCCGGTCTCGGCAGCCTTGTTCAGATCGAACAGCGACTTCGCAAGTTTCTGAATTTCGCGGCGCAGCGGATTTTTGGCAGCGTTTTCAGACAGCGGCAGCCCATGGTCATTGGCCTGCGTGATCTGCGCGCCGCCATCGGGCAGTTGCAGTTCGATCGCAATATCAAGGCTTTCCGCCATGCGTTTGACCCGGCTTTTGGCCGAAAGGTCGGTGAACTTTGGCGCACGGTTCAACGCGAACCGCAGCTTTTCGTGCGGCAAGCCTTCGGCCTTGAGCGCCCGCACAAGGCGCAGCACGTTTTGGGCCGACCTGAGGTCCAGCTCCATCAGCGCAAAGTAGACATGGGCGCGCGACAGCACGGTTTCGGTCCAGGCGACGATGGTTTTTGGCATGTCAATCACGACGAAATCAAAGTTCGCCCGCGCCATCTCGATCAGTCGGGCGATGTCGTCGGGCGAGACGATATCCAGCGGCAGCATGTCGGACGGCGCAGTCAGCACGTGCAGTTTGTCGTTGAAGGTCAACATGGCGTGCAGCAAAGCTTCGCTATCGGCGTTTGCAGTGTCAGACAGCAGATCAAACACCGCTTCTTTGCGCGGCAGGTCCAGATAAGTTGCGACCGAGCCATATTGGAAATCAAGGTCGATCAGGCAGACCCGCGGGCCGTCGGTTTTGCTGATTGTGGCCAATTCCCAAGCCAGATTGGTGGCAAATGTGGATGCGCCAACGCCGCCGGCCAGCCCATGTACGGGCAGAACCACGGCATCGCGGTCACCCTTGGCCTTGAAAGTGGGGCGCGCTTCTGTGTCGACAGGCTCTGAAACCGCGGCGCGCGTTGGGGGCGCAGATCCTGCGGGGGCCTCTGGCTTGGGGTCAGCGGGCGCTGCCACCGGGGCTGGGGTGCGAATGCGGGCAATCGCCTCGTGCAGAGCGCCATCGGGCAGCGGGTAGGGCACGAAGTCTTCGGCGCCAAGCCGGAGCAGTTGGTGCAGGGCAATCGGGCTGACCTGATCGGCGATTAGGATCACCTTGATCGCCTTGGCTTTGGCCGCCCGGATAATCTCGATGATCCGGGTCAGATCGGCCTCATCCTCGCCATCGACGGCGATGGCTACGAATTGCAGGGTGGCGGATTCGGGTTGGCCAAGGAAGATCAGGGCGTCATCAAAGCCCAGATCGCCCCAGTTTTCCCCCAGTTCCAATTCCATGTCGTCGATCAGCAGATCGAAGTTCTGAACATCCCGCGAAATCGTACAGGCCAGAATCGGTGCCGGATCCGGTTGAAGGTTTGCCACGCTCGTCATCGTTCTATCGTCCTTCCAAAGACAGCCCAACTGCCGGGATGCCCGCAATGGGCAAGCCAGAAGGGGAGCTGTGCCGCGCAAAAGCGCCAGCGACCGTTCCCATTGGGTGCAAGGTGCTGTCAGATGTTGGCGACAATGGGGCTAAAAGATCGTTAATGTTTGATTTTTAGCAATTCAGGCGACAATCGACAAAAGGAGATGCATGCGTTCAAATGCAAAAGGCCCGCATCGGGGCGGGCCTTGCTTTTGTTATTCGCCGCCTGGGTTGACTTGGGTTGCGACGGCCGAGTTGCCCGGATGCGGCCGCTCGGCCAAGCTGTTGCTTGCGGGCGGGTTCGCGTAGGTGCGCCAGACGATCTCAGCATATTTGCCGTTCAGTACCATCGGGTTGTTGCCCACAAACCCCGACACTTCGGTCACAGTGCGGCGGTTGCGCTGTTCCGCCGAGGTGGTTTGCACGACGGGCCGGGTCTTGCCGAATGAAGCCACAGCCTCCAACCGGGCCGAGCCGATGCCTTGTGCTATAAGATAGCCCACGGCAGCCTTGGCGCGGCGCAGACCCAGCGCTTGGTTGTAGCTGTCGGATCCAACCAGATCGGTGTGGCCGTAGACGCGGAAGCGCACCTCGGGGAATTGACGGATCCAGTGCGCCTGCTGACTCAGGGTCGCGCGGGCAGATTCGGTCAGTTGCGCAGAGTTGAAGGCAAAGGTGATGGTGGGCGACACTTCGGCGGCAAAGCGATTGGCAAGCGCCATCGTCGCCTCCAGCTGCCCGGTCATCAGCATCGCATTGTTCATGGTGGGGTTGCCGAACGCGCCTTCATCCACTTCGGACCCCGCAGGGGCGTTGAACTTGGACATGTTGCAGGCAGACAGCGCCAACAGCGCCACTGTCATCAGATGGAGGGACCGCAATTTCATCAGCCTACTCCATCACATAGCCGTAAGAGCCGCTGAAGTCCTGCCGGGCCACTTCGCCAGCGGCACCCTTTTGGCTGCCAGCCACGTTGCCGAACAGGAACAGCTCTTTTTCGGTCGGGATGCGCACCCGGTCGGTGGGCAGGGCCAGCGCCTCGCCCCGCGTCGGCGTCACCAGATGCGGCGTCACGATGATCACCAGTTCCGACTGCGCCCGCTGATATTCGGACGAGCGGAACAGCGCGCCGATGATCGGAATATCCCCCAGCCATGGCACCTGACCGTTCAGATCGCGGAAGTCATCCTGCAACAGACCCGCGATGGCAAAGCTTTCGCCGTCGCGCATTTCCACAGTGGTCGAGGTTTCGCGGCGTTTGAAAGCGTTGACCGAAAAGCCACCGGCCTGCAGCGTGGTGGTGGTGTCGATCGACGACACAGCGGCGTTGATCGTCAGGTTGATGATATCGCCGTCAACGACGACCGGGGTGAAGTTCATCTCGACCCCGAACGGTTTGTATTCAACCGTGATGCCGCCACTGCCATCGCTGACCGGGATGGGATACTCCCCACCGGCCAGAAACTTGGCCTCTTGCCCGGACAGTGCGGTCAGGTTCGGTTCGGCCAAGGTGCGCACGACGCCTTTGGACTCAAGTGCCTCTAGCAAAACCGCGAATTCAAGCGACCCGGCAGAGAAGCCAAGCGCCATCCGGCCTTCGGCCGGTGTTGCGCTGTTTACCGAACCATCGGTGAAAATGTTTTTCACGGCCGATGTCGTGGCCAGACTGCCGGTGCCGCCGATGATGCCTGAGCTGGTGCCGCCGGAAATCCCCAGCGAGGCCGATAGGTTCTTGGACACTGACCGCTGCATTTCCGCAAAGCGCACTTTCAGCATGACTTGCTGGGTTCCACCGACGCTCATCAGGTTGGACACACGTTCGGGGGCATAGCGTTGCGCAAGATCCAGCGCGCGGTCCAGTTTTGCGGCGGATGAAACGGTGCCCGACAGCACGATGCCATCATTGGCCGTGCGCACTTCGATGGTTTCGCCGGGCAGGATTTGCTGCAAGCGTTCCTTGAATTCGGCAATGTCAGGCGTGACATGCACATCCACATTCGAGATCAGCTTTCCTTCGGCGGACAGCAGCGTCATCGTCGTGCGGCCGGGGGTCTTGCCCAACACATAAATGGTCTTGTCCGACAGCGTCGAGATATCGGCAATGCCGGGGTTTGCGATCGACAGTTCGGCGAAGGGGACGTCACTTTCAACCACAACGGCGCGGTTCATCGGCACGTTCAGCGGTGCGGAAGCTGAACCCTCCAGCACGCGCAGCGTTTGGGCAGAAATTGGATTGATCGCCGTCGTCGCCAACGCGATACCTAATACTCCGGCCGACAGTAAATTACGCAAGCACATGTGATCTGCCCTTTCGATCACGCCTCTGGTTGGGTCTTAAAACGCCCGTTCCAATCTGGAACATGCCTTAGAAGCTGTTTTTTTGCAAGAATCAAAAGCTTGGAGGCCGTTCCTTATGTGGATAACTTGCAACAGCCCTCAAGCCTTGGCGGAAATGGAAAGGCGCGGCCACCAGATAAGGTAGCCACGCCCGGCCCGTTTTTGATCAATTGGTGCACGGGATCGGAATTTCAACCACGTCAGCGCCCTTGCGGGTGCGGATCGAACAGGTTTTTGGCGCGTCCTGAACGGCCGCCGGTTGCTGTGCTTCAATGCCCAGTAAGGCGTTGCTATCGATTTCAATCGCTCCGCTGTCAACCTGATCGCCGGTGCCCACCAGCGCCATCACCAGCCGCCCGGTGGCCTGCGCCTGCGCAAGACGCGCAACCTGTTCAGGGGTCGCGGCGACGGTCATGCTGCGGACTTGGATCTGGCCGTCCGAAACACCGCCTTTGCGGCCACGGTCAACGGCAATGATCTTCATGGTATTTTCGATCAGGCGGGTCATTTCGCCCTGTGTGCCCGCAACGCTGCCCGTCCAGTAAATATCAACGCGGTCACCAGGTTGCAGGAAATCAGCGGCTTCGACCTTGATCGCGAAGGCGCGCATCCCCTGTTCAATTTCGCCGTTCAAGCCTGCCTGTTCGCCCGGTTCGGTGATTTTGACCGCAAGAATGGGTTCAAACTTTTCCATCTGCCGGATGACATAGCGCGGGTCCGGCTTGTCAGCGGGGAACAACACCGCCGGATCGAAGAACACGCCGTCTGGCAAAGCATTTTGCGGCCAGAAGATCATCTGGACATCCTCTTTGGTGATGGTTTCGCCGTAGTTTTTCGGCTTGTTCACCACAAAGACCTCGACCAGGCCGCCGGTCCGTTCGCGGATCATTTTTTCCTGCTGCGCGGCGACTTCCTGCTGCGAGATGTATCCCTTGGCCATGTAGACAGCCGTTCCCGCCAAAGCGAGCCCGACCAACAAGACCAGTCCAAAAATTGCTCTCATGCTTCACCCCATTTCCGAACCCGGACAAAAACCCACCACCAGATCGCAACACTTGACGTCAAGATGGCGGCGCTGTTGTTGTCGTACCGACCTGAACCGATCCGATGTAATCCGTCAAAAGCGCGGCAATGCTTGTGGTTCCGGTTGCGATCGGTGCGACCACAAGCAGGCCAAGGCCGACAATTGCTGCGGTTAGAACCACCCAATCAACCGTGACCGCGCCGTCTTCTTGAACGAAAAATCCGATCAGCAAACTCTTCATCATCGTTCCCTTTCAGAATCGGCATTGCCTGCAAAGATCATCCTTGCTGTAGCACCCCATTGATCGCAGCTGTTTGTGGCTGAAATCAGGCTGAATTGCGGGTCAGAATAAGGTGTTATCGCGGCGATCTGGCGAAATGGAAAAGGTCGCACCCCGTCCCGGATGCGGCCCTCATCTCGTTCAAGTGAAATCTGCGACCAGATTACGGGGTGGTCGTGCCTTAGCCCAGGGTGCGGGTGCCAAGATTGCCCGAAATCGAGGTGCCAGGCGTGGTCACGCCACCGCCAATGCTGGTCATGACAGCCAGGCCCAGACCCACGATGGCTGCGGTCAGAACGACCCAGTCAACGGTCACGGCGCCAGTTTCGTCGGATTTGTCGGATTTGAAGTTCTTCAGGATGTTCAGCAATTTCAGGGTTCAGTCCCTTTCCTGGGCGTTGCTCGGTTTCGCCGATCTGGGTCTTGTCTTGCCGGCCTCTGTTCCGGTTTGATCGCCGCGTCGACTTGGGGGCATATGGCCGTCTGATCGTGGCCTGAATGGGGCAAGGGTGCGGAGTTTTTGCGCAAATCGAGTTTTCGTGGAAACGGTCACTCAAGTGCTCCATTCGGGCTCGCCGATACCCGCGCCCGCATCGCGGACAACAAGATCAACCCGATCGATGATCTGCTGCCGTGGCATGCACGCTGGCCGCAGTCTGGCCGGACGCTTAGGGAGGGATGAGAAGCAGAAGCAATCATCAGGCGTGAAAGTGCAGGGGATGTTCTTGGTCCGCACAAAGCTGTGCCTGCATTGAAGAAAATTGCAGTTATGTGTTCATTAACATATGCTTAACAAAGCGATCGACTGAGAAGCGAAGCATGATCTGGTGCCCGCGGCCGGACTCGAACCGGCACGACCTTACGATCGGGAGATTTTAAGTTGTTCAACCTTCACCATGTGCAGCCTTGTGGCGCCATTTCATGGCTTACGAAGTCATTGATCTAGCGCACTATTTTCCTGTCTGCCCTTCCTGAACCATGTGACGCCATGGCTCAGAAATGGCCTGACACATGGCTTTGATAGACAGGAAAATGATATGCCAGAGAAGTTGACGCAAGCCCTGATTCGAAGGGCAATGGAAGACTACACCCCTGGAACTCAACTGTATGATTCGGAGGTTGCAGGGCTTCGCCTAGTGGTAGGCAAGACAAGTTGCTCGTTCAAACACGTGGGGCGGGTGAATGATGGCACGGGGCGCTATGTCTCGATCATCGTGGGGCGTGCAGATGAAATGACCCTCACCACTGCCAGGTCGCGTTCGGTAGAGTTGCGCCAAGCGCTTGCTCGTGGTGAGGACCCGAGAACGCCCAAAAGCAAGATGCCAACGCTTGAAGAGGTGTTGTCCAGGTATGAAGAGACCCGGAAAAATGACCTGCAACCCACGACGCTGGAAAGCTATCGCAGGCATCTCAAGCCAGTTTGGAAGGACCTTGCCAAGCTGCCAATGGATAAAATGGATCGGGACACCGTTCGACGCCTGCATGAGCGTGTGACAAAGAAAAATGGCCCATCCGCTGCCAATCATGTTGCCCGAGTATTGAAGCTCCTGCACAACGACGCTGCCCGCACCCTCGACCTACCGCCCAACCCCATCTCCCGTGCTGTCCGCCTGAACAAGGAACACCCTCGCCAGTGGGCAATCTCGGGGGATGAACTGCCAAAGCTGTGGAAGCAGCTTGACGCTATGGAGGATCGGGTGAGGGCTGCTTGTTGGCTCCTGATGCTGACAACGGGTCTTCGCTCGGGCAACGCTCGGGCGATAAGATGGGAACACCTGTCCGACGATGGAACCTTGCTCATCCCTCGCGCCAAGTCTGGCCGTGCCTTCCGCCTGCCCCTGCCCAGGTTGATGTTGCAAGAGTTGGAACGTGTAAGGCAGGAGACCCGCCCGCTGTGCTCGCCATTCGTGTTTGGGTCGCCCACTTCCAAATCTGGACACATCGAACAACTCACCCGCACCAAGACGTTTCCCTATGCCCCGCACATGATGCGCCACACCTACCGCTCACATGCCATGGAGGCTGGCGTGGACTTCCAGGGGGTCACCGTGCTGATGGATCATGCAAACACCCATGTCAGCTTCAACTATCTGACCCGTGCCAATATCACGGGGCACCTTCGTGATGTGCAGGAAACTATCTGCGCCCACCTCGTCAAGTTCCGGGGCAAATAGAAGCCCTTTCAATGGTTTGCACCTCTCGCCCCGTGCTTCATCCTGTTCCCGAGACCCTTCGGGAGCAGGATTATGGACGCAGACATCATTGCAAGATTGGAGCGCATCGAGCGCCTTTTGTCCCGCCCTGCCATTACCCCCGAGTTCCTCGGCACCGAGGACGCAGCACTCTATCTCGGCATGTCCACCGTGACGCTCGAACAGTGGCGTTGCGAAGGGTCCGGCCCCGCCTTCTGCAAGGTGGGGCGCTCAGTCCGCTATCATGTGGCTGATTTGCGCACGTTCATGCTTGAGCGCCGTCAACGCCCCTTGGCGTAGGTTCGGGGTGGGCGCGATCACTTCCCGCAGTCCGATCCGCTCGGCCCATAGCAAGAAGGTCTTCGGCGCCCGACGCTGAACATGCTGTAGCCCCGCCCGCTTCGGAACCATCACTTTAATAGTTTACGCAGCCCTGCTCGGCCCCGTAGTTCTGGATTACGGGGATGGCCGTCGTTCCGTGACATGGCAGCAAGACGTTGGTTTGCAGTCACTTAGCGCAGGCATATGCTCGTAAAAGAGAAGAGACGGAAGACCCACCAGTCCCCCGCCTCAAGCTCTTTCAGACAGTGATATTGACGTATGCAAGAGGATACCAAACCCATGCTCAAACAGCGTGCACCACTGTCTTTGAAATCTGAACCCTCGTTTCTGACGCAGGACGACCTGGCCCAGATCAGCGGCTTTTCGGTCGGTCGGCTGGAAGACCTGCGGTCCAAAACCATGATCGAGAAGGGCTACACGGGGCCGGACTTCTTCCACGATTATGACGAACGCAACAAGAAGCGGGTGTATTACACCGTCTTGGCCGTCCGTGATTGGTTGATTGTCAAGCGCCCGTCAAAACTGGCCGCGCTTGACGCATGGGTCGCTGCGCGCACCTCGAACGCCGAGGTGTGAAATGTCCGATCAAATCAAAGTTGACGTCTCGCTGATGCGGGCGCTCGCTGATGCGGGCTTGGACCTTATCCCCCTGCACAACTATGCCAAGACCAAGACCGGCACCAAGAAAACCAAGCAGAAGCAGCCGGATGGCTCGGTGGCTGAAACGATTGAAACCAAGATCATCGAGTTGGGCAAAGCCCCGACTGACGGCAAGTGGCAAGAAAAGCCCCACAATGCGGAGGCGGTTCTTTCCTATGCCCAAAGCCAGAACGCCAACGTGGGCATTCGGCTTGGCAAACTTGATGTGGTGATCGACGTTGACCATCGCCACTTTGGCCCGACCGACGCTACGAAAGACCTGCCGAAAGATGAACAGGTCCCCTACACCCTCGACACCCGCAGCAATCCGTTTGAACGGTTTTGCCGGGACTTTGGCATCTCGCTTGACGAACATTTTCACCAAGTTACTGGAAGCGGCGGCTACCACATCTTTATGAAATTGCCTGAGCAGGTCCAAGTTGCCAACGGGCTGGAAGCCTATCCTGGCATCGAGTTCAAGGCACATGGCCGTCAGATCGTAGCGGCTGGTTCTATCCACCCAACGACCAAAATGCTCTACACGTTCGATGATCCCTTTGAGCTTCGATACGACCTCCAGATTTGCCCCCCTGGGCTCTTCGGGTCTATTCGGAAGGGCATGAACAGCCCGAAGCCAACCGAGCGCCTTGGGGTCGAAAAAGGAGCGCCGGGGGACACTGATAGCAAGCTGAACAAGGCCAAAGTCAATGCCGCCCAGGTTCGCGAGCTTTTGGAACTTTTCGACATTCAGGGTGACGGCACCAAAGACACCTACGAAGACTTTTTCGCTGTTGTCTCGGGGTGCCACCATGCCTCTGACGGCGACCTGGACGTAATGCAGGAAGTTCTCCTTTGGGCTGACGCAGGCGCTGACATTGCCGGAAAGTGGGGCGGCCTCGGCAACTATGCAGGACCGCGGGCAACGTTTCGTTCGGTCGGCTACATGGCGCGGAAATACTGCGCCCCGAACAACCTGCCCCTTGTCCAAAAGGTGCTGGCGGATATTGCGGCTCAGATCGAATTTTCAAATGATCCGGACGACCCGGACACTGACCCAGACGACCCGCACGGCATCAATCACCTGACCAAGGGTGAAAAGCCAACCATCATTATGACGGGACACAACCGCAACCAAGTGATCCGGGAAACGGCGCTTCACCTGTTCGACGCGATGGGGCAGTCAGACCTGTTCTATCGAGGCTCCGAGCTTGTCAGCGTCACTCAGATTGGGGGTGACGTTGCAATCAACGTGCCTGGTGAAGAGCAGATCACGTGGACGAAAGACCATAAGGGGCGGCTTTGCTTCGAGCGGAACGGCGTTCGCATCTATCCGGGCGCAACCGTCGTCACCGTCGTGAATGGCACCATGATGCGCTACCATGCGGGGGAGTATGTCGAATACAAGCGCCCCAACACCCGCGCCCGCAAGGTCAAGGATGAGAACGACCCCGACGCGCCTCCAATCTACCAATTGATGCCGATCGATGCGCCCATCGACGTCAAAGACCTGACCGATATGCCCTCGTTGTGGCCGTTCTACGAACTCAAGGCACTTGCGTCCACGCCCCTGCTGAACTTCGAGACTGGCGACGTGATGGTCATACCGGGGATGTTGCCCGGATCAGGGGTGCTGGCAAGGTTTGACCCGGCTGCTTTCCCTGAAATCCGTAACGACCTGACGCAAGAGGAAGCACAGGCAAAGCTGGAATGGGTGCACGAAACACTCTTCACCCACTTTCCTTTTGAGGGAGGGGAGCGAGGGGCAAGTGCTGCCGTCAACCTGACCGCTTGCCTTTGCGCGCTACAGCGTCCTGTTATGGACCGGGGCGCCCCCTTGCACGCTTTCGATGCACCTCAGGCGAGCAGCGGCAAGAGCAAGTTGACCGAAAGCCACGGTGTGCTCGCGACAGGCGCCATCCCTTCGATGGTGACATGGGCAAACAACGAGGAAGAGAACAACAAACGGTTGGGCGCTGCGTTACGTCGTGCCCCGCAGGTGCTGGTCTTCGATAACCTGGAGGCGAAGAACGGCGACGCCCTGCAATTCTCCCACATGAACACAGCAGTCACCGCCACCAAAGTCACCGTCCGCATCCTCGGGAAATCCGAAGATGTGGAGATGCCTTCCCTCACGTTCTTTGAGGCCAGCGGCAACAACATCGTGGTTGTGGGTGATATGACCTCCCGCGTCGTGAAATGCCGGATCGATGCGAAGATGGCCCATCCAGACAAGCGGGTGTTTGAATTTGATCCGGTTGAACGGGCCATGGCAATGCGGGGTGAGATTGTTTCGGCGCTCCTCTCGGTCCTTGCGTCATACATCAAATCAGGGAAGCCTGTTGATAACGAGTTGCGGCCCATGCGGTTTGGCGACGCCTGGCGTGCAGTTCAGGGCGCCGTTGTGTGGTGCGGCTGGGAGGACCCTGTAAAGACGGTGGACGAAGTGCGGGCCACCGACGAACATGCAGCGATGGCGAATGAAGCCGCCGAGTTGTGGGCAGAAGCGTTCGGCGACGAGTGGATCTCGACCTCTGACCTGATGGACTACTACATCGAGAAGTCGAGCAAGAAGGATGCAGAGGGCGAAGTCGTGGACCTCTCCCCAATCTTTGAAGTGATCGTCACATCTACGGCAAGTGCATCCGCAATGAGCCGTTCACTCAAAGATGGCGCGGTCTTCGGGGAATATGTGCTGCGAGCTACGAAGCGCGAGACGGGGCGGCTGAAAGAGAAGATGGTCCGTCTGGTTCGCCAAGAGTAGCCCGACCAACTTGACTGATTGACAGATTGATAAGGGGTCCCCTCGTGGGACCCCTTGCTTTTTGCCAGCCTCAGCGGGTCAGAACATTAAGCGAACCTACAGTTTCCAATCCTTAAAACTAAAAACTTTAGGTAGTGCGATGCATTGCATTTTGGCCTCCGGGATCGGTCGTTTGTCAACCTAGCGTTTTTTCCAGTGGCGATGCAGGTCGGTGCATGCATTGCATTTAGGCCTCCGTGATCGGCCATATGTCAACCCAACAGTTTTTCAATGCTCTCCGAGACAAATAGAACGCAGTCATTCTATATAGATAAAAAATGTTTCCCCCGCGTAGATAAATTAAAGAAATGCAAAATGCAAATACCAAAAATGACTTGAAAAACCGCTAGGTTGACAAATGGCCAATTCGGGAGGCCTAAATGCAATGCATCGCACTACCCCCTCAAGTCAATCCGGCAGCGGTAAATTGGGAGCATAGAGAAACTCCAGCCTTACAGAACATAACGAACATAACGGGATATAACAAATCAGCATTGAGGGTTTGCCCGCTGCAATAGTCGTGACATTCTTCTCTGCAAAGTTGGAGAGAAGTGATGGCGGGATATACAGCCGTAAAGTGGGAAATGTATTTGCGATTGATTGGCTTGGGAATGCAGCCGAAAGCAGCCTGTGCCTTTGTCGGTGTTTCATCGGCGGCCCCCTACGTCAAAGCGGCCAGAGAACCCGCCTTCAAAGCGGCTCTCATGGATATGTCGCAGCGGGGCCAAATCCTCTCCTTGGCCTATCCAGACTATTGGGTCTATGAGGACGGCGAACCGATCCTCTCTGCTGACTTCGAGAAAATTCCTCGGGTGCCATCTGACCGACTGGCGCCGTGGGTAAGGCAACAATACCTTTCCAATCCACTCGCAACTTTGGCTAGCCAAGTTGGCCCTGGCTAGTATTGGCGAGTGTCCGTAATCTCTTGATGGATTACGACGCTGCTTTCGGCCAGGAATGTCTTAAGCTCCTCATACTTTGTTCTATACCTCGGCGCCTTAACCACCTTTGGACTGAACATGAACCCCAGTTCCGGGATTGGCTCGGATGGGTCCCTGCGCCAGAAGAGTGGCGACAGTAGTTCCAGCAATGTTTTAGCTGTGGGCAAAAGCCCCGCAGTCCCTCGCGTGTGCGCATTTATTGCGAGCCGAAGTGATCCTAGCGCAACATCAACAACGCTTGGGAAGTGAGACTGCTTAATAGCTGAATAGTGGAATCCAACAATATTGGTGAGACGCATTTCCGCGCTGTATGGTAATCCTGTGATACCCACGGTGAACTTTTCCCGTAGATGTGCATCAATTACATTTCCCGCATCATTAAATCTGTCAATCAAAACCAAGCCAGCGCCACCAAGTCTATTAAGAATGCAGTCAAAATGGTAGCACACGGTGTTGATGCCATTTCGGCGGGCCGTGTCAGGATCAACCGCAATGTCGTGGAGGATCACATACACTACAAGTCGAGCACCAAAGTGGGCAGCAAGCTGAAGAAGCTCCTGCTTTAGAGCGACGAATTGGGCATGTGAAAAACCTTCTGGACCAGGGTTGAACTTCAACTGATAGTCTCGCGGGACACCGTGGCGCTCGCGTAACTCGTCTATGGCAATCGAAAATTCCTTTGCTGTTGCGCCATCGAAGATGAGGCCACCATAAATGAGGAAATCTCCGGCCCGCTCTTCAAGATTGGTCTCGTCACAATACAACAGTTGCAATCGTCATTTTCCTTATAGTGGATGTGTGCTGCACGCCATCAACCCAAGATGGTGAAAATCTCCTGTTCCTGCAATGGCCCCCACGCTTGCGCTGAACGTTTCGGCAGTCCGGGTTGATACTCGGGCATCGGGCACCTTCGAGCACCCCTGGCAAGCGCATTATGCCGATGTCCGGATTATGCCGACGTAGGGCTATAAGTTGTTGTTTCTGGTGGGGCTCTCTGTGGTGGTGTCGGCATAATCAGAGGGCTTCGAGGAAGGCGAGGAGTTTGTCGGTTGGCCTGAATCGGCCGGGTTTTGTCGC
>CAMAQR010000020.1 GCA_945860375.1 Pseudorhodobacter antarcticus
TGTGAACGAGAAGACCTTACCAGCCATCAGCTTCGAGGATTATGCCGACCCCTTTACACCGATCCCAAACAGAAACAACAACTTGCAGACCTACATCGGCATAATCCGGACATCGGCATAATGCGCCTTATGCCGACATCGGCATAAGCCTCATACGAGGCGGTGGGTTTGACAGCAGTTCATGAATTCTGGCATAGTGAACCTAGGGCCGAAGGGCTCTAAATGTGCTATACAAAACGCTATGCATTATGCTATACGTGAAAACCACAGACCGCTGATATATATGGATAATTTTTTCATCTTTGGCAAATGTGTCGGGCTGTCTCTCCGCCAATTTCCCCCACGAAAGCGTTCTCCCGTTCCGGCTGCTGCCGGATTTTTCTGTTGAATTCGGGGGTTATGCGCGCAGCCCTTTCCACCAGTTGCGGCAGGCTGTGACCCCAAAGCGTTCTCTTAGGGCATTATTCTCCAAGGCTCTGAACTGCGCGCACTATGGTGTAGGGCCGTAAGAATCTATTATCCTAGCATTTTCATGTCTACGTGAAACGGCCGTTTCGCAAAACCATCCGCTGGCGGCGCGACACCGGCATCGGAAGAAGCGGCGTCATCATCTGTGAAGTGAAGGACCGGGGACTTTTATCAACGTCAGTTCTCGCTTCGCGCTTTGCGGATGCTCAACAGCTTGTCGGCCAGTGCCCCGGTCACGGTCTTGCCATCCGCCATCGGATAGGCGGCAGAGCACCCCATGATGGCGGTGCCATCGATCCCGAAGTAGCTTTCACCGCCAAGCGGTCCGATGCGGCGGCATGGACCTGTGGCCTCTTTGCCAGTGTAATAGTGGGTCCCGCCGGGACACAGGCAATTCAGGAAGTCAGACGTGGGGCTGATACCAGCACTTTCCAGCAGGGCACCCAGTTTTGCGGCATTCAGTTCGGGCAATCGTTTGGCGATATTGCCTTCGATCTGAACCATCGGCGGGATGGGTTTCGGACCAAGTTTGTCTTTTGGAAGCCAATTCCATTCTACGCCCAGCTTGGTCAGCTCCCAGGCGACCTGTTCATCGCTCAGGCCCTCTTGCTTCCAACGCTTGACGAAACTCGCGACCTGCGCCTCGACCCCGGCCTTGCCCAAACCGAGGGGCCAATGGGCCGTTCCCATCTTGCCGGTCAATTCTGCCCAGATCTCTTGATAATCCTTGATGTAGTTCGCAGCCCAGGTTGCCTCGTCTGCGGCCCCGTACATCGACGACTTTTCGGCTTCTGAAAGTCCGGTGAAATAGGGCTCTATCTTGGCGATGCTCTCTTCCAGTTTTTCCTGATTGACGACCTCTTGCTTCCAGCGTTGAAACCGGTCGAAAACAAAGCTCAACACCTCATCCTCTGTGGGGGTACTGGTCTTTCCCGCCGCTTTCCACATGGATTCCAGCGCTTTGCGAGCCTCGGATTGCAACGTGGGGTTCCCCGTGTACCCCGCCTTGAACTCGTCGTCCCGATACCAGTCAGCGGTTTTCATCTGGTTGAACATGGCTTGGGTCTTTTCGTTTTCGAAGGCAATTTGCAATGCCTTGCTACTTTCTGCGGCCAGGTCGTAGCCTTTGTAGGCGACATCGCAGGGCGGGCAGGCTTTGCCCATCACGTCAAAGAACAGCTGCTGCCCTGCTGGTATTGCGCCCTCCTGGCCGGCCGTGGCCGCAACTGCGGGGGCGGTTTCCAGCATGTATTCGACCAGTCTGCGCTGCACGGCCGTCGCGGTTTCGGCCGAGGTGTCTTGGGCGTTGAATCCGAGGATGGCCGCCGCCTTGAACATATCGGTTTGCGACATTTGGCCGATCAGTTCTTCGGCCCGTGCCGTAGCGAAGTTGCCGGAAATCGCCTTGGCCCCTGCCGTCAGGATCAGTTCCGGCGAATAGCCGTCGGTTTGACCCGCCTTGATGAAATCGGCGGCATCCACGTAGTTTTCAACGCCCTTGACACCGGATGCCCCGATCAGGGCCTTGGTGAATTCCCATGCCTTTCCGGTGACATCGGTGGGATCGTCGTGGAACTCCAGACTTGTTGATGGCTTGGACTGGGCTCCGGCGGCCTTGGCGAAACCTTCTTGCGGGGTTTCTGAAAGGGCTGGTTGGGCTAACAGGATCAAGGCGAGCGGCAAAAGGCAGCGCATCATGGCAAGATCTCCAGATCGGCAGCAATGTCATTCAAAAAGTCGTCCGGGACAAAGTCGGCACTATCGACCAGCGTCCAGCGATCAATCGCCGTCAGACTGGGGGGCGTGACCATCCCTGTACTCAGGCTTAGCAAATCCAGCCTTGCCGGCAGATTTTCGCCCGCGGCATGGGTCATGACGGTGGCATAAAGTGCATCCTGCGACATCGTCGGCACGTCGCCGCGCAGGATCGGACCGCCGGGCAAAGCGATGGAAGCCCAGCCGATGCCCACGTCGATCTGCGCCCGGCCATCCCATTGCGTGTCCATCCAGACGGCGTCAATTTCCCGAGTCCAGGTCTGATAGGGCGAACTGTGCAGCGTCATCGCCCAGACATCGCGGCCGGTCACCCGCACCAGCGAGAACCATGCAACATGGTCTGGCCACATGTCGGGAGTCTTGCTGCGCGACAGGGAAAGGTTGAACGCAGGCTCGGCCTTGGGGTCCAGCGCCAGATCAATCCTTGCCGGAGTGATCAGGTTGCGCTGATCAAGATGCAGGACGGGTTCGGAGGAAAGCAGGCCAGTCATGCCCCAACCGTTGCCTGCGGGAACGTTGACCGAAAGCCTGCCGCCGTCCATCCGGGCAAACGCATCGAAGTTGCCGCCCCACGCGGCGGCAGCCTCCCATATCGGGTCCAGCGTGCCGTCGAAAACCTGCGTCATGGGCAAAGGCGGCACGCCTTCGGCGGGACCATTGGCAGGCCGCGGAACTGTTGACGCAGTCCGTGTCACCTCCACACCTTTCAAGGCCCAGCGATGCGCAACATCGGTCGTCTGCGCGATGGCATAGGCATAAAGATGCAGGCCAGCGCCCTCCACAGCTTGCGACCACGGCAAGGTGACCGGCGCGAAGCCTTCGGCCTCGACCGTCACCTGACCCGGTCGCAAAACCATCCGGACGCGTGACGGGGCGGTACTGGGACCGTCATTGCTCCACGCATCGCCCGGAACATCGTTGTTCAACCGCAGCAAAGCGCGCCCCTGACCCGTGACCGGATCGGTCTGAAAGACAAAGATCAGGGCCGGGGCGGGCGGCTCTCCGGGGTAGTTGCCTGCTCCGGGGCGGGCCATTGCCAGCACAAAGCCGTCACTGCGGGCAGGGTCAATCGACCAATCCAGTGCCACGGCAGCATCACCGTGAAAATCATCCAGCCAGATCGCGGGCGTCGGCGTGTAAAGCCCCGTCGCAGCCCCACCCAGACCCGGCGCGACCGATACCGTCAGCCCAGCCGCGTCGATCTTTGCATCGCGGGCAAAGTCCCCCCCAGCCAGCATCAAGGGAGCCCAGATCCGGCCACGGGTGCTGTCAAACAGGATCTGCGGGGCGGCGGGTTGCGGATACGGGCTGACCGACGCGGCGGCGGCAGCGCCGTGGTTCAGCGTGACTTCGGTCAAGGCCAATTTTGCTGGGCCTTCGGCTTCGACGCTGTGGCTGATGATGTGCAGGAAAAAACCGTCGACAGGCAGCGGAAGGGGCAGCTGTGCCTCAAGACTCTGGCCATCCGGCAGCAACAAACGCGCGGTGCCCGCAGTATCCAGCCGCAATTCAAGCACATCCGGCACCTGTCCGGGTAAAACAGCGGTTGCAACCTGTTGTTGACGCACAAAAAGGGCCGGGCGACTGGTAGCGCCATCGGTTGAGGTCGTCCAATGCAAGCGCAGATCGTGGACGCTCCATTCCTCGACCTCGGCACGCGGGTCCAGCGACAAGGCAAAGTTCGTGGTCTGGTCCGGTTCCAGTTGCAACCGCAGTGCCACCGTGTCGCTTGGCCCGTCAAAGGTGATCAAGGGCCGGGTTGACCAAATCCCTGCCTTGCCCCAACCGGCCCCGCCCGGCACGTCAACCCGCAGCGCACCATCGCTCACCTGCGCAAACCGGTCGAAATCCCCACCCGCCGAGGCCACAGGCTGCCAGTCCGACGTCATCTCACCGGCAAACAGCATCCCTTCCGGCGGCGGGGTCGTTGCAGTCACGGCAAGATCTCCCGGCTCGACCAGGGTTGCGCCGTAAACGATCTGCGACGCATCTTCTTGTGTCAGATAGAGACCGTCTTCGGCCCAGATGACCAGCAGAACCGCCATCCCCCCTGGCACCGGGACCGCCCGTAACCGAACCTGCGCGGCGCGCGTCCCACTGGCCATCTCCATCGGCCCCGAAGCGTCATGCGCAAAGGCCCACGGCGTTTCCGGCGCGACAGACGCTCCGGCAGCGTCTCCCAACGCCTCTTTGACCAGCGCATCGAACATAGTCGCATCCCCTGTGCCGGGCAAGATCACCAAGCGCGCCACCGCCTCGCCTTCGGCATCTGATGCCACGACGAAAGGACGCCCCAAAGCGTCGGTTTCCTGCGAGGTCCGCCAAAGCGCGGGCACCCAAATCTCGATCGGACCAAGGGAAATGGGCACTGAAACGCCGACCAGACCCATCGGCGCGCCCTCAACCGCCCCGATATCGCGCGCCCAGACCATGCCATCGTCCCAATTTATATGCTGGTTGTCCTGACTCAGCACCCCGATGGTGACCCAGTCATCCACGACGATCTGAAACGTCCGAGGGTCGCGGCGCGTCACGATCGCCTCGACTTCGTCGCCAGACAGGGAATAGGCGATTCCCCCGTCTTGCAGTGTCAACGACAAAGGCCGGTCCGCCTTTCCATCAAGATACCACTCCCCCGACGGATCGGCGACCGGATCGGACCTTTCGGGCTTCAACTGCACCGAAGCGATGATCCGGCCGAACACTTCATCCGCAGCCGCCGCCTCGGCCTCGGGGACGACCAGGACCAGCACTACGGGTCCATCGGGCGTGTCGATGTCGATGTAGCGGGCCTGCGAACCCTGCTGCATGGGTTCGACAAGGACGATCTCGGACGCGGCCGTTCCGTTCAGATCCACCGGCGTGACGGAAAAGATGGCTGTGGCGGGCAACGTCGCCGTCAGATCGCCTTGCACGACCGCAACGCCGATACCGGTCGATCCCACAGCGTCCTGAACAGCGGCATACCCCCCCGAGGCCGAGGATGGATCGTAAAAGAACTGCCAGGGCTCTGGAACATCGAACTGCAACGCGCCCAGATCTACCCGCCGCCAGTCATCGGCCACAGCCGGCAGGGCAAGCCAAGTCAAAAGAATCGCAATCAAAACCCTCGGCGTCATCGGAGTCTCCCTCCAAACGGATGGCCACCAGCATACCATTGCCTCGCACGGTGATCCTTGCGCCAAGTCAATCCGGGTCGTCTAGGCCCCGGAGTGTTTCAACTTTCATTGCGAACTCGGCAATGGGACCATTTCAATCAGGGGCTTGCACTCGTCTGCAGCCTACACGCCGCCGCGGCCGGCTCCTGCTCGATCTTCTATCCGGCGGTCATAACCTTGCTGGGCAAATGCTTTCCGCAGATGCAAAGTCAGGCGATCGGTTTTGCAGCAACGGGCGGCGGGGTGGGTGCCTTCGTATTTCCTTTCCTGATGTCAGCCCTTGCGGAAGGCTGGGGTATTCGAATCGGCTTTGCGACCCATGCCGTCTTCGGCGTCGCCGTGACCCTTGCTGCCATTGGTCTGGCGCGTGCTGCAACCGGGAGAAAGCGCTCCGCTTTGACCTGGAGGCCCGGCCATAGGCGCTGAGTGGACCGCCAGGTGCCATCTGGCTCTGCTGATTCATGTGCAAAGCCAAAATGACGACGTGGCGTCTGGTGACTCCCTCCTAGCCCCTGCGTGGTTCTGCGTCTGGCTTCAGATGCTCTTATGGCGCCTGAACTTGAAATTCATTCAAGGCTTTAGCTAGAACTGTCAGTGCCCTTGCTTGCGGATTTTCGACGTTCTTCTTGATCGAGACGAAACGCAGGTAGTGTGAGGCCGCACCACTAACGTTCTCCCTGCGCAATGGATCGGTATGTCCAATAATTTGGTCAATGGTGGAAATCGGAAGTTCCAGCTCTTGCATCAAGGTGGCAGCGGTTCGTCTTAGGTCGTGCCGATGCCAGCCATCCGTTTTCGTCGCCTCCATTAGCGCATTCTGAAATCTAGTCCAGTTTCCAAGTTTGCCGCCCCGCTGATTGGGGAACACCAAGTCAGAGCCCGCTGCAGTCTCAAAATAAGGAAGTGATTTCAATAGATTAATGACATAATCCGAAAGCGGTAGGTTCTGTCCGCGCGGACCGCCCTTCGTCGATTTCACGCTCGGTTTCCGCCAAACTTTGTTCACGAAATCGATCTCGCTCCATTTCATTTCCACCATTTCTTCAAGACGCGCCGCAGTAAAGAGCAGGAAGCGCAATGATATTGGTCGAAAATCATGTTCAGGCTTCAAGCGCATTCGAGGCAACTTCGGCGCTGGATGGGTCAACATTGGCAGCACTGCGTGCAACTCTTCCTGCGTCAATACACGGCTGCGTTCTCCAGTAATGGATGCGTCATCTGTCGAGGGGTCAAACACGTTTGCCAAATCAATGACTTCAAGACGAGGGTCGCGCCCTGCCCCGGCTTGGATGAATCCCCTTCTCCCTGCCGCCCAATGGAGCAAGGGCATCAAGTAGGACCGAGCGCGCGAAACCTGACCATTCGAGGTTGTCTTGCCTTCAGTTTTGCGCACAGGCTCATAAGATTTCAGAGCAATCACAAAATCCATCTCGGTTAATGTAGTCACGTCGCGGTCAAGCAACCGCGCAAAAACGCGCTCTATGCAGCGACGCGCTTCACTGCGCATAGACTTTGGCCCCAATACCGACCACACCTTCCGTGCCGCACCACGCTGCCGCTCGAACTCTATGACCAATGCTCCCAATTTTGGCTGTGGTTCCGCCGCTTGTCGGCGCGCATGTTTTATGCCGTTCGGATCCCCTCCCCCCTTTAGTTCCAGCCTGACTCGTGCCGCTTCATCGCGCGCAGCCTTCAATGTCATCTGCGGATAGGCCCCGAGCGTGACGGTCTGTAGCTTGCCGGCTGCATCACGTGCTTTCAAAACAAAGGTTGCATCCCCTTTCGCTGAAATTCGCGCCCTTAAGCCGGTGCTGACCTTATCTGTGATCTCGTAACGAAACCCGGAAGGCTTCAGCTTTCGCAGATACGTGTCAGACAAGGTAGGTGTGTCGGTTTGCACTTACGATCATTCCTTCTGGGCTACACCCGGGCTACAAAACCCAGTCTAAGCGATACTGCAGGTTGCAACTCATCGCAACTACCTGCAAATTCTGTTCTGCATCATATCCTTCATAACTTATTGTTTTATAGTGCTTAATATGCAAATTATAACAGCATTCCATAGGAAACGGCCACACTCAATTCGTAAAGATGTGCGGATTGAAAATCCGCGTGTCGGCGGTTCAATTCCATCTCCGGGCACCACGATTTTCAGTAAAAAAATCAATCGCCTGCGCATAGCACGCTGTCGAGTTCGCGTGGTGCACAGCCAGCGCACCGTTCTGCGCGCGTTCTTGCCGGATTTTGCCCCCCACGCACTCGTTTTCTGTGGTGGGCACAGTCCAGCGGTTTGGTATATTGGACGTGGTGTTCGGAAGTGCTGGCGCTCCGCCGCATTTCTGTTGCTGTGGTGTCAGGCCAAACGAGACATGTGTTGGGCTGAGACGGGCGAGGTTGGACCAAGCTTGCACCGAAACACCGATCGCCGATGTCGGGCCCGCTCCCCTGCCCTTTGCTTTGTTACTGAAACGTTCGGGTTTTCTGGCGATATATGGCATTTCTGTTTTCCGGCTTGGAAACTGCTTGAAAAGCTTTCGGGTCACCACATCTTTTCAAAAAGAACAGGGAGAATGCAAAATGAAGACCTTCTACATCGCCGCCTTTATGGTCATGACGCCTTATGCTGCTGTTGCGGAAACACTTGCGACTGGAGAGCAGATCACGACACTCGTGGCTGGCAATACGGTGCAAGGCAGTATGCTGGAATCAGGCTCTTATACCGAGTTTTACCAAGCCGATGGTGTCATCAAAGGTGCCGATTACATTGGAAAGTGGAGCATCAAAGACAATCAGATGTGCTTTGACTATGGGGATGGACCAGATTGCTTTTCGGTTCGCGTCGCAGGTGATGCTGTGACATGGGTGAAAGACGGCGCTGATGATGGCACTGGCACCATCGTCAAAGGCAACCCGAACAATTACTAATCAGATCCCGGCAAAGGTCGCGCGGGTTTGATCGTGCGGCCTTTGTACCCTTTCGCGCCAGAGGTTTGAAGTCTATCGGGACATGAACCCACAGTTGTTGGGGTGTTTCACAACCGTCATCAGCGTCAGCTGAGCGCCGCAATCGAGGTTGAGGCGGACAGAGTAGTCCACTAACTTGGCCACACCATGTCATCCCCCAATTGGCCAAAACTGGATGCCCTGCCCCTAAATCAAGCTTCAACCAAAAGGACTCTGCGATGACTTTCTCTGAAGACGAGCGCAAGATCGCCAATATTCACGAGGCGACGTTTACCTCTTTCGTCTATCCCGACGGCGTGGCCATGGGTGACGACATCCTGCAACTGGATACGGCCACGCCTCTGGGCGAGGGCTTTCATGTTTACCGCATGCCCGCCGGCATGACGACGCGGCGCCACATTCATAATGGTCACGAGCAATTCCTGATCCTTGAGGGCGAGTTGATCGAAGACGACGGCCATGTGCTGAAGGCTGGCGACCTTGTGTTTTACCGTGACGGGACCGAACACCATTCCTACACGCCGAACGGCTGCCTTTTGGCCGTCCATATCGCCGGGCCGGAAATCTCGACGCGCTAGGCGCCTTGCTTTTTGGCATTGCGATTTTTCGGTCCAGCGTTCAGCGCTGCCGCAAATTCAGTCAAAGTGTTGCGCAGGCATTGCACAATCCGTCAGTGCTCCTGAGCGTTGTCGGTGGCTTTGCCAACGCGTTTGCCGGGTTGACCACAGTGTTTGCGGATGATGTGTGAACCGTCCCGGGATTGGCGCGGTGCAAAACTCTCAAAGCATTGCCCGTTCAGGCCCAGACCCAATGCAGCGCAAACGCTGGCGTGGCCTGTGCCTGTCAAATCCGGGGGAGTCTGGCCCAAGGTCGCTTGCGCTAGGGATCTAACCTCAGCCGACCCGGTTGCCTTGCACCCATGTCCCCCGCAATGCCGCCGCACCCGCAACCCGCGCCACCCGAATAACGTCACCGCGCGCGCCGATGGCAATCTGGCCACGATCCGTCAGACCGGCCGCAAGCGCAGGTGCCGCCGTCACCGTGCGCACCCCGCGCGCCACATCCCCCCACAAATCGCCCAGCATCAAAGCCGCCGACAACAGCGCCGAGGGCACATAATCGGACGATACAATGTCCAGCACATCCGCCTCGGCCAAGGCAGACGCCGCGACGTTGCCCGAATGCGACCCGCCCCGGATCAGGTTTGGCGCGCCCATCATCACCTTGATGCCATGGGCATGGCAGGCCCGCGCCGCCTCGACCGTGGTGGGAAATTCGGCGAAATGCGCACCGTGTTGGGCGGATATGGCAACCTGCTCGGCGGTCGTGTCATCGTGGCTGGCCAGCACCGCGCCAAAACGCCGGGCCTCTGCCACCGCCGCTGCCTCATGCGCGGCCCCCAGACGCGACGACAGTTCCACCTGATCGGCGACATGGGATTCGAATTCGGACTCCGACAAGCCATGCTTGCCGCAGACATAGGCGCGCAATTGGGTCAGGTCGCGAAACTGGCGCTGCCCGGGGGTGTGATCCATCAGCGACACGATGCCGATGCGGTCCTCGGGACCAAACTTGGCCAGTTCGGCGATCAGGGTTTCAGAGCAAACCTCGGCCCGCAAATGCAGGAAATGGCTGATGCGCAGAGCCTTTTTGGCGCGCAGGTCCAAAATCTCATCGGCAAGGTGGCGGGCGTATTCGCCGTAATTGGCCTTCTTGTTCGACACCACCGATCCCACCCGCAGCGCATCAAACACCGTCGTGATCCCGACACTGGCCAGTTCGGCGTCATGGGCAATGATGGCGCTGGCATGGGGCCAGTTGACGCGGGGGCGCGGCTCGATGTGGCGCTCAAGGTTGTCGGTGTGCAATTCGATCAGGCCGGGCAGCAGCAGATCGCCCGCACAATCCATCGCGCCCTGCGGCACCGCTGCGCCGTGGTCAATCGCGGTGATTTGGCCGCCCGATATGCGGATAGCGCCGTGGATCACCTCATTTGGCAGGACGATCATGGCATTGGCGAGGATGGTTTCGGTCATGTTCAGGCTTTCAGGTTTTGTGAAGGGTTCATGACAGTCAATCGTCACAGGCAGATGACAGCGCTGGGGGGATCAGGCCGGATCGCCCCGGATTGCGCGCAGCAATTGCGCCACGCCTTCCGCGGGGCTGGCGTCGTTGCATACGGTGATCACCGGCACCTCTGAGGGCAAACCGAGATCGGCGCGCATCAGGCGGGCTGCAATGTCGGACGCATCTTCCCGCCCACGCGCCGCCAACCGCGTCATAAGCACTGCCACCGGGGCCGTGATCAGGATCACCACCAGATCGGGAAAGACCGCCATCGCCTGCGCCATTGCCCCGCGCGACCCGTTCACCAGCACGTCGCGCCCGTCCGCCATAGGCGACAGTTCGGCCAGTGGCACGCCATAATGCAACCCATGCGCCTGCCAGTGCAGCGCGAAGTCCCCCTGCAGCAGGCGCGCTTCAAAAGTGCCGATGCTGACGCCTTCAAACGGCTCGCCGCCCGCCGCTTCGGGCCGGGTGATGACACGGCGCGCCCAGTGCAGGCCGGGATCAGCCGCCACGGCACCTGCCAGCAGCGTGTCCTTGCCAACGCCCGAGGCGCCAACCACAAAAAACAACCGCCCTGTCATGCGGCGACCGGGGTAAAGGCGCGCACATCGACAACACGGTCGCAGACGCGGTCGCGCGCCGCCTCATCGTGGAAAATCCCCAGAATGGCGGCGCCGCGCGCCTTGGCCTCTTCGATCAAGGTCAGCACCACTTCGCGGTTCACCACATCAAGGCTGGCGGTGGGTTCGTCCAGCAACAGCGCCGGATAGGCATGCGCAAAGCCGCGCGCGATGTTGACGCGCTGCTGCTCGCCGCCTGAAAAGGTGGTGGGTGAAAGACCCCAAAGCCGCGTCGGGATGTTCAGCCGCGCCAGCAGTTCCTCGGCCCGCGCCCGCGCCACATCCGCAGGCACGCCCAGATTGCGCAACGGTTCCGCCACCACATCCAGCGTCGGCACCCGTGGCACCACCCGCAGAAACTGGCTGACATAGCCCAGCGTATCGCGCCGCAACCGGATGATCTGACGCGGTGCGGCCTGCGCCACGTCGAGGCTGCCCACCCGGATGCTGCCAGAGGCGACAAGGTAATTGCCCCAGACCATCCGCATCAGCGTGGATTTCCCCGCCCCAGAGGCCCCGATCAGCCCGACACATTCTCCGGGCGCGACACGCAGCGCTGCCCCCGCCATCACCGGGATCACCGCAGCACCCTGATTGTGCAAGGTAAAGCTTTTGGAAAGGTCACGAATTTCGATCATAGCCAGCGTTTCCATTTGAAAAAGAAGTAAGTGCCTGTCGCCGAGGCCAGCATCATGCCCAAGGCCATCGGATAGCCCCAGGGCTGTGCCAGTTCCGGCATGTGGACAAAGTTCATCCCGTACAGGCTGGCGATCAAGGTGGGAGGCATGAACAGCGCCGCCACCACCGACACGATCCGCACTGTCACGTTCTGGGACAGGTTGATCATGCCCAGCGTCGCATCCGAGGTCAGCGCAAGCCGCGAGGCCAGAAAATCCGCATGCACCTCCAGCGCCTGCAAATCCCGCATCAAGCCCTTGACCAAAGGCCGCAGCGCCGCCCCGCCCGTGCGCTCGGCCAAGGTCTGGCCAAAGAAGCTGACGGCGCGTTCCACCGTCAGCAGGCCCAGCCGCACCCGGCCCAACAGATCGCCCTCACGCCCGACTTTTTTCAACGCAAGTTGCAGCACATCGGCCTGCAACCCGCGCGCGCCGCCGTGATAAACCCCCGTCGCAACCTCATCCAGACCCCGTCCGATGCCTTCGAGTATATCCGCCATGCGGCCGATGATTTCCTCGATCAGGCCCAGAAAAATCCGGTCCGGCCGGTCGCACCCCGGCCCCACCTTGTCGGCGCGCGCGGGGTAGGTTTCAAACGGGCGCGGCGCGTGGTGGCGCACCGTCACCAGCCGTTCCGCCGTCAGGATAAAGCACACCGGCCCCGAGATCGGCGCTTTGGACGCCGAAAGACCGGGCAGAACCACCGTCATATGATCCGCCCCGCCCTCACGGAACAGCCGGTTCGAGATTTCGATTTCCTCCATATCCGCCAGCGTTGGCACCGGCACGCCCAGCGCCGCAACCGCCTCGGTCTGCACGGGCAACGGTCGGTAAAGGTCAATCCACACCGCCGCCGCCAGATCGGCAGGCGGCGGCATCGGGGTCAGGTGGCCGGCCTCGGGGCGATAGGCAAACAGCATGTCAGACCTGCAAGACCGAACTGACCAGAAGCTGCGTGTAAGCGTGCTGCGGATCGTCCAGCACCTGATCGGTCAGCCCCTGTTCGACCACCCTGCCGTCCTTCATCACCATCAGCCGGTCGGCCAGCAGCCGCACCACGGCCAGATCATGGGTGACAATGATCGCCGAAAGCCCCATCTCGCGCACCAACCCTCGCAACAGGTCCAAAAGCCGCGCCTGCACCGACACATCAAGCCCGCCCGTCGGTTCATCCATGAACACCAGACGCGGCCCCGTCACCAGATTGCGCGCGATTTGCAAGCGTTGCTGCATGCCGCCCGAAAAGGCTCGCGGGCGGTCGTCGATGCGGTCGGCATTGATTTCCACGCGGCCCAGCCAGTCAATCGCCTGATCGCGAATGTCGCCATAATGCCGCGCGCCGATCGCCATCAACCGCTCGCCCACATTGCCGCCCGCCGACACGCCCATGCGCAAACCGTCGCGCGGGTTCTGATGGACAAAGGCCCAATCGGTGCGCGCCATCCGGCGGCGTTCGGCCTCGGCCATGGTCACGGTGTCACGCGGGCCTTGAGCGGTGTCAAAGATCACCTCTCCCGCATCCGGTTTCAGATGCCCGGCCAAACAGGACAACAAAGTCGATTTGCCCGACCCGCTTTCGCCGACAATCCCCAACACCTCGCCGGGGAACAGATCAAAGCTGATGTCCGCACAGCCGATCCGGCTGCCATAAGACTTGGCCAACCCCTGCACGCGCAGCAAGGGCTGATCCTCATTCACCTTGGTCCAAATATCCAATTCCACCGCTCCCATCATGCACCGCCTTTGGCCGTGGGAACCCCCAAGGCCCCCACATGCCCCGCCTCACAGCGGCTGCGGCAAAAATCGGTATCCGAACAGACATACATCCGCCCGCCCAGATCATCGGTGATCACCTCGTCCAGATAGCTGTCGCCCGCGCCACAAAGGTCGCAGTCATGGGGGGCCTTCGAGGCCACAAACGGATGGTCGTCAAAATCCAGACTGACCACTTGCGTAAAAGGCGGCACCGCGTAAATCCGTTGTTCCCGCCCGGCGCCAAACAACTGCAACGCGGCGCTGCCCGACAATTTGGGATTGTCAAACTTGGGGATCGGCGAGGGGTCCATCACATAGCGCCCCTCGACCTTGACCGGATAGGCATAGGCGGTGGCAATGGTGCCATGACGCGCAATGTCTTCGTACAGCTTCACATGCATCAGCCCGTATTCTTCCAGCTCGTGCATCTTGCGGGTTTCCGTCTCGCGTGGCTCCAGAAACCGCAAAGGCTCGGGGATCGGCACCTGATAGACCAGAATTTGCCCCGCCGTCAGCGCCGTTTCGGGAATGCGGTGGCGGGTCTGGATGATCGTCGCCTGCGCGGTGGCCTCGGTCA
This sequence comes from Pseudorhodobacter antarcticus, assembly GCA_945860375.1. The sequence continues at coordinate 14,066 of CAMAQR010000020.1, forward strand.
CGGCCACCCCTGCGGTGCGCTGAAAGAACTTGCGGATCGACACCGCATTGGTGGTGTCATCCGCGCCTTGGTCGATCACTTTCAACACATCATCGGGTGTCAGGCAAGCCGCCGTCACCTGCACCCCGCCCGTGCCCCAGCCATAGGGCATCGGCATCTCGCGGCTGGCAAAGGGCACCTGATAGCCCGGCACCGCCACGCCTTTCAGGATCGCCCGGCGGATCATCCGCTTGGTTTGTTCGTCCAGATAGGCAAAATTATAGGCTTGATCGGTCATGGTCCCTACCTCACATTGGACGGGCATTGCAAACGAAGACCCGAACAGCGGTCTCTGTCATCGTGTTTGTCATTGCGGGCAGCCTGTTCTGGGCGGGCGGCGGGGCGCGCGGCAGCGAAGGCGGTTGACCTCATTGCGCGGCCTCACGGCTTGCAAAGACCTCGGCGCGCAAACGGCGGATCAGTTCCAGTTCAGACTGGAAATCGACGTAATGCGGCAACTTGATGTGTTCCAGAAACCCGGTCGCCTGCACATTGTCGGCGTGCATCAGCACGAATTCCTCATCCTGCGCCGGTGCGCCGATGTTTTCTTCGCCCAACTCGGCCCAACGCAGGGCACGGTCCACCAAGGACATCGCAATTGCCTTGCGTTCGGTCTGGCCAAACACCAGACCGTAGCCACGCGTGAACTGCGGCGGCTCGGTCTTGCTGCCCTTGAACTGGTTCACGGTTTCGCATTCGGTCAACTCAATCTCGCCGATCTGCACCGCAAACCCTAATTCCGGGATCTCCATTTCAACCGCCACCTGACCGATGCGCAACTCGCCGACAAAGGCATGGGTGCGCCCGTAACCGCGCTGGGTGGAATAGGCCATCGACAGGATAAAGCCCTCATCCCCCCGTGTCAGGGCCTGCAGGCGCAGCGCGCGTCTGGCGGGCAGTTCCATCGGTTCGCGCGTCAGATCGGGCGGTACCGCGTCGCCGTTGGGTTCGGCCTCGATCAGCCCGTCCCGGTTGAGAAAGCTGGTCACATGCGCCATCTCGCCCGCCCCGGCAGGTGCCGTTGCGGCGGGCAACGGCGGCTCGCCCTCGGCCATCAGCTTGAAATCCAAAAGACGGTGGGTGTAATCGAACGTCGGCCCCAAGATCTGACCGCCCGGCAGGTCCTTGAACGTTGCCGAGATGCGCCGGATCACCGCCATCTGCGCGGTATCAACGGGGCGCGAGGTGCCAAGGCGCGGCAAGGTGGTGCGATAAGCGCGGATCAGAAACACCGCCTCGATCAGATCACCGCGCGATTGCTTGATCGCCAGCGCCGCCAGATCGGGATCAAACAGCGATCCTTCCGCCATCACCCGGTTGACCGCCAGCGCCAGTTGCTCGCGGATTTGCGGCACCGACATTTCGGCCACGCCCGGATTGCCCCGGCGCTCTTCGGCCAGCCATTGATGCGCATTGTCGATGGCACGCTCGCCACCCTTGACGGCCACATACATCAGTTGTCCCTCACGATTGTAGACCGGGGCAGACCCGCCACCTGCGCGCCTGCGGTCAGAAAACAGTCAAATCCCAGCGGGAACAGCGCCCGATTGGCGATAAACGCTGCGGTTTCGGGCAAGGACAGCCACGCCTCGGTTTCAATGCCGGGGCCGGTCAACCGCGCGCCACCGGCCGCCAGTTCGGGCATTTCGACGATCAAAGTCGCGGCGCGGTCGGGGTAATCGGGCTGGCCAATGGCAAATCGCTCAACGGGTTGCAATGCGTCCCATGTGCCAATGGCAAAGCTGGCCGCGTCAGCCCCGACCAAAGGCGCGCCGCAGTGAAAGGTGATCCAGTCGCGCAAGGCCGTGCAATCATGCGCGCCCGCCAGATGCACCGGCGTGGTGCCATCGCAGAGCGTCAACACCAGCACACCCGCCGCCAGCGACAGCGGCGCAGGCGGCAGCGCGCCCGCCAGAGTGCAGATCACACCGGGCCGCGACAGCGCCGTCAGCGCCGCGCGAAACGCCTGCGACGATTCAATGGGGGCATCGGCAAAGCCACCCATCAGGGCATCGGGGGTCATTGGTCTTCTCCGCGCACAAGGGTGAAAAACTCGACCCGCGTGGCTGCGGCCTTGGTGGCACGGCCACTGCGGCGCGCGGCTTCCTCGGCCTGCAACGGGGCCAGAACGGCGGCGCTCAACGCGGGGGCCTGATCGGTCTGCAACAGCGCATCCAAAGCGGCGGCGCGGGTGGCGTGGGCCTTGTCGCGGCCCTGCACATGGGCATGACCCACCGCACCCTCTGTCAGCCGCAACGAGCAGCGCGTCACCGTCATTTCGCCCAAATGGAACGGCTGCCCGCTGCCTCCCATCCGACCCTGGACCATCACCGCCCCCACCTCTGGCGGGCGCAGCAGCGCATGGCTGGGCAGATCGGGGAACAAAGCGGCCAGCCTTTCCGGCTTGGCCCGGGCCAAAAGCCCCATCCAGCCCTGACGGGCGGCAGTGTCCAAAGCAGTTGTCATCGGGATCCCAACATCTTGCCAACTTGTCTAGTTCAGTATACAACTAGACAAGTTCTAATCCAAACCCCCGCCCCTTGCACGTGAAGTTTCTGTAACAATGTCCCGCACTCCGATCTGGCGTTCCATCGCCGACACCCTTCAGGCCGAGATTTCCCACGGCCTTTATCGCCCCGGCGACAAGCTGCCGACCGAGGCGGAGCTGTCGCTGCGCTTTGGTGTCAACCGCCACACCGTGCGCCATGCCATGGCGGCGCTGGCCGATGCGGGCGTGGTGCATGCACGGCGCGGCGCGGGGGTGTTTGTGGCCAGCCGCCCGACGGTTTACCCCTTGGGCCGCCGCGTGCGTTTTCACCAAAACATCACCGAGTCAGGCCGCACACCCTCGCGCCGCATCACAAGGCTGGAAACCCGCCCCGCCACCGGGGCCGAAGCGCAGGCGCTGCGCCTGCCCCCGGGCGCGCAGGTGCATGTGATCGAGGGCGTGTCATTGGCGGATGATGAACCGCTGGCAACCTTTTGCTCGGTCTTCCCGGCCGCTCGGTTTGTGGGGCTTTTGGCGCAGATGCAGACGCAAGTGTCGGTCAGCGCGGCATTGGCGGCCTGCGGTCTGCCCGACTTTCTGCGCGCCGAAACCCGCATCACCGCCAAGCTGGCCACCGCCCTGCTGGCGCTGGCGCTGCGTCTGCCCGAGGGTGCGGCCCTGCTGCGCACCACGGCGGTGAATGTTGATGCTGCGGGCGTGCCGGTGGAATATGGCACCACATGGTTTGCAGGCGACCGCGTGGCGCTGACGGTGCAGGATGCGGGCGCCATGTCACATCACGGTCACGAAACGGCGCTACCTGCGGGACCAAAGGAAGAGCCATGCCCCAACTTGCCCCCCTGCGCCTGACCGGCGCGCGCGCCCTGATCGACGGGCAAATCGCCGATCATGCCATCACGCTGGCCGATGGCCGCATCACCGACGGGCCGGCCCCCGAGTTGGACCTGTCGGGCTATCTGCTGCTGCCCGGCATCATCGACCTGCATGGCGACGGCTTTGAACGCCACCTGACCCCACGCCCCAGCGCGCCCTTTGACAAGCGCCGCGCCTTGGCCTCGGCCGCGTCCGAACTGGCAGTGAACGGCGTCACCACCGCTTGGTTCGCCCAAAGCTGGAGCTGGGAGGGTGGCTTTCGATCCGGTCGCGCCACCACTGATCTTTTGGCGGCACTGGACACCGCAAAGCCCAACCTCTTGGCCGACATTCGCGTGCAAATCCGCCTTGAAACCCATGTGACCGAAGATCACGACGCGGTGCTTGCCGCAGTGGCGCGGCACGGCGTCGACTATGTGGTGTTCAACAATCACCTGCCCGAGGCCTTGGAGATGGCACAGAACCACCCCGACCGCTTTGCGCAATGGGCGGCGCAGACCAAGCGGACCCATGCGGAAATGCTGGCGATTGTTCACGCCGCACAGGCGCAAGACCCAGTGGTTCCCGCGGCACTGACCCAGATGGCGGCGGCCTTGGCGCTGGCAGGCGTGCGGATGGGGTCGCATGATGATGCCACCGCCGACACCCGCGCGTTTTATCGCGGCATCGGGGCCGACATCTGCGAGTTTCCCACCACGGTTGCTGCCGCCACGGCCGCGCGGGCGGCGTCAGAACCCGTGTTGATGGGTGCACCCAACGTGGTGCGCCTTGGCAGCCAGTCGGGCAACATTGCTGCCCAAACGCTGATTGCGGCCGGGCTGTGCGATGCGCTGGTGTCTGATTACTATTACCCTGCGCTTGCGCAGGCGGCCTGGCATCTGGTCGATGACGGGGTTTGCGATCTGCCAGCCGCTTGGGGCATGATCTCGGCCCATCCGGCGCGCATTGCCGGGATGAACGACCGTGGCCATCTGGGCATGGGCGCAAGGGCCGATCTGATTGCGATCAACCCTGACACGCGGGCGGTTGAAATGACCCTCAGCGCCGGTCGGCTGGCGCATCTGTCGGGCGCCTTGGCCCGCCGCGCCATGTCGACACTGAACCCCTGACCGATCAGCCGGAATACTTCTCCAAAAACGCCTCGGCCTTCAGGGCGCGAAAATCCATCAGCGCCAGCCGCAGCACGTCATGTGGCCAGTCCCACCACGCCAACGCCATCAGACGGTCGGCGATCTGCGGCGAAAACCGCGCCCGCAGCGGTGTGCCCGGAACCCCGGCCACGATCATATAGGGCGGCACATCCTTGGTCACGACCGCACCCGAGGCCACGACAGCCCCCGCGCCAATGGTCACATCCGGCTTGATGATTGCCCCATGGCCGATCCAGGTGTCCGGGCCGATCACGGTACGACGCGCGGTGCGCCGGTCAAAGAACGCGGCATCATCGGCGACGTCGTCCCAATAGTAGGATGACCGATAGAGGAAATGATGCAGGCTGGCGTGATCCATCGGGTGATCTGTGGGGCCGATCCGGGTCATTGCCGCGATATTGGCAAACTTGCCCACCGTGGTGTTGGCGATATCCGAAAACTGGTCACAATAGGCGTAATCTTCAAAGGTCGAATGGATCACCCGCGACCCCTGCCCCACCTCGCACCAGCCGCCGAACTGGCTGGCGACGATCTGGCAGCCGTCATGGATCAACGGCTGGGTGGCGGAAAGTTTTGCCATGCCCCTACCCCTTGATCAGACGACGGCGCAGCCAGCCCGACAGGCTGTCCATCGCCATCACCATCAACACGATCAGCACCATGTAATACGCCACCTCTTCCCAGTCCTTCTGGGTCTGAATGGCTTGGGTCAGCAGCAAACCGATGCCGCCACCGACAATCGCGCCGATCACAGTGGCACTGCGGGTGTTCGATTCCAGATAGTAAAGCACCTGCGACAGCAGCACCGGCGTCACCTGCGGAATCACCCCAAAGCGTGCGCGCTGCATCGCGTTGGCCCCGGTGGACTGAATGCCCTCCACCTGCTTTTCGTCAATGTTTTCCAACGCTTCAGAGAACATCTTGCCAAAGGATCCGGTGTCGGTGATCAAGATCGCCAAGGCCCCGGTCATCGGCCCCGGCCCAAAGGCACGGCTTAAGATGATGGTCCAGATCAGCCCGTCGACGCCGCGAATAAAGTCGAACACCCGGCGAAAGGCGAAGCGGATAGCGCGGAACGGCATGAAATTGCTCGCCGCCGCAAAACCCAAAGGCAGCGCGATGATCGCCGCCCCCATCGTGCCCAGAAACGCCATCAACACGGTTTCAAACAGCGCCCAGACCACATCGCCGTGCCGCCACATCTTGTTGGTCCAGACCTCGGACACCATCAGTGCCAGATTGCTGCGCGCGGGATCGATGCGGTCACCCACCAAAACCAGCGCCGCCAGTTCCAGCGGCCCCTTGCCATAAAGCGGGCTGTCGAGGGTGAAGAAGAACAACTCCCATCCCGCCTCATACTTGAACGTTTCGACCTTGGAGCGCGAATAGTTGAACCGCCCGGCATCGGTTGTCACCGACACCTTGGTCTCGGAGGCGTTGATCCATTTGGGCAAGGGCAGCGGCGCGGTCAGCACCAGCTTGCCATTCAGCGGCGCAATATCAATGGTGCCATAGCCCGGCACAACATAGCGCGCGCCCGCCGCATCATAGGTCACCAGATGACCATCCCCCAGATCAACCCGCGTGACATCCCCGTCCCGCGTCACCCAATCAGGCAGCATGCCTTCGGGGTAAGTGCCCTTGTTCTCCCCCTCGATCGCCACCACCACCTCGCCCGAGCGGTTGTCGCGGCTGACATGGGTTTTGTGCGACCAGAAGTCCGACAGCAAGATGGCCGCGTTGTCCAAACGCGCCCGCGCCGCAAGACCGGGCAGATCGAAGGCAAAAAACGCATAGGTCAGATAGGCCAGGATCAGCAATGGAACGGCAAAAGCCATTTGACGCTTGCGATCAAACCGCGCCGTCATCTGATCGACCAATGAGGGGTGCATTTCGGCAGTGGTCACTTCAATGCCCCTTCACAAGACGGTTGCGGAAATGGTCGGACAGGCGGTCGATTAGGAAGATCGTCAGGAACAGCAGCAGGAAAATCGCCACCACCTTGTCATAGCGGCCCTGCCCCCATTGCATCGCGATCTTCAGATCGTGACCAATGCCGCCCTCACCCACGAAACCCAAAATCGCGCTGGCCCGCACGTTGATTTCAAACCGCAGCAGCGCATAGGACAGCCAGTTTGGCGCAACCTGCGGGATCACACCCAGCCACATCCGCTGGCCCCAACTGGCCCCAACCGAGGCCAAACCTTCGACCGGCTTCAGATCGGCATTTTCGGCCACTTCGGAAAACAGCTTGCCCAAAGCACCGCCGGTGTGCAGCGCAATCGCGATCACCGCAGGCACCGGACCACCGCCCAGAATATAGATCAGCATCAGCGCAATCACGATTTCCGGGATGGCGCGAAACCCGTCCATGCTGCGCCGGAACAACGGGATCAGCCGCGGCCACCGCGCCAGCCCGCGCGTCGCCAACAAGGCCATTGCCACGGCCAACAGCGCGCCGAGCAATGTGGACACCGCCGCGATGTTCAAGGTTTCGATCAGGGACGGCAAAAATTGCACAAACAAGCCAGGCAGATTGGCGCGGTTGGTCCAGGCCTCAGACAGCACTTCGGCCGCGAAATCGCCCGTTTGCGGCAGACCGTTCCAGAAATCGCCCGCGTTGCGATGGTCGGCCAGAATCCAGCCCGACGCCATCAACCCGACAAACAGCGCCAGCAAAATCCCGCCATACATGCGCTTGCGCCGCACCATCTCCAGATAGGCAAGGTTCGGGTTCGCCAGATCAGGGCGCGGCCCCGGTTCCGGCCCAAAGGCAATATCGACCATGGCGGCAACGGCTCCTGTCATGAAAAAACCGGGCCACCCGATCGGGCGGCCCGGTCTAGGGTGCTGAAATTACATGCCTTCTTGCATTTTGCGCGCAGCGATAATGCCGAGATAATCTTCATGCTTGACCGGAACGAAGTCCTTTGCATCGCCAGCGGCCACGTTATAGGCGCAGGCCGCATCGGTTGCCCACATGGTGTCCATCATGGCATAGACCTTGTCCTTGACGTCCTGCGGCAGGGCGCGACGCACCACCAACGGGCCTTCGGGGATCAGTTTGGAGCGCCAGATTTCGACCAGGTTGTTCATGTCGACCAGACCCGCATCGGCTGACTTGCGGAACGCGCCCGAAGTGAAACCGTCTTCCCAGTTGCCCAAGCCATCGGCCCAAGACACGCCAGCCGCGAAGTCGCCGTTGTGAACACCGACGATGGTCTGCTCATGGCCGCCCGACATTTTCACTTCGCTGAAATACTCTTCCAGCTTGCCGTATTTCTCGGTCAACTCAGCGCCGGGGACCAGATAGCCCGAGGTCGAGTTCGGGTCGGCAAAGGCAAAGGTCTTGCCCTTGGCGTCGTCCATGCTGGCGATTCCGGCGTCTTTGCGGGCAAAACCGATCGAGTAATATCCGGTGCTGCCATCGAGGTTTTCTTTGGTCAACATCACGTCGACAGCGTCTGGGTTGGTCAGATAGGTCTTGGCATAGGCCGAAGCGCCCAACCATGCGTAGTCGATGGTGCCGCCCAACAGGCCCTGGATCACGCCGTCATAGTCGGCAGGGGTGAACAGCTTGACCGGAACGCCCAGCTCTTTTTCCACCGCAGCGCGCAGGCACTCGGTCGAGGTCAGCCGGTCTTGGGCGTTCTCGCCGCCAAGAATGCCGATGTTGAATTCAGTGATCGCGTCTTGGGCGGTGGCAACGCCGGTCAGCGCGGTGGTGGCAACTAGGGCCAGAAGAACAGATTTCATCGTCGTCTCCGTAGGTTGGGCCCCGATTGGGGCCGGGTAAAGTCAATTCAGCATCAGATCCGCATAAGCGCGGTCGGGGGCTGTATCCGGGGAAATGGCGGTGGAGGTTGCAGCCTCATTGAAGCTGGCATCGGCACCGTAGATGTCGCGTGCGACCCCGGTCGAAAGCTGATCCGGGGTGCCGTCAAACACGATCCGCCCGTCGCGCATGCCGATCACCCGGTCACAATAGCGCCGCGCAGTGTCCAGCGTGTGCAGGTTGGCGATGACCATGCGGCCATCCTCAACGTTGATCTTTTTCAACGTGTCCATCACGACTTGGGCATTCATCGGATCGAGGCTGGCGATGGGCTCATCGGCCAGAATGACCTTGGGGTCCTGCATCAACACCCGCGCAATCGCCACGCGCTGCTGCTGGCCGCCTGACAAGGCCTCGGCGCGTTTGGGGGCCTGTTCGGAAATCCCCAGACGGTCCAGAATCTCCAGCGCCCGCAGAATATCGGCGCGCGGCCAGATGTTGAACATGGTCTGCAAGGTGCCGCGACGGTTCAGAATGCCGTGCAGCACGTTCGAGGCCACATCCATGCGCGGCACCAGATTGAACTGCTGGAAAATCATCGCGCATTGGCTTTGCCACGCCCGCGCCTGCGCGCCCTTCAGCGCCAGCACGTTGCGGCCGTCGACCACGATCTGACCCGAGGACGCATCTGTCAGCCGGTTCATCATGCGCAAAAACGTGGATTTGCCCGCGCCCGAACGACCAATGATTCCGACAAAGGCGGGGCCATCCACGGTGAAGCTGATGTGATCCACGGCGGCCTTTTGGCCAAACATCCGCGTCACGTCTTTGACCTGCAACATTGCGGCATCCCCTGCACTGGTGTTGCCGGGGAACTAGCGAAACTGTGTAACACAGAGAAATCGGTTACACGAAGCTTTCGTAACAGCCGCGCGACGGTGTCAGCCCGACGCAGCTTGCGGCCTTGAGTCGACCCGCTTTTAAGGCACCCCTGCACTGAAGCGCCGCTTTCTGCGCCTTGCCCGCCGTCACCGCAGCCGCCTGGATCAACGAACTGTCCGTCAATATGGCCGCCATACCGCCACCCGGATTGCCTGGACTGGACGGGTCAAAGGGTGGCTAGCCGCCGATGATCACCGTCGGGAACCCTGTCACGATCGTGCCCCCATGCACCGTGCTATCGCCCATGCGAGCGGCGGACATATTGTTGATGATCACCGTCAACGACCCTTTGACGATTGAATCGCTGGGCCCGACAGGCGGGCACAAACACGAATCGCCCACACGCGCCGCCGGAACAAAGCCGATGATGACATTGCTGGAACCGGCCATGATCGGCCCGCCGATGTGCGGAATGGGCGGAGTTCCCGGAATAACCATCGGGCAGACATGCATGTCAGTTATGCGGGACGCGGGGGGCATCAGCTATCCTCCTGAGAAAAATCGTTCCATTGCGCTTGTATCACAGAAACACCTGCCATTGTCCGCCAATCACGCCAACCGGTAATTCTAGAGCGGATTTCCTTCAATCTGAGTCAGATTGACGGTCATCCAAGACAGGCACTGCCAGTTTATGTTGCGGTTGCGTTCGATCTGCCAAACCCGCTGAAACGCGACACGCTCTATCGCTGACATCTGGCCAGAATGCCGACGCCGCGCAAGCTTTTGCTCGCACCCGGCCATGCTGTCGGGTAAGGCCAATCGGCTTGCCAGCATCGCCTGCGGCTGCACCGCGACCAAAGTGGCAAGGTTTCCTTGAGTCATCGCCGCCTGCGCTTGCGTCATCAGCGCCGACAATGCGCCATCCGGTTCAAACCCTCCCACGGCATGACCGTTCCACCAGACTTCTGGTGGCGCCTCCTGCGGTTCAGCCTTTATGGAATGGGGCATAGGGTTTCATCATCCAAGATCATTGGCCTGCATGTCTGGCCGAACACAGAAAGCCCTCCCTCAATCCCTCAGATCCAGACACAGCCCCACCAAGGCCAGAACACGGTATTCATCGTCCAACCGATAGGCTCGGGCCAAGTCGAAACAGAACTTCCGAAAACCGGCGGGGTCGGCCAAGGCGGCCTTATGCTCTGGGTGCTTGTCCAGTGCGTCACCAATGCAATCCGCCAAGGCCTTGTTCTCAAGCTGTTCAAGCTGGCGATCATGAATACTGATCAATTTATACAATCCGTCCAAATGACTGACCGCATGTTAAATGGGTCGATCACAGAGTCAATTGCGGATTTGACCCAACACCGGACCAAGCTCCGCCGCAAACCCGCCGTGGGGTTGTGCCATTCGCTTTGGCCCCGCCATCCAGTCATAGCCGATGCTGTGGCGCAGAATCAGGTGTTGATGGGCGTCGATCACGCCCTCTGGCGCAGGTTTCAGGCCCTATCCGCCGCTACTGCGTCGCAATCGCTGCATCAATCGCGCTGGTGATCGCCGCCGACATCGGCTTGGTCCCCGAGCCCCAAGCGTCCAGATAGGCTCCGTCCACGCCGATCAGCACCTTGTTGAAATTCCAGTCCGGCACAAAGCCCTGCGTGTCGCGCAGCCAGCCAAACATCGGATGCACGGCACCCTTGGCCACATGCTCAATCGTCGTCATCGGCAGGTCAAGCGCGTAGTTCAAGTCACAAAACTCTTTCACCTCGGCGTCTGACGCGAGTTCCTGATTGAAGTCATCCGAGGGCACTACCAGCACAATTGCCCTGCCCTTATAGGCGTCAGACAGAGCTTGGAGCCCGGCATATTGCGGGGTAAATCCGCACATCGACGCGGTGTTCACCACCAAAACCGGCATCCCGCGCCACTGTGCGGTGTCATAGCTGCCGCCATCAATGGACGGAAACTGAAAGCTGGGCGCATCGCTGGCCGCCCCTGCCGCACCTGACGCCAAACCCATTGCCAAAATCCCCGCCTTTACCGAGTTGCGCATGCCCGATGTCTCCATTTACAGCTTATACGTCAGCGAAACCTTGGCGGATCACCGCGCCGTATTGCTTGCCTTGTGAAGCAATTTCGCTCACCCTGCCGCAATGAGGTTCTTATGACACCCACGTCCCTGCAAGACCGTCGCACCCGGCTTTTGGGGCCCAATGTGCGGCTTTTCTACGATCATCCTGTGCATCTGGTGCGGGGCCTTGGCACTTGGGTTTGGGATGCAGATGGCCGCAAGTATTTGGATTGTTAAAACAATGTCCCGCATGTTGGCCATTGCCATCCGGCGGTGGTCGCAGCCATCACCGCGCAAGCCAGACTTCTGAACACCCATACGCGCTATTTGCACGAGGGGATTTTGGACTATGTCGAGCGCCTGACCGCCACGTTCGGACCGCAAATCACCTCTGCCATCATGGTCTGCACCGGGTCAGAGGCGAATGACGTCGCCCTGCGCATGGCACAGGCCGTCACTGGCAAAACCGGGATCATCGCCACCGACCACACCTATCACGGCAACACCACCGCCGTGTCGCAATTGTCCACCACCATGCCGCCCATCGGCGGTTTCGGTGGCCATGTCCGCCATGTCCCCGCTCCCGACAGCTATCGCCCCTTGGCCCCCGGTGCCTTCACGCAAGCGGTTGAAAACGCCTGCCAATCCCTGACCACCTCTGGCCATGGCGTTTCCGGGATGATCCTGTGCCCTTTCTTCGTGAACGAAGGTTTCCCCAACCTGCCGCCCGGTTTCCTCGACGGGGCCATCGCCGCCGTCCGCAACCATGGCGGCGTCATCATTGCGGATGAGGTGCAGCCCGGTTTTGGCCGCCTTGGCAGCCATTTCTGGGGCCACCAACGCGCCGGATTTGCGCCCGAGATCGTGACCATGGGCAAGCCGATGGGCAACGGCCACCCCGTCGCCTGCGTGGCGACCAGCTATGACATCATGGCCGCGTTCCGCCAGCCTTTCCGTTATTTCAACACCTTCGGCGGCAATCCGGTGTCTTGTGCGGCGGCGAATGCGGTTCTCGACGTGCTCGCGTCCGAAAATCTGCCCGCCCGCGCGGTGCAAACTGGCATCCATCTGCGCGCCGGGCTGCAGGCCTTGGCCACCAAACACGCGGTCATCGGCGACATACGCGGATCGGGTCTGGCCATCGGTGCCGAACTGGTGCTGGACCGCGCCACCAAAACCCCAGCCACAGCTCTGGCCGCTCGCGTGATCAACGATCTGCGCACCCGTGGTGTGCTGATGGGCGCGAACGGCATCGCTTATAACGTGCTGAAAATCCGCCCGCCGATGCCCTTTGGCCTCCCCGAGGCCGACCTGTTGCTGCAAGTGCTGGACGAGGTGCTGACGGCGCTTTAGCCCACCCACTCCGCCTCAGTCGAACCCCACCGACACCGAGCCGAAGCCCCCAAAATCCGCTTCAAACCAACTGCCGGGCGGGGCCTCGATCGGCCGGATGAAAGACCCCGACAACACCACCTCACCCGCCGAAATTCCCTGCCCATACTGCGCCAAGCGGTGCACCAACCAGACAATCCCCGTCACCGGATCATCCAGAACCCCAGCGCCAAGCCCGGTTTCCTCCACCACGCCGTCGCGTTTCACAATCGCCCCGACCCAGCGCAGATCAACCGCCTTTAAGTCATGCCTTTGTGATCCCAGCACTACCCCCGCATTGGCCGCATTGTCCGACACCGTATCCACGATGATCCGCGCCCGCCCGGTCACGGGGTCCGCCCGCAAAATCCGCGTGTCCAAAATCTCCAGACTGGGCACGACGTGATCCGTCGCCGCCACCACATCCGCCCGGCTGATCCCGGCCCCGGCCAGATCCGCCTTCATCACGAAGGCAATCTCTGCCTCCACCCGCGGCTGAATGAACCGCCCCGCTGGCACCACAGCGCCATCCCCAAACCGCATATCGTCCAGCAACACCCCCGAATCCGGCGTGGTGATGGCCAAAGCCTGCTGCATCGCGCGGCTGGTCAGCCCGATCTTCCAGCCAATCCGCCGCCGCCCTCGCACACATTTCAACGCCACCAGCGCCGCCTGCACCGCGTAGGCTTCGTCCAACGTCATCCCGGGATGCGCCAAACTCAGCAACCCGATCTGCCGCCCCGCGTTCTCGGCCGCCAAAAGCGCCCGCGCCGCCGCCTCAATCTGTTCTGGCGTCATGCGTCCACCACCCCGTTGCGCAATGTCCCGATGCCCTCTGCCGACACCTCCACCACATCGCCCGGCACCAGCCACAGCGGCGGATCAAACCGCGCCCCCGCGCCCGTGGGAGTCCCGGTCACAATAATGTCACCGGGCACCAAAGTGGTGAAGGTCGAGATATAGGCAATCTGCCGCGCCACTGAAAACAGCATCCGCCCGGTGCGATCCGACTGCCGCACTGCGCCATTGACCCTGCATTCCAACCCCACATCAACAATCTGGCCCGCATCCACAAACGGCACCAGCCAAGGCCCCATCGCGCCCGAGCCATCCCAATTCTTGCCCTGCGTGACGTTGAACTTCGCATGTCGCACCCAGTCGCGCAGGGTGCCCTCGTTGCACAGGGTCAGGGCCGCGATATGGCCCAGCGCCTCACCTTTCGCAATCCGCCGCCCGCCCTTGCCGATCACCACCGCAATCTCGCCTTCGTAATCCAGCTGCGGCGTCTCCGGTGGCCGCGTCAACGGCTGTTCGTGCCCGACAAAAGACCGCGCAAAGCGGATGAACAGCGACATGTTGGGCGGTGCCTCCTGCCCGTCCTTGTACTCGGCGTTGCGGTCAGGAAAGTTCACCCCCACACAGATGATCTTTTCCGGCGCAGGCACCGGAATGTCCCAGCGGAAACTGCCATCCAGATGCGTCACCGCCCGCCCCACCGCCGCCTGCGCCAAAGCCGCAAACCCATCCGCCGCAATCACCTCGCGCAAACTCGCCCACTGCGGAAACGCATCCGACAGCGCCACCACACCGCCCGGCACCACAGCCCCATAAACCTGCCGCCCGCCTGCCGTGATCGTCGCAAACCGCATATCCTGCATCCTTGTGTTCATCTTGGTGCAAATATCCTCGGGGGGAGGCAAAGCCGTGGGGGGCAGACAGCCCCCCGCCGTCATGGCGCAATGATCGGCTGCGCCTTCAAATCACTGTCTGTCAGCCCAGCCCCCTCAAACACCGACCCCAGTTCAAACCAGGATCGCGGCGCCGCAGCCCCCCACAAGGTCTGGCGCTGCGGGTCTTTCAGATCCCATTTGATCGGCTCCAGATCGGGATCAACGGTCTGATAATCCGAACAGTAAATCTCGGTCCGGTGCCCGTCCCTGTCGCGGATATACAGGAAAAACGCGTTGGCAATCCCGTGCCGCCCCGGACCGCGCTCAATATTGCCCAGATAGCCCGTGGTGGACATCAGATCCAGAAGATCAATGATGTTCAAAGGTGTCGGCACCCAGAACGCCAGATGATGCAGCCTTGGCCCGGTGCCATTGGTAAAGGCCACATCATGCACGCCGCCCTTGCGGTGCATCCAGGCGGCCCAGGTCCGCCCCGTTTCCTCATCCGCCGTATATTCCGTCACCCGGAACCCCATCTCGCCATAAAACGCCATGCTTTCATCGACATTCGGCGAGAACATGTTGAAATGGTCGATCCGCAAGGGTTTTACGCCCCGGTAGAGCTTGTAGTGCTGATGGATCGGCGGCAGGCGGTCCATCTGGCAATAGAATTCAAGCGGTATCCCCATTGGATCGCGGGTGCGCAACACCCGCCCCATGAACGGGCGCTCGATCCACGCCGTGGCCAAGCCCTTGGATCTGAACCAATGTTCCGCCTTTTCCAGATCCGGCGCATCCCACAGCTTGAAACCCAGCACCCCCACCGACCCGACCTCGGCCTGCTGCAAAATCACGCAATGATGCCCGCGTTCTTCCATCGCCCGCAGATAGATATGCGTCGCATCCTCATGGGTCACTTGCAGCCCCAAAGTGTCGACATAGAACCCCCGCGACCATGCCAGATCGGTGACGTTCAACTCGACATGGGACAGCCGCACAATGTTGAAGGGCGGGTACAGGTTCGGTGCAGGTATGGCCATGATTTCCCCCTACGCGCCAAGGCGCTGAATTTTGTGCTGCCCCAAGGCAAAAGCCACGTTCTTGGTTTCCATGTAAAACTCAAACGACCATTGCGCGCCGTCACGGCCAATGCCGGAACTTTTCACCCCCCCAAAGGGGGTGGGCAGATGGCGGACATTCTCGGAATTCACCCAGATCATCCCCGCCTCCAACCCGCCCGAAAACCGCAAAGCCCGCGTCAGATCATTGGTCCAGACATAGCCCGTCAACCCATAAGCCACATCATTGGCAATCGCCAAAGCCTCGGCCTCGGTGGCAAAGGTCAGCGAGGTCAGAACCGGCCCGAACACCTCTTCCTGCGCAATCCGCATCCCCGGTTTGGCACCCGTAAACAGCGTGGGCCGCACGAACCAACCCGCATCCCCCACCCGAACACCCCCTGCCACCAAAGTAGCCCCTTCCGCTTGACCGATATCAAAGTACCCGACAACCTTGTCAAAATGCGTCTTGTGGATCAGCGGCCCGATTTCCGTCGCCGGGTCCAGCGGATGCCCGACCTTGATATGATCCACCCGCTTGACCAGCGCCGCATGGAAGTCATCTGCAATCGTGTCCTGCACCAAAAGGCGGCTCGATGAGGTGCAACGTTCGCCGTTCAACGAGTAGATCATGAAGATCACCGCATCCAAAGCCCGCTCCAGATCGGCATCGTCAAACACCACCACCGGATTCTTGCCGCCCAGTTCAAAATGCACCCGCTTCAGCGTGTCCGCGCCTTGTCGCATGATCATCGACCCGGTCTTCGTCTCGCCGACAAAGGCAATCGCCTTGATGTCGGGATGCTCGGTCAACGCCCGCCCCGCGCCTTCGCCCATGCCGTTCACAAGGTTCAAAACCCCATCCGGCAACCCCGCCTCATGGCAAATCTCGGCCAAAAGGCGCGCGGTCAGTGGGCTGAATTCGGCAGGTTTGTGCACCACAGTGCAACCCGCCGCCAGCGCCGGGGCGATCTTCCACGTCGACAGCATGAACGGCGTGTTCCAAGGCGTGATCACCCCGACCGGGCCGATCGGACTGCGCGAAGTGACGTTCAGATGGGTCGCCGTCGGCAAGGATTGCCCGTCGCGCGCCTGCGGGGCCAAATCGGCGAAATAGCGGAAATTCTCGGCCCCGCGCAGCGCCGCCTTGGACATAAAGCGGTACGCCTGCCCAGTATCCCAGCATTCGCACAGCGCAATTTCCTCGGCCCGTTCCACAATCAGATCGGCAATGCGGTGCAAAATCGCGCGGCGCTTGTCGCCCTCCAGCGCCGCCCAAGCCGGAAACGCCGCCTTCGCCGCCTTTGCCGCCGCATCAATATCCGCAGCCTCACCCCGCGCCACCCGCGCAATCAGGCTTTCATCCACTGGCGAGCGTGTCTCAAACCAGCCGCCCGACCCCGGCACCGACTGCCCATTGATCAGGTTCAGGATGCCCCCGTCGCGAAACCGCGCGAGGTGGGTTTCCAGTTGTGACAGATGAGTGGCAAGATCAGACATCGCAAGCTCCTCGGCATCATTACTTGCTTTGTTAACTAGATCACCGCAGCTGTCAACCCGCTTGAGTGTCCCCGCGAAACCCGGCATTCATATGCCATGACCCAAGAGCCCGATCCCCCCCTGCGCCGCACCAAACGATCGCTTCCGATCGCTCTGTTGCGCGCGCGCGAAACCGTGATGGGGCCGATCCGCGACATGCTGGCCACCAGCGGCGTGAATGAGCAGAAATGGCGGGTGCTGCGCGTCGTGCAGGAACATGGAGCGATGGAACTGACCCATATCGCCCAGCAAGCCTGCCTGTTGCTGCCCAGCCTGACCCGCATCATCCGCGCGATGGAAGACGAAGGCCTGATCGCCCGCACCACTCCGCCCGAAGACCGCCGCAAAACCGTCGTCACGGTGACGGACGCGGGCGAGGCGTTGATCCGCGCCCATTCCGCCGCCAGCCAAACAATTTTCGCGCAGCTGGAGCAGGATTTCGGCCATGACAATCTGGAAACCCTGCTGGACCTGCTGGAACAGTTGCAAGCCACGGCCGCGCGTCCCAAACAGTCCTAGATCGGATTTGCCTCAATCTGATTCAGATTGATGGAAATCCAAGACAGGCACCGCCGGTGTCTGTTGCGGTTGCGCCCCATCGGCCAAACCCGATCGAACGCAAGACGTTCTGGCACACCCTCCGCATGCCCCAACCTTGGCAGGCCGCGCCAATTCTTCGGCAAGGGCTGGTCGGTGAACACCACACCCACTTCGGACAAGGACGCCAGCCGCACCGGGGCAGACCGCCCCGGTTTGAAATGGTCACCGACCCCCACACCTGCGCGGGTGCCCTGTGATGGGGCTCTGTTGCAACACAGCCGGTTCGGGGCAATGCAGATCGCCCCGCAGGAAAGCGTCACTGTTCAGCAGGCGTCAGACCGACAAGGACGCAACAGGGGTTCGCTTCAGGGCTCTTACCGCAACCGCCGGCCCGCAGGATCAAACAGCAAGGTTTTGGCCGGATCAAACGTCGCGGCGATCTTCTGCCCCGACAGCCAATCCCGGCCATGATCGGTGCCGATGGTGATGATGTCAGCCCCGGCTTGCCGCGCATAGGCATAGGACTCGCCGCCCAGATGTTCAATGATTTCAATGGTCAGATCCAGCACCGCCGCGCCACCCGCCTTGAAATGCTCGGGCCGGATGCCCACCGTCACCGCTGCCCCCTCAACCAAAGCTGTGGCCAGTGGCGGCAAAGGGATCACCTGCCCGCCGTATTGCGGCAAGGTCAGCGCACCGTTTTGGGCCACCGCAGGCAGAAAATTCATCCGCGGCGAGCCGATAAACCCCGCCACAAACTGGTTGTCGGGATTGTCGTACAACTCCAAAGGCGACCCGGTCTGTTCAATCAACCCATCGCGCAGCACCACGATCTTGTCGGCCAAAGTCATCGCCTCCACCTGATCATGGGTCACATAGATGATGGTCGATTGCAGTTCCTTGTGCAGCCGCGCGATTTCGATCCGCATCTGTACCCGCAGTTCGGCGTCCAGATTGGACAGCGGCTCGTCAAACAAGAACACCTCGGGCTTGCGCACAATGGCCCGGCCAATGGCAACGCGCTGACGCTGCCCGCCCGACAGATCCTTCGGCTTGCGGTCCATCAGCCTGTGCAGTTCCAGGATTTTCGCCGCCTCGTCCACCCGCCGCGCGATGCCCGCTTTCGTCTCACCGGCGTATTTCAGCGCCAGCCCCATGTTCTCGCGCACCGTCATATGCGGGTACAAAGCATAGCTTTGGAACACCATGGCGATGCCGCGTTTCGACGCATCGACGTCGTTCATCCGCGTCGATCCGATCACCAGATCGCCCTCGCTGATCGTCTCCAGCCCCGCAATCATCCGCAGCAACGTGGACTTGCCACAGCCCGAAGGCCCGACAAACACCACGAATTCCTTGGGCTTCACCTCAAGGTTCACGCCCTTGATCACATCATGCGCGCCGTAGGATTTGCGCAAACCGGTCAGTTTCAATCCGCTCATGCCCTAAACCCCGCTTGCGGTCAGATGGATCGTCGTCGGGCCCAGACGGTCATGCATCACGGTCACGGTGATCGGCCCCGCGCCCACAGCCTGCACCCAAACCCCCGTGGCCCCGCCGCGCAACGGCACCACCGCCGGCCCCAGCCGACGCGCCCCCGCAACAGTGATCGTCACCGGCTCGGTCATGAACGGCAGCTTGTTGCCGACCTGATCCAGCACCCGGATCATCACCCGCACCGCGTCGCGCGAACCAATCGCGCTGGCATCCGCCACCACCTGCAACGCCGTCGGCAGCGGATCACAGGCGAACCGCCGCACCGCCGCCACCTTGCCGCCGATATAGCCGGTGACGGTGCCGCTTTCCCACGTCATCCCCCATTGCCCCAATTCATCCGCCGAGAAATCGGCGCGCGTCATCACCACCGGCGCATGCGGCAGGTTGGGATAGTTGGCGCGGTCGGGCTGCATCCGTTTTGGCGCATAATCCCCACATTGCAGTTCCACCTCGTCGCAGTTGGTCAGCACGATCAGGGGCAACACGCCGCCGATATTGCGTTCCCCGCGCGCCCAATAGGTGACAGGTTCCAGCACCACCGCCTCGGACGCGTCGCACTGGCTGGCATAGGCGTGGGCAGCAAATTTCGGCTCGCGGAACATGTCCATCACGCCGTGATGGCAAATCCGGTCGCCAGAGCCGAAATCCTTGTGGGTGTTGTAGTCAAACGCGCACCAGCCAATGACGCCCGAGACAGTCGGATCGCCATAGCAGGCGTCCAGCACCTCAAGATGCCGTGTCACATGTTCGGCCTGCCGTTGTTCCTGATCGCCGGTCTTGGTGGGGTACATGTGGCCGTTGAACTCAGTCACGATGTAAGGCACGTTTTTCTTCAGCCCGGTGACTTCTTGCTGCGCGCGCAACGCGGTGCGCGGGCGATTGCCGCCCAGTTCAAACTCTCCCATGATGAAATCATTCATGGTGTAGACGTCTTCCAACATCTCGGAATGGGTCAGATAGCGCACGCCGCCGGTTTGACGTGTTGCATCAAGTTCGCGCGCCAATCTGTTGGTTTCGCTGTATAAATCGTGATTGTCTTGCGACTCATTGATCCGAACCCCCCAGATGATGATGCTGGGATGGTTCCAATCCCGCGTGATCATGCGGCGGACATTTTCCACCGCCTCGCCCTGCCATGCGGTGTCGCCAATGTGTTGCCAGCCGGGGATTTCTTCGAACACCAGCAGCCCGATGCGGTCGCAATGATCGAGAAACCACGTCGATTGCGGGTAGTGGGACGTCCGTACAAGATTGAGATGCAGCTCATGTTTCAGGATTTCCGCATCGCGTTCCTGCGCCGCACGGCCCAAGGCGTAGCCGGAATAGGGAAAAGACTGATGCCGGTTCAAGCCGCGGATTTTCAGCGGCCGACCGTTGAGCAAAAAGCCATCGGCGGTGAATTCGGCGGCCCGAAACCCGAAGGTCGTGCTTGTGCTATCGCTGCCGTGCGGCGTTGTCAGGGTCAGATCGACGGTGTAAAGATTTGGCGCAGTGACGTCCCAAAGCGCGATGTCGCGCAAGCCCTGCATGTTCAGCTTCAGGCGCTCACCCGTCACCACTCGCTTGGTTTGCGCCACAGCGCGCCCCGCTCCGTCGCGCAAAACGGCGCTCAATTCCCCAGATAGATCAAGCCCTTGCGGGTTGTTCAGCACCACCGCCAGCGTCACCGTTTTCACATCGCCCAACACATCGGGCGTTTCAATCTTGGTCAACCCAATCGACACCGGGGCGGATTTCAGCAGCCAGACATCGCGGTAAATCCCGGCATAGGTCAGATAATCAATCGCGCCGCCAAAGGGCGGAATGGCCGGGTTTTCCGCGCCGTCAATCACCACCCGCAAGCTGTTCGGCCCCAGAAGCAGGCCGGTCAGCCGCGCCTCAAACGGGGTATAGCCGTCAGGATGCGCCGCAATCTGCACGCCGTTCAGGAACACGCGTGCATTGGCCATCGCGCCGTCAAAGCGCAAGGACACCTCTTGCCCCGCCCAATCAGGCGCGGGTGCAAAGGTCTTTTCATAGATGAAGACCCGCTGGTAAGTCGTTTCATCGAAATAGGAAAACGGCAAATCGACCGCATTGTGCGGCAACCGCACCTCTGCCCCGTCAAACATCCAGCCATCGTTGAAATCAGTGATAATCGGCATGGAAACTCCTATTTGACGCCGCCCAGCATGCCTTCGACAAAGCGGCGCTGGAGTAGGAAAAAGACCAGAACGGTCGGAAGCGTGGCCAGAACATTGGCCACCATGATCAGCCCGTAATCGGGGGTATAGGCCGAGGCCAAAGACGCCACGACCAGCGTGATCGTCTTCATCTCGTTGGTTTGCAGCACGATCAGCGGCCAAAGATAGGCGTTCCAATTGGTCATGAAGATGATGATCATCGCCGCCGCATAGGTGGACCGCATCACCGGCATGTAGATGAACAGGAAGATCTGCCACTCTTTCAACCCGTCCATCCGGGCCGCGTCGCGCAGCTCTGGCGGGAAGGCTTTGGTGTTCTGGCGGAAGTAGAAGATCATCAAGATCGACGCCACGCCCGGCAGCATGATGGCGATATAGGTGTTCATCAGCCCCGCGCCGGAAAACATCACAAACAGCGGAATCATCATGGCGGCAAAGGGCACCGACAGCATCAACAACAGCCCGGCAAAGATCGTATCGCGGGTGCGGGAGCGGAACATTTCAAACCCGTAGCCCGCCATCGACGCCACAATCAGCGTCAGCACCGTGCCGGAAATCGCCACGAAAAACGAATTGAAGAACACCCGCGGCACGTCGACCAACTCAAAAAACGTGGCAATATTGTCGAACAGGGCGGTCCCGAAACTGATCTTGCCACCGGTGATGTCATTGGCGGTGTTGGTGGCGCCCACAACCATCCAATAGAACGGAAACACCGAGACAAAAGCGGCCAACCACAGCGCGGCCTGCAAGGCAACCTGCGAGAAACGCGCAACAACGTTCATTTCCGCTCCTTCGCCACCTGAAATTGCAACCAGGTCAACAGACCCACCAAGATCACGATCACCCAAGACACCGTCGCCGCATAGCCAAACGAAGGCATGAAGCGGAAGGTCAGGTTGTAGATGTAAAGCGACAGCGTCAGCGTGCTGTCCGCAGGCGCGCCCCCCACCCCGGCCGAGGCGGTGATGGTGTTGACCTCGTCAAACAATTGCAGCGTGCCGATGGTGGACAAAACCGTGGTGAACAAGATCACCGGCTTTAGCATCGGCACAGTGATCTTGAAAAACCGCGCCCGGGCCGGAATGCCATCAATCCGCGCCGCCTCATAGATCGAAGGGTCGATGTTTTGCAGCGCAGCCAGATAAAACACCATGTTATACCCGGTCCACCGCCATGTAATTGCCATGATGATCAAGGCCTTGGCCCAGAACGGATCAAACATCCAGCCGATGGGTTCGTTGATGATGTGCAAGAACATCAGCGTGTCATTGACCACGCCGTCGAGTGCAAACATCGACTTGAACAGCACCGAATAGGCCACCAAGGACGTGACGCAAGGCAGGAAAATCGCGGTGCGCAAAACCGCACGGCCCCGCAGTTTGGGATTGTTCAGCACCACCGCGAACACCAGCGCCAGCATGATCATCACCGGCACCTGAATGGCCAGAAAGATCAGCGTGTTGCTCAATGCGTGCAAGAAAACCGGGTCCTGCGTCAGCCTTGTAATATTCGCCAGCCCGCCAAATTTGTGGTTCATGCCCTTGCCGGTCTGAAAGCTCATCCACATCGACCACAGGATCGGGTAGGCCATGAACAGGCCCAAAAGCACCATGGCGGGGGCGACAAAGGCCCAGCCGGTCAGATTGCTGCGGTCAGGGTTTGGGGGCTTGGCCATAGGATCTCCCGCCGTGAGGCAACAGCGCTACTGTGGAGTCAAACCCCGCCAAGTCCTTGGCCCGGCGGGGTTATCCGTTGATTACTGAATCTGCTGCGCCACCTGCGCGTCGATCGCGGCAATCGCGTCATCAATCGACCCGCCCGCCACCAGACCCGGCAGCTGCGTCACTACCGCAGCATCGACCTCGTTGGTGAAGACGCCATAGTTCACGCCCGGTATGGCCGCTTGCCAGTCAGAGAAGTTGGCCCAGACCGACTGACCGCCGAAATAGTCATCCGATGCCGAATAGGCCTCACCATCGCGCGCCGGAAGATAAGCGGCGAAGGCTCCCTGCCCCACCAGAATCTTCTGGTAGAAATCGGAGTCGCCAGCCCAGACCGTGTTCAGGAAGTCGATCGCGGTGTCTTTGGCCGGGGCCGAAGACAGCACATACCAGCTGGAACCGCCAAGGTTTGAGGCATGGCCCGCACCCTCGACCCCGTCGAGGCTCGGCGTCGGGGCGACGCCCCATTTGCCCGACATGTTGTTGCCCTTGATGCCGCCGGTCATCCAAACGCCGGTGAAGACGCCCGCCACATCGCCGTTGTTGAAGGCACCGGTATAGTCGCCCCAACCCGAGACTTGCTTATACAGATCAGGGGTTTGCAGCATCTTGACCCAAGTGGTCAGCGCTGCCTTGAACACGGCGTTGTCCTTGATATTGGCGGTGCCGTCGGCGTTGAAATACCACGATCCAGCCGATTGCAGCATGATGCGCATCGCACCTGCGTCGTTCATGTCAATCGACAGCAGCGGCTTGCCGGTCTTGGCCTTGACCGCTTTGCCGATTTCAATCAGCTGGTCCCAGGTGATGTCGGCCAGATCTTCGGCCTTGTAGCCTGCATCGGCCAACAGGTCGGTGCGGTAAAACAGCCCGGTGGCACCAGAGTCGAAGGGCAGCGAATAGGTCTGGCCTTCCACCGTGGCCAAAGCCACTTTGTAGGGTGCGAATTTGCTGTAATCGACTTTGTCGGTCAGCGCTTCAAACGCGCCGGGGAAGGACAGCAGGTACTTCTGTGCGCCATAATCTTCGATCAAAACGATGTCTGGCAGACCTTCGGTGGTGCCTGATGCCAGTTGCGTTTGCAATTTCTGCTCAAGGTCGAACTTGGCGAAATCGACGACAGTGATTTTTACGTCTGGGTTGGCGGCGGTGTAGCGGGCAATCGCCTCGTTCATCGCGGCGCCGTTGAATTCCGGTGCCCAGCACCAGACCGTTACATCCTCGGCCCAAGCCGCCGACAGTGCCAGCAAACTGATCCCGGTGGCCATACCGGCCACATTTCGCAAAAACGGTACGTTGAAATGCATGACGTTCTCCCTATCCGTCGAGGCAGCTTTTGCCGCTCTCTGAAAGAAGGTTATCGAACGGAATCCCGTCCGGCAACAAATTTAGTAAAAATTTACCATTGACATAAATGTATCAAATAATCAGTAACTTAACCAATAGGCGGTAAGGTACTGCCGCGCCAGATGATCCGGCTTTCCAGCACCACCCGCTTGCCAAGCTCGCGCCCGGCCATTTGCTCGAGCAGCATATCGACCGCCGTTTCGCCGATTTCTTCGGCAGGCAGCCGCACTGTGGTCAGCGGCGGGTTCATGAATCGGGCGACCGAAATATCATTGAAACTGGCAACCGCAATGTCGGTCGGCACCTTCAATCCCAGCTTGTGAATGGCGCGGTAAGCCCCCACGGCCATGTTGTCATTCGCTGTCACCAGCACATCGGGCCGCACCGGCCCGTTCAGCAGGCGCAGCGCCAATTCATAGCCGCTTTCCTCGGTATTCTGCCCCAACTGGCACAGATCAGGATCAAACCAGCCCCGTTTTTGCATCCAGGCCGCATAGGCCAGATAACGCTTTTCCGGCTTTTCCAGATCGCTCCGCGCCAGCCGGTCGGTCCAGCCGGCAAAGCCGATGCGGCGGTATCCCGTCGCTGCCAACGTTTCCAAAAGTTCAAGCGTTGCCGCGTCCAGATCATTCGTGACGGAATCAATGCTGCTGTTTTGCGGGGTGAAATCGGCGAAGACAATCGCGCGGGAATGGGCGTGCAGCCACGCCTCTTCTTCCGGCGAATGCCAGCCGATCACGATCACCCCCGCCGTATCGCGCAGGATTTTGACATCGGGAAAAGCGTCGGTCTGATAGGCCTTCACATAGTCCAACTGCCGCTCGGCACAGCGGCGCTCAATCCCCAGACGCAAGGCGACGTAATAAGGATCGCTCAACTCTTCCTTGGGGCGCAGAAAATGCACCAGCGCAATCTTGCTTTCAGCCGAAGTCGCGCGTTTGCGCTGACGCGGCGATTCATAGTTCATCGCTTCGGCCGTCTCGATGATCGACTGCCGGGTTTTGTCGCTGACCGACAAGGTGCCGTCAAAGGCCAGCACGCGTGACACCGTGGCCGCCGAAACCCCGACGGCGCTGGCGATGTCTTTCAACGTCACCGGGCTGGATGGGGTGGACAGAAGATGGACGATCTTTTGCATGATGCCCTTGAATTGCACACCCATGGGGCAAAGGCAACGCGCAGAGCGGGATTGGCTCTCAGAACAATCGTTAAGATTTCCTGAATTTGACCACCCTAAGCCATTGAAAACAAACATATCCAAAATGGTCCCAACTCGGGACCGGCCTAGCGGATCAAAATCGCCCGAAAGTCGTTCACATTGGTTCCGGTCGGCCCCGGCGCGAACAGATCACCCAAAGCCTCAAACGCCGTATAGGCATCATTGCCCGCCAGCAGCGCCGCAGGGTCTGTCCCCAGCGCCCGCAACCGCGCCATCGACCCCCCATCCGCAAAGGCCCCGGCGTTGTTTTCCGACCCGTCGATCCCATCGGTATCCGCCGCCAACGCCGCGAACGCCACACCCTCAGCCGCCAGAGCCAGCGCCAGCAGAAATTCCGAATTGCGCCCGCCCCGGCCTTTGCCCCGCAAAGTCACCGTGGTTTCCCCACCCGACAAGATCACCACAGGCCGCGCGAAGGGCCGCCCCCGCAGCGCCACCTCGCGGGCAATCGCGGCATGAACACGGCCCACATCGCGCGCCTCACCCTCGATCGCATCCGACAAGATCACCGCAGGCACGCAAGACCGCGCCGCCGCCGCCTCCAGTGACAACCGGGCCGAGGCGATCACCCGCACCTCATGCCCTGCAAAGCCCGGATCATCCGGCCCCGGCGCGCAGCCCGCATCGCCCGCCAGCCAGTTCGCCACCCGTTCCGGCAGATCAATCCGCCAAGCCGCCACCATCGCCCGCGCCTGCGCCCGCGTCACCGCGTCCGGCACCGTCGGGCCAGAGGCCACCTGCGCCGGATCATCCCCCGGCACATCCGAAACCACCAGCGACAGCACTCGCGCCGGATGGCAAGCCAAAGCCAGCCGCCCGCCCTTGATCCCTGACACCTGCTTGCGGATGGCGTTCATCACCGAAATCGGCGCGCCCGATGCCAGCAAGGCGCGGTTCAGCCCGGCCTCATCCGCCAACGTCAGATCGCCCGGCGGACAGGGCAGCAGGGCCGACCCACCGCCACAGATCAGCGCCACCACCAGATCGTCCGCCGTCAAGCCCCGCACCGCGTCAAACAACGCCGCCGATGCCGCAAACCCCGCGGCGTCGGGCACCGGATGCGCCGCCTCCAGCACCCGGATCACCTTTGTCGCGCAGCCATAGCCATAGCGGGTGACAATCAGGCCCGACAGCGGGCCGTCCCACAAGTCCTCAAACGCCGCAGCCAGTTGAGCCGCCCCCTTGCCTGCACCGATCACCACCACCCGGCCCTTTGGACGCGCGGGCAGATGCGCCGCAAGCACCGCACGCGGGTCGGCAGCGCGGACAGCGGCGTCAAACAAGTCGGTCAAAAAGGCGCGGTCTGCGGGGGTCACGGGCAGGCGACGTCAAACACGAAGACGCCGTCCAACCCGCCTTCGGTCGCCGCCACAATCCGCGCCCCGGCGGCCTGATGGGCGGGGTGGATCAGATAGGCATCCCGCACCGCCGCATCCCGGAAATCAAACCAGAACAGATCATCAAAGCCACGCGACAGCGGCTCCACGGTCAGATTCGGCCCGGCATGAAAGGCCAGAATGCCGGGAACAAGGGTCTGAAGGGCAGCCAAATCGGCGTAAATTGCGGCCTTTTCCTGCGGCGACGTGCCCGCTTTGCAACGCAGGGCGACGATGTGACGGATCATATGCTCCTTTCCGCCAACCCCGGCTGGCGTCTTTCCCGGACCATGTGACACCGCATCACAGAGATCTGCAAGGCCCTAGGCCGGAGCCGCCTGCCCCATGCCCGCCTCCAGATAAATCCGCAGCCATGGCGTGAACAGCGCGGGTTGGTCTTGAACCTGCATGATCAGATCAGAGCGGCCCACCCAGCGGGTCTGCATCACCTCATCCGGGTTCAGCGCCATGACCAAACTGCGGCTGGCCTGCGCGACGAAGACCTCCACCAGTTCATGCTCGGTCAGCCCGTTGCCAACATCGGCGCGATACTCGATCTGCCCCGCCGCTTGCAGGTTCAGCCCCACCACCCCCAACTCTTCGCGCAAGCGACGGTTGGCGCAGGTGGCAGCGTCTTCGCCCCACCGCGGATGGGTACAACAGGTGTTGGTCCACAGGCCTGGGGTGTGATACTTGCCCAAGGCCCGGCGTTGCAGCAAGATCTCGTCGCCGTCCAGAACGAACACCGACACCGCCAGATGTCGCAAACCCTGCTGATGCACGGCCAGCTTTTCCACCGGTTGCAGCGTGCCGTTCACAAAGGCAGGGATCATGTCAGTCATACGTGCTCCGGTCGCACAAAGCCCAGCAGAAGTACCACGTTCTTTATGCCGATTTTCAGATGGGCGAAAGGCCACGCGCTGAAAAGTCTCTTGCTCATTTAGACCTCAGACTTCAACATTTGCCTGTCACGCACACCCACGCCTGACATGTTGACCGCCCCCAAAGCCATGATGGTTGATGGTCCGCCGAAGAACACGGATGCCCCCGTAGAAACTTTAAAGCGGATTTCCCTTAGTCTGATTCAGAGTGAAGCAAATCCAAGACAGGCATTGCCGGTGTACGGTGCGGTTGCGTTCCAGCTTGCAAGAAACACAGGACGGTATTGCGACGTGGCAGGTCTGCTTTTGGGTGAAATCGCAAGGGGCAACCGGCGGCGGCGCTGTCGGTGGTGACAGACGGAGCAAACAACGCCCATTCCGTGGCAGGGGCAGCCTTTCTCAGTTTCCGGGCGGGAAAACATCTGGCTCATTCCTGCAGATGGACCGCCCGGCGATAGGCGCGCTGACCATAGAGCAGTGCGGACGGATCATCCGACACATGCACAGCCGTCACTTTGCCGATGATGATGTAATGCGTCTCCCACAGCAGTGCGGTTGCCAGTTTGCATTCAAAATGCGCCGTGGCCCCTGCCAGCATCGGTTGGCCCTGCGCGCCCGGCACCCATTCGGCCACGTCAAAACGAGACGGCGCGTCGGGCCTGAAGCGGCCCGCAAACAGATCGGACAGCGCTTGCTGCCCCTCGTGCAGCAGGTTGGCGCAAAAGGCTCCGTTTTTCAAAATGGCCGCCGCGGCAGGGCTCAGGTGGTGGATGCAGGCCAAAAGCGATGGCGCGTCACCATCGGCGGAAACCGAGGTCAGCGATGATATCGTCACCCCAAATCGCCCCGCAGCGCCGTCAGTGGTGGCAATGGCGACAAAGGTTGCGGCCCGGCTCATGCCTTCGACAAACAGCGCGCGCAGATCAGATTTTTCCATCGCCGTTACCCCAGATCAAAAAAGCGGGCCAGTTCCACGTCCGGCACCTTTTTGCGGAACTCATCAAACTGACACTGCCGCGTTGCCGTGAAGGTTTCGACAAAGCGCTCGCCCAGCCAGTCCTTGGCGAAATCTGATGCACGCAGCCGGTCAATCGCTTCGGGCATCGAGCGTGCAAAGTCGCGGGCGGGGGTTTGGGCATAGCCAGAGCCCAGCGTTTCGGGATCAGGTTCCACCTGTTCCATAATTCCGGCCACGCCTGCCGCGATGGTGGCAGCGGCACTCAGATACGGGTTGCAATCAGCCCCCGGCAAACGGTTTTCCACCCGCAGGCTGCCCGCGTCATGCCCCACCAGCCGGAAACAGGTGGTGCGGTTTTCATAGCCCCAAGTCAGCCCCGGCGGCGCGAAAGTGCCCGGCGCAAAACGGCGGTAGGAATTGACGGTGGGTTGGAAAATCAGCGTCATATCTCCGATGTATTTCTGCAATCCGCCCAGAAAGTGCCGGAAGGTCTGGCTGACGCCATTCTTTTGGGTCTGATCGTGGAAAACAGAGAGGCCTGCCTTGTCCTTCAGACTGACATGCAGGTGGATTGACTGGCTGTCGGCTTCCTCATTCCAGCGCGGCATGAAGGTGACGGAGCGGCCCTGCCGCAAGGCCAGTGCACGGATGAAATTCTTGAGCAAAACCAACTGGTCGGCAGGTTCCACGCCAGTGCCTGCGGCGATACAGGCCTCCATAAAACCGCCGCCGATTTCCTCATGCATCTTGGCCAGATTGATCCCCAAGGGCGGGCACATTTCGGCCAGTGCCTCGTACCATTCGGTTTGCACGGTCTGGTAGATGATCAGATCATGGCTGGCATGCGGCGTCGCGGTTTTGAGGTTGCGGTAGCCCTTGGCGCGCGCAGTTTCGGGCGTTTCGTCAAACAGCGTGTATTCCAGCTCCATCCCGTATTTCGGCACCAGCCCGGCCGCATCCACCCGCGCCAGAACCGATTTCAGGATGGACCGCGGGCACATCTGCGCCGAAGCCCCGGTGAAATCCGACAGCACCAGCAGATCATAGCCCGGCTTGGCCCAAGGAATGCGGCGCACCGTGCTGGGGTCAATCTGCAGCGGGTCGTCGTGGAAATCGCCACTGTCATCATTGACCCCCGGCATCACCAGCATCGCATCGGTCGGGTCCAGCGCCAACTGTGCCGGAGACATCCCCATCCCCGCTTTGGCAATGCCTGCAAGGCTGCTGACCGACACCATCTGCCCGCGCAACAAACCGTTGGTGTCGGTCATCGCCACGGTGGCAAAGCGGCTGGCAGGATCGGCAAGATATGCGTCAAGGGTCATGGGGCTACCTTTTCAGAAAGGGGGACGGGCAAAGCTGCCAATGTGGCCAGAGCCGTGGTGGGGTCGGTGGCATAGGCGCGCAGGAACACCCGCAAACCGTTGTGGACATAGCGGGCAAGGTCGTCGCGCGGGATCACCAGATCGGGATTGTACAGCGCTTGGGTGCGCGGGGCCGACAGGATCAGGCCCCACAAGTCTTGCGCGGCCAGTTCGGCATCGTCAAACGCCAACTGCCCTGCGTCACGATAGGCCAAAAGCTGACGCATCAGCCCGTCCAACACCCGGTCTGGCCCGGCGGATTGATAGGCGCGGCCGATCTCGGGAAAGCGTTGCACATCGCCAATGGTCAGCCGCGCCAGGGACAGCAGGGTCGGCTGCATCACTGTGTCGGCATAGGCCCAAGCGAAATGGTGCAACTGCACCACCATGTCGCCGCCGCCGCCTTGGAACGGCGACAGCATGTCGTCGCGCTTTTGCAGCATCATGGTGGCAAACAGCTGTTCCTTGCTGTCAAAATACTGGTACAGCGTCGGCTTGGAGAGGCCTGCCGCAATTGCCACCGCGTCCATCGACGCGCCGGAATAGCCGCTGGCCGAGAACACCTTCAACGCGGCATCAAGGATGCGCTTTTCCCGCGCCAGACGGTTTTGCGCGCGCCGCGGCAACGGGTTCATGACGCAACCCGAGCCACGAAGTCCTGCAAGTGGCGGGTGTAGGCGTCTGCACCCTCAACATTGCAGACATGGCCGACCCCGGCAATCACCTCAAAGCGCACGTCCGGGGTTTTGGAGGCATCAAAGATCCGCTCGGCAACACTTCGGATTTCCGATGGCGGCGCAAGGCGGTCATGCTCTCCGGTCATCATCAGCACCGGCATGGTCAGGGCGGCAAAATCAAACCGTTCCAGCGGGTTGGTGAAACAGACCAGAGCATCGCGGTAGGTGGCCGCCGGGATGGCCGACATCGAGGTCAGCAGTTCCGCCCGCACGGCGGCGTTTGCATCTGGTCCGGCAATGACATTCACCACCACGGGCGCGAAATCGGCGGGGACCTGGCCCGCGTTCAACGGCACCTCGCGGCTGACCCGAAACGCCTCACGCTCGGATGCGCCGGCCTCTGACATCCCGGTGCAACCGCCCGACAGCACCAGACCGGCCAGCATTTCCGGGTGGCGCATGGCGAAAGAGGTGGCGATCCACGAGCCATAGGACAGCCCGACAAGGATCAACCGATCCGCGCCCAACACAGCCGCCACCCGCAGAATGTCGTCGCAGTAATCATCCACGGTGGATTGGTTTTGCCCCAAGGTGCTGCCGCCATAGCCGCGCAGGTCCAGCGCCGCGGCCTGCACCTGATGCCCGATCACGCCCAGTTGCGCCTGCCAATTGCTGCGTGCCCCGCCGATGCCGTGCAAAAACAGGCACAGCGGTCCCGGCTTGGGCGGCGTGACGTCGAGGGCCAGCCGTGGCAGATCGTCGATCCGCAAGCTGTGGGTGGCCACCGGGGCCAGCGCGGATTGCGGCGTTGGCGTCGCTGCACCTGTCTCGGCCACAGCCGCAAGGGCAGCCACAGCCTCTTTGAAAATCGCCTCGGTGCCCGCCGCAATCGCCGCAGCCCGTGCCATCGGGGCGGTCAGATCGGCATTCATCTGAATTACGCTGCCCTTTTCCGACTTTGAGACGCTGAGGCGGGCGTTATACCGCTCTACCCCCTCGATGCCCTCAATATGGGTGTAGGCCAGCGTACGATCGGTGTCGCTGAACCAGGTCAGGCGTTCCCGGTAGGTCTTGCCCTCACCCTTGGCCGTGAAGGCGCGGATCAGGTGGCCTGCCGCGTCGCGCTCGGCCTGCATGGTGGCCAGCGCCGGATGCCACAGCCCACAAAAGTCGCGGGCAATGGCCCAAACCGCCTCGGGCGGGGCCGTCGAAAACCCGATCACCTGCACCTTTTCGCGCGCCATGATTCAGCGCAGCCCCTTCAACGTGCCGCCCGTGCCGCGCCACAAGGACGAGCGCGCGCCATCGAGGTCGCCCGGAGCGTTTTCCAGCTCTTCAGGATCATAAAGCGTCAGGACTGACAGATAATCTTCCATAATTTCAGAGGTATAGGGCAGCATCAACGCCCCGCAGCGGCTATCGCGGTACATCCGTTCCAAGGGCATCGATTTCAGCATGGACTGGCCGCCACAGGTGCGGATCGCCATGGCGGCGATTTCCTGCACGCCTTCCATCACATTGTACTGCGCTGCATACATGCGCAACACCTGCGCCTTGGACGGCATGCCCTGCGCCTCCATGAACACCTGCCACCACAGCGCCCGCATCGAGGCCAGCCGCGCGAACATCTTGCCGACGGCGATGCGTTTGGTGCCGAACATGCGCCGGTCAGCGGCAGGTTGACCCGCCACTTCACCACGCAGATAGGCCACGGTGAAATCATAGGCTCCCTGCGCCACCCCCATATAGGTGGGCGAAAGGGTGGCCATCATATGCGGCCAATGCGGCAGGGTCTTGATGAACAAGCCCTTGGGCATCATCAGATCGTCTTCGGAAACGAACACATCCTTCAGCACCAGATCGCGCGAATTGGTGCCGCGCATGCCCAGCGGGTCCCATGAGCCTTGCACATGCAAACCGGGAGCTTCCTTTGGCACCACAAAGATCATCGTGTCCTCGTGGCGCGGTTCCACGCCGTCAAACACCTCGGTGCAGACGATCGAATAATAGTCGCAATACCCCGCCAAGGACGCGAATTTCTTGAAGCCGTTGACCAGCCAGCCGCCCTTTACCCGGCGGCATTGGGTTTGCGCGGGCTTCGATGTCCAATTCTGACCAGCCTCGGAAATCGGCTGCGAGTAGATGCCTTGTTCCGCCACCGCGCGACGGAACTGGCGTTCGCGCAAAGGCGCAAAGGCGGCGCGGTCGGCATTGGTCAGATGCGGCAGTTCGTACATGAACCGGCACCACATCATGGATGAGTTGTGCATGTTGAAGGTCAACGCGGTGGCACCGCAGTATTTGCCGATCTCGGCCCCGACCATGGCGTATTCGCCGAGGGAAAACCCGTGGCCACCATATTCCACCGGAACCGTCAGGGTCAGATAGCCCAACGCCGCCAAGTCCTTGTAGTTCTGCACCGGAAAGCTGGCATCGGTGTCGATGGCCACCGACCTTTCGGCAAAGACCGGGCCCAGTTCGTTGATCTTGTCCAGCACCGCCAAAACTTCGGGGCGGATGCGCGACAGGTCATAATAGTCTGCGGGGCTGCTCATCATCGGTCCTTTCAGGGTTCAGTGGGCCAGATCGCCCTGCAACACGCCGTCCTTGACAACCACTTGGCCGTCCAGAGCGATGGTGCAGTTGCGCATCGGCAAGTCGAAATGGCCAAGCGTGTAGCGCCCGGCGTATTGGTTGGCGCCCGTCGACCACAGGAATGATCCGGCAAGGGCGCGAAATTCGACCGCCTGCATGTCGCGTTTGTCATACATCGCCGCCGACACCCATTGCGCGCCGGGGTTCATGCCCCAGCCGACGTGGCTCATGCCGTAAGCGTTGCGGTCGTTCCATGCGGCCATGTATTCGCGTAAGTGCAGGGCGTCGATGCCACCGCCCTTGATGGCGGTGACGAAATCATTCTCGATGGTAAAGTCGATCTGGCTGGTCAGCGCGGTCTTGAAGGTCAGGTTCATATCCCCCACACCCATGACAATGCGCCCGTTGACCGCGTCCTTGCCCGGAAACGCCAGACACAGCCCCCCCGGCCAATGCGCCACAGACCCCGGCGTGGTGCCAAATCCGGCGGTTCCCCCACAGGGCGCGTTGCGCAGATCAACGGTCAGATCGGTGCCGATGGCGGAGGTCACCCGCATTTCCGACGCCGCGCGCAACATCTGGATGCCCAGTTGCACGCGGGGGCCGTGTTCGGCCTTTGGTTCGGTCCGCTCCAGAATCTCTGGGTGTTCATTGGTGATCACGAACAGCCGCGCACGACCTGCCTCTTCAATTTCCGGCCATTCAGGAGCGTGGATCAAGCCTTCGACGGTGCAATCCACCACCACATCGACCCGCTTCAACGCCTCGATCACCGCGCGGTTGCCTTGCAGCGCCCAACTTGTGCCGGTGGACTTCACCGGAACCGGCGCGGTTTGCGGCGGGGTGGGCATCCGGATCATGCAGAAATCAGCGCCGAGGTCATAAAGCGCCAGTTCCGCCAGATGCACCAGAACCGGGCGCGACTGAGTTTCATGGACCAGCGCGACCTGAGTGCCAGTGGTGATGCCATTCAGCGCCAGAACCCTACGAAAACTGGCCAGCCATTTGCCCTCTACCCGTTCTTGCAGCATCGGCTTCCCCTTTGCGATTCGCGCTTGGCAAAATCTTTACTCTCGGGTTAAGCTTTTACTCGGGGCGTGAGTCTGTCAACATTATTTTCGAAAATCTTGCATTTGTCGAAAATCAAGCTATCGCTTGGCCCAAGTCGGACGTTGCAGCTGAAACGTGTCATGGCTGCGTACATAGTCCGACCCATAGGACCGCGCGACCAGATCAAGCGCCGGGGTGTCGATATGCGCGCGGTCGGCGTCCAGCACAAAGCGGTCGTCGACATGAACCGCGATCACCAGCCCAATCACGACCAATTGCCCCGGACCAGTTTCCACCGTGGTATGAGTGCGACATTCAAAGGCCACCGGGCTGTCGGTGATCCGGGGCGGTTTGACATGTACCGAAGCGGTGGTGGCAAGCCCCGCCAACACCAGTTCATCCACCCCGCGCGGCGCGTCGATCGAGGTCAGATTGGCCGCCGCCGCCAGCCGTTCGGGTACCAGATTGACCACAAATTCGCCGGTGTCCAGAATGTTGCGCGCAGAGTCCTTGAACCCGCGCGCCGGGTCGGCCTGCATGCCCAATGCGATGGTCGGCGGTGCCGATCCCATGACGTTGAAGAACGAATAGGGGGCCGCGTTCACCGCCCCCGCCGCGTCTTGCGTCACCACCCAAGCGATTGGGCGTGGCATCACGGTGGCGGCCAAAAGCTTATAGGCGATGGGCGTCGCGACCTGATCCAGATCCCAACGCATCAAACTTCCTGCACAGCGCGTTTGGCCTTCGTATCCACCAGCAATTGGAACACATCGGGGCGGGCATAGTGGCCCGTGACATCGAAATCATACTTGGCCCGCATCACCTCATCAGGATCAATCTGCGCGTAAAGGATGGTTTCGCCCGAAAAATCTGGCCCGGCCAAAATCTTGCCCAACGGCCCGACAATCGCCGATCCGCCGCGCATCATCACCGTTGCCGGATCATCGCCCAAAGCACTTTCATGATCCGGGCCATAGGCGGCGCGGGTGATGTATTGGCAGGCAGTGAACACAAACGTCCGCCCCTCTTGCGCGATGTGCTGCATGGTCGGCAACCAAGTGTCGCGGTCATCCGCCGTGGGCGCGCAATAGAGGCTAACGCCCTGATGATACATGTGCATCCGCAGCGCGGGCATGTAGTTTTCCCAGCAGATCACCGCGCCGATGGTGCCCAGATCGGTCTTGAACACTGGCAGCGTCGACCCATCGCCAAAGCCCCAGATCAGCCGTTCCGCCGCCGTCGGCATCAGTTTGCGATGCTTGCCGACCAAACCTTTGTCGCCGTCGAAATACAGCGCCGTGCAATAGACCGTCGCGCCGTCCCGTTCGATCACCCCCACCACGGCGAAGGCCCCGGTGTCACGCGTGGCCTCGGCCAGCACCGCCACCTCTGGCCCGTCCAGATCAATCGCCGCCGCGTGATAGCGGGCAAAGGCGGCGCGGCCCTCGGGTTTGCGCATGCCTATCGGCGCACCAAAGCTGGCCCCCTTAGGATAGCCGCCGATCAGCGCCTCGGGGAACACCACCAGCCGCGCCCCCTGCCCCGCCGCCTGCCGCAGTTTGGCGGCGGCGGCGTGCGCGGTGGCCAGCGAGTCGCTGGGGTTTGACGCCATCTGGACGACAGCTGCGATGAAAGTCATGGGTTTACTCCGGGGTGGCGTCGACAATGGAATGGCGCAAGGTGCCAATACCCTCCACCGTAGCCACCAGAACATCGCCCGGCCACATCCATTCTTGCGGTGTGCGACCAGCGCCGACCCCGGCCGGCGTTCCGCTGGCGATGATGTCACCAGGTTCCAGCGTGATGCCTTGGCACAGATCGGCAATCAGCTCATCGACCTTGAACAGCATCATCGCGGTGTTGGATCGCTGCTTTTCCACCCCGTTCAGCGTCAGCCACAGGTCCAGCACCTGCGGATCGGGGATCTCATCGGCGGTGACGATACATGGCCCCATCGGGCAAAAGGTATCTTGCCCTTTGGAGTAAATCCACTGCCCTGCGCGCCTGCAATCGCGGGCCGAAATGTCGATCAGAACGGTATAGCCAAACACATGTTTCAACGCATCGCTGCGGGAAACACGGCGGGCGGTGGTGCCGATGATGACGCCCAGTTCCACCTCCCAATCCAGTTGCTTGGTGATGTTCTTGTTGTGCGCGATCGGGGCGTTTGGCCCGATCACCGAGGTTGGCGGTTTGGAGAAGATCACCGGCTGTTTCGGCAAGGCCGCATCGGTGTCCAAGGCCGCCGCACTTTCGGCAACGTGGTCAAGGTAGTTCAAACCGATGCCAAAGACATTCTTGCGCGGCCGTGGAATCGGGGCCAGCAGGGTGACATTGGCCAGCGCTGTGGCGGTGCCAATCGGCATTGTCCCCGCCCGCGCGATCAAAGCCGCCAGCGCCGCCAGTCCGGGTTGCCCGGCATCAATCAGGCCCAACATGCTGTCGGGGATCGGCTCGCCATATGCCTCACCCAACAGGGCGGCATCCACCACCAGATCACCGACGATCACGCCCAGTCGGGCCGCGCCTTCGACCGTGGCGCGATAGGTCACAAGTTTCATATTCTATCCTTATAGAAGCGGCTGATGGCCGTTATTGTCTTCAAACGCCTGTTCCCGGTACAGGCCCAATGCCCGCATCACCGGAATATCCGACAGGCAGAACAGCACCGCATCTTCGGTGTCCGAAGCATTGGCATGTTCATGCCAGGCCCATGACGGCACACAGAAAATGTCCCGTTCAGACCAATCATAGCGCGCACCGTCGATGATGGAATACCCTGCCCCCTTGGCGCAGTGATAAAGATAACTGCCGGTGTGGCGGTGCGCCTTTGTGTGTTCCCCAGGGCGTAGCATCTGCATCGAGGCCCCCATGGTTGGCATCACCGGGCCGTTCGTCACCGGGTTCACATATTCCAGCAAGATGCCATCAAAGGGCGAGCCGTCGCTGCTGGTCGCGTAGGTCTGCAACGCGGTGTAGGTTGGCCCCCATTCATATTTGAACATCGGACTGTAGGGCTTGGACCAATCCGCCGTCGGACGCAGGCCGGGGTTGCCCCAGGTTTTGGTCATGTCATCGACCGCAAAGGCCACCGGTTCGGTGCCATTGGGATGCACCTCATAGAAATTCGCCTCCATCGCATTGACGAAGGGAATGTCCAGACCGTCTTGCCAGATACAGGGCGTGCCGTCCGGTTCCACGGCATGTTCGTGCCAGGTGCCGTTCGGCGTCAGCACAAAATCGTTGCGCCCCAAGGTCATCTTGTGGCCGTCGACCACTGTGTAGGCCCCCGTCCCCTCCATGATAAAGCGCACAGCGCTGGCGGAATGGCGGTGCGCGCCGGCCTTTTCGCCGGGATTCATCACCTGCAAACCGGCATAAAGCCAGCCCACCGCCGCAGAGACATCCTGCCGCCCCGGATTGTTCAGGTAGATCACCCGCCGCCCGGCTTTTTCGGGCGTTACCAGTTGCACCGACCGCAAGACATGCTCACGCAGGTCCTTGTAGCGCCACACCACTGGCACCGATTGCGATTTTGGCTGCCAGGGTTCGATCTTGTTGGCCACCGTCCACAAAGCGCCTGCGTCAAACTTCGCAAGGTCGTCGTAATAGGCCAGCAGTTCCGGCGTGTCTTCCACATTGGCCCGCCCGGCAACGTCTTCGCGGTGGTTCTCATGGGCTCGGGTCATCGCCAGACTCCTTTGGGGTGCTCACAAAGCATGAGGGGCAGCATAATCGAAAGCAAGATGGATTTTCGAAAATATGGAAATTGCAAGATCACTAACGCCGCTCCATAAGGAAGCATAGCAGGAGATGCCCCGCATGACGCTGTCCGAAAAAGCCTATCTCGCCATCCGGCGCGACATTATCAAAGGCGTGCTCAGCGCAGGTCAACCTTTGCGCATGGCCGATCTCAGCGCCCGCTATGACATGGGGTTTTCACCGCTGCGCGAGGCACTGAGCCGCCTTCAGGTGGAACGGCTGGTGCTGGCCGAGGCGCTGCGCGGCTTTCGCGTCGCCCCGCTGTCGGTGGAGGAGATGCAAGATGCCGTCAGCACCCGCATCCTGCTGGAAAGTGACGCGCTGCGTTTGTCGATCGAATATGGAGATGATGATTGGTCGGCAACCATCGTGGCGACGCTTTACGCGCTAAAGCTGCAGGTGGACCGCGCGGCAGCCAGCACAATCGACGTCTGGGACATTGAACAGCGCCACTATGCCTTTCACCGCGCCCTGCTTTCGGCGTGCCGGTCGCCATGGCGGCTGGAATTCTTCGAGCGGCTATATGCGGCCACCGAACGCTACCGCATTCCAGTTCTGAACGGCGCCAAAATGCCCCATGGACGCGACATTCAAGCCGAACACGGCGCTCTGGCCGATGCGGTGCTGGCGCGTGACGCAGAGGCTGCGGTGCGCCTGCTGGCGGAACATTACACCAAAACCGCAGTGACGATCCGTGCCCGAATGGACAGCGCCGCCTGAACCTCGGTGCCGCCGGGGCTTCTCAGGCGTGAAACCTGTGACCATAAGCGCTTGGCAATACATGGAAATTCCGCTGAAACACCCAACCGAAACGGGACGGATCGTCAAAGCCCAGTTGACAGGCAATCCGCTGTGCGGTCATGGCGGTGTAGATCAGCAAACGGCTGGCCTCGCGCATTTTCTGTGCCTCAACACAGCCCTGCGCCGCCGGTCCGGTTTCGGCTTTGCACCGGTTTGAAGGATGCGGCGACATGGACAACATGCGCGCCATGTCCAGAAGACGGAAACACCGGGCGACATTGGCGCCGACCATAGCCCGAAACCGCTGTATCCGCGGGTCCATTGTGACCCGCTCGCCGCAGGTTTCATGCCTTTTGCAATGGCTTGCGCGAGCAGCGCCGCCAACCTGACCTGCACCAACACGCGGCGAAAGATCGTGGCCTCGACCTGAACCGAAGCGATGGCGCGAAAGCGCTGGCATATGGATGGATCGGCAGCGCGAGTGAACACCCGCACCAAGCATTGGCGGTCCCCGTGGATAGGGATCCGGTTTCGAACCCGAAGGCGCGCTCGGACTGCGCCAAAGTGCGACGCTGACTGCGGGGCGATACAGGTGGTCGTTTTGGGCAGGCGCGCAACAACAGCACCGCCTTACGCCGGAGGCCTACCATCCAATGCCAAAAGCTGCGCCCAGAACACCGTTCCTGCCAAACTGAGATTTCCCTTCAATCGCATCGCCACCACCTGCAGGTCACAGGTTGGAAGATCTGCCGCCAAAGAAAACAGCAACCCCGCAGAAATGCGGCCAAGGGCCAAAGATTCCGGCACCCAGGCAACCCCAATGCCCGCTGCCGCCATTTCCACGGCAGCAAGGGTCAATGCTGTTTCCACCTTGGGTATATAATGCATGCCCACATCGACGTAGGGCAGAATTTTCCGTTCCATGACCTTGCCGAAAAACACGTCAGCCGGATAGGCGATGTAGGGGACATCCTTGTGCCCTGCGCCATTGACCGCAATCTCGTGCAAGGCCGTCTTGAAAACAGGGATCAGGCGATCGGTGCCAATGGTGATCACTTCCAGAAAGTCAGCATTAAAATCAGTGGCTTCCTCGGAATGCTGATAGACGATTGCAATGTCGGCCTGCCGCGACAACAAAAGTCCGGTGCATTCGTCCAGATTGGCAGACCGCAGCCGAACCTGGATGCTGTCAGGCTGATCGGGAAGATGTTGCAAGATGGACGGGATGCGCATGGTGGTCAAGGAATGCTGGCAGGCCACAACCACCTTGTTGCTTGTCATCCGCTCGCCCCGTCGCAGATCGACAAGCAGTTGCCGCAGCCCGGCTGACAAAAGCAGTATCTG
This sequence comes from Pseudorhodobacter antarcticus, assembly GCA_945860375.1. Next base: position 54,259 of record CAMAQR010000020.1, read on the forward strand.
CTCACTTTGCGCCAGCGTTGTAGGTTGTAGCCTGATCGGTTTGTGACCGCGGTCGAAGAGTTCAACGCCGACATAGTGCTCGATTTGCTGCACCCTGCGGGAAAAAGCAGATTGGGTCAGCCGCCGCCGTTCGGCCGCGCCAATGAACGATCCGGTTTCGGCGATTGCCAAAATATCTTCCAACCACTCAAGCCGCATGGCACCCCACAACTTGCAAAAGTTGCATGATACCTGTGGAATTTCGCATTGGCCAGATCAATCAAACTGTGTGAGTGTCGAAGACTACAAGTTAGACAAGGATAAACCATGCATCTCGCCCGTTTCCCGCGCGTTCATCTTGCTCACCTTCCGACCCCTTTGGAAAAGATGGACCGCCTTTCCAAAGAATTGGGCGGGCCGGAAATCTGGATCAAACGCGATGACTGCACCGGCCTTTCAACGGGTGGCAACAAGACACGCAAGTTGGAGTTTCTGATGGCCGAAGCCTTGGCCATGGGCGCGGATACCGTGATGACCCAAGGTGCTACCCAGTCGAACCATGCGCGCCAGACGGCGGCTTTTGCCGCCAAACTGGGCTTGGGATGCCATATTCTGCTAGAAGACCGCACCGGATCGAACCTGACGAATTACAACGAAAACGGCAATGTGCTGTTGGACCATCTGCATGGCGCGACCACATCCAAACGGGCGGGCGGCAAGGACATGCAGGCCGAGATGGAAATGGTGGCCGAAAGACTGCGCGCGCAAGGTCGCAAGGTTTATCTTATTCCGGGTGGCGGATCGAATGCCACCGGTGCCTTGGGTTATGTCAACTGCGCCTTCGAACTGGTTGGACAGGCCAATGACCGCAGCCTGTTGATCGACCATTTGGTCACGGCAACGGGTTCGGCGGGCACTCAGGCGGGTCTGATCACCGGTTTGAAGGCCATGAATGCAGGCATCCCGCTGACGGGGATCGGCGTGCGCGCGCCCAAGGAAAAGCAGGAAGAAAATGTGTTTGCCTTGGCGCAAAAGACCGCCGAAAAACTGGGCTGTCCCGGCGTCGTGACCCGTGCGGATGTGGTGGCGGACTGCAGCTATGTCGGTGCAGGTTACGGCGTGCCGCGCGAAGACACGCTGGAGGCAATCCGCATGTTCGCGCAATTGGAAGGCATCCTGCTTGATCCGGTCTATTCCGGCAAAGGTGCTGCCGGTCTGATCGACTATTGCCGTGCGGGCAAATTCAAGAAGGGCGAGCGGGTGGTCTTCCTGCACACCGGTGGTTCTGCGGCGCTGTTTGGCTATGACGCCGTCTTTGCGGAAGGCAACAAAGCGTTGGTTGTGACCTGACCCGATGACCCGCGCGCGCTTTGACAAATCCATCGCTCGACAAGCGCCGATCTCACGCGGCGGGGTTCCCGTGACCGTTTCGGATGATCGGGCGCCGTCTTGATGCGCCGTGTCGGCCTGTTGGGCGGGATGGGGCCTCAGGCCACGATCCTTGTCATGCAAAAGCTTCTTGCCGCCGTCGATGCGCGCGACGATGCCGACCATATTCCCCTGATCGTCGATCAAAACCCGCAGGTGCCTTCGCGCATTCGCCATTTGATCGAGGGCACAGGCGAAGACCCGGGGCCGGTTTTGGCCGATATGGCGCGGCGGCTGGTGGCAGGGGGCGCAGAGGCGTTGGCTATACCCTGCAACACCGCCCACCACTATGCCGCCACGATCCGCGCGGCGGTGACGGTGCCTTTACTGGATATGGTCGCCTTGTCGGCCGCCCATGCAGCCAGTCTTGTCGCGCGTGGCGGTCAGGTTGGTGTGCTGGCCTCACCGGCGGTGCGCGCGGTGGGTCTTTACGATGCCGCACTGGCAATTCATGGCCTGACAGGCGTTTACCCCACGGATGAAGCGGCGATGCTGACCGCCATTCGCCAGATCAAGGCCGAGGGCGCGCGACCGGCCTGCCGCCAGACGCTGCTGACCGCCTCAAGAGACTTGGCAGAACGTGGCGCGTCGGTTCAACTGGTCGCTTGCACCGAGTTTTCGCTGATCGCAGACTCGGTCGCACCACAGGTTCGGGCAATCGACACGCTTGACCTGCTGGTCGGTGCTATCAAGGCCTTCGCGCTCGACACAGCGCGATGACGGAAAAGGCGGCAAATCAATTGCCGAAAAACAAGACTGCAACATGGAGCAAAGCAAGAAAATGAAACACACTCTGAAAGGTATCGCGATCGGGCTTGTCGCCTCGACCCTGCTCGCGGGAACGGCTTCGGCCGAAACGATCATCATCGGCCATTTCGGCAACCCGACGCCGATGCAATTGCTGGCCAGTTCGGATGCCGTTGAAAAGGCGACCGGCTGGGACGTCGAATGGCGCAAGTTCGCCTCGGGAACCGACGTTATCGCGGCGATGGCTTCGGGTGATGTTGTGCTGGCAGAGTTGGGCTCTTCGCCCCTGTCGATTGCGGCAAGCCAAGGCGTTGAACTGCAATTGATCGCCTATTCGGACGTTATCGGTTCGGCAGAGTCCCTGATTGCCCACAACGACTCGGGGATCGCAACGGTTGCCCACCTGAAGGGCAAACGGATCGGCGTGCCGGTCGGCTCGACGGCGCATTTCTCGCTGATGGGCGCGCTGCAGCACGAGGGCATCGCCGAAGCCGACGTGACCATCATGAGCATGAAGCCCGACGAAATCGCCGCGGGCTGGGATCAAGGTGCGATTGACGCAACCTGGATCTGGCAGCCGGTGCAGTCGGAAATCCTGAAGACCGGCAAGTTGATCATCGGGGCCGACAAGACCGCCGAATGGGGCTTCCCGACCTTTGATGGCTGGGTGGTTGACAAGGCTTTCGGCGAAGCCAATGCGGTCGAGGTTGCAGCCTTCCTGAAAGAGGTTGACCGGGTCAATGCCGCCTATCTGGCCGACCCGGCCGCCTGGACCGTCGACAGTGCCGAGGTCAAGGCCATCGCGGCTGCGACCGGCGCTGACCCGGCGCAGGTTCCAGAAATCCTGGTTGGCTTCACTTTCCTGCCCTTGGCCACCCAGACCACCGAAACATGGCTTGGCGGCGCGGCAGCCACAATGAAAGGCACCGCGGACTTCCTGAAAGCGGCAGGTCGGATCGACACCTCGCTGGATGATTACTCGGGCTTTGTGACGACTGGCTATGCCGAAGCCGCGATGAAGTGATCCACGTAGGGCCTGTCCAAGCCCCCAAGTTCGGGCAGGCCCTTCACTGCAGGCAGGAGCACGCCAAGTGGGATTAACAATTAATGAGGTATCCGTCGTCTTTCCGGCGGCTGACCGACGCCCGCCTGTCGAGGCGTTAAGCCGTGTCAACCTGACCATCGAGGACGAAGAATTCGTGGTGGCCCTTGGCGCCTCGGGTTGTGGAAAATCGACCCTGCTCAATCTGATCGCGGGGTTTCTTTCGCCCACTTCGGGCCAGTTGGTGCTGGACGGCAAACAGGTTTCCGGCCCCGGCGCAGATCGCGCGGTGGTGTTTCAAAAACATGCCTTGCTGCCATGGCTCAACGTGCTGGAAAACGTGGCCTTTGGTTTGAAAATTCAAGGTATTGCAAAGGACAAGCGCATTGAAATCGCGAACAAGTTCCTCGGCATGCTGGGCCTTGATGGCTTTCAGAATTCACCGGTCTACAAACTGTCAGGCGGTATGCAACAGCGTGTGGGCATCGCGCGGGCGTTGACTTGCGATCCGCGGGTCTTGCTGATGGATGAACCCTTGGGTGCGCTCGACGCGTTGACGCGCGAAAAGGCGCAAGAACTGATCCTGAACGTCTGGAATAACACCCACAAATCGGTGTTCTTCATCACCCACAGCGTTGAAGAGGCCTTGTTCATGGGCACCAAACTTGTGGTGATGTCCCCGCGCCCCGGTCGGATCACCCATGTGTTCGATCTGCCTTTCTCTCGCCAGTTTCTGGGCGGTGTGCCGGCCCGTCAGGTCAAAGCCTCGCCGGAATTCATCCAACTGCGCGAAGACGTGCTGGCCATCATTTTCGCAGACGAGGAGGCCGCAGCATGACCGGGCAAAACGAGCCATCCCCCGTCAAACGCGTGTCACTGCTTGCCAGATTGGCCCGGGCCCGCCCGACCAAGCCGGGCGAAATCTATGGGGTTCCGGGTCACGGCAACACGTTCTGGCTTTCTGTCGGCTCAATCGGGTTCTTTTTCTTCGTCTGGTGGCTTGTGACCTTCATGGGCTGGGTCAAACCGCTGTTTGTGCCCCCGCCGATGGCCATCGTCACCAAATTCATCACGATCTGGAACGATGGTTTCACGGGCACTCCGTTTCTGTCCCATGTCTGGATCTCGACCGTTCGGGTGTTCGGCGCGTTTCTTCTGGCCTGCGTGATCGGCCTGCCGCTTGGGCTTGCCATGGGAATGAGCCCCGTCATGCGCGGCATCTTTGACCCACCGATCGAGTTTTACCGTCCAATCCCGCCTTTGGCTTACCTGCCGCTGATGATCATCTGGTTTGGTATCGGCGAGACGTCGAAAATCCTGCTGATCTTCTTGTCGGTCTTCGCCCCCGTAGTGCTGGGCGCGCGTTCCGGTGTCAAATCTGCGGCAATAGAACAGATTCACGCCGCTTATTCCTTTGGGGCCACGCGCTGGCAAGTGATGCGCTATGTCATCCTGCCCTCGGCCATGCCCGAGATTCTGACCGCCATGCGGATTGGCATCGGCTTTGGCTGGACCACCTTGGTCGCCGCCGAAATGGTCGCCTCGACCAAGGGGCTTGGCTACATGGTGCTGTCGGCCAGCCAATTCTTGCAAACCCCTGTCGTGATCATGGGCATTTTCGTGATTGCCATCATTGCCTTCGCGTTCGACTTGCTGATGCGATTTGTCGAACGCCGCGTCGTGCCCTGGAAGGGCAGAATGTAGTCTGGGATATAACGCAATGATTTACTTGAAGAAAGCCGTTCGCACTGCCGAAACGGATCAGCAAGACGTGCGCGAAACTGTCGCAAAAATGCTGACCGAGATCGCCGCTGGCGGCGAAGCCGTCGCCCGCCAATTTGCCCGTGATCTTGACAAATGGTCGGGCGACATCATCGTTTCGCCAGCTGGTCGCGTTGCCGCGGCGGCCTTGGTGCCTGAAAAGCTGAAGTCCGACATCCGGTTTGCCCATAACAATGTGCGCCGCTTTGCCGAGGCACAGCGTGCAACGGTCACCGATTGCACCATCGAGATTTTGCCGGGCTTGATGGCCGGGCAAAAGCAGATCCCGGTGTCGGCGGCGGGCTGCTATGTTCCGGGTGGCCGCTACAGCCATGTCGCCAGCGCCATCATGACGATCACCACCGCAAAAGTGGCTGGGGTGCCCCATATTGCGGCCTGCTCGCCGCCCCGTCCGGGGATCGGCATACCGCCCGCCATTCTATACGCAATGGACCTGTGCGGTGCCGATGTGATCCTGGCAATGGGCGGCGTTCAGGGCGTGGCCGCCATGGCAAACGGCCTTTTTGGATTGCCAAAGGCCGACATTCTGGTCGGTCCGGGCAATCAATATGTGGCAGAAGCCAAGCGCATCCTCTTTGGTCAGGTTGGCATCGACATGTTTGCTGGCCCGACTGACAGCATGGTCGTGGCCGATGGCAAGGCAGACGCTGACATGATTGCAGCCGATTTGGTGGGGCAAGCCGAGCATGGCTACAACTCGCCGGTCTGGCTGGTCACGTCGGACCGCGCCCTTGCCGAGCGGGTGATGGCCAATGTGCCAAAACTGATCGCGTCGCTGCCCGAGGTGAACCGCCGCAGCGCGGAGGCGGCCTGGGCCGATTTCGCCGAAGTCATCCTTTGCGACACAACAGAAGAAATGGCGGCCATCGCCGATCAGTTCGCGCCAGAGCATCTGCACATTCAGGCCGAAAACCTTGACTGGTGGCTGCAGCGGCTGCAGTCTTATGGCTCGCTCTTTCTGGGCGAAGAAACCACGGTCGCTTTTGGCGACAAGACATCGGGTCCAAACCATGTGCTGCCCACCTCGGGGGCCGCGCGCTATACGGGCGGGCTTTCGGTGCATAAGTTCATGAAAACAGTCACATGGCAGCGCGCAACCCGTGAAGGGTCGCGACCATTGGCCGAAGCAACAGCGCGGATTTCACGGCTTGAAGGCATGGAGGGCCATGCACGATCGGCTGATATCCGGTTGGCCAAGTATTTCCCGAACGAAACCTTCGATCTGAGCTGAACCGATGACCGCATCCGAGCCGAAAAGCGCAAAGACATCCAAGGCGCCACCAAACGGCGGGTCGGCTGCAAGCGCTGATCTGTCGTTCAAACGCGCTGGCACGGGCATGGCGCTGGTCTTGGTGCACGGGTATCTTGGCGGCAGCAGCATTTGGGCGGACCAGATGGTGCGCTTTGGTCAGTGCCGCGATGTGATTTGCCCGGATTTGGCAGGGTTTGGGGAGAGCGCTCCCCTTGAAAGCCCCCCCAGCATTGAAGCGCATGCGCAAGGCGTGTTGGCCTTGCTGGACCGCCTTGGTGTCGACGATTTTGAGCTTTTGGGCCATTCCATGGGCGGGATGATCGTGCAAGAGATGGTGAAGCTGGCACCCCACCGCGTGCGAAAACTCGTTCTTTACGGCACCGGTCCTATGGGCGTCCTGCCCGGAAGGTTCGAAACCATTGCACAATCAAGGGCGCGGCTGTTGCAAGACGGGCTGGCCAAGACCGCAAGCCGCATAGCCGCATCGTGGTTTCTGCACCGCGAAGCCGCCGCCGCTTTCGGCCTGTGTGAAGGTCTGGGTCGACAGGCCAGCCTGCAAGCGGCGCTGGCAAGCCTTGATGCCTGGGAGGCATGGAACGGCCAAGCGGCGCTGGCATCCATCAAGTGTCCCACCCTCGTGCTTTGGGGCAGTCAGGACAGGTCTTATGGCTGGTCGCAGCCCGAAGCACTTTGGCGCGGTATCGCCGGTGCAGACCTTGCGGTTGTTCCCGGTGCCGCGCACATCGTTCATCTGGAAAAACCGCAGATGTTCAATGCCATTCTTTCAGACTTCCTTTTGACCGATCCCGCCAAGGGCAGTTGGACGGGCCAAAACGAAGCGCAGTGACTGCCATTCGGCCACGCTAAACCCGTCGCGGACTGTTGCCCGCTTTGCACATAGGCTTTTGGCGCCCAAGTATCGGTTCAAACGTTGTTGCGGCACAACGATGGCCCTCGGTCTTGCGCCTAGATTTCGGGAAAGAACCTGTCCCCGAAAGGAAAACCAGATGCTGACCAGACGCGCTGCACTTATGGGGGCCGCACTGGTTGCGGCCTCGCCCTATGTCTTGAAGACCCCGGTGGCGGCTGAAGAGGTGATGACCACCGCAGGCGCGGCCCCGGTCGATCTGTCGGCCATGACCCGCCGCAAGATAAAACTGCTCGCCCCGCCCTTCGTCCACGAACATGAACAGGTGGCGACGGTTGGCCCGCAGATCATCGAGTTTGAGATGAAGATCGTCGAGAAGGAATTGCAGGTGGATGAGGACGCCTGGCTGCAGGCGATGACGTTCAATGGCTCGGTTCCCGGCCCGCTGATGGTGGTGCATGAGGGCGATTATGTCGAGTTGACCTTGTTCAACCCGCCCGAAAACACGATGCAGCACAACATCGACTTCCATGCTGCCACCGGCGGGCTTGGCGGTGGGTCGTTGACGCTGGTGAACCCCGGTGAGAAGACCGTGCTGCGGTTCAGGGCCACACGGCCGGGGGTGTTTGTCTACCACTGCGCACCGGGCGGCCCAATGATCCCTTGGCATGTGGTGTCTGGCATGTCGGGATGCATCATGGTGCTGCCACGCGACGGGCTGAAAGACCATCTGGGCCAGCCGGTGTCCTATGACCGGATCTATTACATCGGCGAAAATGACTTCTACATCCCGCGCGGGCCGGACGGGGCCTATATGCGCTTTGCTGATCCGGGCGAAAGCTATGCCGACACGCTGGAGGTGATGAACCGCCTGATCCCGTCGCATGTGGTGTTCAACGGCCGTGTAGGGGCCCTGACGGGTGACAAAGCGCTGACAGCGGAACAGGGCGAAACCGTCCTGTTCATCCACTCTCAGGCCAACCGCGACACCCGACCGCATCTGATTGGCGGGCATGGCGATCTGGTTTGGGAAACGGGCAAATTCAACAACCCGCCCGAGCGCGATCTTGAAACCTGGTTCATCCGGGGCGGGTCGGCGGGGGCGGCGCTTTATACTTTCTTGCAGCCGGGCGTCTATGCCTATGTCAACCACAACCTGATCGAGGCGGTCAATCTTGGGGCCACGGCGCATGTGATTGTTGGAGGTGCGTGGAACAATGATCTGATGGAACAGGTGGTGGCGCCCATCGAATATGACGTGGCACATGAGGGCCGCACTGCCCTGCCATAACCTTGGTGACCAAACCTTTTGGGCGGCCCCGGATTCGGGGCCGCCCTTTTTGATCCGAAGGGCAATCATGAAACGACGCGTGGCATTTGCATCCATTGTGGTGGTCGCTGCGGGCGCGGCCGCCGTGTTTTGGCCCGGCCAGACCATTCCCCTGAACGCCCCGGAAACCGTCCACCTTGCCGCCGCTCGTCAGGATTACCGACCGGCGGGTGAGTTTCGGCAGGGGAACCGCCTCGTCGATGCCCCCAAGCAACAGCAGGATGTCGGCGCGCTGGACGTCATGAAACATCAGGTCAGCGAGGCAGACTATGCGCTTTGCGTGACCGAAGGTGCCTGCCCGCCCGTGCCGTCCGGCCAGCAGGCAGATTTTGCTCAAACCGGCATCAACCACACAGACGCCACAGCCTATGCGACTTGGTTTTCCGATCGGACCGGCCAGAACTGGCGGTTGCCGAGCGATGTCGAATGGCTGCGCGCAGCCGCAGAACGGGGCAGCGAAGACGGATTTTCCGCTGCTGCCAACGGCACCGACCCGTCACGCCGCTGGATCGCCAGCTATCTGCGCGAGGTGCAACTGCGCGGCGAAGCAGACCTTGTGGCCCACCCGGCAGAGCATTTCGGCGTCAACTCGGTCGGTGTTGCCGACATGGCCGGCAACATCTGGGAATGGACAGAGACGTGCTTTCAAAACGGCACCTTATCGCCTGACGGCGCGGCCATCCTGACGCAATCCGACTATTGCGGGGTGCGCGCCGTGCAAGGCAAACACCGCGCCTTTGTGATCGACTTCATCCGCGACGCCCGGTCAGGCGGCTGCGCGGCCGGTGTGCCGCCCGACTATCTGGGGTTCCGGCTGGTGCGGGACAGCACCTAGCGAAAGGGCGGCCCCGTCACCGGGACCGCCCTTTCGCTAGGTGCCGCTTGGTCACTTGGCAATCTGCGCCATCAGCAGTTCGAACCGGGTCTTTGCCTTGCCCTTATGCACCACAGCCGCAGCCGCTTCTTGATTGACCGGGGCACCGGCCTGGATCAGCGCGACCATACCCATCGTGTAGTGGGGCGTGCATTTGATGCCATAAAGGCCCTCGGCGGTCAGGGTCAGGACATAATCCTTGCCCATATCGCTTTTGAACGCCTCTACGCCTTCGGGCAGCATGTCCTTGATGTTTTCGGCGTTGTGGCCCTTGTCTGAGGAAATGAAGGTGACAGTGT
>CAMAQR010000021.1 GCA_945860375.1 Pseudorhodobacter antarcticus
CGAGGCGGACCTTCCGATAAAGTTCCACGATTAAAATGCCCCCACCCTCCCTGTCGCCAGAAAGGGCCAAAGTGGCAAAGTTTTACTCTGCCCGCAGCAAGACTATCCCGCCACTTCCGTGGCAAACTTTTGCACTGCCGTTCTCAACAACACCTTTTGGCATGATTACAAGGCAATCGTTGCAGCAGGTGCAAAGGCTGGCATCGGCCTGGAAGCCCTGCCACCAGTGCGCGACGCCATCGGAAGCGGCTTTGACACGAAATCGATTACGCTGTCATGTGGCAAGCTAACGACTGGGGTTACAGTCGCGCAATGGTCATCCATCCTGATGCTGCGCAATCTCAAATCGCCAGAAACTTATTTCCAAGCTGCATTTCGCGTGCAATCGCCTTGGTCAATCAAGAACCCCAATGGCGACAATCCCAACGAGGAAGAAATCCTTAAGCCAGCCTGCTTCGTGTTCGACTTTGCGCCGACACGAGCACTGCGGCAGTTGTCAGAGTACGGCATCGGATTGTCTCCGAACGAACCCAACCCTGAAAATGCTGTGCGTGAGCTGGTGTCTTTCTTACCAGTGCTGGCCTATGACGGCTCAAACATGACGCAGATTGATGCTGGCGGTATTCTCGATATTGCCATGGCTGGAACGTCTGCAACGCTGTTGGCCCGTAAATGGGAAAGCGCATTGCTGGTCAATGTGGACAACGAAACTCTGCGCCGGATCATGGACAACCCAGATGCAATGGCTGCCGTTGAACGCATTGAAGGCTGGCGGGCGCTGGGTGACAACGTCATCGAAACCATCATCAACAAGAGCGACAAAGTCAAAGAGCTGAAAGCCAAGGCCAAGGCACAGGGCAAGCTTTCTAAAGACGATGAAAAGCAGCTGACGGATGAGGAAAAAGAATACAAGTCCAAGCGCAAGATGGTTCAAGAAAAGCTGATTAAATTTGCAACCCGCATTCCGGCATTCATGTACCTGACCGACTTCCGCGAAAATACCTTGCAGGATGTGATCACCAAGCTGGAGCCAGACCTATTCCTCACAGTCACGGGCTTAACCGTGCAAGATTTCCATCTGCTTGTGCGGCTCCGGGTGTTCAACACGGAACAGATGAATGCTGCTGTCTTTGCGTTCCGGCGCTATGAAGATGCTTCTCTTCGCTATACGGGAATTGAGAGCCACAAAGGGCTTACGCACTATGGTCTTTATGACACGGTCGTTGCAAAGGAATGACAAAGAGATGCCGTTTCAAATTTTAGAATATAGTTAGTTTTTTATCAATAAGTAACTCGTCTAACCGACGATGGAATAATCGTACAACGACCTTCAAGCGATCTACAAAACTGGAGCAAAGCATGAATGCAGGTAGCCCCAACGAGAAGACAACGAAAGCTAGAAATCAAAAAGTTAAGAGAAAGCGCGGCAACACACTTGAGCGATGGGAAGTGTCTATTATTAAAACGATGCTTGCACGCGGAGGATATGCAGATCAAGATATTCAAGCATATTTCACACGACCTACTAGAACTGTAAACCACCGAGCATTTAGCGAGATACGTACCGGAGCGAAACACAAGTCAGTAAAACCTGCAACCGACGAGGCGTTAGACGCCTTTCTGCTATCGTGGCCTGACGTTGATCACGACACCGGTTTAAACCGCAATGGTGATGAACTCTTAATCAAAGCACGTGAAGCGATGATAGCTGCCGTGCACATCTTTAACGGCGCAGGTCTTACTTTTCGTGCTGAGTTATTCATCGTAACCATTGTCATCGCATGGACATATCTCCTCCATGCTTGGTTCAAGCGTGAAGGAATTGATTATCGTTACGAAGGTAAAACCAAAAGCGGGGTCGACAGGTTTCTGGATTTAGGCAAATGCTTGCAGCACGGGCGCTGTCCTATACCAGTTGGGGCTAAGAAAAATCTCGAATTTCTGATAGAACTTCGGCATGAAATCGAGCATCGTTCAACGAATAGAATAGATGACGCGATTGGTGGAGAGCTTCAAGCCTCATGCATAAACTTCAATGATGCACTAAAGTCGCTTTTCGGTGCCCAATATGGATTAGAGAAAAGACTTCCAATTGCGTTACAATTTGTATCTTTTGGTGCTGACCAGCGAACGTTACTCAAGCAGGCCTCTGATTTACCCAACCATATTTCAACTTTCATCACTGCGTTTGAAAATAAACTAACCGATGAACAACTTGCTGATACGGCATTTCGTTATCGTGTAGCATTCGTGCCAATTGCAAGCAACCGAGCCTCAGGAGCAGATTTAGCCATTGAATTTATTAAGCCGGGCAGTGCCGATGCTGACGCAGTTAATCAGGTTCTGCTTAAAGAAGTCAATAAAAAGCGATACACAGCGAACGACGTCTTGAGCTTGGTAAAGAGTAGTGGCTTCACAGCATTTACCATTACTAACCATATAGCACTATGGAAAAAACTGGAAGCAAAAGATCCTAAAAAAGGCTATGGCTGCAAAGGTGACTACAAAGGAACATGGGTTTGGTATGACACGTGGATCAAGCGGGTTTTGGAGCATTGCGAAGAGTTCAAAGAAAAATATAAAGCGGCTTAACCATTACAGCAATGTAATGTTTGCCAATGCTACTTTTGACAAGCAAGATGCGTCAAATGCAAAATGTTATACAATGCGTAATCTATAATATTTGGCATTTTCATCCAATAAGAACAGCAGCTTAGTGCGCCAAATCTCTCCTGTAGCTCTATGATATGTGTGACTTTAAACTGCACACAGCAAAGTCACACATTTCACCGGTGCAAAACATGAAACAGGCCAAGCTGCTCAACCCCGCAGAATTCAAACGCCTCACAGCCGTCATCGACAGCAAGCGACACAGCGTGCGCAACCACGCAGTTGTGGCACTCAGCTTCTACGCAGGCCTGCGTGCCTGTGAAATTGCTGGGCTGCTCGTCGGCGATGTTTACGAGACCAACGGCACTGTACGCGACAGCTTCTATTTGCGTGCAGAACAGACCAAGGGCAACGACGGCAACACTGTCTTGGTCAACAAACGGTTGGCCGCTGTGTTGCGCCGCTACGCAGCGGCCAACCCCAAGCATTGCGCAAAACCTGATGCTGCTTTGATCTACAGTGGCAAGGGCGGCGGCTTCTCTGCACAAACCATCGTAAACTTGTTTGCCACGCTGTACGCCGCAGCAGGCATCACGGGTGCCAGCAGCCACAGCGGCAGGCGGCAGTTTGTCACAAGCTTGGCAGACAAGGGCATCAACCCCCGTGTCATCCAGATCCTGGTTCGCCACCGTAACTTGAATACTACCATGGTTTATATCGACGCAGGCGAAGGCAAGCTGCGCAAGGCGATTGAAATGGTCGAGTAAATGGGCCAGCCCAATACACTATTATAGTGTATTAGAAGGCATTTGAGATTGTGCTGATTGATGCTCAGAGGCTGGCAATACCATGCAGTCTCAAGCACTTGGCGCTTCGGCCTGCGTTATGTCCTCAACCTTAGTCCTTCTTGGGATCCTTGTCCGCCTTCGACCCACTCAACCTGTCCGCCGCTGCCCGCGCATCAAAGTGGAAGTAACTGCGCTGAAGCATGGCCAAACTGGTGCCCATGTTGTCAGCCAGTTCCTGTGCATTGCGTTCATCTTGCACCTGCCTAGTGGCATAGCTGTGGCGGCAGCTGTAGATTCCACGATTGCGCCCTGACTTGGGATCTTTGCGCAGCCCCGCCAAGTTCAGCACACCTGCCACGCCACTGTCGAAGGTGTTGAACATCACACCATCGGGCAGGGCCATGACAAAATCCTCTGGACCAGCATCAGGGCAACGCAGTTTGCGGCGTTCCAGCACGTAGCGCACAGTGCGCAGCGGCACCATGTAACGGCAGCCAGTCTTGCCCTCAACATAAAGTTCAACCATGTCCACCCCAGCCTTGGATTGGAAGAATGCCACATCTTTCCAGCGCAGGCCGCGCATGACCTTGGTTTTCTCATCGCGCTTGAACAGTTCATGTTCGCGCAGGCCACTGTTGAACATGATCAGCAGATAATCCTGTATGGCCTCGCGCCGCCAACGTTCCTTGGTGCCGATGCCATCTGCTTTGACCCAGCCAGTCATGAAGTGGCGCAGCGCCACATATTCATGCCGTTCAAAATGCGGATAGGCACGTTCGCGTGTTTCCCGCTTGGTCAGCTTGACGTTGGCCACCTCAGGGATTGACCCAGCCTTCATCCATTCCCTGCTGCAGGCAAACTTGAGGATACCGCGCAGCGGCACGTTTTCGCCATTGATGGTCTGCGGACTGGGGGCCCGGGCCTTGTGCGCCATCTTGCGTTTGATCACCCGCCCATTGCGCTCATAGTCGTATTCCACTTCCTTGGATCCCGGCCCAGTGACCCAATAATCCCGCCGCCAGCTGCGATACTGGGCGATGTCACTGGCCTTGATGGTGTCGATGGGCTTGTTGCCAAAGAATGGCTTGAGATAGCGTTCAACCACGGGTTCATAATCGATCACCGTGCGTTCATTGCGTGAACCAGCCCGCACTTCTGCCCGCAGTTCCTTGAGCCACGCATCGGCTGCGTCTTTGAACAGCACCACAACGGCTGTCAGCCCATGTTTGTAACGAAAGTACATGTCCTCGTAGATCAGGATCACTTTGTCTTTGGCCGTCTTTTCGTTGGCGGTTCGCAGGCTCAGGGTATGCCTGCCGCCATCGGGCAACCTAATATCTGCCTGCCAGTTCTTGCTATCGCGGCGATGGTACAGGGTAATGTCACCATCGCGCAGTTTCATGCCGGTCATCGTTTGCCTCACAACTGTTATCAACAATTGTGTGGTCAGCAGCGGATTATTCCTACCTAAATCACTGACGAGGATAGGAAATATTGGGTTGACGCGGCTTCCTATGGTTGGGGCAGGGCGGAGATTGGGGGCAGACATCTTCAGATTCTGAAGATGTTGGCGATCTTCTGTATGCTCGGCAACCCGCTTAGAACGCCCAGGCAAGACCCGCCGTGGCTTTTAGCGTTACAGCATGGCCAGTGTCATATCCCGCTTCCACGCTAAGCTTCAGGTTGGTGCCGCTGTCCATCGCTTGCACAAGATCAACGCCTGCAAAGCCGCGCAGGGTTGTGTCTTGGCTGCTGGTGCTAAACGTAATGGGCTGGTCCAGCAGCGTAGCGGTGATGTCGTCGTTATTTGTCAAGGTTGCGTCAGCGCCAAGGCGCATCGTGGCATCAAATTGGCCGGTGCTGGTCACAATCGGCTTGATCGCAAAGGCCACTTGCCCGCGCAGATCAACCATGCTGACTGTGCGAGAGCCTACCGACATGTCAGCAGCAGACCCCGTCTCTGCATAGCTGCTCATGGTCAGCCGCGTATAGGCCACCCGCAAACTGGGGGTTACAATGCCATGGGCATTTTTTATCTCAGTGCCGATCGTCGCCTGCGGGGCGAAGAAGACCCCATCTGGGTTTCCCTTGGCCTGCTCAATCCCACCCACCACCATGTTGTTGAGCACATCACGGCTGGTATTGGTATTGGCATAGCCGCCCGTCACTGCAAGGTTCACAAAGGCGTTGGGCAAAGAATAGCCAGCATAAAGGCCGGCGTAGGTACTGCCGGTGTCAATCTGCTCGGCACCCGCGTTTGTGTTCAGATGAGCACGACTGGCACCCACGAAACCGCCAAACATTGTACCAGAGGACAATACGCCATCGGTTCCCAGTGCAAAGCCGCCCAGTGTTGTATCGAACCCATCATAGATGCCATCTGCCGTCTGGCTGCGGTAGTTGCCGATGCCCGTGGCCCATGTCGCCCATTGCGATCCGCTCGCCTCGGCGTTGGACGTAGAGACCCTGATATTGTTGGCCCTGTGGCCAGTGACAAACCCAAGACGGCCATCAACGACATCGGCCAAGGACCGCGTCAGGTCGCCAAGCATATCGTCTTCGGCGGCGTAAACGGTTGGGTCAACAACCGCCAGAACACCAACATCCTCCAGATCAGCGTGATGAACCACAAAAGGCAGACCGTTTGCTTCGAGGGAAACGCCAATACCTCCCGTGAAGGTCAGCGCCGTGTTCAGGCGGCGGCCAATCACCAAACTGTTGCCACCGTCGCCTGCAAGGTCCAGACTTCCCTCCACGTTGCTGCCGGCCAACAGGGTCAGGGTGTTGCCGCTGCCGTTAAACCTCACCGCGATCTTGCCTGCGATCTTGCCCGAGTTGGTGATTGTGTTGTTTTCCCCAAAGGCTTTGATGGCGTACTCGCTACCCGCCACTGTCCCCGAATTGATAATCGTGTTGTTGGGGCCGCCGGTGCCGATGAACGCCGACATCCCCGAGTTGGTGATCGTATTGTTGCTGCCTTGGGCAGTGATGCCGCCGCCTTCAGCTTTCCCCGAGTTGTTGATCGTGTTGTTGTTGCCATCGGCCCAGATGCCTTCGGCGGCGCCCATCACCATCCCCGAGTTTGTGATTATGTTATCGTCGCCGAAAGTTATAATGCCTACGTCGCTGCTCGTCACCGTCCCTGAGTTGGCAATCCTGATGCCCGTGCCTATGGCGTAGATGCCGGCCTGCGAGCCCGTCGCCATCCCCAAGTTGGTTATCTGGTTGAAATTGCCCTCTACATAGATGCCCTGGTCGCCGCCCGTCACAGTGCCTGAGTTGGTGAAGGTGTTATGGTCGCCCTGGGCGTAGATACCGGAATTTCCACCTGTCGTCGTTCCCGAGTTGGTTATCTGGTTGAGATTGCCCTCTACATAGATGCCCATGATGCCAGTCGCGGACCCCGCATTGTTCACAGTGACGCCACCCGCAGTGCCTTCGATGCCGTTGCCAGAAGTCACGTCGATCACGCCACCTTGTTCCACCGTTACGACATCGCCAGCGCCGAGATAGAGGGTGTCAGTGGTGATCGCTGCCGGAGGCGAAGGGGTGATCGTAAAACTATAGGCGTCAGCTTTGGCGGCTAGGCTCATGCCTGACGCGGAAAGGCCGCAAAACAGGACAAGGCTATGCTTTCGTAGGTTCATGATACCCCCTGAGAAACGCCCTTGGTCTCACGGGGCTAAATTGTGCTTCATTTGGTAGATTAGCGGCACGGCTGGGTCAATAATTAACAGCAAAGTCAACCAAAGGTGCTGCACAAGGCTGGAATTCAAATCAGGCAAGAAAATGGTTTGCAGCAAACGGCAGCCAACATCTTCAGGATCTGAAGTTGTTGGCGATCTGTTGATGAGGTTGCCCTAAATGCCAAGCTGGCGCGATGATCTGTACCAAACATTGCCTAGGTGTACGATGATTTGTATTACCAGCAACCCACTCACTGTGTTAACACAGCATGGCAGGCAGGCAGCGAGCAGGACAGCGCATAGGATGGGCGCTACCAGCACAGCATACCCAGAACGCGACCAAGCCTTCTGCAACTCGTTTTGGACCCATCAGCAGCAACGCAGACACTGTGTCGCACCAGCAAACCGGTTCACAGTGTCCAACACAGCAAACCACTAGACTATGTTCAACATACCAAACGAGTCGGCAAAACCCCCGAACCAGCGCAGCAACGCACACAGAAGTGTGCTATGACTGTGCAACGCACGGACTCGGAAGTGTGCTATGTGCTAGTGCTTGATTTTGTGGTGAAAAATGGTGCCCAGAGCCGGAATCGAACCAGCGACACGCGGATTTTCAATCCGCTGCTCTACCAACTGAGCTATCCGGGCACGCTGTCAGGGCCGCAGCCCTTGTTTGGTGTGGGCGTGATACGTCAGGGGCGCAGGGCTGTCCAGAGGGATTTGGCGAAAAAATGAACGTCTGGGCAGATCAGTGCGGGTGGGATTTCGGGGGCGCATCTTCAACAGGGTTTTCGTCGTCAATCGCCTGAGCCGGAATCACATAACTGCCCGTAAGCCATTTGCCCAGATCAACATCTGCGCAGCGGCGCGAGCAGAACGGGCGGTATTTCGCGTCGGTTTCCCTTTGGCAAACCGGGCAGCTCATGCCAGCACTTCCGCCAGCGGCAGGCGGTCGCGCTTGCGGGTCATCTCGTACAGACCCAGCGTGGTCCAGCCGGCCAGATTGACCTCGGATTCAGACTTGAAAGCGGCGCGGATGACCTGATCCAGGATCGCACGCTCTTTCTTTGGCATCGGCGCGAAGTCGATCACCACCTGACCGCCCAATCCCCGCAGCCGCAGTTGGCGCGGCAGTTCGCGCGACGCGGCGATGTTGATCTTGAGCGCGGCGGCGGGTGAAGTGTCATTGCCGGTGTTCACATCCACCGCCAGCAGCGCGCGGGTGGGTTCGATCATCATATGGCCTTCGCCAAGCCAGACCCGGGGCGACAGCAGAGCGTCGATCATCTCCAGCACGTTGTGATCGGCAAAACCGCCCTCGATCACCTGATCGGGTTCAGGATCGGCCCAGTCGCGCCAAGCGGTTTCATGTGCGCCAGCGCCTTCGACCAGCAGTTCGGGATCGCCCGCCAGATCGGCCAGAACCGCCTGCGCCAGATCGCGCATCGCGTTGATATCGTCAGCGATTTCGTCGTCATTGGCATGCACACAGGCCGACCGCAGGATCAGGCCCAGCGACTCGTCCGCCCCCGCCATCGCGGCGGCGGCCACAGCCTCCAGTTCCGCCCGCACATCTTCATCCTTGATGCGACGTGAGATATTCAGGCCCGGCGCGCCCGGCGTCACGATGGCAAAGCGCGACTTGAACAGCAGGCGCGTGGTGACGGGATAGGCCTTGCCCGCCTCGGCTGGCCCGGTGATCTGCACCAGCAGGCGTTGGCCGGGCGCGATGCCCGCGGTCTGGCGCAAGAAGCCCGACCCTTCCGGCAGTTTTACGAACAGCCCGCCTTGGCCCTTCATCGGCCGATCTGCCACCGCGCGATAGATCGCACCGGGCAGAGGAGCGTCGGTCGCGGGATCAATCGCCAGATCCTCCAGCCGTCCATCGACCAGAAGGGCGGCGGCGGGGCGATCTTTGATCGTATCAAGCAAAACAAGGCGGCTGGTGGGGATCATAAGTGGCTCCAGACGGGAAGGCCAGCGGCGGCCAGCAAAGCGGCGGTTTCGGCCAAGGGCAGGCCAACGATGCCGGTGAAGGACCCGGAAATCCATGGAATGAAAGCCCCGGCGGCACCTTGGATGGCATAGCCTCCGGCCTTGCCTTGCCATTCCATCGACGCGAGGTAGGCGTTCAATTCGATGTCTGACAGGCGCTTCATCTTCACCGCCGACACGCTTTCGCGGGTCCAGATGCGGTCGCCTCGGCGCACCGCGACGGCGGTGATCACCTGATGGCGGCGACCGCCCAGATCAGTCAGGAACTGCGCGGCCTCACCTGCGTCACGCGGCTTGCCAAGGATGCGGCGGCCAAGGGCGACGGTGGTATCGGCACATAGCACGATATCATCGGGGTCGGCCTGCACGGCCAGCACCTTTTCGCGCGCCAAACGCGCACAATAGGGGCGCGGCAGTTCAGCCTTCTTGGGGTCTTCGTCAATGTCGGGGGGCAGAATGGCGTCAGGCACCAGCCCAAGTTGCGCCAGAAGTTCCTTCCGGCGCGGACTGCCTGATCCGAGGATAAAGCGCATGGGGCTTACTTGAAGCGGTAGTTGATGCGGCCCTTGGACAAATCGTAGGGGGTCATTTCCACCTGCACCTTGTCGCCTGCCAAGACGCGGATGCGGTTCTTGCGCATCTTGCCTGCCATCACCGCAATCAATTCATGGCCGTTGTCGAGTTCAACCTTGAAAGTCGCGTTGGGCAAGAGTTCCTTCACGACACCGGGGAATTCGAGGATATCTTCCTTGGCCATGGTCTCTCCAATAGGATTTGGCCCGCGGAAACCGCAGGCGTGGCGGCGATATGCGCCGATTGCGGGCGGTTTTCAAGCGGAAAGTTCAGGCTTTTCCCAGCCAAAATTGCAGTGGTTTCAGGGTTTCGGCGCTGTCGCCCACGTCTTTCCAAGCGAATTCAGCCAGCACGCCGGGCAGGGGGGCATAGCCGCGACCCTGCCAGAAGGCGTCATTGGTGCGGGCGGTTTCGGGGCGCTGGGGGTGCTCTGCCGGGCGCGTGACAGAGCAAAAGGCGATGTGGCTGCGGCCCAGTTTGCGGGCATGGGCCTCGCGCAGGTCGAAAAAACGGTGGCCGATGCCTTGACCGCGATACGGCGGCAGCAGCACGGATTCAGCGCCGTAAAGGATGGTTTTCACCGGCAGGCCGATCTTGCGCAGAGGGTCCGAGAAAGCGTCGGCGTGATCCTCCATCAAGGTGGAGGTCGAGGCCCCGACCAGACGCGGGCCATCGAAGGCACCGACCAGCAAAGCGCCGGGGTTGTCGCGGTAGGTCTTGAGATACTCACGTTCGTAGTCAAGGCTGCCGTCATAGAGATAGGGCCAGTCACGAAACACGGCGATGCGCAGGGCGGCAACGTCGTCGAGGGCGGCCTCCAGATCTGGGCCTTGCAGCGCGCGGACCTCTATTTCGGTCATGTCGAAACCTGAGCGATCCAGTCGTTCAGATTGTAAAAGGTGGTGATGCGGGAAATCTGGCCGTCTTTCAGATCGAAGAATGATCCGGCGGGCAGGATGTAGGTTTGGCCGTGGGCGACGGGCAGGCCGGGGTCGGTTTTCAGATACTGGCCGTGGACCACGAATTCGGCAGCGGCGCGGGTGGCGTCATGGTTGGTGAACAGCTGGATGTCGTGCAACTGCTCACGGTAGGACACCCCCATATGGGCGCAGAATTCGGCGAACTTGGCGCGGCCCCGGCGGATGCCTCCTTCGTTGACGCGGTGCTCGACATCATCGGTCACGCAGGCCAGCATTCCGGCGGCGTCGCCTGCATTGAAGGCGGCGTAATAGGCGGTCAGGGTGGGGTGGGTCATCGGTGCCTCGGCTGCGGTCCCGGATCGGGACTTTTTAAAATCTAAATGATTTCAATGGCTTGATATGTCCATCTTAACCAAATCTTCACACTTGTCGCAGATATCGCGCCGATTGTCAGCACAGACTTGTCGCGCGAACCAAGCCAATGGCACAAAGCCGCACCGTCCAGATCGGGGGGCGCAGCGGCAGGCAGGTGCTGCCGTCGTTTTCGATCAGCCGATTGTCAGCCAGCAAAGGATCACCGTCAAACGTGGTCGAGATGTAAACGGCTTCGAACCCCACATCACAGAGGCTGAAGCCGACCATCAGCGCCGCAAAACCGTGGACGTGGTCATAAAGGAAAAAGCCCGTCAAAATGCCAACGGGAACGGCCCTAACAGCGTTTTATGTCACATCCTTGCCAAGCAAGCCGGCGGCCCGATCCGGAAGAGATTGCGCGGCTGCGCCAGAATTCAAGCGGCGCTTGCGGGACCAAAGCGGTCCAACATCCGGGTTTTGATCTGATCCCGCGCCTGACGGTAGGCGGCCAGTTTCGCCTCGCGCCCCTCACCAATCGCGGTGGGGTCGATGATTTGCCAGTATTCGATGTCCAGATGGTAAGACTTGGTCAAATCCAGCGCCGCGTGTTTGCTGGCGGGGGACAGCGCCACGATCAGATCAAACTGGCCCAGATCATCGCCCATGTTCTGCATTTCTTCAAACGAGCGTGACCGGTGGCGTGACAGTTCGATCCCCAGTTCGGCACAGACGGCGATGGAAAACCCGTCCACCTCCATATCATTCCTGACCCCAGCCGACTGCACATAGGCGCGCTGGCCGTAAAGTTTCTTCATCAGCGCCTCGGCCATCGGCGAACGGACGGCGTTGTGGTCACAGCAGAACAGTACGGCTTGCGGAAATGCCATCGTCAGCCCCAGTGCAGGACGCAGATCAGGGTGAACAGGCGGCGGGCGGTGTTAATATCAACCACAGCCTTGCCGTTCAGACGGTCTTGCAGCACCGACGCGCCCTCGTTGTGGATGCCGCGCCTTGCCATGTCGATGGCCTCGATCTGGCTGGGGGGCAGACGTTTGACGGCCTCGAAATAGCTTTCGCAAATCTGGAAGTAATCCTTGACCACTTGACGGAACGGACCCAAGGACAGGTGAAATTCGCCAACCTTGTCAGTGGCCTCGGTGGTGATATCAAACACCAGCCGCCCCTCGCGGATGGCCAGACCCAGCCGGTAGGGGCCGGGCACGGCGGCGCGGTCTTCACGCAGCGGCAGGGCAAAAGAGTTCTCCTCCAGCAGATCAAAGATCGCGACTTTGCGTTCCTGCTCGATTTCGGCGGTGGGTCGGGCCAGCCCGCGTTCGTCAATGTCGATGGCGCAGATGCGGTTGCTCATGTGGCCCCCCGGTTCAGACGGTCCAGCCGTGCGCGCACCGAAAGCCCGTGCGCCTGCAGGCTTTCCGAGATCGCAAGGCGTTCGGCAGCGGGGCCGATCAGGCGCAAGGCCTCGGGCGTCATGCGGGCCAAGGTCGTCCGTTTTACAAAATCCATCACACTCAATCCACTGGAAAACCGCGCTGACCGGGCGGTGGGCAGCACATGGTTCGGCCCGCCAACGTAATCGCCGATGGCTTCCGGTGTCCATGCCCCAAGGAATATCGCCCCGGCATGGGTGATTTGCAATGACAGTGCCTCGGGGTCAGCGGTGCAAAGCTCCAGATGCTCGGGGGCCATGCGGTTGGAAAGCGCCGCCGCCTCGGACAGATCGCGGGTCACGATCACGGCGCCATTGTCGCGCCAAGAGGCACCGGCAATCACGCGCCGCTCCAGTGTTTCCAGCCGCTTTTCAACGGCTTGCGTCACCGCGCGGGCAAAGCCCGCATCATCGGTGATCAGAATGGATTGCGCCGAGGCGTCGTGTTCGGCCTGCGACAGCAGGTCCAGCGCAATCCAGTCGGGATCATTGTCGCGGTCGGCAATCACCAGAATCTCGGAGGGCCCCGCAATCATGTCGATGCCCACGCGGCCAAACACCCGGCGCTTGGCCGCTGCCACATAGGCATTGCCCGGACCGGTGATCTTGTCGACTGCGGCCACGGTCTGGGTGCCATAGGCCAAAGCCGCCACCGCCTGCGCGCCGCCAATGCGGTAAATGGTGTCCACGCCCGCAATCCGCGCCGCCAACAGCACCAAGGGATTGACCAAACCGCCGGGTGTGGGGCAGGTGATGACCAGACGCTGCACCCCTGCCACCTTGGCCGGAATGGCGTTCATCAACACCGATGACGGATAGGTGGCCGTGCCCCCCGGCACATAAAGCCCCGCCGCGGAGACCGGCGTCCAGCGCCAGCCCAAACTGGCCCCGGCCGCATCCGTCCACATCTCATCATGGGGCATCTGGCGCGCATGATAGACGCGGATACGCTCTGCTGCCAGTTCCAGCGCCGCACGGTCTGCGGGTGATACTTTGGCGCATTCGGCCTCGATCTCGGCCGCCGAAAAGGCCATGGTTGCAGGGGTCAGGTCCAGCCGGTCAAAGCGCGCCGTCAGTTCCAGCACCGCCGTATCGCCGCGCGCCCGCACATCGGCGATGATGGCGGAAACGGCAAGGTCCACATCCTCGGCCTCCTCCCGTTTCATCCTCAAAAGCGCGGCAAAGCCGGCCTCGAAATCGGCGTCGGTGGTGGAAAGAAAGGTGGGCATAGGGGCCTCCAGCTTGCTGCGCCTGCATAACGGTTGACATCGCGCGCCGCAACACAAAGGGGCGGGGCTGCGCCGTCCAATCCCCGATTTCATCTGTCCTTAAATATCCCCCGCGCGGAGCGCATCCGCGCGTCAGCGCTCAGGGAATCCTGCGGCGCAGCCGCGCAATCGGATCACCCGCCGAAATGCGAGAACCGGTAAGGCGAAGTGCCGTATTTTTTGCGGAAGGATTTTGAGAAATGCGAGGTGCTGGCATAGCCGCAGGCCACGGCGACCTCGGTCACTTTCAAATCGGTTTCGGCCAGCAAAGACCGCCCGCGCGCCAGCCGCAAATCGTTCATGTAGCGCACCGGCGTTATGTTCAGATAGCGGCTGAACAGCCGTTCGATCTGGCGGCGCGACAGCGCCAGATGCGCCGCGCAAGCGTCAAGATCGAATTCTTCTTCAATATGCGCCTCCAGATAGACCGCCGCTTGGAGCAGTTTGTCGTGGCGCGTGCCAAGACGCGCGGCCAAAGACGTGGTTTGCAGATCATCCTCGTGGCGGCGTTGGGTCAACAGGCACATGTTCATCACCTCTTGGCCCAAGGCGGGGCCAAAGCGGTCGTTGATCAGCTTCAGCATCAGATCGGCGGCGGCCACGCCCCCCGCGCAGGTCATCACCCGGTCGTCGATGCAAAACACCTGCCGGGCGGGGGGCAGATCGGGGTGGTTTTCGGCAAAGGCGTCGATGTTGTCCCAATGCATGGTAAAGCGGTGGCCCTTGAGTATCCCCGCCTGCGCCAGCGCATAGGCGCCGGTGCAAAGCCCGCCCACCACGCGCCCGCGTCGCCACAGCGACCGCAGCCAATCCCCAAGCGCGATGCTGGCCTTGCCTTCGGGTTCCACCCCCGAACAGACCAGTACGATCCCCGCCGGTTTGGCCTCGGGCCAAGCCCCGTTGACCATGACCGGCACGCCGTTGGAACAGGCCACCGGCCCGCCATCATCCGACAGCACCTGCCAGCGGAACAGCACCTGCTGCGTCAACTGGTTGGCCATCCGCAAAGGTTCAATGGCAGAAGAAAACGCCAGCATGGTGAATTTGGGCAGTAGCACAAAGGCCACGTCCAGCGGCTCTGGCATCCCCGGCAGAGTGACATGGGCCGAGCCTTTGGCCACGTATTTCTGCGCGTCTGACGGCCCGGCCCCGATTGGTGTCGCGTCGGGCAGGGGGCCGGTTGGCATCAGGTCCGCACCCCGGCGAATTTCTGCTGCCAGTCGGCGCGTTCTTCATCGGTGATTTTGCGGAACAGGTTTTCCGGCACGGCAAAGGCATGGCCCGCAGGCAGCGTGCGCATGGCGTCCGAGATGCTGTCGGGCCAGGTCCAATCCTCCGATCCCATCGCCGCCATCATCGCCGCCGCCGCGTCCGGGATGAAGGGGCGCGACAGGATCGCGTAGACGCGGATCAGGTTCAGCGCGAGACGGATCATGGCCTGTGCGCGGTCGGGGTCGGTTTTGACCACGGTCCAGGGTGCTGCGGCCTGCAGATATTCGTTACCGATCACCCAGATCGCGCGCAATTCGTTGGCGGCCTTGCGCACCTCCATCGTCTCCATCAGGGCCGCGTAGTCCTTGATGCGTGCGCCCAGATCGGCGATCAGGGCGGTTTCGGCATGGTCAAACGTGCCGCCCGCAGGCACCGTCAGCCCGAATTTGGCATTGGCGAATTTGGTGACGCGGCTGACAAGGTTGCCCAGCACATCGGCCAGATCCTTGTTCACCGAGGTCTGGAAATTCTCCCAGGTGAATTCGGCATCCGACGATTCCGGGGCGTGGGACAGCAGCCACCAGCGCCAGTAATCCGACGGCAGGATCGACAAAGCCTGATCCATGAACACCCCGCGCCCGCGCGAGGTGCTGAACTGACCGCCGTCATAATTCAGGTAGTTGAACGATTTCAGGTAATCGACCAGCTTCCAAGGCTCTCCCGATCCCACAAGGGTGGCGGGGAAAGACAGGGTGTGGAAAGGCACGTTGTCCTTGCCCATGAACTGATAATAGGTGACGTCGGCGGCCCCCTTGTCGGTGCGCCACCAGCGTTCCCATGCGGCATCAGGCAGACCCTGCGCGTCGGCCCATTCGGCGGTGCAGGCGATGTATTCGATGGGGGCGTCGAACCAGACGTAGAACACCTTGCCCTCCATCCCCGGCCAAGGCTGATCGCCCTTTTTCACCGGTATGCCCCAGTGCAGATCGCGGGTGATGCCCCGGTCTTGCAAGCCGTCGCCGTCGTTCAGCCATTTCTTGGCGATGGAAGTGGTCAGGATCGGCCAGTCGGTCTTGCTGTCGATCCACGACTCCAGCTTGTCGCGCAAGGACCGCTGCATCAGGTAGAGATGCTTGGTTTCGCGCTGCTCAAGGTTTTTCGACCCCGAAATCGTCGAATGCGGGTCGATCAGGTCGGTCGGGTCCAACTGTTTGGTGCAATTGTCACATTGGTCGCCGCGTGCCGAGGTGAAGCCGCAGTTGGGGCAGGTGCCTTCAATGTAGCGGTCGGGCAGAAAGCGGTTGTCGTCGATGGAAAAGATCATCTTTTCCGTGACTTCACGGATCAGACCGGCCTCGTCCAGCTTGCCCGCAAAATGCTGGGTCAGCCGGTGGTTGCGCGGGCTGGAAGAGCGCCCGAAATGGTCAAACGACAGCCGGAAACCGCGTGCGATTTCGGCCTGCACATCGTGCATTTCGGCGCAATATTCGGCCACTGGCTTGCCTGCTTTGGCGGCGGCGAGTTCGGCGGGCGTGCCATGCTCATCAGTGGCACAGATGAACATCACCTCGTGGCCGCGCCCGCGCATGTAGCGCGCGAACAGATCGGCGGGCAGTTGGCTGCCCACAAGGTTGCCCAAGTGCTTGATCCCGTTGATATAGGGGATCGCGGAAGTGATCAGAATCCGTGCCATGTGTGTGCCTTTTGTCCCGGTCAGCGCTGTTTAACGCGGGCCGGGGTGAAGGGCCAGTGCTTTGGCAGCATTGCAGGCTATTGCGTGCTATAGCCGCCATCGTCAGGGTGAGACCTGCCCGAGATGAAGCGGCCTTTTCGGACGACAGGCACAGTACAAGATTGGCCAGTTTGGTCGCTGTGGTCAGCCCCAGCAGCGCCTGTTTGGCCGCGCCATCGGCCGAGGATTGCGCAAACCCGACCGAGCCAAGGATCGCTGCCATATTTGCAATGGCCCCGCCGCCTGCCTTCCACAGATCGGGAATGGCGCGGCAGATGCCGGAAAATGCGCCGTTCAGGTCGACCTTGATCACCTTTCGCCAGCCGCTCTGCGGGTGTTTTCCCGCCGATGCCTGCGTTGTTGACCCGCAATGGCAGCGCGCCACCCATTTTCATCGGCCCGCGCCACGATCACCTGCGCCCCGGTGGCGGCAAGCCCGATGGCGACGGTCTTGCCGATGCCCAATCCCGCGCCGGTGGCACTGCCGGTCTGGTCGTTGCATTTGATCTGCAGGGGGGCGGCCTTTTTGGCCGGTGTCCGGTTTGGGGCTACCCAAAGGGGCGTCTTGATCTGGGATATTGAATTCAGGACTGGGCAGAAACTGGCGGTCGGGGCTTTTCATGGCTGGTCATGGCGCATAGCTTGGCGAAAACAGGAGAGCGCGATGCAGCAGGTTCGCTTGGGTCATACCGGGATTTCAGTGTCAAAACTGTGTTTGGGCACAATGACCTGGGGCAGTCAGAATACGCAGGCCGAGGCCCACGCCCAGGCCGATCTGGCGCTGGCGGCGGGGGTGAGTTTTTGGGACACCGCCGAGATGTATCCGGTCAACCCGGTGCTGGCCGAAACCATCGGGCGCACCGAGGAAATCATCGGCGCGTGGTTTGCCAGCCGTGGCGGGCGCGACCGGGTGGTGCTGGCGTCGAAGGTGTGCGGCGGTGGGCGTGACATCATCCGGGCCGGTGCGCCGGTGACCGGTTTGGTGTTGCGTGCGGCGGTTGAGGCGTCGCTGCGCCGGTTGCAGACCGACTATATCGACCTCTTTCAACTGCATTGGCCCGACCGGAAGTCTTATCACTTTCGCGACATTTGGGGGTTTGATGCGCGGGGCGGTGATCGCGCGAGTATTGACGCGCAAATCATTGATATACTTCAGGTATCAGCGCAGTTGATTGCCGAGGGAAAGATCCGCCACCTTGCACTTTCCAATGAATCGGTCTGGGGTGCCGCACGCTGGCTGGCCCTGTCCGAACAGCTTGGATTGCCGCGGGTGATGACGGTGCAGAACGAATATTCGCTGCTGTGCCGGCAGTTTGACAGCGATTGGGCAGAGCTTTCGGTGCTGGAAGACATGCCGCTTTTGGCGTTCTCACCGCTTGCGACCGGGCTGCTGACAGGAAAATATGCGGGCGATGTGATCCCCGAAAATTCGCGCCGGGCGCTGAACCCATCCCTCAGCGGGCGGATCACGCCGCAGGTGTTTCCTGCCGTTGCGGCCTATATGGGGATTGCGGCGCGCCATGGGTTGGACCCGTCGCAGATGGCAATTGCCTTTTGTGCGGCCCGGCCTTTTCCGGTGATCCCGATCATCGGGGCGACCACGCTGGCCCAGTTGAAAACCAACATCGGTGCGGCGGATCTGGTGCTTTCGGACGCGGTTCTGGCCGAGATCGACGCCGCCCACCGCGCCCATCCGCAGCCCTACTAGGGCCTTGCGCATCCGGGTCAGATCGGGCCTTGTGGCGGCCAAATAGGAGTGCCGATGCGCCTTTTGCCCCTGCTGTGTTGTGTTTTGCTGACAGCCTGCACGCTGGCCTTGCCGGGGCGCGACGACAGGCCTGCGCGCCCTGTCGCGAACCCGATCACGGGCGGCGCGATTGAGACGACGACGCTGGAAGCACCGGTTGCAAAACCCGAAACACCTGTCGTCAAGCCGGAAGCGCCGGTTGCGGTGGCAAAGCCTGTGGTGATCGCGTCGCCCGAGGAACTGGCCTGTGTGAAAAAGGGCAGATCTTGGGGCAAGGCGGGGAAAACCGGCGGCATGACCTGTTTTGTGCAGACGCGAGACTCCGGCAAATCCTGTCAGCGCGAAAGCGATTGTGAGGCATCTTGTCTGGCCAGATCGGGAACCTGCGCCCCGGTGTCGCCGATGTTTGGCTGCAATCAGATTTTGCAGGACAACGGGGTGATGGTGACGCTTTGTATCGACTGATCGCCGTTCTTTTGGTCTTGGCAGCCTGCACGCCGATGGCGCCACCCGTGGCTTTGGGGCTTTATCGCAGCCCGGATGCGCCGATGTATTCCAACGCGGTGCTGGAGCCGTCGCGGCTGGTGGGGCGCTGGGTTCAGGTCGCAGATTTTTCTACCAAATCAGGGTCTTGCGCACCGGGTGGGGTAGAGGTTTCCAAGGCTGCCATGGGCCTTGCGGTGGCGTATCGGTTGTGTCTTTCGGGCAATGTGGTGCAGGGTTCGGGGGCGATGGTGCCGGACGGGCCGGGGCGGTTTGGGGTGCCGGGGCAGCCGGGGCCGTGGTGGGTCTTGTGGGCGGATGCGGATTACCGCACGCTGGTGATTGGCACGCCAAACGGGCGGCTGGGGTTCATCCTGAACCGTGACGGGGCTTTGCCGCCCGACCGGCTGGTGGCCGCGCGGGAGATTCTGGACTGGAACGGCTATGATTTGCGCCGCTTGCAGATGCTGCGCTAAAGCGTGGCGCGCCATTCGCGCAAATGGGTGATGACGTCGCGGGCGTCGAGAACCGCTTCGCGCACCAGCCAGTCGAAATGCTGCACGATGGATTGCACCATTGCCGGTTCGCGAAAGACGATGAACTGGCGGCCAAGGTAAATCGCGGCCAGATGCGGGCCAAAGACGGTGACAGGGCTGGAAAACACCCGATGCGCGTCAAACAGATACAGGCGCAGCGTGGGGTAAAGTTCGGTCGCAAGTTGGATCAGATGATCCAGCTGCGCGCGGCGGATCGTCAGGGGCAGGTGGGCCCAATAACCCGAAGCCGTTGTAAAGCCGGATATTTCATGCAGGGGCATCGCGATTTCATAATCTGATCCTGCCCCCCGCAACCAGTCCAGTTGCTCTTGAAACGCGGTGATGGCCGCACCCGCGCCAAGACCCAGATGGGCGCGGTACTCCCATTCCACCAAGGCGGGCAGTTTCAGCATATCGGGCAAAGTTGCGGGCACATGGCGGATTTTGTAGCCCGCCGCCTGTTGGTGCCAGCCGAAAATCGTCGCATCAAACAGCGCGCGCGGGGCGTCGGCCAAAGTGACAGAGGCTGCCAGCAGGGCTGCCACGGGTTCGGGGCGGCCGGACAGCCCCAGCAGCCAGTCGCAAGATACGCCCAAAGCCTGCGCGCAATCGGCGGCCAGTTGCGCGCCCGGCAGCCGGGTGCCGCCCGACAGCAGCGCCGAGAGGGTGGAACGGTCCACCCCCACGGCGCGCGCCAAGGCGCTTTGGCTTTGCGCACGGTCCGCCATCGCCTGCGCCAAGCGGGTGCGGAACAAGGTGGCGCGGTCGCGCTTGTCGATCATTTCAGGCATTTGGTGATTATTGTCACGGCTGTTGACATTACGTTGCGCATCTTGGGAATTCCAAACCGGCTTGGCAAGTGCTATTGCAGGCGCAACCCGCTGACCGGAGACGAAAATGCACACCGCCACCCCGCGACCCATCGAATGGCCGACGCTTGCGATGCTGGTGCTGACTTACGTGGTATGGATGGTTGGAACCTCGGTCTGGCAAGTGTCGGGGGGGCTGGCGTTTGTGCTGACCACGCTGGCCATCACACAGTTCTCGTCGCTGCAACACGAGGTTTTGCACGGTCATCCCTTTGCCAGCCGCCGTTTGAATGAGGCGCTGGTGTTCCCGGCACTGACCCTGTTCGTGCCCTATGGCCGCTTTCGCGACACCCATTTGCAGCATCACCACGATCCCAGCCTGACCGATCCTTATGACGACCCCGAATCCAACTACATGGACCCTGCGGTCTGGGCGCGCACGCCCCGGCCTGTGCAATTGTTATTGCGGGCCAACAACACGCTGTTGGGGCGGATTTTGCTGGGTCCGGCGGTGTCGATCTACTATTTCGGCAAAGCCGATCTGGCAGCAGCCTTGGCCGGAGATCGGGACATTGCGCGGGCTTGGGCGCTGAACGCGGTGGGGGTGGCTTTGGTCGCGGTCTGGCTGTGGCTGGTGGGGGATATGCCGGTGCTGGCTTACGGTGCGGCGGCCTATCTGGCCTATGGTGTGCTGAAGATCCGCACCTATCTGGAACATCGCGCCCATGCGTCCCATTGCGCCCGCACCGTGGTGGTCGAGGATCGCGGGCCACTGGCTTTGTTGTTTTTGAACAACAACTTGCATGTGGTGCATCACATGAGCCCCAACACGCCTTGGTATCAGCTTCCCGGGATTTATGCCGCAAGACGCGCGCATTATCTGAGCCGCAACGACGGGTATGTATACCGCAACTACGCGCAAATTTTCCGGACGCATCTGCTGCGCGCCAAAGACCCGGTGCCGCATCCCATCTGGCCGATGGCGCGTGACACCAGCCCCGATCAGGGCTGATCAGGTCAGGCGGCGAAAGGTGGGGACGGGGCCGGAATTGTCGAAAAACGGCACGCCGGGCTGGGGATGGCCGGCCAGCAGGGCGGTGACTTCGGCCAGAACCACTTCGGTGATGAACGGCAGATCGAGCGCCCGGGCCTCGCGCAGGCCGATCCAATGCAGGTGCGACAGTTCGGTTGAGGCGAAGGTTTCGGCATCGCCTTGAACGGTTGCCGCGTCGGCAAGGAAAAACCTTGCGTCAAAACGGCGGGTGCGGCCCGGCGGGGTGATGGCTCGGAACACAAAGCGCAAGGCTCCGGGTCTGGGCGCGGGCAGGGTCAATCCGGTTTCCTCGGCCAATTCGCGCAGGGCAGCGGCGACAAGGGTGGCCGGATTGGGCGCGTCTGGCGGGCAGTGATCGGTCAGGCGGCGTTGGCATTTGGGGCGCAGGGCGGATTCTGACAGGCTGTGATCTTCGGGGTCCACCGCGCCGCCCGGAAAGACGTATTTGGACGGCATGAAGGCCGCCGCATGGCCGCGCATCCCCATCAGAACCTGCGCTCCAGCGACCGCATTGCGCCACAAGATCACGGTTGCCGCAGGGCGGATGGGTTGATCTGGGTTATTCATCCCGAAGGTCGGGCGCCCCGAACCCGTGCATCCGTTTGGCCCATTGCAATCCCACCATCGCCCCTTTCAAGCGCGGCAGCAGGTACAGAGACAGCGCCACGCAGGCCACGGAAAACATCGCAGCCATGGTCATCGGCTCGGGCCGGTAGGTGGAATAGACGATCATGATCGCCGGGGCCAACAGATGGCCGACGATCAGAATGGTCAGGTAGGCCGGGCCGTCATCGGCGCGCTGATGATGCAGGTCTTCGCCGCAAACGGGGCAATTGTCGCGTACCTTCAGATAGCTGCGCATCAATGGCCCGGTGCCACAGGATGGGCAACGCCCCTTCCAGCCGTTGCGCAGCGCGGGCCAAGTCGGACGTTCGGCGTAGGCATCCGCGGTCATGGCGTCTTGCGGCATCGGGATATTCCTTACTGTTGAGCACATCATTTAGGTGCTTTTGTGCAGTTTGGGGAGAGGGCGTTTTCACGCAGCGCGTCTTTGTCGCAAGGCCGGCAAAAGAAAATGCAGCTGGGGGCGACGGAAGCGCGGGCAAGCGGCGTTTGATTGGGTATGAAAGCCGCGACACTGCGTTGCGGCCAAAGCAGGAAACGCAGATGAAAATGAATTTCACCCTTTCGGCCCTTTCGATTGCCGCCGTGCTGGCTGCTGGTCTTTCCACCGTTGCTTTTGCTGACAATCGCGGCGGTATGGGCGGCGGCATGGGGCCCATGCCCGTCTTCGACTTTGCCACGCTGGATGCGGACAAGGATGGCAAGGTGACGCGGGCCGAGATTGACGCGGCCCATGCGGCCCGGGTGGCCGAAGCTGACGCCAACAAGGATGGCTTGTTGTCGGCCGACGAGTTGGCCGCGATGCATCTGAAGATGATGACGGAACGCGCCAAGACGATGGCGGCCGAAATGGTCACAAGGATGGACACCGATGGCGACAAGCTGTTGTCGGTGGCCGAGATGGCGGCGCGTCCGGGATTGGAAAAGATATTTGGCATGATGGACGCTGACGGCGACGGCGCGATCACCCAAGCCGAGGCCGATGCTGCCAAGGACAAGATGGCGGAACGTGGCGGGCGTGGTGGCAAAGGCAAGCATGGCCACGGCCACGGCCACAATTGACATGATCTGCGCGCGCCTTTGACCGGGCGCGCGCGCCCACATCACGATTGCCGATCCGCCCTGTGGCGGTTAAGTCCAAAACAGGATGACAATGGCCCGCGATACCCTTGCCGAGGTGAGTGACGAAACGCTGGTGGTGCTCTATGCAAATGGGGACCCCGAGGCAGCGCGCCTGCTTGCGCATCGCTTTCTGCCGCGGGTGTTGGGCTATGCCGGGCGGTTGCTGGCCGACCGGGTCGAGGCCGAGGATATTGCGCAAGAGGCGATGCTGCGGTTGTGGAAAGTGGCGCCAGAGTGGCGGCAGGGCGAGGCCAAGGTGTCAACCTGGCTTTACCGGGTTGTCACCAACCTGTGCACCGACCGCCTGCGCGCCCGTCAACGCAGGCGGACCGAGGCTTTGGATGCCGTGGCCGAACCCGAAGACAGGGCGGCTTCGGTTGTGTCGCATATGATGGACGCCGACCGTCTGGCAGCGCTGAACGCCGCGCTGTCGGGGCTGCCCGACCGTCAGCGTGAGGCGGTGGTGCTGCGCCACATCGAAGGTCTGGCCAACCCCGAGATTGCCGAGATCATGCAGATCGGCATCGAGGCGGTTGAAAGCCTGACCGCGCGGGGCAAACGCGCCTTGACAGCGGCGCTTTCCGGTCAGCGGGAAGCCCTTGGCTATGAGGAGGCTGAATGATGGATGAGCTGGACGCTTTGTTTGCCACGGCGCGGCACGCGGAAGTGACGCCTTCCAATGCGCTGATGGCGCGGGTGATGGCGGATGCGGTGGCCTTGCAGCCCAAGGCTGAGCCGATGGGGCGGGCTGTCGCGCGCAAAACCGGGTTCTGGACGGGGCTGGCCGCGCTTTTTGGCGGCAGCGGGGTTCTGGCAGGGCTGGCGTCGGTGGCGATGGCCGGTTTTTTTGTGGGCTTTGTGCAGCCTGAGACGGTATCGGCGCTGGCGGGTGACTGGACTTTGGGAAGCGTTGTGGAAACTGTTGACCTGATGCCGGGCGTTGACGCCCTTTTGGCCGAGGACTGATCTGATGAGCGACGTTCAATCTGTTGTGGCGACGTCCGGCAAGGGCTTGCGGATCGCCTTGGCGATATCGGTGGCGATCAACCTTGCGGTGGCGGGGCTGGTTGCCGGGGCGATGCTGCACCACAGGCCCGATGGTGGGCGCATGGACATGGGGCGCGAGCTTGGCTTCGGGCCGTTTTCCGAGGCATTGAGCCGCGATGACCGCCGGGCTCTGCGCGAGGCGTTTCTGGCCAAAGCGCCGGATTTGCGGGACAATCGGCGTCAGCGTGGACAGGACGCGCAGGCGCTGCTGGGGGCGCTGCGGGCCGATCCGTTTGCGCCCGATGCTTTGACGGAATTGATGGACAGCCAGCAGCGCCGGATGGAAAGCCAGTTGCACCTGGGGCAGGATTTGCTGCGCACCTTTCTGATCTCGATGACGCCAGAGGCGCGTCTGGCCTTTGCCGGGCGGCTGGAAGAGCGGTTGCGGCCGGGTCGGGACGACAAGAAGGCGGATTGAGGTTGGCGGGGTGGACCGTGAAAAGGGGTTTCACCTTGGCCTAACCTGATAGATCGCGCCCATGATGCCGATCACTTTCCACAGAAAGACGGTTTGGGCGCGTCGCGCCCCGCTTGGCTTTTCTCCGCAGAAAATGCGGTTTTCGAGCGGGTTTTGCGGGTTGTTCCCGAAGCCATGTCAGGCCGCCGTGCGGCTGATCGTCACCTGATTGCGGCCGCCCGATTTCGACACCAGCAGCGCGCGGTCGGCGCGGTCGACAATCTCTGACACTGCGTCGATGCCGTCGGGCACACCGCTGTGGGTGCTGATGGCAAGGCCGATCGACACCGTCACCCGCAGCGCCGCACCGCCGCCCAGCCGCACCGGGGTTTCGTCCACCGCGTGGCACAGGCGTTCGGCGACGCCGCGCGCCTCGGCCAAAGTGGTATCGGGCAGGGCGATCAGAAATTCTTCACCGCCGATGCGGGCCAGCAGATCGCCGCCGCGCAGGTTTTGCGCCAAACGGCCTGCCACCTCAACCAACACGGCATCGCCTGCGGCATGGCCCCAACGGTCGTTCACCGATTTGAAGCGGTCCAGATCCACCACCATGACCGCAAAGGCGGTGCCGGATTTGCAGGCGCGCTCGGCAATCGCCGACAGTTGCGCCACCCCGTAGCGGCGGTTGTGCAGCCCGGTCAGCGGATCAAACATCGCCAGCCGCAAGCCGTCTTGCACCGAAGCGCGCATCCGGTCGGCCTCGCGCTTGCGCACCAGCAAGCGGGCCAGACGCAGGGCGATTTCTTCGCCCGGAACAGTGGCGCTGACCATGTCATTGGCGCCGAGGTCAAAGGCCACAGCGGCCCCGACCACCGAACCGACCGGAACCAGCAGGCAAAAGGCGGCATGGCGGGTGTTGGTGCGGCTGCGCAGTTCCGACATCAGCCGCAGGCCGTTGGCGGCGTTGCCCAGATCGGATTCGATCAGGAACACATCTGGGGCGGTGCTGGAGTTCAGGCTTTCAGACAGCGCCTCCTCCACCGTCATCGTCACAACGCGGTCGGGGATATGGGCGGCAATGTCGCGGCGCAGGCGCAGGGCGGTGTCGCTGCGCGCGGTGACAATCGCCACCTGACCCGGCGGGTGATAGGTGGCCGCCGCCTCTGCCAGACCCAGCATGGCGATGCTGCCATCAGGATCGCCGTAGCTGTCGATCTGATCGCGCGCGCGCATGAAGCTGCGGATGCGGGCCAGCAGGGTTTGATCGTCCATCGGTTTGGTCAGAAATTCATCGGCGCCCGCGCGAAACGCCCGCGCCCGCGCGCCCGCGTCATGACTGGCCGAAAACATCACCACCGGCACCGAACTGGTGCGGGGGTCGGCGCGCAGGCGGGTCAGCAGATCAATCCCCGACATATCGGGCAACAGCAGATCCAGCAGGATCAGATCGGGCACATCACGGGTGGCAAGATCAAGACAAGCGGCCCCACTGGCCGCCAGCACCGGCAAATAGCCCGCCGCCTGCAGCTTGACCTTCATGACGATGCGGTTGGTTGCCACATCGTCCACTATCAAAATCTTGACGACCATCGTACAAAAACCTGCTGAGCCTGTGACGCGCTGGTATCAGTGTGCCGGTCAAGTGGTTAAGAATTCCTTTCGGAATGGGTAACAAAGCGTCGGCAATTTGTGCGAATTCTGTGAATAACTGGGTGGAGAACCGGATGAATCGGCAAGAATCGGCTGAAACCTTGGCTTTGCAGGCGCTTTCCTGGCTTTTGGGGCAGCCGGACCTGATCGGGGCGTTTCTTAACGCTTGCGGCGCGGGGCAGGGTGATTTGCCAGAACTGGCGGGCAATCCGGTGTTTCTGGGCGCGGTTCTGGATTTTTTGACCGAGGATGATGCCCGCGTGATGGCGTTTTGTGATCAGGCCGGGCTACCCTATACCACACCGATGCAGGCGCGCCTTGCGCTGCCCGGTGCGCAACATCAGCATTGGACCTGAACTATGATCGACGCGGTGATTTTCGACAAGGACGGCACGCTGTTTGATTTTCGCGCCAGCTGGGGGGCGTGGACTCGCAGCCTGTTGGCGGAATTGGGCCAGCCGGGCCTTGGCGCGGTGCTGGGGTTTGATCCGGCCACGGGGGATTTTGCGCCCGACAGCCCGGTGATCGCCCTGACCACGCCCGAAATTGCCGACATCGTGCTGCCGCATGTGCCGCATCTGACCCGCGATGGGTTGAACGCGGTGATGAACCGGCTGGCGGCGGCGGCGCCGATGGTGCCAGCGGTGGACCTGCCCACCGTGCTGGGCGCGTTGCGGGCGCGGGGGCTGCGCCTCGGCTTGGCCACCAATGACACCGAGGCCCCGGCGCGGGCGCATCTGACGGGGGCAGGGGTGATCGAGCTGTTCGATTTCGTTGCGGGTTGCGATTCCGGTTGGGGTGGCAAGCCCGCGCCGGGGCAGCTTTTGGCCTTTGTGGCGGCCTGCGGGCTGACCCCGGACCGGGTGGCGATGGTGGGCGACAGCCGACATGATCTGGACGCCGGGGGTGCGGCTGGGATGTACAGAGTGGCTGTGTTGACCGGCATCGCTGTGGCCAATGATCTGGCCGATCATGCCGATGTGGTTTTGCCTGATGTCAGCCATTTGGGGGCTTGGATCGACCGTCTTTCGGCCGTTTAGGGCTTTCGTCCGCGAAAAACGACGCTTTGGCGTCGGTGACGGAGTGCGCGCACCGCCCTTGCATGGTTCATCTTGGCCATAGCAAGCCCAGCGCGGGCTGTTGGGCAACCGATGGAGGCGACCATGACCGACGATTCAAACCGCAAGCGTACCCGCGCCGGTGGCCGGGCTGGCAACAAAAGCCGGGCGGGGTCGGCGGCGGTGGATCAGATGCCATGGCGGATTCCCGTCAACAACGATCGCCCGATTGAACCTTTGGACGCCGATGGCGTGCAAGCGGTGCACAAGGCCACGATGCGGATCTTGAAGGAAATCGGCATCGAGTTTCTGAACCCCGAGGCGGTGGCCTATCTGAAGCAAGCGGGCTGCACGGTGAATGGCACCAATGTCAAAATGGACGAAGATTTCGTCATGGAGATGTTGGCCCACGCGCCTGAAAGTTTCACCATCACCCCGCGCAACCCCGACCGCGAAGTCATCATGGGCGGCAAGCATATGCTGTTCGTCAACGTCTCAAGCCCGCCGAACGCTTGGGATTTGCAGCGCGGCAAGCGGACCGGGGACTTTGAAACCTTCAGAGAATTCATGAAGTTGACGCAGTATTTCAACTGCATCCACATCGCGGGTGGCTATCCGGTCGAGCCGGTGGACATCCATGCCAGCGTGCGGCATCTGGATTGCCTTTATGAAAAGCTGACCCTGACGGACAAGGTCGTACATGCCTATTCATTGGGCGCGGAGCGGGTCGAGGATGTGATGGAGATGGTCCGCATCGCAGGCGGACTGTCGGAGGATGAATTCAAGGCCAAGCCGCGGATGTACACCAACATCAACTCGGTGTCGCCATTGCAGCATGATTATCCGATGCTGGACGGGGCGATGCGGTTGGCCAAGCGTGGCCAACCTGTTGTGATCACACCCTTTACTTTGGCGGGTGCGATGGCCCCGGTGACGATGTCGGGCGCGGTGTCGCTGTCGTTGGCCGAAGGGTTGGCAGGGGTGGCGCTGCTGCAATACATCAATCCGGGCTGCCCTGTGGCTTTGGGCACCTTTACCTCGAACGTCGATATGAAGTCGGGAGCGCCGGCCTTTGGCACGCCCGAATACATGCGGGCGACCCAGATGACCGGGCAGCTGGTGCGGTTTTACGGGCTGCCGCTGCGGTCCTCGGGCACCTGTGCGGCCAATGTGCCGGACGGGCAGGCGATGTGGGAAACTTCGAACAGCCTTTGGGCAGCGGTGCAGTCACGCACCAACATGGTCTATCATGCGGCGGGCTGGCTGGAGGGCGGGCTGATCGCCAGCCCCGAGAAATTCGTAATGGATTGCGAAGTGCTGCAGATGATCCAGCGCTATTTTGAAGCCTCGGTGGTGGCGGTAACGCCCGATGATCTGGCCTTTGACGCGATCAAGGCAGTGGGGCCGGGGGGCCATTACTTTGGCTGCCAGCACACCCAAGACCGCTATCAGACCGCGTTCTACGCGCCGATTGTGTCGGATTGGCGCAACTATGAGGCGTGGCAGCTGGATGGTGCGGTCTGGACATCAGAGCGCGCGCACCGGGTTTACAAGCAGATCATCGCAGAATTTGAAGCGCCCGAGATGAATGGCGATCATCAGGAAGAACTGCGCCAGTTCGTGGCACGCCGCAAACAAGAAGGTGGCGCGCCGACCGATTTCTAAAACCAAACCAACGCAGGCCGCCCCGGATCAGATCCGGGGCGGGGCGGGAAGGGTTGAGGCCCGGATCAAATCCGGGGCGGCGCGGAATGGGTTGGAGTGCGCCAGACAATGCAATCCGCAAGGCGCGTGGCCGCTTTGCTGACAATGGCGATCGGCGGCTGGGGCTGCAACGCGCGGCGGCTATGGCGGCGGTCCGGGATGGGTGAGGGAGATCGCCGATTGCCACCCCAACCGACCGGGTGAAGAGGCGGTTTTGGTGCAGTTCGGTGCGGCGGAGCATATTTATTACACCGGGCTGTGGGTGGAGGGTCACTCTTTGCAAAAGCGCCCGGTTTTTCCCAAACTTGGCGCTTTGCCCAAGGGGCTGCGGCGCAGGCGTTGGTCCGGGCCTTGCAAGCCGCGCCGCCGGTTTTGGTTCCGGCACCCCTGAACATGTGGGTGGCAGGCGCGTCCGGGCTGATCGTGGCGCCAGAGGCAAAGTCTTAATCCTGCGGCGCTATCCTGACTGCGAATCAGTTTTGGTGCCCAGATGCATGGCCTCATCAATCGCTCTATCCAGTGCTTTTTGCGCGACACCTACGGGCCGGAGATCTGGCGGCAGGTGGCCTATACCGCTGGTCTGGGCTTTGACAATTTTGAACCGCTGCAGACCTATGACACCGCGCTGACAGAGGCGGTTCTGGACGCCGCCTCGCGTCTGCTGCGCCGTCCCCGCGAAACGGTTCTGGAGGATTTGGGCACCTATCTGGTGTCGCACCCCAACCTTGAAAGGCTGCGGCGGTTGTTGCGGTTTGGTGGCATGACGTTTCAGGATTTCCTGCACTCGTTGGAAGATGTGGGCGAACGCAGCCATCTGGCCTTGCCCGATCTGGATTTGCCTAAGCTGCGCTTGCGGGACCATGGCGATGGCATCTACCGGCTGCATTGTTCGGTGATTCTGCCAGGGGTGGGCCATATCGTGGTGGGATTGTTGCGGGCCATGGCGGATGACTATGGCGCCTTGGTGCTGCTCGACCATGACGGTTGCCGCGACGGGGAAGAGGTGATTGCCGTGCAGTTGCTGGATCATCGCCACAGCGCCGGGCGCAGGTTCGATCTGGCACAGCCGGGGTCATAGGAATGGGCGAATTTACGCTGACCACATCCGCCTTGGCCCGGTTGATGCCGCTCAGTTTGGTGATGAATGCGCAGGGGACAATTGTGGCCATGGGGCCGACGCTGGCCAAGGTGCTGCACGGGCAGCGGGTGATCGGCGCGTCTTTCGAAACGGTTTTGACGCTGCGCAGCCCGGCGGGTGTGGTCAGAGTCGCCGACCTGATCGCCCGTGGCGGAGAGCGGTTGCATCTGACCATCGGCGCGGCGGCCTATCGGGGTTTGGCGCTGCCGCTGGCGGGGGGCGGGGTGCTGATCAACCTGTCTTTCGGCATCGGCGTGATAGAGGCCGTGCGCCAGCACGCGCTGACCGAGGCCGATTTCGCCGTCACCGATCTGGCGGTCGAATTGTTGTTTCTGGTTGAGGTGAAAACCGCCGTGATGGAGGAATTGCGCAGCCTGAACCTGCGTCTGCAAGGTGCCAAAGTGGCGGCTGAAGAACAGGCGCTGACCGACACGCTGACCGGATTGCGCAACCGT
This sequence comes from Pseudorhodobacter antarcticus, assembly GCA_945860375.1. The sequence goes on from CAMAQR010000021.1 coordinate 30,413, forward strand.
CGCGCTTTGGATTCGGTGCTGGAGGGTTTGATCGGGCAGGCCGAGGCTTTTGGGCTGATGCACCTTGATCTGGACTTTTTCAAACAGGTCAATGACACGCTGGGCCATGCCGCAGGCGATCATGTGCTGCGCGAGGTGGCAACGATTTTGCGCGCTGAAACAAGAGCTTTGGACACGGTGGCGCGGGTTGGCGGCGACGAGTTTGCCATTGTTCTGCCGGGCCAGCCCGAGGTTGCAAACCTGACGCAGATCGCGCGCCGCATCCTTGAAAAACTGGCAAGACCGATTGATTTTGAGGGGCAAGCCTGTCGTATTTCGGGGTCAATCGGTCTGACCCTGTCAACGCTTTACACCCAGCCCGACGCCGACCGCATGTTGTGCGACGCGGATTCTGCGCTTTACGCGTCAAAACGCGCCGGACGCGGTCAGGCGCAGTTTTTTGCGTTGACAGAGCAAGACCGCGGACGGTGTGACGAAAGGACCGTCTTTCCCTAGGCGTCCAAAATGACCGTACCGCCGCAGGCAAGGAGTTGGTGGGAATGATACACCAATCATGGTCAGCAAGTTTCGCGCCTGACGGATTTGGATGGGTAAAGCGAAGCGGCCGATCAGCCCGCAAAGACCGCGCCAAGCCTCAACCTCGCGCTTGTGCTGCCGTATCATAATCTGAACGCGGCCCTGTGTCAGCCTGGTGCTGTCAGGAACAGGCGCTGCCAGCCTGCCAGTTGAAGCGCACAAACCCCGGAGTGAGGCTATGGGTGGATCCTGGCGGAATTTTTAATCTTGCAGTTTTTTGACCGAAATCAATATCTTGCAATTGTGAGATGGCAGCCCGTAGGGAAGGGTGCTTTTCTGGGGAACGTCTGGTCAACGTGTTCGGCTGCGCCGATCTGGTCGTCTGACGGCGAGTTTGCGGATCACGGGGGCCTCTGATGCGCGGTTCAGCAGCCCCGTGGCCGCCAAATCAGCGCTTTGGTCGAAGATTCGCTTCGCCAAGCGCACAGAATGGCCAAGATTTTCGAGTTTGCGTCCTGAGCCATCGGCTGTGCGCAAGTCTTTGGGGCAAAAACGCAGTTGGGTTGCTGGGCAAAGAGCACCAAACCTGCCCCGAGAAATCTTCTTTCGAACCACAACAGTCCCGTCGTTGCGCGCGCGCCACTGGAAAACGCGCTTTGCAAGGTCAACGCCGCTGATTGTCCTTGCGACATGGAGGGACTCTCTTTCTGTGATGGCCTCACCGATCATCACATTGTCCCATCGCAATGCCGCTGGGAGGGGACATCCACGCCATCAACAGAGCCTCGCGCGGGTGCAAAACCTTGGGCAGAGCGTCATGGCGTCGCTGGTCTGGGGCCTCGAAACTGAACAGGCGTATCATGGCAATTTCATTGGCGCGACAGATGTCAGCGTCAACTTTTGCGATCACAAAAGCCCTTGGCAGCTTGGCAGCACCGAAAACACCAAGGACTTCCTGCACCAAGACTTCCCACAAGAGACAGACATGACGGGTGGCACTTGATCAGTTGAAGCGCACCTCGGTGTCCCATTCCTTGCAGCGATCCGCAAGCTCGGTGGGGAAGGGGTGGTCGGTGAACACCGCGTCGATCTCGGACAGCGAGGCAAGCTTGACAGGTGCAAGCCGACCGATTTTCGTCGCATCCGTCACCAGAAACACCTTGCGCGATTGCCGGATGATGGCGCGGGAAACCCGCACTTCAGGCAGATCGAAGTCCAGCAGATCGCCGTCCAGATCCAGCGCCGAAACGCCAATCACCGCGAAGTCCACCTTGAATTGACCGATGAAATCCATGGTCAGATCGCCGAGAAGGCCGCCGTCAGACCGCCGCAGCGCCCCGCCGGCCACCATGATCTCGCAGGATTCGTTGGGCAAAAGAATGTTGGCGACGTTGATGTTGTTGGTCACAACGGTGATGTTGGTGTGGTTCAAAAGCTCACGCGCGACCGCCTCGGTTGTTGTGCCAAGGTTCAGAATCATCGAACTGTTGTTGGGGATTGCCTGCGCACAAAGCCGACCGATGGTGGCCTTGGCGACATCATTCATTCGCCGTCGATCCTCATAGCCGAAATTGGAAACCCCGACGCGCAATACGGCGCCGCCATGAACCCGGTCCAGCAAGCCGGCGTCCGCAAGCTCGGTCAGATCCCGCCGGATGGTTTGCAGCGTGACCTGAAACCTTTCGGCCAGCGCCTCCACGACAACCCGGCCATCGGTGCGGGCCACCTCTAAAATTTCCGAATGCCGAAAGCTCAGCGCCATGGCTGCATTCCCTTTGTCTGCCCGCGATCGAACCGGCGGTTCAACGGCCCAGTGATGATCCAACTTCCCGGATTCCAACACTTTTGGCAACGCCGATTATCTGCGCGAAGGTTCGGTTTGCAAGTTATTGGCAATCTGGTTCGGAAAATCGGCCAATAAGGAAGCGAAAATGCGCGTTTTCACAAGAAGTGCGCAAAAACGAATAAAGTCTTTGACAGAGCTGCGAGAAGAGGTTTATCAAAATTCAAGACGTCCGGGGGGGAGACCGCGTTGCACAAGGATCACGCCATACCACTCACGGTTGACCTGTTTGTCATCGGTGGCGGTATCAATGGAACTGGGATTGCCCGCGACGCGGCTGGGCGGGGGCTTTCGGTCACTTTGGCCGAGCAGGGCGATCTGGCGCAGGGCACTTCCAGCGCCTCGACCAAGCTGTTTCATGGCGGTCTGCGCTATCTGGAGTATTTTGAATTCGGGCTGGTTCGCAAAGCCCTGAAAGAGCGCGAGACGTTGCTGGTGGCAATGCCACATATCTCGTGGCCGATGCGGTTCGTGCTGCCTTATCATTCCGACATGCGTTTTGAGGGCGATACGCCAACATCAAAGCTGCTTTCGTTTGTCATGCCTTGGATGCACGGCCGCCGTCCGGGCTGGTTGATCCGGCTTGGCCTGTTCTTGTACGACAACCTTGGCGGGCGCAAAATCCTGCCGGGAACCCGCACCATTGATCTGACCACCGATCCGGCGGGCCGGGCGTTGAAACCGAAGTTCACCCGTGCTTTTGAATATTCCGATGTCTGGGTCGAAGACAGCCGTCTCGTGGTGCTGAATGCCCGCGACGCCGCGGCGCGCGGCGCGCGGATCATGGTGGGTGCCAGGGTGATATCGGCCACCCGTGCCGATGGCCTTTGGCACATCGTGCTGGACGGCCCGGACGGCAAGACCACCATCGCCGCACGTGCTTTGGTGAACGCAGGCGGCCCTTGGGTGGAAGATATCATCCGCAACGCGGTGCGGATCAATTCCGCCGAGGGTGTCAGACTGGTGCGCGGCAGCCATATCGTGACCCGTAAACTTTATGATCACGACAAGTGCTATTTCTTTCAGGGGGCCGATGGCCGCATCATTTTTGCGATTCCCTATGAGCAGGATTTCACCCTGATCGGCACCACCGACCTTGATCATCAAGGATCGCCCAGTGCTGCGGTTTGCACCGATGAGGAGCGCGATTACCTGTGTGCTTTTGCCAGCCAGTATTTCGCCAATCCCGTGACCGCCGCCGACGTGGTCTGGAGCTATTCCGGGGTGCGACCGCTGTACAATGATGGCGCGAAATCTGCCACCGCCGCCACCCGCGATTATGTGCTGAGTCTGGATCAGGCGGGCGCGCCTTTGCTGAATGTGTTTGGTGGCAAGATCACCACCTACCGCAAGCTGGCCGAAGAGGCGCTGGCGAAATTGGTGCCGTTTTTTCCGGCGGCCACCGGCACATGGACTGCGCGGGTGCCGCTGCCCGGCGGCGATTTCCCGCATGACGGGGTGGCCAACCTTGTCAAAAAGCTGCGCGCCGATCATCCTTATCTGACGGCGTCGCACGCCGCCCGCCTGATCCGGGCCTATGGCACCGACGCCTGGGCTGTGCTGGGCGGGGCAACATCGCTGGAAGGTCTGGGTCGCGATTTTGGCGCGACGCTGACGCAGGCCGAACTCGACTGGCTGATCGACCGTGAATATGCCCGCACTGCCGCAGATGTGGTTTGGCGGCGCAGCAAGCTGGGTTTGCGGCTAAACGCGGATCAGATCGCCGCAATCGAAGCCGCAATGGCCGGACACGTAACCCTCGCAGTGCCTGTCACTGCACCAGCAGCCGAATAGGATCAACACCCGATGGCGCTCGAATTCAAGGCAGTATCGCGGCAGGTGGAGGGGCGGGTGCATATCCATCCGACCACACTGACGCTGGAAAAAGGCACCATGAATGTGCTTTTGGGGCCAACGCTGGCGGGGAAGACCAGCCTGATGCGGCTGATGGCGGGGCTCGATGTGCCGAGCTCGGGCCAGATTCACTGGAACGGCAAGGATGTCACCGGCATGCGGGTGCAAGATCGCCGCGTGGCGATGGTTTACCAGCAATTCATCAATTACCCCGCGATGAGCGTTTATGACAACATCGCCTCGCCGATGCGGCTGATGGGGATCTCGGCTGCCGAGGTGGACCGCGCTGTGCGCGCGACCGCCGAGATGCTGAAGCTGACACCGATGCTGCAACGCAAACCGCTGGAGCTGTCGGGTGGGCAACAGCAACGCTGCGCGCTGGCGCGGGCTTTGGTCAAAGGCGCTGGGCTGGTGTTGCTGGACGAGCCGCTGGCCAATCTGGATTACAAACTGCGCGAAGAGTTGCGCGCCGAGATTCCGAAGATCTTCGAGGCTTCGGGCGCGATTTTCGTCTATGCCACCACCGAGCCGGAAGAGGCGCTGTTGCTGGGCGGCAACACGGCCACCCTGTGCGAAGGCCGAGTGACCCAGTTCGGCCCGACGCCCGAGGTTTACCGGTTGCCCGCTGACGCTGCCACGGCGCGGGTGTTCTCTGATCCGCCGATGAATTTCATGCCGGTGACCAAATCAGGAGGCCGCATTCATTTCGGCACGGTGGCCGACTCTGGGGCCACCGGGGCTTTTGCCGGGCTGCCGGATGGGGCCTATGTGGCGGGATTTCGCGCCAACCATCTGGAGTTGCATCAGCACACGGCGGCAGCCATCACTTTGCCCTGCACGCTTTCGGTGACCGAGATCACCGGATCGGAAACCTATCTGCATCTTTTCCACGGTCCCGACCGCTGGGTGGGGCTTGTTCACGGGGTCCATGATCTGGCGCCCGGCAGCGAAATTCCGGTCTGGCTGGACCCGGCACATGTTTATCTTTTCGCGCAATCCGGGGCGCTTGCCGCCGCCGCCGCCTATGCAAGGGCCGCCTAGATGGCTGAGATTACCCTGTCCAAACTGGCGCATAGTTATTTGCCCAACCCGAAATCGGATGCTGATTTCGCGCTGAAGGAAATGGATCACGTCTGGCAGGATGGCGGGGCTTATGCGCTGCTTGGCTCGTCCGGCTGTGGCAAGACCACACTTTTGAACATCATCTCTGGCCTCGTGCGCCCCAGCCATGGCCGGGTGCTGTTTGGGGGCACCGACGTGACCGACGCCCCCACCGCCGCCCGCAACATCGCGCAAGTGTTTCAGTTTCCGGTGGTTTACGACACCATGACCCTGCGCGACAACCTTGCCTTTCCGCTGCGCAACCGGGGCAAGGATGCGGCCTATATCGCCGCCCGTGTCCAGCACATCGCCCGGATGATCGGCATGGAGGACCGGCTCGATCAAAAGGCGCGCGGCCTGACGGCGGACGCCAAGCAGAAAATCTCGCTCGGGCGCGGTATGGTGCGCGAGGACGTCAACGCCATCTTGTTTGACGAGCCACTGACCGTGATCGACCCGCATATGAAGTGGGAATTGCGCACCCAGTTGAAATCGCTGCACCGCGAGTTTGGCCATACCATGATTTATGTCACGCATGACCAGACCGAGGCGCTGACCTTCGCCGACAAGGTTGTGGTGATGTCAGAGGGCCGGGTGGTGCAGCTTGGCACGCCGCAGGAATTGTTCGAGACACCCGCGCATACCTTCGTGGGGTATTTCATCGGATCGCCCGGCATGAACCTGCTGGACGCATCGGTGACGGGCGCGCAGGCAAGAGTGGGGGGCGTCGATCTGCCGCTGGGGGCCAGCTATGGCAGCCCGAAAGGCCGCATCCAGATCGGCATCCGGCCTGAATTCGCCAGCCTTGCCACAACCGGAGGCCTGCCCTTCGCGCTGGCCCGGATCGAGGACGTCGGCCGCCACCGCATCCTGCGCGGCACGGTGGCGGGTGCCACTTTCAACATCATCGCCGCTGAGGGCACCGAGATCGCCGCAGATCAGACCCGTGTCATCTTCGATGCCAGCAAGATCAATGTTTACGCCGATGATTGGCGCGTAGCCGGAGGGGCCGTCTGATGGACAAGACCCAAAACAACAAGGCGTGGTTTCTGGTGTTGCCGGTGCTGGTTCTGGTGGCGTTTTCTGCCGTTATCCCTTTGATGACAGTGGTGAATTACTCGGTTCAAGACACGTTTGGCAACAACGAGTTCTTCTGGGAAGGTGTTGGCTGGTTCGAGGATATGATCGGATCAGACCGCCTGCACGAGGCCCTGTGGCGGCAGTTGGTGTTTTCGTCGATCATCCTTGCCATCGAGGTGCCGCTGGGCATTTTCGTGGCGCTGAACATGCCGAAAAAGGGGTTCTGGGCGTCGTTCTGCCTGGTGCTGATGGCGCTGCCGCTGCTGGTGCCGTTCAACGTGGTGGGCACGATCTGGCAGATCTTCTGCCGCGTCGACATCGGTCTGCTGGGCCATACGCTGGCCGCCCTTGGCATAGATTACAACTACACCAGCGACACGCTGGATGCTTGGGCCACGGTGATCGTGATGGATGTCTGGCACTGGACCTCGCTGGTGGCGCTGTTGTCTTATGCGGGTCTGCAATCCATTCCCGAGGCCTATTATCAGGCCGCCAAGATTGACCAGGCCGGGCGCATCGCGGTGTTTCGTTTCATCGAGCTGCCCAAGATGCAGGGCGTGTTGCTGATCGCCGTTCTGCTGCGCTTCATGGACAGTTTCATGATTTACACCGAGCCTTTCGTGGTCACCGGCGGCGGCCCCGGCAATGCGACCACCTTCTTGTCGATCGATCTGGTGAAAATGGCCATCGGCCAGTTTGATCTGGGGCCCGCCGCGGCGTTCTCGATCATGTATTTTCTTGTTATCCTTTTGATCTCATGGGTATTTTATACAGTGATGACCAATCTTGATAAAAGGGATGGGGTATGATGCGGATCAAACTTCCTGCCATTGTGATGGGTGTTTACCTCGCGTTCCTGCTGGTGCCTATCTATTGGCTTTTGAACATGAGCCTCAAGACCAACACCGAGATCCTTTCGACCTTTTCGATGTGGCCACAGGATCTGACCTTTGCCAATTACGCCACCATCCTGACCGACCCGTCATGGTATAACGGCTATATCAACTCGATCATCTATGTGGTGATCAACACGGTGATATCGGTGCTGGTGGCGCTGCCTGCGGCTTATGCGTTTTCGCGCTATCGGTTCATGGGCGACAAGCATCTGTTCTTCTGGCTGCTGACCAACCGGATGGCGCCGCCTGCCGTGTTCGCGCTGCCGTTCTTTCAGTTGTATTCGTCGATCGGGTTGTTCGACACCCATATTGCGGTGGCTCTGGCGCATTGCCTGTTCAACGTGCCGCTGGCGGTGTGGATTCTGGAAGGGTTCATGCGCGGCGTGCCGAAAGAGATCGACGAGACCGCCTATATCGACGGCTACTCCTTCCCGCGGTTTTTCGTGAAGATATTCATGCCGCTGATCGCGTCGGGCATCGGGGTGGTGGCGTTCTTCTGCTTCATGTTCAGTTGGGTGGAACTGCTGCTGTCACGCACATTGACCGCGACCTATGCCAAGCCCATCGCCGCCACCATGACCCGAACGGTTTCGGCGTCCGGCATGGATTGGGGGGTGCTTGCAGCTGCCGGGATACTGACGATCATCCCCGGCGCTTTGGTGATCTATTTCGTGCGCAACTTTATCGCCAAGGGCTTTGCCCTGGGAAGGGTCTGATCATGGCATGGATGGCTTGGACGGTTCCGACGGCGATTTTCTTTCTGGTCATCGCCTGTCTGCTGATCACCTTCACCTGGCTGGCGATCAAATATCCCGAAACTCCGCGTCTGGGGGTACTTCGGATAGAGACCACCCGTGGGGACCGGTTGTTCATAACGCTTTTGGGCTCTGCCTTTATTCATATCGGCTGGCTCGGATTGTTCGGCGCGCCTTATCTTTGGGCCGCGCTGATCGTTTGCCTGATCTACGCGGCGGCGGTGTTCCGCTGGGTATGAGAGAGCAAAACCAAGGGCGGGCGGGGGCTGCAACCCCCACCCGCTTGCTGCGACCCTAAGAAACTGACGTCTCAACATTCTGGGAGGAATTAAATGAGATTGCGTACCACATCAACCGCCATAGCGCTTGTGCTAATGGCCTCGGGCGCACCAGCCTGGGCGGACATGGAGGCGGCGAAAGCCTTCCTCGATGCCGAAATCGGGGCCTTGTCGGTGCTTGACCGCGCCGGACAAGAGAGCGAAATGCAGTGGTTCATCGACGCCGCCAAGCCCTATGCGGGCATGGAAATCAAGGTGGCCTCGGAAACCCTGACCACCCATGTCTACGAAGCCAAGCAGTTGGCCGAGGCGTTCTTTGCCATCACCGGCATCAAGGTCACGCATGACCTGATCGGCGAGGGCGATGTTGTCGAAAAGCTGCAGACCCAAATGCAGACCGGCGAAAACATCTATGACGCCTATGTCAACGACTCTGACCTGATCGGCACCCACTGGCGCTATCAGCAGGCCCGCAACCTGACCGACTGGATGGCTGGCGAAGGCGCTGCCGTGACCAACCCCGGCCTCGACATCGCGGATTTCATCGGCACCAAGTTCACCTCTGCCCCGGACGGCAAGCTTTATCAGCTTCCCGACCAGCAGTTCGCGAACCTGTACTGGTTCCGGTACGACTGGTTCAACGATCAAAAAACCAAAGACGATTTCAAAGCCCAGTTCGGCTATGATCTTGGCGTTCCGGTCAACTGGTCGGCTTACGAGGATATCGCGGTGTTCTTCACCGGCCGCGACATGACCTATGCGGGCGGCCCGGCCAAAGTTTATGGCAACATGGATTACGGCAAGAAAGACCCGTCGCTTGGCTGGCGTTACACCGACGCGTGGATGTCGATGGCCGGCATGAGCGATATTGGCACGCCGAACGGTTTGCCGGTTGACGAATGGGGCGTTCGTGTTGACGAAAACTCGCGTCCTGTCGGTTCGTGCACCTCGCGTGGCGGTGCCACCAATGATGCGGCGGCGGTTTATGCCGTGACCAAGGCGATCGACTGGCTGGCAAAATACGCGCCACCGGAAGCCGCTGGCATGGTGTTTGGTGAAGCAGGTCCGGTTCCGGCGCAGGGCGAGATTGCCCAGCAGATGTTCTGGTACACCGCCTTCACCGCCGATATGGTCAAAGAAGGACTGCCCGTCGTGAACGCGGATGGCACGCCAAAATGGCGCATGGCCCCCTCGCCCCACGGCACTTACTGGCAGGAAGGCATGAAGATCGGCTATCAGGACGTGGGTGCCTGGACCCTGATGGAGTCCACCCCGGTTGATCGTGCGCAGGCGGCTTGGCTTTACGCCCAGTTCGTCACCTCGAAAACCGTCGATCTGAAGAAATCGCACGTCGGTCTGACCTTCGCGCGGGAATCTTCGATTGCGGATGCCAGCTTCACCGAACGCGCGCCCAAACTGGGCGGCCTGATCGAGTTCTACCGCTCGCCAGCCCGTATCCAGTGGTCGCCGACCGGCACCAACATCCCGGATTATCCGAAGATGGCACAGCTGTGGTGGCAGAACATCGGCGACGCGATGTCCGGTGAGAAAACCCCGCAAGAAGCCCTCGACAGCCTCTGTGCTGAACAGGAAAAAGTGCTGGAGCGGATCGAGAAATCTGGCGTTCAGGGCGATATCGGCCCGAAGATGAACGACGTGGTGGACCCGCAGGTCTGGCTGGACGCACCCGGCTCGCCGGTGGCCAAACTGGCCGAAGAAAAGCCGCAGGGGATCACGATTTCCTATGACGAGCTGATCAAGTCCTGGGGCAACTGATGGCGATGGGCGGGGGAAACCCCGCCCATTTCATCCTTTGTCAATTGCTCCCGGTCGTTCCGATTGCGTCAATCGCGCTTCGGTGTTTGGGTGAAGCAAAGATCAATTCCCTGAACGGATCCGAAAATGCATTACATTCTTGCCATCGACCAGGGCACGACCTCGTCCCGCGCGATCTTGTTTGACGCCAGTCTGCGCGTGGTCGCCAGTGCGCAGGAAGAGTTTCCGCAGCATTTCCCGGCCTCGGGCTGGGTCGAACACGACCCGGAAGATCTGTGGTCCACGGTGATGGGGTCTGCGCGGGCCGTGATCGAAAAGGCGGGGATCACCGCAGCCGCTATTGCCGCCATCGGCATCACCAATCAGCGTGAGACGACGATTGTGTGGGATCGCAAAACCGGCGAGCCGATCCACAATGCGATTGTCTGGCAGGATCGCCGCACCGCCGATATCTGCGCCAGGCTGCAACAAGACGGGCATGCCGCAATGGTAACGGCCCGCACCGGGCTGTTGCTCGACCCTTATTTCTCGGGAACCAAGGTGCGCTGGTTGCTGGACACCGTTCCGGGAGCGCAGGCCCGCGCAGAACGAGGCGAGCTTGCCTTTGGCACCGTGGACAGTTTCCTGATCTGGAAGCTGACTGGCGGCAAGGTGCATGCCACCGACGCCACCAACGCGGCCCGCACCATGCTTTACAACATCCGCGACGGCCATTGGGACACCGAGATCTGCGAAATTCTGGGGGTGCCACTGGCGATGCTGCCGGAAGTGTGTGACAGCGCAGCCGATTTTGGGCGGACCAGCGCCGACTTGTTCGGACGTGAGATTCCAATTGCCGGCGCGGCTGGCGATCAGCAGGCGGCAACGGTCGGGCAGGCCTGTTTCAGCCCCGGCATGATGAAATCGACTTACGGCACCGGGTGTTTTGCCCTGCTGAACACCGGCACTCAGATGGTCAGCAGCCAGAACCGGCTGCTGACGACCATTGCTTATCAGCTGAACGGCAAGCCGACCTATGCGCTGGAAGGCTCGATCTTCATTGCCGGGGCGGTGGTGCAATGGCTGCGTGACGGGCTGAAGATCATCCGTGAGGCCAAGGAAACCCAAGCTTTGGCCGAGACAGCGGACTCGGCGCAGGACGTCGTTCTGGTCCCCGCCTTCACCGGGCTGGGCGCTCCTTATTGGCGGCCCGATTGCCGGGGGGCGATTTACGGTCTGGCGCGCAATTCCGGCCCCGCCGAACTGGCCAAGGCTGCTTTGGAAAGCGTTGGCTACCAGACCCGCGACTTGCTGGAGGCGATGCGCGCCGACTGGGGGGCGGCAGCGGATGGGGTGTTGCGTGTCGATGGTGGAATGACGTCCAGCGACTGGGCGATGCAGTTTTTGTCCGACATTCTGGGCGCACCGGTGGACCGTCCGCAAGTGACAGAGACCACCGCGCTGGGGGCGGCGTGGCTGGCCGGGATGCAGGTCGGACTTTATCCCGGGGCGGCGGAATTTGCCCGGAATTGGGCGCTGGAACGCCGGTTTACCCCCACAATGGACGCCGCGACCCGTGACGCCAAATACGCGCGCTGGCGCGGGGCTGTTGCGGCGACGATGGCGGTCCAGCCGGGTCTGCTGTCGTCGCAAGACCCCCGGGTGTCCGGCTGATTTTGCACTGACGCCTGATCTGTGGGGGGCCGGTTTTCGGACGCTGAGAACGGCAGTGAACAGGTTTGCTGCCGAAGTGGCGGGACAATCTTGCTGTGGGCAGAGTGAAACTTTGCTGCTTTGGCCCTTTCGGGCGGCAAGGAGCCCGGTTGGTCATTTCAATCGCGGAGCTTTATCGGAAGGTCCGTCTTGCGCGCCGAGGCGATGTCAGCGAACGCGCGCCAACAATTCCTTTTGGGGTGCCGCGCTTGAGGGGCGCGTCAAGCACAGCGCCCAACTCTGCACGCTCTTCGTGCTTGCCACCCTGTTCGCGAAACGCCGAAAGCTGAGGGCACGGGCGTGGGTCTGCCCGAAATCGACCAAACCGCCGATTTAGCGGCCACCTGGCCGCAAAACTGAGCGCCAGAGGCCCCCGTCAACCAACAACGTGCAGTCATGCGGCCAACCCGGCGCAGCCGAACGCGGTGATCCGTCGTTCCCCAACTCTACCGGATCACACCGGAAACCGCAGGTTTTTCAGGCGTTCCTTCGGCTTGGCGGGCGCGGATGATCTGGGTGATCAGGGTCAGGGGCAGGGGTGTTTCGGGCAAGAACAGGACGCCGGATTTTGAGGTCTTGAACGGGGTGCAGTCTATGTTCGGAATAATGTTGCCGGAATGAGGATAAAGGCCGATGTGATGGGTGAAGGCGGCGTAGCCAGCCACCATCTTGCCCTTGGGGCCGGGTTGGCGAAAGCCGGGCATGGCGTAGCTCATGCATTCGATATGGTCGGGCAGCAGAGTTTTGAGTTGTGCGCGCAGGGTTTCCAGCGCGGCGCGAAAGGCCGGGGATCGGGCAGAGAGGTAGGCGTCTACCTCTGCGCTCATTCCGCGGCTTTCATCTCAAATCCCTCATCGATCTTGTCCGAGGGGACCACGGGGTAATCGCCCGTAAAACAGGCATCGCAATACTGCGGCTGTGTGTTGTCGCGGCCATTGGGCTGACCTGCGGCGCGGTAAAGCCCGTCAAGAGAGATGAATTTCAAGGAGTTGACGCCGATCCAGTCGCGCATCTCATCCTCTGTCATGGTTGCGGCCAGCAGTTTGCTGCGTTCGGGGGTGTCGACCCCATAGAAGCAGGGCCATGCGGTGGGCGGCGAGGCGATGCGGAAGTGCACCTCGGCTGCGCCCGCCTCAAGGATCATGTCCTTGATCTTGCGACTGGTGGTGCCGCGCACGACGCTGTCGTCCACCAAGATCACCCGCTTGCCTTTGATCAGCGCGCGGTTGACGTTCAGCTTCAGCCGCACGCCCATGTTGCGGATCGACTCTGACGGTTCGATGAAGGTACGGCCCATGTATTGGTTGCGAATGATGCCCATCGCATAGGGAATGCCGCTTTCCTGACTGTAGCCAATCGCCGCCGGAGTGCCGGAATCGGGCACCGGACAGACCAGATCGGCATCGACCGGGGCTTCCTTGGCCAGTTCCACCCCGATCTGGCGGCGGGTTTCATAGACAGACCGCCCTCCCTGAATCGAATCCGGGCGGCTGAAATAGACGTGTTCAAAGATGCAGAACCGCGATTTGGCGGGGGCAAAGGGGCGGGTCGAGTTGACCTTTCCGTCTTCGATCACCACCATCTCGCCCGGTTCAATCTCGCGCACGAATTCCGCGCCGATGATGTCGAGGCCGCAGGTTTCTGACGACAAGGCCCAAGCGCTATCGCCAATCCGGCCCAGCACCAAGGGCCGCACACCCAAGGGGTCGCGCACGCCGATCAGCTTGGTGCGCGTCATCGCCACGATGGAAAATGCGCCTTCTACCCGGCGCAGGGCGTCCTTGATGCGTTCCGAGATGTTTTTCTGGATGGAACGCGCCATCAGATGAATGATGCATTCGCTGTCCGAGGAGGATTGGAAAATCGAGCCGCGTTCGATCAACTCACGCCGCAGGGCGGTGGCGTTGGTCAGGTTGCCGTTGTGGGCGATCGCCGCGCCTCCCATGGAAAACTCGCCAAAGAACGGCTGCACATCGCGAATGGCGGTGGCGCCTTTCGATCCGGCGGTGGAATATCGGACATGGCCGATGCCAATGGCACCCGGTAAGGTTTCCATCACATCGGCTTTGGTGAAATTGTCGCGCACATAGCCAAAACGGCGGGCCGAGTTAAACCCGGTGGCCGGATCATAGGTGACGATCCCACCCGCCTCTTGTCCGCGGTGTTGCAACGCGTGCAGGCCAAGCGCCACAAAGTTGGCGGCATCCGACACGCCGATCACGCCGAAAACGCCACACTCCTCTTTCAGCTTATCGTCGTCAAACGGGTGGGCATAGAAAGGTTGCATGGTGGCCTCGAATCCGGGTTCAGTCTGCGCCCTTCGTTTAGGACCAATGGCGCAGACTGTCACGCCCCGAATGCATCTTTTGCCGCGATGCAGCGTGGCGTCAGTTGGCGGGTGCTGCCGGAACCGGCGTCGCGGGGGCGGCGCAGGCAACGGTCAGGTCGTTGTAACGAGATACAATCCAGTTCGGCGCATCGGTGGGCACAGCCGCATCAATGTTGGCTTGGAATGATGCGAAAATCTTGGCCGAGCGCGAGTCGTCCACCATCGGCACGGTGTTGGCCGTCACCGCGCGGTCGTAAACCAGAAAGGCCACACCGACCAACAAGATGCCCCGCAGGGCGCCGAACAGGAAGCCCAAACCCTGATCCAGACCCCCAAAAGCCGAGCGTTGCACGACCGACGAGAACAGCGGCGTGAACAGGGCGGCAACCACCAGACCCACGGCGAACACGGCGGCGAAGGCCGCGATGATCGACAATTCGCAGCTTTCGGTCAGATATGCACCGACGACGGGCAGTTCCTTGACCAAAGGCTGCGCTGCGGGCGCAAACAGAAAGGCAAGAAACGCGGCCCCAACCCAGCCTGCAATCGCCATCGCCTCACGCACAAAGCCGCGCGAATAGGCCAGCACCGCCGACAGCACGATGATGCCTGCCACGCCCGCATCAACAAGGGTAAAACCTTCCATCCGTCCGCTCCCGTAGGGGCCTCAACCTGCCCCGAACATTTCCCCGACAAAAGCAGTCAGGTCGGCCATATCCCGCACCTTCATGCCTTCGACTTGCCCAAGCTTAGACCCCTTGGGCGCGATTGCTTGTGAGAAACCAAGTTTCGCCGCTTCTTTCAACCTGTTTTCGGTCTGACCAACGGGACGAAGTGCGCCCGACAGGCTGATTTCTCCGAATAACACTGTTTCGGGCGGGATCGCCACGTCTTCGCGGGCGGAAACGAGGGCGGCAGCCACCGCCAGATCGGCGGCGGGTTCGGTCACGCGCATGCCACCGGCCACATTCAGAAACACATCAAGCCCCGCAAAGGGGATGCCGCAGCGCGCCTCCAGCACCGCCAGAATCGTCGAAAGCCGTCCCGAATCAAGGCCCACCACCGTGCGGCGCGGGGTGCCCAAAGGCGAGGGGGCCACCAGCGCCTGAATTTCGGTCAGCACCGGGCGCGTGCCTTCGATCCCCGCGAACACCACCGAACCGGGTGTCGGCTGGCCGCGTTCGGACAAAAATAGTGCGGATGGATTCAACACCTGCTGCAATCCGTCGCCGGTCATCTCGAACACGCCAATCTCATCCGCCGGACCAAAGCGGTTTTTCACCGCTCGCAGGATGCGGAAATGGTGGCCACGTTCGCCCTCGAAATAGAGGACAGTATCGACCATATGTTCGACCACGCGCGGGCCTGCGATCTGGCCGTCTTTGGTGACATGGCCGACCAGTATCACCGCGACCCCACGGCGTTTGGCAAAGGTGACCAACTCGTGGCAGGCGGCGCGGACTTGGGAAACCGAACCGGGGGCCGAGTCCACCGTGTCGAGCCACATGGTCTGGATGGAGTCGATGATGGCAAGGCCGGGGCGCTCGGTGTCCAGCGTGGTCAGAATGTCGCGCAGGTTGGTTTCCGCGCCCAAAGAAACTGGCGCCTGCGTCAGCCCCAGCCGTTGCGCCCGCATTTGCACCTGCGCCGAGGATTCCTCGCCCGAGATATACAGGCACTTCACCCCGTGGTTGGCAAAAGACGCCGCCGCCTGCAACAGCAGGGTGGATTTGCCGATGCCCGGATCGCCCCCCACCAGAATGGCCGAGGCAGGCACCAAGCCGCCGCCCAGCACGCGGTCCAGCTCGTCAATGCCCGAAGACACGCGCGGCGGCGCCTCGCCGACCGTGGCCAGATCGGTCAGATGGATGGCGCGGCCCTTGCCGCCCAAGGCCTTGGGGCCAGCCGACAGCGGGGCCTCTTCGATCAGCGTGTTCCATGCCCCGCAGCCTTCGCATTTGCCGATCCATTTGCGATGGGCCGCGCCACAAGCACTGCAGGTGAAATTGGGGGAGTTCTTGCTCATTCCGCAGGGCTCCCCTTGATGGCGGCGGCCAGCGAGATTGCCAGCGATGCCAGAATACAGCCGGTGAACAGATAAAGCCCCCAAGCCGTTTCGATGGTCACATATCCTGCGCCTTTGACGATGACGACATAAAGCGCGATCAAAAACACATCCGCCATCGCCAGCTTGCCCAGAATATGCAGCAGCGGCAGAGCCTTGCGGTCCAGCAGTTCAAACTGCACCAAAGCCAGCCCGACGGTTTTGGCAAAAGGCGCGAACACCGCGAGAAACGTCACCAAAAGCGCAAGACCTGCATCGGTGCCCCACAGCGATTGCAGGCCGGTGATCACCGAAATCTCATCCATGCCAAAGATCGGCAGCAGGGCTGCGCGCAAAAGGGGCGCAAACCACGCAATGGGGAAGGCGATCAACAGGCACAGGTTGGCGTATTTCAGCATGGTCACTCCACGGTTGGCGCGACCATAAGCGCAGGGGCCGCGCGCCACAATGCGGCTAAAGCCACGCCACCGCCAAAAGCACCGCCGCCAATGGCAGGGAAAAGGCAAAGCCGATCAGACCATAGCCCACCGCCCCGATGATGCCGCCCAACAGGAATGTCACCAAAAGCTGTACCAAGATCGACAGCTTGGCGCGATCTGCCGTGACGCTGGCGTTGACGCTGCGGCCATAGACGGCGCGGCCCAATTCGATCCCGACATCGGTGAGCATCCCCGTGGCATGGGTGGTGCGGATGCGCGCCCGTGAGATTTTTGTGATGGTGGCGTTCTGGAACCCCATGATGAAGCACAGCAGCAGCAGCCCTGATTGCTGCGCCGTCATGGGTTCCATCGGCGTGGCCCCAATGGACGCCAAAGCCACGAACAAGCCGCCCTGAATGCCAATCGGCAGTGCATATTGCCGTTTTGGCTGAAACTGCCGCGCCCAGTTGATCGCAAGGGCTGACGCGACCGCCCCGAGGACAAAAAGCACAATTGCGGCCATGCTTTGCCCCACCAAAGCGATGTTGTGCAGTACAAGGTTGTCCGCGATCTGCGACAGATACCCGGTCATGTGCGATGTGTAACTGCCCAGCAGAATAAAGCCGCCCGCATTGGCCGCACCCGCAATGCCAGCCAAAAGCGTCGCCAGTACCCGGTCAGACGCAGCCGCGCGCCGATGCGCCGAAATCAGGCGCAGGCGACGCAAAGGGGATTTGGGCGGGCGCATGGGCGGCTTTCAATCGGACAGCGCACCTTCGCGCCGCCATCAGCTGCGCGCAACCCCTACTTCCCCGGTTTTGGCAAAGCCACCACCTTGTCATCGCGAATATCGTCGTGATCCATTTCATAGCCCAGCGTTGGCAGGATTTCTTTCAAATCCGCCTCCAGCCGCTTGATCTGGGTTTGCGCCGAACGCTCATCCGCCTCAATGTCGGTCAGCCAGCGCCGCAACTCGTCACAGGTGCGCCGCGCGATGGCCAGACGGTCGGTCAGCGCCTGCACTTCTTCTTGCCGCTGCTTCAAAAAACCCTTGGCGCGAGACACCCTCTCCTCGGAATAGGCGCGGGCCAGATCGCGCGTCTCAAGGCTCATCTGGGCCGCCAATTGCAGCAATTCCGGTTCCAGATGCT
Organism: Pseudorhodobacter antarcticus; assembly: GCA_945860375.1. The sequence goes on from CAMAQR010000021.1 coordinate 48,168, forward strand.
GAAAGTCGGGATGGTTGCGCAGATGCTCCATCCGGGCGCGCATGGCGTCAAATTCGCCCGACAGCGCGAACACCCCGGCGCGGTCGGCGGCATGGGCGGCGCGGTAAGCGTGCGAGACGTCATTCATGCCAATGGCAAAGCTGCGGTGGCTGCGTTCCAGCCGCGACATGCGGGTGTTGGCGGGCAGATAGAAGGTCATCATGACCAACAGCAGGGTCAGCCCGATCTGCACCCACATCCCCGCCTGCGGCACGGCTTGCCCGCCAAAGAACAGCGCGATCTGCGGCCAAGGCAGCATGCCGAACGCCGATGCAATGCAGGCCGCAGTCAGCCCAAGGGCCAGCAGCACAATCACAACCTGCGCCACAGATTGCAGCATGCCCTGCGCGGCACGCAGCGTTTCAACCCATTTACCCGACATAGACTTCCCCCACGGTCTTGGTATCACCTTGCGAAAAGCCATAATTTTTGCAAACATTTTCCATATCTCCCAAGGGAATGCGCCACAAAACCAAGGGGATAACCGGCGTTGTTTCGCTGTGGGAAACAATGATGCAACCGTGGCGCGAAAAATGGCTCGGTCTTGGTAAGGCAGGGATCAGGCTGGAGTGGGCGCCAGAATCAGCGCAAGCCCACAGGCCGCTGTCCAAGCGATCACCAGCCCATGCGCCCAGACTGGGTTCAGGTGCGCACGCCAGACCTCACGCAGCCAGTCTTGCAGCACATAGCCAAAGGCGAACAGGGTCACGATGCGGTTCATGGCGATCATCGCGGGGTCGGCGGGATGCCACGGCAGCAGCATCCAGATGCTCAGCGCGCCCCCCGTAATGATCTGCACGATGGCGCGAATGCGGTCATCGGACCGCGCCATCAGGCTGGCCGCGCCGGCGATGGCGATCATCAAGGGCAAAAAGGCCAGCAACCCCGCGGGCAGTGGGCGTTGCACCCGGTCCAGCAGCAGCGCCAAGACATCGTACACAGCCGTCATCGCACGCTTTCGATCGGCCCCTCGGCGCGGCCATGGATGAATTGTTGCAGATAGGGGTCGGGACTTGCGTCCATATCCGTGACGGGGCCGGTCCATTGGATCACCCCGTCGTGCAGCATGGCCACCCGGTCGGCGATGGCGCGCACTGAACTCATGTCATGGGTGATCGTCATGGCCGTGGCCCCCATTTCGGTAACGATCTCGCGGATCAGCTCGTTGATCACCCCGGCCATGATCGGGTCCAGCCCGGTGGTGGGTTCGTCGAAAAAGATGATCTCTGGTTCCGCCGCAATGGCGCGGGCCAGTCCGACACGCTTTTGCATGCCGCCCGACAGTTCTGCGGGCAAAAGATCGCCGGTTTCAGGTTTCAACCCCACCCGGCGCAGCTTTTCGATGGCAATCTCGCGCGCCTGCGTTTTCGGCAGCGCCTTGGCCCCGCGCATCAGACGGAAGGCCACATTCTCCCAGACCTTCAGGCTGTCAAACAGCGCCCCACCTTGGAACAACATGCCAAAGCGGGCCAGAAACGCATCGCGGTCGGTGTGCAGCACATCGACGCCGTCAAGGGTGATCCGCCCGACATCGGGGCGCACGAGGCCCAGGATCGACTTCAGCAGCACCGATTTCCCAGTGCCCGACCCGCCAATCACCACCATGGATTGCCCGCGCGGAATGGTCAGATTGACGCCGCGCAGCACGCGGTTTTGGCCAAAGGTTTTGTGAACGGCGGCGAGTTCTATCATGATCCGAACATCACCGAAGTCAGGATGAAATTGGCGGCCAGAATCAGGATCGAGGCCGCTGCAACCGCGGTTTTGGTGGCCCCCCCGACGCCCTGCGCGCCGCGACCTGATTGCATGCCATGATAACAGCCGACCAAGGTGGCGATGAAGCCGAACACCGCGCCCTTGACCAAGGATGACACCACATCCGGTGTTTCCAGAAAATCGACGGTGTTCTGGATATAGGTGGCGCGGTTGAAGCCCAACTGTTCGGTGCCCACCAAAAATCCGCCCATGATGCCGATGACATCGCCCACACCCACCAGCAAGGGCACGGTCAGAAATCCGGCCAGCACGCGCGGAACCGTCAGGTATTTCATCGGGTTGGTGGAAAGTGTGACCAGCGCGTCAATCTGTTCTGTCACCTTCATCGTGGCAATCTCGGCGGCGATGCTGGAGGTGACGCGGGCGGCGATCATCAGGCCCACCAGCACCGGCCCAAGCTCGCGCACCATGCCAATGGCGACGATCTGCGGCACCACGGCTTCTGCCGAAAACCGCTGGCCCCCGGCGTAGATTTGCAGCGCCAAAGCGCCACCAGTGAAGATGGCGGTCAGACCCACCACGGGAAGGGAAAGCCAGCCGACTTGCAACAAAGCTGTCAGAAACTCACGCCGGTAGAACGGCGGGCGGACCATGTGCGACAGGGTTTGTGCGGCATAGATCGCCAAGCGGCCAAGGCTGGCCAGTGCCGCCAACAGGGGACGGCCAAGGGCTGCCAGCGCTGGCGTCACGCCAAGCCCTCAAGATAACGGCGGGTGTAGCGGGGGCCAAGGGCGGTCAGAATGTCATAGCCGATGGTGTCGGCAATATCGGCCAGATCATCAACGGTCTGATTTGGCCCCAGAATATCAAGGCGGCGCGGGATGGATTGCAGATGCGTGATGTCGACCGTGATCAGGTCCATCGAGACGCGGCCGATCAGCGGGCAGGGCGTGTCGCCATCCCACAAAACCGCGTTGTTGGACAGGCTGCGCGGCAAACCATCGGCGTAGCCACCCGAGACGGTGGCGATCAGCGACGGCACTTCGGCCCCCCAAGCACAAGCGTAGCCCACGGTTTCGCCGGGGGCCACGATGCGGGTCTGGACCACCGGCAGCGACAGCGCCACCACCCGACGCGCGGCCTCGTAAGGGCGGCCGCCATAAAGGCCGATGCCGGGGCGGGTCAAATCGAAGTGGAACTTTGGCCCCAAAAGAATGCCACCCGTTGCGGCCAAAGAACGTGGCACGCCGGTGCCGTCGGTCATGGCATGAAAATTCGCCAGTTGCAGATCGTTCAGGGCATGGTCAGGCTCATCTGCGCAGGCCAGATGCGACATCAGGATTTCCGGGCCAGCCTCCAGCACGAAGGGCGCCACCGCCTCCCATTCCGCCTCTTCCATGCCAAGGCGGTTCATGCCGGTGTCGAGTTGCACGCCAAACTGAAGCCCGGGCAACGCTTCCAGATGGCGCGTGACCTGCTCGACCGAGTTGAGCATCGGGGTCAGGTCCAGATCGCCGATCATCTCGGTGTCGCCCGCCATATGGCCCGACAGGATGCAGATCTGCGGACCCGGCCCAAGGATTTGCCGCACGGCAGCGCCTTCTTCAGAGACGGCGACGAAAAACCGTCGCGCCCCGGCATTGGCCAGCGCCCGCGCGACGCGCGACACACCCAGCCCATAGGCATCGGCTTTGACCACCGCAGCGGTCTGCACCCCTGAAGCAGAGGCTTTGTCCAAGGCACGCCAATTGGCGGCGATGGCGTCGAGGTCGATGGAAAGAGTTGCTGTGGACATGACTTGGGTTTTGAGCGGGCCTTGGCGCGCGGTCAAGGGGGAATTCTGACGCCGGGTGCGGCTTCGGGGGCCATCGAGGCCCCTCTCAGCCGCAGCTGTCGCGGAATATCGCCGATGGTTGTGCGGGTGATGGGCGTTGGCAGCCTCCGGCGGGAGTATTTGAAAAACAGCAATTCAGCGGGCGGGGCGGACGGGCCGGGAAAGGCCGCCGTGTCAGCTGCCGATGGCGCGGTCGAGATGGGTGTAGCCACCATCGACGAACAGCCATAGTCCGGTGGTGTGGCCCGCGCGGGGTGACAGGGCAAAGACGGTGGTGGCAGCGATTTCGGCGGCGGTGGTCATGCGTTGGCCCAAGGGAATGCGGGCGGTAATGGCGGCTTTTTGGGCCGCCGGATCGGCAAAGCTTTGCAGCCAGTTTTCATACATCGGGGTCAGCACTTCGGCCGGGATCACCGCGTTGACCCGCACCCCGTCGGGCGCAAAGGCCGCCGCCCATTCGCGGGTCAACCCCAATTGCGCCGCCTTGGCCGCGACATAGGCCGAGGTGCTGCCCTGACCCGTCACAGCAGTTTTCGAGGAAATATTGACGATGGCCCCTTGCAGGGCCCGCAGATCGGCCTGCAACAGATGCGTCAGCGTGTAGTAATGCAGCAGGTTCTGGTCGAGCGAGGCGCGAAACGCCTCTGGTCCCGCATCCAACCCCACGCCGTCGTTGGTGCCGGCGTTGTTGACCAGACCGTAGACCTGCCCCCAGCGGTTGCGAACTTCGGTCACCGCGCGGCGGCAGTCTTCATCACGCGCAAGGTCCGCCTGCACGCAGCCTGCGCTTGGGTTCAGGGCGGTCAATTCTGCCAAAAACCCTGCATCCGGGGCACGGCGCGCCAAGATCACCGGGATCGCCCCTTCCTCGGCCAAGGCCCGGCTGATGGCCGCACCGATGCCCGCGCCGCCACCCGTGACGATCACCACTTTGCCCGCCAGACCCAGATCCATCCGCCATCCCCCTGTTGCTGCGGCATCCTGCCCGGGGCCGCGACCTTTGCCAAGGGGTTGTGGCCGCGGGCAATGAAGGCCAGTTTGACCGCAACCCATAAGGATACTGCCATGGATGACGATACCCGGGATATGTCTTTGACGGTCGCCACGATTCTGGGGCTGGCGGTGGCGCTGGTCGATGGGTTTGTGATGCCGCTGCCGGACTATTGGTCCGAGGCGGGGCTGGTGCTGGCCTTTCTGGCCGGGGGCGTGCCCGCAGGTGTTGCGGCGCTGCGCGATTTGTTCGGGTCGGGCAAGCTCGACATTGATCTGCTGATGGTGTTGGCGGCTTTGGCGGCGGCATCGGTCGGCGCGGCGCTGGAGGGGGCGGTGTTGCTGGCGCTGTTCTCATTGGCGGGGCTGCTGGAGCATCGCGCCATGGGTCGGGCGCGTCGGGCGGTTGAGGCGCTGATGGCGCTGCGGCCCGACACGGCGCTGCGGCTGTGCGCGGATGGCAGCACCGAAGAGGTGGCGGTGGGCGATCTGTCCAAGGGTGAGCGGCTGGTGCTGCGCCCCGGCGCACGGGTGCCGGTCGATGGCCGCGTGGTTGAGGGCAGCGGTGATGTCGATGAAAGCACCATCACTGGCGAGGCGATCCCGGTGGAAAAGCGGGCAGGCGATGCGCTGCACGAGGCCACAGTGAATCTGCATGGCGTGATGGTCATGCAAGTGACGCGGGCTTTGGGCGAAAGCACGGTGGCGCGGATGATCGCGCTTGTGACGCAGGCGCAGGCCAGCAAAGCTCCGTCCGAGCGGTTCTCGGAATGGTTTGGCGCGCGTTACACCGTGGCGGTTCTGGTTGGATCGGTCGCGGTGTTCGGCGTGCTGATGTTGATGGGCTGGTCGTTGCAGGAGGCGATGTACCGTGCCGCCACGGTGCTGGTGGCGGCCAGTCCTTGCGCCGTGGTGATCTCGGTGCCTGCCGCGATCTTGTCGGCGCTGTCGTCGGCGGCGCGGGGGGGCGTGCTGTTCAAGGGCGGAGCGGCGCTCGAATCTTTGGCCGAGGTGCGGGCCTTTGCGTTTGACAAGACCGGAACCTTGACCACCGGGCGGGCGGAAGTGACGCAATTGGTGGCACTGCAGGGGACCGAGGAGGCGGTGCTGGCGGCTTTGGCGGGGATCGAGGCGCAGTCTGAGCATCACATCGCGGATGCAGTGCGGCGGATGGCAGAGGCGCGCGGCGTGATTGTGCCGCAGGTGACGCAGGTGCAGGCATGGCCCAGCGAGGGCATCACCGGGCGCGACGCGGTGGGCGAGTTGTGGGCAGGCAACGAGCGGATGTTGGCGCGCATGGGGGCGGTGTCGGATGCGGTGGCCTTGGCGGCGTTGCATGAGGCGTCCGAGACGCTGATTTATCTTGGCCGCGGCAGCCAGGTGCTGGGCGCGGTGGCGGTGGCGGATACGCCACGCAGCACCGCCAAAGCCGGGTTGGCGGCCTTGCGCGCGGCGGGGGTCGAAGAGATTGTGATGATGACAGGGGACCGGCGCCCGGTGGCTTTGCGCATTGCGGCGGGTATGGGAATTGCCGAGGCAGAAGTGCATGCCGGTCTGCTGCCCGCCGACAAGGTGGCGCTGGTCAGTGCTTTGGCAGCCAAGGGTCGTGTGGCCTTTGTCGGCGATGGCGTCAACGATGCGGCGGCTCTGGCGCGGGCGGATGTCGGCATCGCGATGGGTGCGGCGGGCAGTGAAGTGGCGTTGCAGGCCGCCGAGGTGGCGCTGTTGTCGGACGATATGGGACGACTGGCGCTGGCGCATCGCTTGGCACGGCGCACCGCGCGGGTGATCAAGCAGAACCTTTACTTTGCCATCGGCGCCATGGTGGTGCTGGTAATTGCCGGGCTGTTCTTTGATCTTCCGCTGCCGCTGGCAGTGGTGGGGCATGAGGGCGGCACGCTGCTGGTGGTGCTGAACGGGCTGCGGCTGTTGCGCGACCCGATCCGGGTGATCTGAACGGGTCTGGCTGAACGGGTCTAGCTAAGGGCGCGGCTGCCCTTGCCCCCATCGAGGGGGCGCGGGCAGCGGCTGACGCGTCACAGCGATCTGCGTCGGATGGTTGGCCATGGCGAACGCTCCGCGGGGGATATTTGAGCCAATGTGAAAACCTTTCAGACTGGCTTAAATATCCAAGCGCCGCGGATGTCCTGCATTGGCGCTGCACGTCTGGTGCCGCGATCAGAACCCCACGTCGTCGCGTGGGCCTGAGCCTTGCCACTGCTTGGCGAGGTTGCCAAAGCGGGTAAAGCGGCCTTCAAACGACAGTTCCACCGAGCCGATCGGCCCGTGGCGCTGCTTGCCGATGATCACTTCGGCCTTGCCATGCACCTGCTCCATCACCGTTTGCCACTGCGCCATCTTTTCCAATTCGTGATCGCCGGGCTTTTCGCGTTCTTTATAATATTCGTCGCGGTAGACGAACATCACCACATCTGCGTCCTGCTCAATGGACCCGGATTCGCGCAGGTCTGACAGCTGCGGGCGCTTGTCTTCGCGGGATTCCACCTGTCGCGACAGCTGCGACAGCGCGATCACCGGGATGTTGAGTTCCTTGGCGATGGCCTTCAGGCCTTGGGTGATTTCGGAGACTTCCTGCACCCGGTTGTCGTTTTTCGACGTGCCCTTCAGCAGTTGCAAATAGTCGATGATCAGCACATCCAGCCCGTGCGTGCGTTTCAGGCGGCGGGCGCGGGCTGCACATTGGCTGATCGGCAGGGCGGGGGTGTCGTCAATGTAGAGGGGACAGGATTCCAGCGATTTCGCGGCCTCGACAAAACGGCGAAATTCGGTCTCGGTCATATCGCCACGCCGGATCTGCTCGGACGGCACTTCGGACGCCTCTGACAGAATCCGCGCTGCGAGTTGTTCGGCGCTCATCTCCAAGGAAAAGAACCCGACCACGCCGCCCTCCACCGCGCCATCGCTGCCGTCATGGGTGCGGCCGCGCTTGTAGGCCTTGGCGATGTTGAAGGCGATGTTGGTGGCCAGCGAGGTTTTGCCCATGGACGGACGGCCTGCAAGGATCAACAAGTCGGACGGATGCAGCCCCCCCAGTTTCTTGTCCAGATCAATCAGCCCAGTCGATATGCCTGCCAAACCCCCATCGCGCTGATAGGCGGCGTTGGCGACGTTCACGGCATCGGTGACTGCCTTCAGAAATGACTGAAAGCCGCGTTCTGCCACGCCCTGTTCGCCCAACTTGTACAGACGTTGCTCGGCCTCGGTGATCTGGTCCTTCGGCTCGGAGTGGATTTCCACCTTGGCCGCGCGCGCCGAAATATCGCGCCCCAGGGCGATCAACTCGCGTCGCACCGCCAGATCATAGATCATCTGCGCATAGTCGCGCGCGGCGAAGGCCGAGATCGCAGCCCCGGCCAGACGCACGAGATAGGACGGGCCACCCAGTTCGCGCAGGCCCGCATCATCCTCAAAGAATGGTTTCATCGTCACCGGCGAGGCCAGCGCGTTTTTCTGAATGCGGGCGGCGGCGCGTTCAAAGATCCGCTGATGCACCGGGTCAAAGAAATGCTCGGGCTTCACCAGCGCCGCAATGCGGTCATAGACGTCGTTGTTGGTCAGAATCGCGCCCAGAAGCTGTTGTTCCGCCTCGATGTTGTGTGGCAACACCTCGATGTCCATCATGGCAGGGGGCATCGGGCGCAGAGTGGCGATCTCGTTCATGACAGGTTCCCAGACATCAGGTGCCGCCCTGCTTGCGCCTTCAAGACGCGCGCGGCAAGACGGAATAACACTGTGGACAAGAGGGCTACGACTCGGCGAGCCGGGCCACTGCCGCAAGTCAGCCTACCACATCTGGCGGCACAGTGCAGCCAGTCTACCACAAACACGATTCGGACCTTGAGTTGTCCACAAAGCATCCACAGCAGCGTCCGTGCGACTTTTGCCACCGGCTGTGGATTACTTTGCCGCCCGCGCCGCTTGCCAGCCACGCGGATCGTTCAGGAACACCTCGACCTCGGCCAGCGTTGCGTCATCGAAAGAGTCTTGAGCGCGGGCCTCGGCCAGCACATCCCACCAGGTGCACAGATGATGCAAGGCGATGCCGTGATCGGCGAGGCGCTGCGTGGTTTCGGGAAAAATCCCGTAGTAAAAAATCACTGCCGTATGCGCGCAGGCGGCCCCGGTTTCACGGATGGCATCCACGAAGGACAGCTTGCTGCCGCCATCGGTGGTCAGATCCTCGACCAGCAACACCCGCTGGCCCTCGGTCATTACGCCCTCAATCCGCGCGTTGCGGCCGTAGCCTTTGGGTTTCTTGCGCACATAGGTCATCGGCAGGGCCATGCGTTCGGCCACCAGCGCCGCAAAAGGAATGCCCGCCGTTTCGCCACCGGCAATGTTGTCAAACGCCTCGAACCCGGCATTTCGCATCACCGTCACGGTCAGAAAATCCATCAAGACCGAACGGATGCGGGGATAAGAGATCAGCTTGCGGCAATCGATATAGGTGGGTGAGGGCAAGCCGCTGGCCAAGATAAACGGCGTTGTGGCGTTGAAATGCACCGCCTTGATTTCCAGCAAGGCGCGGGCGGTGAGGCGGGCGATTTCAGAGGCAGGTGGAAAAGCAGTCGGGATCATGGCAACTCCTAAGCTGGCCTGAGTCGCCCGCAAGTTCAGGCGCGATGTGTCGCGGGGGATGGACCAGAACACAGGCGCTCGTCAAGCCGCGGTGGGGTGGCCATTCACATTGGCCCAAATATCCCCCCCGGAGGGTCCCGCGACTCCACCAACACCCCCGGCAGGACATGAGGACGCGTCAGCCGCGGTTGCGGCCCCCTCGATGGGGGCCAAGACCGCACCACCTCAGGCTTCCACGTGCCAATGCACCGGGAAACCGGGATTGAACACCGTCACCGGGCCGGCCTCGGTGTAAATCTTTTCGGGGAACACCTGCGCCAACTCGTGCTTGACCAGACGCAAGCGGCCCTTATTCACGGGCAGACGGTAGAACGCCGGGCCGTTCAGCGATGCAAACGCCTCCAGCCGGTCCAGCGCGCCCATTTCCTCAAACACATGCGCCAGCAGCGGCATGGTGTTGGTGGCGGTGAAACAGCCCGCGCAGCCGCAGGCGTGTTCTTTCAACGCGTCCACATGGGGGGCTGAATCGGTGCCCAGCAGGAACCGCGCCTCGCCACTGGTGGCCGCCCCGCGCAATGCCAGCCGGTGCTTTTCGCGTTTCGCCACCGGCAGGCAATAGTAATGCGGCCTGATGCCCCCGGCGAGGATATGGTTGCGGTTCAGGATCAGGTGATGCGTGGTGATTGTCGCCGCAAGGTCCGGCCCCCCGGCACGGGCATAGGCCACACCGTCTTCGGTGGTGATATGCTCCATCACCACCCGCAGGCCCGGATTGCGGCGGCGCAGCGGGTCCAGCACGGTGTCGATGAACACCGCCTCGCGGTCAAAGATGTCCACCGCAGGATCGGTCACTTCGCCGTGCAGGCACAAAGGCAGGCCGATTTCGGCCAATTTCTCCAGCACACCCTGCACCTTGTCGAAATCAGTCACGCCAGAATGTGAATTGGTGGTGGCCCCGGCCGGATAAAGCTTTACCGCCTTCACCAGCCCGGACGCCGCCGCTGCGGCCACATCTTCCGCATCGGTGCCTTCGGTCAGATAGAGCGTCATCAGCGGCTCAAACTGCGCGCCCTCGGGCCGGGCGGCCAGAATGCGGTCGCGGTAGGCCGCTGCCTGCGCGCCGGTCACAATCGGCGGCAAAAGGTTCGGCATAATGATCGCGCGGGCGAAATGCCGGGTGGTTTCGGGCAAAACGCCCTTCAGCATCGCGCCGTCGCGCAGGTGCAGGTGCCAGTCATCGGGGCGGCGCAGGGTGAATTCTTGTGTCATGCACCGGAATTAGCGCAATCCCCGCCCGCATTCCAGAGCCAACCCAAGCGGGCCTTCGCCTGCAGCGGTGAAGCGCCTTGCCGCACTGCAGCATTCTTGCGCATGATGCGCCGAAGGTGGCCGTTGGATTTGACCCGGCGCGCCCGGAAAAGGACTGTTCCCATGCGATTCTTGACCCCGTTTGATGTCCTGCGCCCGGCAATGGAGGCCAGCCAGATCATGGCCGAATCGCAATTGGTGGTTGGGTTGCGGGTGGCTGGCATGGCCGGGTTCTGGCCGATGGGACAGGCGGAAACCAAGCGGATGGTGTCGGAAAAACTGACCACCGGCATGGAGTCTGCGGGCGCTGCGATGAAATTGGGCATGGCGGGCGACAGTCTGCCAGATATGGCCATGGCCGCGATGAAGCCCTATCGTCACAAGACCAAATCCAACGCGCGGCGGCTTACGCGCAAAGCTTCGGGGGTATGATGATCAAGACCTGGACCTTAGTGTTGCTGTCGGCCGGGGCGGCGGCGGCGCAAGATATCTCGGATGTCGATTGCACCAACACCATGATGCAGCAGGAAATGAACGCCTGCGCTGAACAGGACTGGATGGATGCCGACGCCGATCTGAACGCGGCTTACGCCGAGGCGATGGCTGTGATGAAAGGGTATGACGCCGATCTTCCGCAATCGGAACGCGGGGCCGAGGCGAATCTGCGCAACGCCCAACGCGCCTGGATCACCTATCGCGATGCGGCCTGCGCTGCCGAAGGCTATGCCATGCACGGCGGATCGGCTGAACCTTTGCTGATCTACGGCTGCCGTGCCCGCCTGACCGCACAGCGCGCAGAGGACTTGCGGTTGCTGACGGCATACTGATCTGATCTTCGGAGTCCACGCTGGCGGGCCCTTGGCGCAGAAGCCCATCCCTTCAAGCCTCTGCCAGGTCTTTCGCCACAGTTTCCGCCGTCAACCGCGCCAGTCGTTTGGCAAAGCGCGGGGCGCGCAGGCGGCGGGTGACAGAGCGGCAAATCATCGCCTCATGTCCCGGGCGGCCAGCCGCTTCGGCCTTGTTCAGCAGCACCCGCAAGTAAGGCGCATAGGCGCGGCGCTTGCGCCAGATTTGCGCAAACACTGCCGGCGTCAGGGTTCCCGCCATTGCCCTATCCAGCAGGTCAGGCAGGCTGTTCATGTGGACAAAGCCGGTTTCCGCCTGTTCTCCCAGATGCCGCGCCGACAGTCGGGTGATATAGGGCGCTCGGAACAGCGCCGCATGCGCCGCCTCTTCCGGCAGGGTCGGATCGTGGATCACGGTGACGCTGGCCGCCCCCTCCAACATGTCAGGCGCATAGCCGTAGCGGTTGGTGAAGTTCAGCCGGCGCGCTGCCAGATCGCGTTTGTCCCAAGCCGTCTGGAAAGGGTCCAGCGTGGCGCGGGGATTGATCGCCAGCACCTGAGCACCGGGGGCCGTCACCGCATAGGCACAGGCCGCATAGCCGCCCATGCCCGCGCCGTAAAATAGCACCGTGTCGAATTCCTCCAGAAATGTGTCGTCCACCAACCGGTCGAAATAGGCGTAAACGGCCGGATCGCGGAACCATGTGGCACCGTCTGCAATCACGCAAACATGCGACCAGCCCCGCGTCGCCGCATGGGCATGAGCCTGCGGCATCTGATCGTCGCGGGCCAGAATGGCATCCACGGTGTCAAAGCTGACCAGCAGGGCTTTGCCCTCATCCGCGAAAAAGCTGTAATGCGCTGCGCCAATCGTGTGGAAATGACCCTCCTCGGCGGTCATCTCCTCCATCTTCGCGATCCATGAGGCGCGGCTTTGGGCGGTCTGATCGGCATTGGTCATGGCAACATTCCACTGGTCCCGCAGGGCGGGAGGGCACTTTCGAACACCACCATTATCGCGCGAAAGCTGGATTTCAGCAAGGACAACAGGTCCGATATTGCGCACAAGACTGCAACAGTGAGCCGCGATTGTTTCACAAATCCAGCGTAGTGTATTGAAATATCACGGTTTCGCGATGACGCCGCGCTGGGCATGGCGCAAAATCTGCTGCGCCGCCTTTGCCCCCAAGCTGCGCGAGGGGGGCGCCATCAACAAACGCCCGAACAACGCCCGCCAAGGCTCTTCCTGCATCAAGGTCGTGAACCGCGTGCGTCGCCACGCCACCGCCGCGCTGTGCAGCGCGCCAAGTATCGCATCCGCGTGCAGCTCTTCGCGCAACGCCCGGCTGTTCAGCAACAGGATGGAACGATCCTCAACCTCGGAGAAATTCCGCTCCACCCAATAGCCCATATCAAAGCTGGACGAGTCGCGGTTGGCGCGGCCGCGGTCTGCCTTGACCAGATAGCCCTGCATCGAACCCAGCGCGTAATGGTTCAATTGCACCAGCCCGTAATTGTCGCGGCTGTAGTCCGAGAATATGCGCCCGGTGTGAAAGCTGGCGGGCAGGGCGCGGCCCGACCCGTCAAACCAGCGTTGCGCAGCCATGCGGTCGGGGTCGGGGCTGCGGGGGCGGTGCACGCCCAGTTTGCGGTAGCTGCCGTCGTTGCGAAACAGCGTCTTGAACAATTGCGCCCGCCATGGCCAGCCGATCACGGCAGGCGCGGCATGGGTGAAGGTTTCGGTCACGGGCTGATCGGTATCTTCGATCACGCCTGCATTGCCAAACATCCGCCATGTCAGCGGAATCGCGGTTGCCTTGGGCAGGGCTTCCAGCAAGGCGGGCAGGGTGCGGTCGCCCGTGTGGATATTCACAAACTCATCAATATCGCAAAACAGCAGCCAGTCGGCCCGGCGGACTGCCGGATGCGTATCGGCGGCCTTCAGCATCGCCCATTGCGGGCCTTCCTCATGCGGGCCGTCGTTGCGGATATGGGTCAGCCAGCCCATCGCCTGAAGCCGGTCCAGCATCGCATCAGTGCCGTCGCCGCAGTCGTTGGAATAGACCAGAACATCGGTGAAGCCGCAGGCGCGGTGATGCGCCAGCCATTCCAGCAGGAACGCGCCTTCATTTTTGACACCAAGCAGAAGTGTGGCGCGCATTCTGAACCTTCGGGTTGGCCGCAGCGTCGCTTGCCTCCGGCGGGGATATTTGAGCCAAGATGAACGCCGAAGGGAAGGGGTAAACTTGGGGTGTGCTTTGGTCGCAGGTGGGCTTGGGGCGCTTGACCATTGGCGGGGGTGGGGTCAGCTTGGGTTTGGGATAGGGAGAACGCGTGTGACCGAGGTGCCAAAGTCGATCGAGGCCGTTGAGGCGATGCTGGCGGGGCAGGGCTATGTTGCCGCGCGGGCCTTGGCGGTGGTGGTGTTTCTGGCGTTGAAGCTGGGCAAACCTTTGTTTCTGGAGGGCGAGGCCGGGGTCGGCAAGACCGAAATCGCCAAGGCCATCGCCACAGGTCTGGGGCGGCGGTTGATCCGGTTGCAGTGCTATGAGGGCTTGGATGCGGCGTCAGCGGTGGCCGAATGGAACTTTGCAGCACAGATGATTGCCATAAGGTCGGGCGAGGCTTCGGGGCGCGACAGTCTGTTTACCGACGATTTTCTGATCGAACGGCCTTTGCTGGCCGCGATGCGACCGCAGGCGGGCGGCGCGCCCGTGCTGCTGATCGACGAGTTGGACCGCACCGATGAGCCGTTCGAGGCCTTCCTGCTGGAGGCGCTTTCGGATTTCCAAGTCACCATTCCAGAACTTGGCACCATCAAGGCCCCCGAGCCGCCGATTGTCATTCTGACGTCGAACCGCACGCGCGAGGTGCATGATGCGTTGAAGCGCCGTTGCCTGTATCATTGGGTCGATTACCCCGGTTTTGACCGCGAGTTGCAGATTCTGAACGCCCGCGTGCCCGAAGCGCAGGCGCAATTGTCGGCCGAGGTGGTGGCCTTTGTGCAGCGATTGCGCACAGAAGACCTGTTCAAGAAACCCGGCGTGGCGGAGACGATTGACTGGGCGAAGTGCCTGTTGGCGCTGGACGTGATTCAGCTTTCGCCCGAGGTGATTGCCGATACGCTGGGGGCGGTGCTGAAATATCAGGACGACATTCAGAAACTGCAGGGGCTGGAGGCGCGCAAGATATTGGACGAGGTGCGCAAGGGTTTGGCGTGAACGGGGGGGCTGGCATGATGCTGCGTCATCTGCGGGTGCTGGAACCGCACCCGGGCATTCTGGCGTTTTATGACGGGCGGGTGGCGGACCACCGTTTTGCCGAAGCGCCGAACTGGGTGGATGATGGCGCGCTGTCCTTGGGGATCGCATCCTATGCGCTGATTTCAGGGGATCAGGCGATTGTTTATGACACCCATGTTTCTGTGCCGCATGGGCATTTTATCAAGGAGACTTTGAAGGCGCGGGGCGTGCGCGGGATCCGCGTGGTGCTGTCGCATTGGCATCTGGATCATGTGGCGGGGACCGAGGCTTTTGCAGGCTGTGCGGTGATTGCCAATGTGCGGACGGCGGCGCATCTGGCGCAGAACCGGCAGGGGATCGAGGATGGCAGTTTTCACGGGCTGCCCGCTATTGATCCGCTGGTCTTGCCTGATCAGCTGTTTGATGGGCGCATGGTGTTGGATCTGGGGGGCGAGGCGGTGGAGCTGCTGACCTGCAATGTTCATTCTGACGACGCCACCGTGATCTGGCTGCCTGAACGTGGCATCCTGCTGGCAGGTGACACGGTCGAGGATTGCGTGACCTATGTCGGCGAGCCGGGGGCGTTCGACGCGCATCTGGCTGATCTTGGCCGCCTGTCTGCGCTGGGCGCGCATTGGGTGCTGCCGAATCATGGCGACGCCGATGTGATTGCGACGGGGGGGTATGGGCCGGGTCTGTTGACGGCCACCGCCGACTATATCCGCCATCTGCAAACGGCCGATCCTGCCGCGCCTGTGGCCATGGCAAAGGCCATTGCGCCGGGGCTGGCCGACGGAACCTTGCGGTTTTTTGCCCCCTACGAGGCGGTGCATGCCCAAAACCTGCAACGGGTCTGGCATGGCTGATCTGGCGCTGCCCGATGAAGGCAAG